>CAZLFA010000026.1:0-46922 GCA_964558665.1 uncultured Syntrophaceae bacterium
GCATTTCAGGCATGTTTTTAAAATCTTGTTTAATGATTCTTTAAAACCGGTTGAAAAAAATGAATGTGGAATTTCAGTCTCTCCAGGAAACAATAGACAGGCAAGTCGCTTTCGTGTAGTTTTTATATACTTGGGATGGCGGCTATCGATGCAAAAAAATATTTCAAATTTTATTTCTCTGATTGTTATCTTTTCCCTGGTTTTTATTTCTGCAATATCCTTCATGCACATTGTTTCCGCTTCCGGTCAGGACAGCCAGGAGGGCAATATGGGGCAGATTCCGGAAACGGCGGCACCGCTTGACAGTGCCTTGAAATATCCTTTTACAAAATACGATTCACAGAGATGCGGTCACTGGAGATCCGGCTCACAGGATTACCCTTATTTCGGCGCGCCAAGGGATGGCAACACCAGATATCATGCGGGCATTGATCTTTATCCGGCCAAGGGAGCGGGCACACCGGTGAAGGCAATAAGGGATGGAAGAGTGATCAGGAACGGCCCGTTTTACAAAAGACGCAACGGAGAGATAACCTATGCGTTGCTCATCGATCATGAAGAATTCACGGCAAATTACGCAGAGCTTAGAAAGCCTGTGCTCGCGGCCGGAGAACTTGTAAAGCGCAGCCAGACCATCGGCTTCGTAAGCGGAACGAAACAACTTCATTTCGAACTATATAAACCCGGCACCACAAATTGGGTATCCTGGCGAGGAACGATGCCGCCGCACCTGATCGATCCGACAGACATGATGCTGGGTATTTTCAGAAAAGCTCCATAATGTATAACGTCACGTTCCTTCCTTGCTGTCTTTCATATCAGGAAAAACCCTGAAAACCGGCGTCCATTCGAAAGCATCGCTGTTGAAACGTCAGGTTTCTGGATGGAACACAGCTAAGGCATTTAGACCTGAAAAATAAGGGTTCCCCTGATTGAGCACCGGCTATGATCCATGCATACGATGCTGCAATAAATATATATAAAAGGAGAAAAAGATGGACCCAAAACAGATTGGAAAACAGATTATCGATTTCAACAAAAAGGCTTTTGAAAACTCTTTCAGCGCCATGTGCGCTCTTCAGGAACAGGCGGAAAAAACATTTGATATTTTTTTAGACAAATCGCCTCTCTATTCTGAAGAGACCAGAAAAATTGTCACGGAATGGAGGAAAAATTATATCAAAGGCCGCGATCAGTTTAAATCAATGGCCAATGACAACTTTGAGAAAGCAAGCTCTTTCTTCAATGGCGGCGGGATGAAAAGCTGACAACAGCGATTTTGATCCACACTATGTTTCAGGAACAAAAGGGTTAGCGAGGATATCGTTAACCCTTTTGTATTTCTCCTGACCTTGTCTATAAAAATTAAAACGTCCGCCGAAGAACAACTGCCATCCGTTAATCTGCAATGTATCAACTCTGTAAAACGGCGCATACGGCAAAGTAAAGCCGTCAAATTGCTGTGCAGGATTAAGGCGTGTCATATTATTCTTTTGCTGGAAGGCAGATGATTTCGGATTTTGGCATGTGTAATGCAGTAAACATCTAAAACGATACACAAAACGCGGACGGAACGGAAAATTTTGCCGTCAGTTGGTTGCTTCAGAAAGGATTGGGTACATGAGAAGAGCTATCGATTATCTGACAGTTGAAGAGATCAAAGCATTGCGACAGGCTGCGACAAGTTTGGCCAGAGAATTGAAATGCCTAAAGAAAGATGCAGCAGAAAGAAAACAAAACAAAGGCTTTGGTGTGCACAGCAGTACGGCGAGGACATGACAAGCAGTCGATTAATCCCCTCATATATGACTGCTTATAAGGCATCGAGATTCAGCAAAAGCAATGTTTTTCAAGAGGAAAACTTTTCCCGTCCCCGATAACACCGGGATTAAAAAAGCTGCTTGACAAAAAAAGCTTTTTGTATAAACTGTCCGCAACTTCGGACAGGAAGAGATTTTTATATGACAAGGACAAACAAACTGAGCAACGTAGCTGTAGTAGTCGTACATAAGGGGGACGCTGCTCGGTTGCTTTGATAAAAACCAATAGCACTCAAGAGCCGCGGGTCCCCCAGAGGTATCCGCGGCTTTTTTATTATATAAAGCCGCAATGTGAATAACTTGCGGCTTTTTTATTTTATACACTTTGGGCTTCTCCGGAAGTCTTCGATGAAAGGAGTTAAATTAATGGATACAATAGGTTCAGACATAATTGTTCAAATACTGGAAGAAAAAGGCGTTAATATCCTGTTTGGATATCCCGGAGCCAATTCTCTTCCCCTGCATGATCGCCTGATGGACAGTTCGATCCGGCTTTTCCTCACCAGACATGAGCAGGCGGCTGCCCATGCCGCTGATGGTTTTGCCAGAGCAACCGGCCGGATCGGCGTTTGTCTCTCTACTTCGGGTCCCGGTGCAACCAACCTCGTTACCGGTATTGCCACCGCCTTCATGGATTCCACTCCCATGGTCGCATTGACTGGGCAGGTCAGCACAAACCTTCTCGGCAGAGACTCGTTCCAGGAAACAGATATTATAGGCGTAACCATACCCATCACCAAACACAGTTACCAGGTAAAAAATGTGGATGACCTTGCAGACACTTTAAGGGAAGCGTTCCATCTGGCACAGTCAGACAGACCGGGGCCTGTTCTTGTGGATCTGCCGCGTGACATTCTGGCTGCCAAATGTGAACCCGCCGCCAAAAACAATAATCATACGGAAAACAATCCTCCGGACGGAACGGCAGACGACCTTGAAAAGATAGCAAGAGCTTTGAACATGGCAGAAAGACCGGTTATCATTATCGGCGGAGGCGTGAAGTTAAGCAATGCCAGTGCAGAGATGGGCGAAGTCGTGGAAAAAACTCAAATTCCTTTTGCCTCGACAATGATGGGTGTCGGATCAATAAACATAACAAATGGACTCAGCTTAGGCTTTATCGGCACACACGGCTATGAGCTTGCCAACAGCATAGTTCATCAGTCGGATTTCATCCTGGCAATAGGCGCTCGATTCACCGACCGCAGCACGTCCATCATCGAGGAGTTTGCTCCTCTGGCAACAGTTGCCCAGATAGACATCGACCCGACTTCCATCGGCAAAAACGTTAAGACAGACCTTCCCTTCATCGGCGATATAAAGGCTGCGTTGAAAATTCTCCTTCCCATGCTGACCTACAGGGAACGGCCCGAATGGCACAAGCGAATCAGGGAAGAGAGGGAAGAAACAGAAAGGAATTTCCCTGATAAGGGATGCGGCGCCGCCGGATACTTCATTCGCAAGGTCCAGGATAACATGCCGAAAGGCACAATCGCCGTTACCGACGTCGGTCTCAACCAGATATGGACAATGCGCAACTGGAAGCCGCAGACACCCCGCTGCCTGCTGACAAGCGGCGGCATGGGAACCATGGGCTTCAGCGTACCGGCTGCCATTGGAGCCAAGATCGGTGCGCCTGAACGGGCGGTGATCGCCTTCACCGGAGACGGCGGTTTCTACATGACCATGCAGGAGCTTGCAACAATAAGCTATTACAAGCTTCCGGTTAAAATCGTCGTCTTCAACAACGGGCATCTCGGCATGATACGTCAGATACAGTCCCTGTTCTATAAGGAACGCTTCAACACCATTGACCTCGGAGGAGGAACTGATTTTGTAACCATTGCAAAGGGTTTCGGCATTCCCTCGGGAAGGGTACACGTTGATGCATATACCGACAGCGGCATAGAAGCCATGTGCAGAACGGAGGGGCCGTATCTCCTGGAGGCCGTAGTCGATCCGGACAATTACGTCTTTCCCATCATACCTCCCGGCGGTTCCAATGTGGAAATGATCTTTGGCCAGGATTGACGGCCGCGGAAATTGCAACGAAAGGTGGAAAACATTTATGATTGAAGAACATACTCTCTCAATGCTGGTGAACAACAAACCAGGGGTACTGTCGCGTGTTGCCGGCGTATTCAGCAGGCAGGGATATAACATTAAAACTCTTTGTGTGGCGGAAACGGAAGATTCCAGTATTTCCCGCATCACTCTTACAGCCGAGGCGGACACTGATTTTACTGATAAGATCAAGAAGCAGTTGAACAAACTGGTCGATGTCGTGGAAGTGTCAAACTTTACCGGCCCCAGGTATGTACACCGGGAAATGATGCTTATCGGCATACCGATGAAGCCTCAATATAGATCGGAAATCATGAAAGCCGTAGAGACGTTCGGCTGCAAAATCGCCACGATGACGCCGGACAACTATGTGATAGAGATAACGGGCACGCCGGACGAAACAAAGGCGGTTTTGAAATATCTGGAACCGTTCGGAGTTGAGGAGATGAATCGCACAGGCATCATTACCGTGAGACGGGTAAAAAACCACGAGAACGGCAATAAATAGTTTCAATCCGGAACCGGCGGCTTTCATCATTTCCGGACAAAGTCTAAGCCTGCAATACGAACAGGGCATCGGCGATCAGAGGCTTCGAACCGGCGATAATAATCGGATTAAGATCTATCTCTGCGATATTCGGGTGCAACATGGCAATGTGGCCGATCCCTTGAAGGATATTAATCAGTGACGCGACATCAACGGGGGGCATTCCCCGGAATTTGCCGAGAATTGAACGGGACCGGATATCAAATATCATCTCTTCCGCCTCGGCCACGCTAAGCGGCGCCGACCGGAAAACGGTATCCTTGAAGGCCTCCATGAACACCCCGCCTATTCCGAATAAAACACAGGGACCAAAACCCGGAAATCTCGTCATGCCGGCAACCAACTCTCTGCTTCCCTTCGCCATCTCCTGAATAAGGATGGGCATGTCCGGGCGGGAAGCTTTCCGGATATCCCTGAAGGCATTGATCAGACCGTCTTCCGTCTGTACGTTAAGGGCAATCAATCCTTTGCCTGTTTTATGCATGATCTCCCATGAGCAGGCTTTAACGGCGACGGGAAATCCTATATTGCCGGCTGCCGCAACGGCTTCGCTTTCCGTTTCAGTCATGGTGCCTCTTACTATAGGCAGTCCGTATGCCGAAAGAATCCTTTTTGACTCGTACTCGTCCAGTGCCTTTTTCCCCTTCTGAAGGGCCGCCTTAATGATCATATCTGTAGCGCTGATCGGCTTCGGTATTTCTGCAGAGACAATGGCCTTCCTGTTTCTGACTTCTCTGTAACGCAGCAGAGATGACATAGCACGGGCAGCCTTTTCCGGAGAGTCGAAGACCGGAATGTCTGCCTGACGGTAAGCATCCGCGTAATTGTCATTGTAACTGAAAAAAGAGGATAAGGCCATGGGTATGCCATACTTCCGGGGAAGTGAAACGGCTGAGGAAAGGTTTTTTTCGAACTGTTTTAAAAAATTATCGATAGGGATGTTGTCCAAAAAATCTTTGACATGGCCATGAACCTCGCGCATAAACCCGGTCCCCATAGCACCATGCAGGACAAGCGCATCGACCTCACCGCTTTCCATAATCATTTCCGGAATCCCCATCGAAAGAATTTTCATGTCAAGATCGAATGTCATGTCAACAGGGTTGCTGCTGGAGGCATGACCTAATATATGCGGGCGTATCTTGCTTTGGAGCTCATCAGAGAAACGAGGCACTTCGAAGCCCCCCATTTCGGCATTGTGGGCTATGGCAGTAGCTGGCCCTCCCGAGTTTGTCACAACTCCCAGTCTTTTTCCTTTCAAAAGCGGCTGCGTGGCAAGCGCCCATCCGTGAGCATACAGGTCTTCGATGCTTTGCACGCGTATTATTCCCGCCTGCCTGAATATACCGTCGTAGAGATCGTCGGGTCCTGCCATGGCGCCCGTATGGCTCATCCCGGCGCGTGCACCGGCCTCAGATCCTCCGACGTACTGGGCAAGGATTGGTTTGTATCTGGTTATTTTCTGTGCCGTTTCAATAAACCTGCGTCCATCACGTATTCCTTCTATATACAGGATGATTGCTTTTGTCTGTTCATCCTCGCCCAGGTATTCCATAATGTCTATAATATCTATATTGGCCTCGTTACCTACACTGATAGCTTTACTGAACCGGATGCCTCTTTGCTTGAGGTAAACAAGCGTCTGGGTGACGTATGTACCGCTCTGGGATGCAAGGCCAAGAAATCCCGGCTTGTCAGAAATCGGCGCAACGGTTACGTTGAGACATATCTCCGTGTTGATGATGCCGACACAATTAGGGCCAAGGAATCTTATTCCATAAGTATTGGCTATTTCCTTAAGACGGTCTTCGCCTGCCTTGCCGCTTGCCCCGGTTTCCTTGAAGCCCGCGGTAATCACTATTGCCCTTTTGGTTCCTTTCTTCCCGAAATCTTCCAGCAACGGGGCCACCTGATCCGTGGGAACCACGATCATGGCAAGGTCCGGCACTTCAGGAAGCGCTTCAACAGAGGGATAGGCGTCGAGACCCAGCACCTTTTTTTCTTTGGGGTGGACAGGCAATATTTTTCCCTGATAGCCGCTCTTGATCATGGTCAAGGCCTGCAGGGTTCCCATCTTCATCAGATTATTGCCGGCGCCGACAGTGGCTACGGAGGTTGGATTCATCAACAACTTGAGAGGGTTTTCGTTCATCATTGCTTCCTTGATATAAGATTATGCTTTATAGGCAATAGGCATGCCGGTGTCAAGAATTAGATAAACCGGCGGCAAATGCAGTTTTTTCAAAGACCGTCAACTTTTAATCTTTACAAATGCCGTTTTCACGACTAAGAAGTTTTTCTAATTCAAGGAGATGATAATGACCGATAAAAACTTTCCCAACGAGGTATATGACGTCGTCATTATAGGCGGCGGACCGGCAGGATTCACAGCAGGCATCTATACATCCAGGGCAGGCCTTAAAACATTGCTGATCAGCGGCGCATCGTCGGTGAGTCAGATATCCATAACCGACATGATTGAAAACTATCCGGGTATTCCTGACGGTATCAACGGATATGATCTGATGGAATTGCTTAAAAAACAGGCACAGCAATTTGGCACGGAGATATTATCGGCCGATGTAACAAGCATTTCTGAAAAAAAACAGGGAGAAGCCTCCGGATGGGAAATAAAAGCCTCAGGCGTTTCTTATGAAACCCTCTCTGTAATCATTGCTACGGGCGCATATTGGAGAAAACTGGGCGTTCCGGGAGAGGAGGCTTTTATCGGCCGGGGTATTTCATTCTGCGCCACCTGTGACGGCCCTTTCTACCGGAACCGGGAGGTCGCTGTCGTAGGAGGCGGCAATACCGCTATCCAGGAAGCACTTTTTCTTACACATTTTGCCAGCAAGGTTACCGTTATTCACCGTCGCGACCGGTTGCGCGCCGCCGCCGTACTTCAAAAAAGAGCGTTTGCCAGCGAGAAGATCGCGTTCGCGTGGAACTCAGTAGTCGAGGAAGTCTATGGCGAATCCGGTGTGGAAGGTGTAAAAACAAAAAATCTAAAAACCGGTGAAAGCTTCTCAATGCCGGCCGAAGGCCTTTTCATCTTTATCGGTCTGATACCAAACACGGAGCTTGTTAAAGGTCTTGTTGATATGGAAAGGGACGGCTCCATCATAGTGGACGGAAATATGAAAACATCCGTTCCCGGCATTTTTGCCTGCGGGGATTGCATAAACAAATCACTGCGGCAGGTGGTCACCGCCTGCGGAGACGGGGCAACGGCAGCGTATGCCGCACAACTGTATGTGGAGGCCATGAAAGGAGAATCCTACTGAATATGCAGCTTTTTGCAGCCGGCTGGCAGAATATTCCCGAGCATATAAGCCCCTATCTCTTTACAATCGGGTCTTTTCAGCTCCGATACTACAGCCTGATGTATCTTGTCGCCTTCTTCCTGACTTACATACTGGCGATCTACAGAATAAAAACGGAAAACATCGAGTACAGTTCGGAAACGGTTCAGGATGCTCTTATATGGGGTATTCTGGGCCTCATTATCGGCGGAAGGCTCGGTTATGCTGTCTTCTACAACCCCATCTATTATTTCAGGCACCCTCTGGAAATTTTTCTTCCCTTTGAATTCAGCCAAGGCATAAGGTTTGTTGGCATCAGCGGCATGTCTTATCACGGCGGAGCCGTCGGCCTGTTAATCGCCATCTTTTTTTATTGCCGCAAACACAAAATCAATATCTGGCGTTTCATCGATCTTATATGTCCCGCCGTTCCGCTGGGATATACCTTCGGCAGGATCGGCAATTTCATCAACGGTGAGCTCTACGGCCGCATAACAGATGTTCCCTGGGGTATGGTTTTTCCCCTGGATCCGACCCGCCAGGTGCGACACCCGTCACAGCTTTACGAAGCCTTTTTCGAAGGGATTGTTCTTTTTGCCGTTCTCTGGTTCATCAGGAGAAAAAGCCCCTTTGACGGTTTTCTTTTGTCGGTCTATCTCTTCGGCTATGGCCTGGTTCGTTTCTTTATAGAGTTTTACCGGGAACCGGATCTGCACCTGGGGTTTATTATCGGGTCGTTGAGCATGGGACAGCTTCTCTGCATTTTGATGATGGGAGCGGGGCTTACCGTTTTCATGATCCGCAGGGCATCCGCATTAAAGCAAGCCGGCAAATAAAAACGTCCCTCGTTGACATGGCAACAACAGCGTCATCATTCAATGCTCATCAATGACTGCCACCTGTCCCACTCCGTCAGCACCGGCAGGTTCCGCTGCCTGAGGGCGGCGATAATCCCCGGTTCATTTAAACGCAGATAAGGATTTATCCTGAGTTCTTCCTCCAGAGTGGAAAAAACATGCGCTTCATCATGCCTTAGCGCATATTTGCGTATATCTTCGTTGCCGGGTTCAAGATGTAAGGCATAGACCATGGATGCCTTTACATAATAATGGCCTGCAAAAATGATCGTGTCCGCAGGCAGACAAACAAGTTTCTTAATGGACAGATAGAAACCCTTTAAATCACCGGAGAAGCAATTGCCGATTGTTCCGTTAAAGAGGGTATCCCCTGTAATCAGGGCATTTCCCGTATAGAAACAAAGGGAATCGTCCGTATGTCCGGGCGTGAGCATTACTCTTACCACCATGCCTTCCAGATCAATTATCTCTCCATCCGTCCGCTCCCGCGGGCTGAGCAATACAGCGCCTGTTCGATCAAGCAGTTTAGTGTTGCCGGCCGTATGATCGCTGTGATTATGAGTGTTGGCTACATAAACAAGCTTTAATTGATATTCCGCGAGGAAAGATAAAATCTGTTCCGCAGCGCCGCCGTCAATGGCCATGGCACAGCGTTGCCCATAAACCAGATAAGCGAAGTTGTCGACCGCATAGCGGAACTGTTTGATATTCAGCACGTTTTATACCTGTTCCATAAAATTATATGCTCTTATATAAGGCGCAGCAGAACAATGCAATTGCGTTGCGAAAAGACATACTTTTATTATTCACTGCTGTGTTGCTTCATTGCAAACATGACAAAATTTGGAAAATAGTGTTGATATTCCGCCTTGAATCGATTACAAATAACAAATATTTTTCAAACTGGGTATCCAAATACCGCCAGCAGAGGACATGGAATACCCGGAACCGGCGGGTAATAAATAACTCTGCTTCAGACGAAACCGTGATCAGGCGTTTGAATTAAGACGAGGGGCTATGGAAAGATATGTCATGATTATCATCTATATGCTGATTATCCTGCTTTTTCTGTACCTTTCGAAAAAGATCGCTGACCGGATAACGAGTTTCGATGACGATGACGCCATCGAACGGGATAAAAACCTGGCGGTCGCCATAAGGAGGTTTGGACTTTATATAGGAATCTGTGCAGCCATGGCCGGTGTCATGGGCTCCGGCGTCCGCAGGGTTGACTATTATTATCTCATCCTGGATGGAGTGATCACCCTCGTGCTCTTTTTCGGCGCCCATTATATAAATGATTACCTTGTTGTACCCGACGTTAAAAACAACGATCTTATTGTTAATGGCAACCTGCCCGTAGGATTTGCAGAGGCAGGGAGCTTCATAGCCACAGGAATACTGCTGAACGGAGCATTCACTGGAGACGCCGGCGGGGTATTTACGGCTGTTGTTTTTTTTCTCCTCGGTCAAATGACCCTTGTAGCCGCGGTAAAAATTCATCAGAAAGTGTATTGCTTCAACATCACCGATTGCGTAAAGGCCAACAATATGAGTGCCGGTATTGCCGTTGCGGGTCTGCTCATTGCTTACAGTCTGATCTTGAGAACCAGCATCACGGGTGATTTTGTAGGATGGACAGAGAGCCTGACTTTCTTTGCGATGAGCGCAATCACCGGTATGATCTGCATGCTGATCTTTGAAAAAATTGCCGATCTCGTTTTTCTTCCCAAGACCACAATACGGGAACAGATAGAACAGGACAATACAGCGGCCACCCTCTTGATTCAGGGCATTGTGATTGCCCTTGCGCTGGTCATCAGCCGCATGATTTCTCTTTAGAGGGGAATTATGGATAAAAAATACAAACACAGCAGAATCGTTATCGGCGGTATTTTCTTTCTTGCCAATTCACTACTGACAGGCTGTGACAGCTCCGATGATGCGACCCGCGGCGCCTCACGTCAATTTGATGAACCCAAGGAAGAAAACGTCATGGATCTGAAGAAAGTCGGGGTCATGACGGAATTGCAGGAAACAGGGCCGAACGAATATAAAATAGCCAGGGAATACCCCAGCAGCACGACCGGCGTCGTAGTCAAGCGCAAAGACGGCTCGCAGGAGATAATCCCTGAGGAAACCGTTCAATCCATGATGGATACACCTGCAACAGGTACCGGGGGCGACCCCTACCGGCGAGCAATCGGCACAGCTCTTTCCGCCGGTCTGTTAGGCTACATGATGGGTAAAACCACCTCCCTTAATCCAGGTTATTACGCCAACAATCAATTGTATAATCAAAGTCTCACCAACAAAACGCTCATAGATGAGAGAAAACGGGAGGATCAGCGCGGTCCGACTTTCCGTTCTTACTGGTTCGGAAGCGGCCGGTATTACTCAGGATCAAGATCGGGCGCTGTCGGAGTCGGCAAGGCCACGGCAGGCAAAAGCGGCTTCTTTTCAAGTCTGTCAAGCAGCTTCCGGGGGTTCATGGGATGACGGATGCGGAAGCGGTCTGTCTGCATGGATGACCTGGAATGAAGACCATCTCTGTTGACCCCATACCCGGCAATATCTTCGAGAAACTCGGCTTTTACTGGTACAAAACCCCTGAACAGCCTCATTACGTCGCGGACGAGCTTGTAGTTATCACCGAAGAAGAAGGCAACAGCTATTACCGTGCCGCTGAAGAACTTTACGATATGTATATTCAGGCTGGCCAGTATGTAATAGACAACAATCTGTTTGCCCCGCTCGATATTCCCGCCAACCTCGAAAAGATAATCAGATACACTTGGGAAGACGACCGCCACTTCCATCTGATCGGGCGCTTTGATTTTGCCGGAGGCCTGGACGGAACCCCCATCAAACTAATTGAATTTAATGCCGATACACCTTCCATGATATTCGAAGTTGCGCTGATTCAATGGATGATACTAAAGCACAATAACCTGAAAGAAGAACAGCAGTTCAACCGGCTCTATGAAACACTCAAGGAATCTTTCGAACGAATTAAGGCACTTCATCCCCTGTTCGATACATCGGAAGAAAAAATCCCCCATGCTCTCTTTTCCTGCCTGGACGCCGGTCTGGAGGATGAAAACACCACGCGTCTTTTCGAGGAAATAGCCTATGAATCGGGTTACATTACAGGTTTCGAATACGCAGAAGCTGTTTGCTTTGACAAGGGAAATCCTATGAAAAAGGGAGGAATATTCAATAGCGACGGCGAGCACTTTGATTTCTGGTTTAAACTGGTTCCTTATGAATACATAGGAAACGAAGAACCGGAACTTGCCGAAATATTAACAGATATCATTTTACGAGATGTCGCTGTGCTGATAAATCCGCCTTATAGCCTGCTTTTTCAATCCAAGGGCATTATGAAAATCCTCTGGGACCTTTATCCCGGTCACCCTCTTCTGCTTGAAACCTCATGGCAGCCGATACAGGAAAGGCGCTGCGTGGAGAAGAAAACCTTCAGCAGAGAAGGCAACAACATAATATTGCGTGATGAAAAAGGAAACACCATTGAAGAAAGGCCGGGCCCTTATGAGTCATACCGCTCAATATTTCAGGAGTATGCGGAACTGAAAAAAGACGGTGATAACCGGCTCTATCAGGCCGGCGTCTTTTTTTCGTATGAACCGTGCGGCATCGGCTTTCGCAGAGACAAGGGGATCATACACAATAATTCCCAGTTTGTCGGTCATTTGGTGGAAGATTAATGAAGATGGAAACGCCAACAAGAATGCAGTTGAAAAAATGGGAGATGCTCCTGCTCGGCAAGAACCGCCATCGTGAAAACCTTTTTCTGGCCGAGGGGGCAAAGATTGTCTATGAACTCCTCAAAAGCAGCTGGCCGATTGACTGCCTGCTGGTGATGGAAGAAAAAGCGGACCAGTGGCGGCCCTTATTTTCGGGAAGAAGCCGCCAACGGCCTGTTTATTCACTGACAGCCAGACAATGGCATAGACTCAGCCAGGACAAGTCACCGGAAGGTATTATGGCCGTTGCACCTTCACGGCCTGCGGAAAATATTACGGAGATTTTATCCGGTTATACCGGTCACATTCTGCTTCTGGACCGCATCAACAATCCAAACAACCTGGGCGCCCTGCTGCGGACGGCACTGTGGTTCGGATTTCGCCTGGTGATGATCAGCAAAGGTTCGGTTGACTATACGAACCCCAAGGTAGTACGGGCATCAATGGGCGGCCTTTTTCATCTGACAATCATTACCGACATGGACTTTTCAATTACACTGCCGGAACTGAGGAAAGAGTTTCTGATCGTGGGAACCTCGGCCCGGAAGGGAATAAATCCTCATTCCTGCACGCGCCAAGTGGCTATTTTACTCGGGAGCGAAACGCATGGACTGCCGAAAAGGATTCTCGAAAGTGTCGATGAGCAATGGCACATACCGGGCAGTGGCGCCATGGAATCGCTCAGCCTTCCGCAGGCGGCGGCAATCATGATGTACGAATGCGCAAAAAGCAACAAGGAGGCCTGAATCAATGGAACAGTTCATCCAGATATCAACCACTGTGGACAAGCAGGATATCGCAGAAAAGATAGCGCATGCCCTGGTTGAAAAAAGGCTCGCCGGCTGTGTTCAGGTATCCGGACCAATTGTCAGCATCTACAGGTGGAAAGGCCGGATGGAGAGGACACCGGAGTGGCTCTGCACAGCCAAGACGCGCCAGAACCTTTATACGGAAGTCGAAAAGGCCATAAAGGCCGTCCATCCGTATGACGCACCGGAAATCATCGCCACACCGATACTCGCCGGGAGCGAAGAGTACTTATCCTGGCTTGAGGGAGAGCTGCTTCCCTGATGAGAATCATTTTTATTGCGTAATATGGGATTATTCCTGGCGGAAGGCAGCGTTGGGATTGATCATGGGATCAACAGCGCATACGGAACAGAAATAGACCGGCACAACTGTGCCGCATCCCTTGGCAAGAATCTCGAATACGGCGCATTCCTCGCAAAGCAAAACACCGCAGTCTTCACATGAGGTAAAGACTTTCGGCTTGCCGCAATATTTGCACACATCAGGCGTCTGTTGCATTAGATTTCCCTGCGTCGGCATTAATTCCCGTATAAACGCTTATGCAGGGCGGAAAAGCCGTCCTTGCCCGCAGCAATCATCAGCGTCAGAGGCATCTCCCTGCGTCCTATATCCACCATCTGCTGCGCAATCTGACGGATGTCCCACTGGGCATGTGCATCGGCACGGAGACGGCTGATATGGTAAAGCTCCCGGGCATTGATCTTCATGATCAATCTTCTGCGGTGCGAATTGGTAAGAATATAGGGAGCTGCAAGAGGCGCTGTTTTCTTGATCTCATTATATGTATCTTCCGTGCGTGCCACCACATCCATGAAATGCTTTTCAATCCCCGTCTCGCTGACGGCAGCAGGAACGGTCACACCAAGGGCAGGATCGTAATCCTGGCAGATAATTGTTGCCATGCGATGCCGCTTTAACTGTGCAAAGCAGCTTGCACTGATGACCAGTTCAAAATGCAAGTCAATATTCTCGAACTCTCGCAGAACGGCATCATAGGATTTCATGTGGCGAAAGGTAGCTTTGATCAGGGCTTTCTTTTCTTCTTTCGTCATTCTCAGTGCCTCTTTCAAACAATCCTTAAAGGAAACTTTTGACGAAGAAAATATAAGATGCGCCGCCAATCTCGCATCAGCTTCAGGTGTGGCAAAGATTAAATTTGTATATCGCTTCACCCCTTTGCCTTTTCCCGGCTTTATCTGATCCGCTGTCTGATCCCTCAACGCATCTCTTGTAAGCCGGTCGTAATCGGTTGCCTCAGTGTATCTGATAAGCGATGGAGCAACTTCTCTGACTTTGTCATAAAGCGCCCGGCTGATATCTACCCCCTCCTTCAGCGGCTGGGCAGTCAGCCTGCGGAGCATCAATTCCAGATTTCTGGCGTTGATTGTCATACCCAACTGGGTTTCCGTTGCAAGCGAAATAATATAGCGTGCGTCCTCTTTAGCCCATCCTTCAAGCATGGAGCGGTTTTTAGGCTCAGAAGCGAGTTCGCTGTTTTTTTCGAAGACATACGGCCTGAGCTTCTCATAAAGAACATGGTAAAGCCGGTTCTGCTCCTTTACGGTCGCGATAAAAAGTTTTTCCAGGCCTGTCCCTGCTATCTCCTCCGGCACAATAAAATCATCCTTCATCAGTACATAGCGCTGAGACTTTTCCGTATAAGAAGCAAGCCGGAACTTTTCAATCTCCTCGACAATAAGGCGCGAGACTCCTATGACATCTATATTGAACACGGCATGTTCCGCTATTGAACTGTGCCCCATTTCAAAAACTATGTTCCTGTTTGACTGCCGTGCCTTCTCCACCTCTGTTCTGGCGATCAATCTTAACTCATCAACCGGCTTGGGACTTCTGCTGATACGCGCATAGGCGGCGGCAACGGTTTCCGGCGTCAGGTCCTGCATATCGGGATGCTGTTCCTGTATCCCGCGAATCACACCGCAATCGATGTTGTAACCGGCGAGGATCACTTTCATAGGCTCAATACCATCCTTTTCTTTCTGATTACAGCTTTGCAATTTCTATGTTGGAAAGGGTTCTGCCGAGAAAATTCTCCCCTATTGATTGAAAACGGAAGGGGACATCCGTCACATGAAACGAATATTTAGGATTGACTCTCAAGGGGTTCTCTATGCGCTTCTCGTTCAGCAAATCGGCAGCCATATCAGCCATCGCCTCCGCAGAATCAATGAGCATTATGTCGGGTCCCGTTATCTCCCGAATCAGGGGCTTAAGCAGCGGGTAATGCGTACAACCCAGGACAAGGGTGTCGATATGCTCAACGAGTATGGGTTTCAGGTACTCCTGCGCCGTCATTCTGGTAACCGGATGATCGAGCCAGCCCTCCTCAACCAACGGTACAAGAAGAGAACAGGCCTGAGAAAACACATGGCTTCCTGCATCATGTTTGAATATGGCCCTGGTGTAGGCGTTACTATTGATGGTAGCCGGTGTTCCGATTACGCCTATGCGTCTGCTGCGGGTTCTGGCAGAGGCCATGCGGGCTCCGGCGTCAATAACATCAAGAACGGGCACAGGCGATATCCTGTTTATCGCTTCTTTTGCCACTGCCGCCATAGTGTTGCAGGCCACGATCAGGAGCTTAACCTCTCTTTGAAGCAGGTATTGAACTATTTCCTGAGCGTACTGAACAATTGTTTCTACCGATTTTACGCCGTAGGGGACTCGCGCCGTGTCGCCGAAATAGACGATATTCTCAAAAGGCAGCCTCTCCATCAATGCACGAAAAACTGTTAGACCGCCGACTCCGGAGTCAAAAACGCCTATAGGATTCTGGTTCTGGCTGTCAGGTGACATCTGATACCTCCATTCCCTTATCCGTTTTGTTTCAGAAAACGTTCTTCATGCCTGTAACCGGCCCGACGATTCACTTGATGTTCTTTTACTGCCGGCATACAGCTCATACTCCAGCAGCCGGCATTCTATTTCCCCGTTAAAAAACGGAAGTCTTCTTTTTGTTCTTAAGCCTACTTTCTTTGCCAGATCAAGATTTCCGGTAAAAATATATCCCCTGTATCCATGACAGCGATGCTTGAAGAAATCACCTATGCCCTTATAAACAGTTTCAAGCTGCCCGACATCCCCCAGACGAAGTCCATATTCCGGATTTAATACTATAACACCCTCATTGCCGGGGATTTCCGTTTTCGAATAGTCGCAGGTGTCAAACTCTATATTATGCTCCACTCCCGCGGCACGTGCATTTTTCTTTGCCGAAAGAATTGCTTTTTTGCTGATGTCCGTCGCCAGTATCCTGCCGGTGGATGCATCATGAATCTTTTTGCTGGCCTCTTCCTGTAAACGCTTCCAGAGTGAAGATTCAAAACCTTTCAGATGCATGAAGCCGAAGTTGCCGCGCGTAAGCCCCGGCGCTCTTCCTGTTGCCAGTAACGCCGCCTCAATGGCCAGAGTTCCGCTGCCGCACATCGGATTTATAAAATCCCCTGTAGCGTGCCACGCTGTTGCATAAACAACGCAGGCCGCCAGCGTCTCCTGCATGGGCGCATGCAGGGGGATCTTTCTGTAGCCGCGTTTTGCCAGAGGTTCTCCGGATGTATCTATAAAAACGGAAACCTCGTTGCCATGCCAGTATAAATGGATGACAACCTTACTGCGCTCCGGACCGGAATCCGGGCGGCGGCCGCACTTTTTTCTTATCCGGTCTACTATAGCATCCTTGGCTTTGACATTTACGAAACGGGTGTCATTAATCGTCTCGTTACTTACCGTTGCCGTTACCGTTACATAGTCATCTTCTCGGATCATCCGCTCCCATGGAATACCCAGCAGGCGACCGTAAAGTTCCCCCGAATTTTTCGCCCTGAATTCATCGATCTGGTATAGAATACGATGTCCAGTGCGCAGCCACAGATTCAACGTCATCGCATCTTCAAGTGTGCCTGCCGTTGTAACGGCGGCAACCGTTTCTGACATAACAGGAAATCCCAGCTCGGATATCTCCTTCATCAGGTAAACCGGAGCAGCTTTCGGGCAGGTTACAAGGATCCTGCTTTTTCTTTTCCAACTGAAGATAAAATGGGCGTTGTTTGACATGACGTTTAAGATCATTTAACATACCGGAAAAGAAATGCAAGGCAAATTGAACACAGAGTCACTCAGCCTTACCGCACCGACAAGATCGTCTTGACTTCATCCCTCTTTTACTTCATAAAAAAATAGAGGTCTTTTGCTTAATCGCTCTGAATCACTCGTGATGATAGGCGTTACGAAAATGAAAGATGAGTCCCGGAAAAAATCAGATCTTATAAAGGAGCTTACGGAACTCCGACGCCGCGTCAATGAATACGAACATGCAGAAAAGCGACGCATAAGAACCGAGGAGACTTTAAAAGAAAGTGAGCAGATCCTGCAAAGCATCATCGGAGGATCGCCCATTCCCGCCTTCGTTATCGGCAAAGATCACCGTCTTATCTATTGGAATAAAGCTCTTGAAGAGTTGAGCCGTATCCCTGCACAGGAAGTTATAGACACCAGACAGCATTGGAGGGCCTTCTACACGACGGAAAGACCATGCATGGCCGACCTGATGGTCGATGAGGCTTTGGAAAAAATTCCGCACTGGTATGCGGAAAAATATGTCAAATCCAAGCTGCTTAATGAAGCTTATGAAGCAGTCGACTTTTTTCCTGAACTTGGAGAGCAGGGGAAATGGCTCAGATTTACAGCCGCCGTCATCAGAAATTCGCAAGGTGATCTTGTCGGCGCCATCGAAACCCTTGAGGATATAACCAAGCGCAAATTTGCGGAGCAGAAACTGATGGCGGCTCACGAAAAGTTGGAGACCCGCGTCAAGGAACGTACTATAGAACTGGCCAAGGCGAACGACGCCCTGCAGGCGGAATTGAGAGAGCGTTTGCGTGCAGAGCAGGCGCTCAAACAGACAACCGATCATCTTTCTTTTATTCTCGAATCGTTGCCGATTGTCTCATACACGCGAAAAGCCGATGGGCATCAGGAAATAACTTATGTGAGCACCACAATTAAGGAAATAACCGGCTATACGCCGCGAGATTTTATCAGCAGCCATGCTTTCTGGAGGGATCACATTCATCCTGATGATAGACAGGAAGTGCTTAACAGGATCAGGAATGAATCCAAACAGGGTACCAACTGGTGCGTTTATAGATTTCGGGTTGCAGGAGATTCATACCGGTGGTTTTCCGACTACCACAGGCTGATAAAATCTCACGATGGTTCTGCATATCACATTGTCGGTGCCTGGCAGGATGTCACCGAGGACAAACTCATTCGCCAGGAGGCTGAACTGCGCCTGCAGCAAATGATCCAGACGCATAAATTGACTGCCCTTGGCGAGGTTGTCGCCGGTGTGGCCCACGAGATAAACAACCCCATCAGTTTTATCTCATACAACATTCCTCTTCTGGAAGAGATATGGAAATCGGTTGAACCACTTATTCCAGACAAGACCTTGATCCACGCACAATGGAAGCACCAAGGCATGACGCCCTATGAGATCAAACAAAATATGGGGGAAATAATCGATGCCTTTAAAATTGCCTCCGGCAGGATTACGAGAGTAATAAGCGGTCTGAAGGAATTTTCGAGATCCGATGAAGCCGCAGAAAAACAAGACACCAATATAAGGGACATCATTCAGGGGGCCCTCATAATAGTCGGAGCCCAGGTCAGGAGAACTGTCTCTAAAATTACTCAAAACATAGATCAGAATTTACCGTCTATAAAAGGACACTTTCATAAACTGGAGCAGGTAATAACGAACCTTTTAATAAACGCTCACCAGGCCATGCCCGACGAGCGGAAAGGATCAATAACAATAGCAGCCAGATATATCGATAGAATCAACTCCGTGGTTATCGAGATTGAAGATAATGGAGCAGGCATTGCTCACGATATAGTAGATCATATCTTCGATCCTTTTTTTACAACCCGACGGGATACGGGGGGAACGGGTCTGGGTCTGTCAATATCTTACGGTCTTGTTAAGGAACATCAGGGAACGATAGGTGTACTATCACGCCCTGGAAAAGGGAGCAGGTTTACTATCTTCCTTCCTGTTGACATAAATCGGCCAGTAAAACCATCGCCATCCATATTATGCATAGACAACGACAAGGTTTTTTTAAAAGAACTTAAGGCCTGCTTCGTGGATGTGGAAAAGTGGCCGTCATCATCATATGAGCCAGAAACTATTGTTGCCTATATTGAAAGGAAACCGGAGATAGATGTCGTTATTTCTGAGATCAAGCTCCCGGGGGGCAACGGATTGGAAATTATTAAAATGATCAGACAGCGTTTGCCATTGCTGACCTTGATATTGTATAGTTCAGAACAGGAAGTTATTGAGGATGCTTTGCTCAGGCAATGCAAAGCGGATCACGTATTAAGAAAACCCTTCCCCATGGAAGAACTGAAAGCAACAATAAATAGTATCGGAAGACAGCGTTTATGAAAATCCTGATCGTGGACGACGAATCTATATCTCTAACATCCGTAAGGAGACTTTTAAAATGGCGGGGGTTCCGGAATATTGATATCTGTGACAATGGAGTGGAAGCTATTACCAAGATAAAGGTTCTGGATTATGATGTAGTACTTCTGGACCTGCTGATGCCGGAAGTTGATGGTATCCAGGTAATAGAAGCGACAAAGCCATACAAGCCCCATACTGAGTTCATTATCCTTACGGCTGTGGACGATATACCGACAACAGTAAAGGCTATGAGACTGGGCGCCTATGACTATCTCGTAAAGCCGGTGGACAATGAGCGGCTGTTTTTATCAATCGAAAGAGCTTACGAAAGAAAGGGACTGCTTATCGGACTACACACCGGAAGTCTCAAACAGGACAAAGCAACGCCCGCTCCCTTTACCGACATTATTACTCAGTGCCCCAGATTGAAATCTTTGATTGCCTACGCCAGTGTCATGGCAAAAAGCGGAAACCCCATTATGATAACCGGAGAATCGGGAACCGGCAAAGAGCTTATGGCACGTGGCATTCACAGAACGGGGCCCTTTCCTGATGGGCCTTTTGTCGCTGTCAACGTGTGCGCGATTCCCGAAACGATGTTTGAAACCCAGTTTTTCGGGCATACACGAGGGGCATTTACCGGCGCCGAGGCAAATTATCACGGATATTTTGAGCAGGGCGATTGCGGCACCCTTTTTCTGGACGAAATCGGTGAACTTCCTTTAGGACTACAGGCAAAGCTACTGAGAGTCCTTGAGGAAAAAACCATAACCCTTCTTGGAGGAACTAAAGCCGTTCACGTCAACACCCGCGTCATTTCGGCAACCAATATGGAATTGGAAAAAGCCTGTCAGGAAGGGCGGTTTCGGCTTGACTTGCTGTACCGCCTCAAGTCGGCATATATTCATATTCCTCCCCTGCGTGAAAGGCCTGGAGACATCCCTCTTCTTGCCTCACATTTTCTGCGGGCATCCTGCAGCCGGTTTGATAAAAATGTTCACGGTTTCAGTCCGGAAGCCATGGAAATAATAAATACAAGAGATTATCCGGGAAACGTCAGGGAACTTGCCCAGTTTGTCGAAAACGCCGTCATACTTTGTGATGAAGAAATTATTATGCCCCACCATCTTGGTACTTCAGCGCCTTTTTCTTCCGCTGTCCCGCATCACCTTTGTACTCTTAAGGAAAATGATGAACATCACCTAGTACATGTGTTGACTTACACAAATGGAGACAAGAAACAGGCTGCTAGCATTCTAGGCATAACGGTCAGACAGTTGCAACGTAAGCTGGCATCCATGAGATTGGATGAAAAATGGGCTGGCAGGATTCGCGACCTATAGGTCATAATACCGCGACATAAAGGTCGCCGCTTTTGTATGCCAATGATTCCAACAAGTTAATCAAAATATCCATCCCTGTTTCTATTTTTACTCAATGAAAGGCAGACTTTTTGTTCGCTGCCGCATTAAGCCTGACAAAACTCTATTAGACCATATCATCTACAATATCCATAATTTATAAGATTGCTTGCTTTCGTGAGGCATCGGGCACGTCTATTGCCTTATATAAGGCAAAGCTCTTTCAGATTGTAGATATGACCTAATTATCAAGACGGCTCGAAAGGAGGCGATTTACAATGATAGCATCGATGAAGCTGATCGACTTGGTGGAGCATAAGGCAGAAGAGATTGCAAAACAGTGGTCCAAAGACGTGAAGAAAAACAAATATACCACCTCATATCATGGAATGCCGGCCGACAGGCTGATTCCTCAGGCCATTGGTTTTTATGACAATTTCAGAAAAATATTCATGACCAAAGATCCTGCCGAGGCATCTCAAAAGTTCTTTTCACGATATGCCGAGGAGCGTTATCGGGAAGGGATTCCTCTGCAAGAAGCAATCTACGCTTTGATAATGATGCGCAGGCACATCTGGCTTTACGCAGAATTTCAGGCCGTATTCACGACAGCCGTTGAGAAACAACAGGCGGTGGACAGCATCACAAGAACCATGCTGATGTTTGACTATGCCATGTATTTCATCAGTAAAAAATACCGGGAACTGATGAAACTAGAGTGGTTCGAACAGCCGAACACGTAACAGAGAGAGTATCTTCACCTAGAATCATTAATACGTTTAAACCTCGCAGAGAAAGGAGGTAGGGTATGCTGGCTTCATTGAAGTTAATCGACCTGGTGGAAAAGAACGCTGAATACATTGCAAAGCAATGGGCAAAGGATGTGCAAAAAAACTCCAAAACACCCTATTATCATACGTTGCCGGAAGACAAGGTCATACCGCAGGCAATACGCTTTTACGATCAATTCCGGCGGATATTCACATCCGACAAACCGTTCGAGGCAGCGCGCTCCTTCTTTTCTGTGTATGCCGAAGACCGTTATAAAGACGGTGTACCGATGCACGAGGCCATTTATGCCCTCATCATGATGCGACGGCATATCTGGCTCTACGCTGAATTTCAGGCTGTTTTTATTTCAGCGGTTGAGCAGAAACAGGCTGTAGACAGCGTCACGCGAACAATGCTCATGTTCGATTACGCCATGTATTCGATTTCTCAGAAATATCAAGAACTTATTCGCGGGGAAATCGATAAAAAATTAGGCGCTATTAATGTCCTGCGCATGGAAGGAGAAAAAGATGAAAAGCAGGGCGTAAAGGTTGGGATCATGGCCGTACTGCTTATTAGCGTTGGATTACTAACGTATCATTATCATGCAGGCACAGGCCAACAGGTCCTCTTTACGCACCTGTTTTATATCCCTATTGTCCTGGCAAGCATCTGGTGGAAAAAGAAAGGCGTTGTTGTCGCTTTCGTTCTTGGCGTACTTCTTCTGGCGAGCCATGCCGTCTTTCTGAAAGGCATATCTTTTGTTGACGATTTCATCAGGGCAATCATGTTCCTGGTCATAGGCTCCGTTGTCGCCATGCTGGCGGAGGGTGTAACTAAGGCAGAGGAGATCTATCACAAATCTATCAAATAAGAAGGGTGACACTATGGCTGAACAACCCCAACAAGGGACGGTAGTATCCATTCGCGGCAGCGTAATCGATGCCCGCTTCGCCCCCAGTGCACTACCTGAGATTCAGAATGTTCTGCTGGCAGGTGAAAACGGCCGCATCCGCATCGAGGTAATGGTTCAGCTCAATTCTGAAACCGTCCGCGGTATATCGCTGACTCCGACCCAGGGTCTTGCCCGGGGATCGGCTGTAATTAACACGGGGAAGCCCTTTATGATTCCAGTGGGCAAAGAACTCCTCGGGCGTGTTTTCAACGTCTTCGGAGAACCCATAGACAATATGGAACAGGTAGCAGGGGTTGATTTCCGGTCTATCCACGGGGCTCACATTCCCATCACCCAGCAGTCGACCATTTCTGAGATCTTTGAAACAGGCATCAAGGCCGTCGATGTCCTCTGCCCCTTGGAGCGCGGTGGAAAGGCGGGGCTCTTCGGAGGCGCAGGCGTGGGCAAGACGGTTCTGCTGACCGAAATGATTCATAACATGGTAGGACGTCATCACGGCATCAGTATCTTCTGCGGTGTAGGCGAGCGTTGCCGCGAGGGCGAGGAACTATACAGAGAGATGAAAGAAGCCGGTGTTTTGAAGAACACTGTTATGGTTTTCGGGCAGATGAATGAACCGCCGGGTGCGCGTTTCCGTGTCGGACATACAGGACTCACGATGGCCGAGCACTTCAGGGACGTCGAAAGGCAGGATGTTTTTCTTCTCATTGATAATATCTTTCGGTTCATTCAGGCAGGTCAGGAGGTCTCAGGACTTATGGGACTTCTTCCTTCACGTCTCGGCTACCAGCCGACGCTGGCCTCTGATATTGCCGAACTTCAGGAACGCATCTGCAATACAACAACGGGGGCCATTACTTCCATACAGGCCGTTTATGTTCCGGCCGATGACTTTACCGACCCTTCCGCGTCCCATACATTCAGCCATTTGACGGCCTACATAGTCCTGTCACGGCGGCGGGCCAGTGAAGGCTTTTATCCCGCCATAGATCTTTTGCAATCCGGATCAAAAATGCTCATGCCAAATATTGCAGGAGAAAGGCACTATCGCATTGCACAGGAGATCCAAAAGAACCTGTCCCTCTACGAAGAGTTGAAGGATATCATTGCCATGCTGGGCATCAATGAACTGTCACGCGAAGACCAGCGCACAGTCTATCGAGCCCGTCGCCTTGAACGGTTCTTCACCCAGCCTTTTTTCGTAACGGAACAGTTCATTGGAAAAGCAGGCAAGATGGTAGCTCTCCAGGATGCCCTGGATGGCTGTGAAAGGATATTAAACGACGAATTTGCCGATTATCCCGAGAGTTCTCTCTACATGATCGGTACAGTGGATGAAGCGGTGAAAGAGACATGAAACTGAAAGTACTCCTGCCTGCAGAGATATTCCTGACCGAAGAGGTCATTAAAGTGGTTGCAGAAGCCGAAAACGGTTTATTTTGCCTGATGCCCCAGCACATTGATTTCGCTGCATCTTTAGTACCCGGGATATTCTCCTTTACAACAGAGAACGGAGAAGACCACTACTGTGCTGTGGACATGGGCACCCTGGTAAAAAAGGGCTCCGAGGTTCTTGTTTCCACACGAAGCGCCTTTCGGGGAAAGGAACTGGGGCAACTGAAGGAGGTTGTCATCGAGCAGTTCAGGGAGATTGATGAGCGGGAGAAGAAGGCACGCTCTGCTGCTGCCAAGCTGGAGATAGATCTACTGCGCAGATTTATGGAGCTAAGACATGAGTAAAGAGAGTGAACATTTACCGCCAAATGAGAGACAACGGAAGCGGGCGGATGACTTTACCAAAAAAATCGGCTCTAAAGAGTCAAGGCGTATAAAAGGAAAGGCACAGTCGCAAGACACGGTCTTGTTCGGACTCGGGATGTTCGGCGTTGTCGGGTGGTCAGTCGTTATTCCCACCCTGATAGGGACAGCCCTTGGTTACTGGATCGACGCAACATGGCCGAGCCGTTTTTCCTGGACATTAATGCTTCTCATTCTCGGAATGGCACTGGGATGCTTAAATGCATGGTACTGGGTAAAGAAGGCCAGGGAAAAAATTATCATGGATTAGCATTTTTACACTTCTGTAACCATATAGCTAATGCTTGGGGTAATGAAAATGATTGATTTGTATGTACTGATAATCTGTTTCATCTTCGGGGGTTTTATGGGTGTCCTTTATTTTTCGGGACTCTGGCAGACGGTAAGTCGTCTCGCAGATTCACCGCATCCGATACGACTACTTATGTTTAGTTTTGCAGTTCGGTTGGGTCTCGTACTTGCAGGTTTTTATATTATCATGGATGGATCCTGGGCGCGTCTCGCCGCCGCCATTCTAGGCTTTATGATTGCCCGGGTATTCCTTGTCGAAAAACTTGGTCAGATGCAGATATCTTCATGCAAAGGAGCACCTCTATGGAAGTAGTGGCCATCAATCAGATCAGTCCCGATCAGGTTATCCTGTTCGCATGGGGATTTGTAACCATCAGCGCGACCTTGGTATACACGTGGATCATCATGGGATTATTGGTTATCGGATCGATTCTAATAACTCGCAACCTTTCGACGGACCGCACCATGTCACGCTGGCAGAACCTCATGGAGGTTATTGTCTCGGCTATCCGTTCCGAGATCAAGGAAATCGTCAAGGAAGGCGAGGACACATATTTCTGCTTCATCGGCACTCTCTTTCTCTTTATCCTGCTCTCAAACCTGTTCACTATTATCCCCGGCTACGTGGCACCGACATCGTCACTGACGACCACTTCGGCTTTGGCAATCATGGTCTTTTTTGCCGTGCCGATGTTCGGTATCTCCAAACAAGGAGTTATCGAGTATTTCAAGGAATACTTTCGCCCAACTTTCATCTTTTTCCCTTTTCACGTTATGGGCGAATTTTCACGTACCCTGGCGCTGGCCGTCAGGTTGTTCGGAAATCTCATGAGCCATGAAAAGGTCATTGCCATACTGTTGACAGTAACCCCCCTGTTTTTCCCGATAGTCATGCAAGCCCTGGGGCTGCTTATCGGCCTTATTCAGGCATATATATTCGTAGTTCTGGCTATGGTTTATATTGCGTCTGCTACACAGGCACACGAAGAAACGGAGCATAAATCGAAGGAACATCAACAAATCAATTAACACAAAGAAAGGAAGGAAGGAATATTATGGACAGCGTAAGCATTGTTGCAATGGCATCGATTATTACTGCGGGGATTTGCATGGGGATCGGCGCCATCGGTCCGGCTCTCGGACAGGGTAGGGCCGTGCAGGGCGCGCTAAGCGCCATCGCACAGCAGCCTGATGAGAGGAACTCTTTAACAAGAACTCTTTTTGTGGGTCTCGCTATGATTGAGTCCATCGCCATCTACTGCTTTGTCATCGCTATGATCCTGGTATTCGCCAATCCATTTTGGGGATATGTTATAAAAAAAGTGGGGGGATGATCCATGCATATTGACTTGTTTGTCTTTTTCGCCCAAATCGTCAACCTCTTAATACTCATGTTTCTGCTGAAAAAGTTTCTCTTCGGCAAAATATTAGGAGCAATTGACGCCAGGGAGGCAAAGATCGGCGCCATCTTTGCTGAAGCCGAGACATCCCGCCAGGAGACAGCGGCTGCATCAAAGACTTATGAGCAAAAGCTTCAGGAACTGGATACGCGATACGAAGAAATGCTCAATCAAAATCGCAGAGATGCGGAAGCGTTTCGAAATCAACTCATGGAAAAGGCCCGCGAAGAGGTTGATTTCCTGCAACGAAGGTGGTTCGAGACATTAAAATCTGAAAGGCAACAATTTCTGCAGGAGCTGCGTCATCTTGCAGGAAATCAGATCTATGCCGTCAGCCGCCGTGTCCTGAAAGACTTGGCTGATTTAAACCTGGAAGAGCGGATAGTAGAGGTCCTTGTGGAACGCATCGCCTCTATGGATGAACAAGAAATGAAAAAATTTTCCACACCCATCTCGAGGGGGGGCAAAATCACTATCTCCTGTGCTTTTGACATCCCCGAGACGAGCCGAATGAAACTTAATGAAGCTCTGAACAACCGTCTCGCCGGTGACGTTACGGTTTCCTACGAACGGACGGAAGACATCCTGTCCGGGTATGAAATGCGAGCGGATGGACACAAGATTGCCTGGAGCATGAAGGACTATCTGGACTCACTCGAAGAGCGCTTTTATTCAGCGCTGTACGAAGAGGCAAAGGAACGAACCTAGGGACTTAGCGGGACCCATCAAGCAACATCATGAGGATGATCATGACTGAAAAAGAAGAACTGACGACATTTTTAGAAAACGCTTTTCAGACGATGGACGATGTACTTGCCAGTCAAGAGTCAGATCTTCGCGATCGGGAGATCGGCATCGTCAATTACGTCGGCTACGGCATCGTGCGAGTAGACGGGCTGCCTAATATAAGAGCTGATGAGCTGGTTCTTTTTCCGGATAATCTTAAGGGACTCGTATTTAATATCGATCCTGATGAGATTGGCGTTATCCTTCTCGGACATACCGAGGGGCTTCATGCCGGTGCCGAAGTGCGCCGTACTGACCGGGTACTCGATGTCCCGGTGGGGGAGTCACTTATCGGCCGCGTGGTTGACGCCCTTGGGCGCCCTCTTGACAACCAGGGCGAGATCCGAACGGTGAAACGAATGCCTGTAGAGCGTGAAGCTCCGCCAGTTATGGCCCGTGACCCTGTAACCGTTCCGCTCCAGACAGGGATCAAGGTCATCGACGCTCTCTTTCCCATCGGCCGTGGCCAGCGGGAGTTGATCGTCGGGGACCGCCAAACAGGCAAGACGGCCATAGCTCTTGATGCAATCATCAATCAGGCTGGCAAAGACGTTCTGTGCATATATTGCACAATCGGTAAAAAAGCCTCCGACACGGCCAAGCTTATTGCCGATTTAAAGAATTACAACGCCATGCCCTACGTAACGGTAGTCGTTGCAACAGCAGATGATGTACCAGGTCTTCAGTTTATTGCCCCCTACGCCGCCACATCCATGGGAGAATACTTCATGGCAACCGGCAGGGATGTTTTAATAATCTACGATGATCTGACCTGTCATGCCCGTGCTTACCGTGAACTATCTCTGCTGTTGAGACGTCCGCCGGGTCGCGAAGCCTTCCCCGGAGACATCTTCTACATTCACTCACGGCTTCTGGAAAGATCGACTCATTTGCGTAAAGAGCATGGCGGCGGATCGCTGACATCACTCCCCATTGTAGAAACAGAGGCACAGGACATTTCAGGCTACATACCGACTAACCTGATCTCCATCACAGACGGTCAGCTTTATCTATCACCCAGACTTTTTCAGAAGGGTATCCTTCCCGCGGTCGATGTGGGCAAATCGGTCTCCCGTGTGGGCGGCAAAGCTCAGTTGACGTCTTATAGATCCGTGGCATCAGACTTAAGAATCTCTCATGCTCAGTTTGAGGAATTGGAAACCTTCTCGCGCTTCGGTACCCGCCTGGACGACGCCACAAGGAAGATTCTGGAAAGAGGCTGGAGAGTACGAGAAATTCTCAAGCAGCCTCAATACAAACCCATTCCCGTTTCAGAGCAAATAACCGCCCTTCTGGCGGTAACATCCGGTGTGTTCGATGGAATACCGGCGGAAAGAATTCTGGAAGCAGAGGAAATCCTGCGTAAGCGTTTCATGGAACAACATAGCGATCTATGCGCAAGGATTGCAGCAGGGGAAAAGCTTAGTGATAATGATCGGGAAACAATCCTTCACTCCGCACAAGAAACAGCGTCATTGATAACAAAGGAGTAAAACCGTGCAGACAGCTGAAGCCCTGAAAAGGAAAATCAAGAGTGCTCAGGATCTTCTGGGCGTCGTAAAGACCATGAAGGCATTGGCTGCCGTCAGCATCCGTCAGTATCAGCGCGCGGTAGAGTCCTTAACCGACTATAACCGCACCACCGAAATGGGGCTGCAAATCGTACTTAAAAAGAGCAGGGAAGCGGCAGCGGTTCGAAGTTCCCGACCAATGCTTTTTGGAGCGGTGGTCTTTGGAACAGATCAGGGTTTGTGCGGTCAGCTTAATACAACGATCGTTAATCACGCTTTGGCGGAAATGGACAAAACAGGTACTCCCAAAGAGCATCGGATCATTATCGCTGTGGGAGCTCGAACCGCCGACCTCTTGGATGGAGGGGGGCAAAAAGTATTTGAAATCCTGACCACACCAGGATCGACGGCAGGTATCACTTCCATGGTTCAGGACATTACACTGCTTCTGGAAAACATGAGATTTAATAGCACCGTCGAGCGTATGCATCTTTACTTCAGCGAATATCTTTCCGGTGCCACCTACCGACCCTCCACTCTGAAGCTTATGCCGGTAGATCAGGACTGGCTTGTCGGTCTACAGAAAAAAAAATGGGACTCGCGAACCTTGCCTATATTCACTATGGATTGGGATAGCATTTTTAGGGGTTTGATCCGTGAATATCTATTTGTCTCCATCTACAGGGCTATTGCCAACTCACTGGCCAGCGAGAATGCCAGTAGACTGGCTGCCATGCAAAATGCCGAAAAGAATATTGAGGAACGCCTCGAGGAACTCGATGTTCATTTCCACCGCCAGCGTCAGATGACTATTACAGAAGAACTGCTGGATATAGTTGCCGGATTTGAAGTCCTTAAAGGCTCTCAGGCATAGAATGACAAGCACGCAGCAGAAACGTGACCAAATGTTTATACATAGCAAACATGGCAATCAATTAACCGAGACGAAAGGAGGTGCTGGTCATGGTAGAACATAGGGGAACTTGCCTCATATGCGCATGGCGAGAACATTGTCAGAAAAGATTTTCAGTCAAATCGGATGGTTTGCTTAACGTTATTTGTGCAGACTATACTAAAGACATGAAAATCAAGGATAGCGATATAACTTTGCTGGAAAAACAATACAAGGATGTCGCGGCAAAAACAGCAAAGAAGTCATTGGATAATCTTGTAGAAGAACAACTGGTAAAATGGCAAAGACTGCTGGATGACGGGGGTGAAGAAAAAAAAGAGGTTACAGCCGGACCAGTTATTACCGTCTCCCGTCAACCGGGCAGCGGTGGAATTGCCATTGCCAGAAGACTGTCCACAAAAATGGTCATGGATCTTATGGGTGGTCAGATAATCCAGCATGTAGCGGAAAGCGTTAAAATGAGCACCAAGGTGGTTGAAACACTTGATGAGAAGGGCATTTCCGTCAGGGACAGCTGGCTTGCATCACTTTTTGAGTCACGGCATCTCTGGCCGGACACATATCTGCAGCATTTGACAAAAGTCATTGCGACAATAGGCAGATACGGCAATGCCATTATTATCGGCAGAGGAGCTCATTACATCCTGCCACCTAATGATACATTTAAAATACGCGTTATTGCGCCACTTGAAACCAGGATAAACAATATGATGGGATACAAGCAATACAGCAGGAGTGAAGCGGAAAAATTTGCTGTCAAGCGGGAAGAAGAACAAAAGGCTTTTGCCAAAAAGTACTTCCGCGCCGACATCACAGATCCTTCACATTATGATATGGTGATCAACACCGCACAAATAAGCACAGATGGAGCGGCCCAAGCTGTTGAAATCGCATTCAAGACATGGTGGTCATCGAAAACTAACGGTGGGCAGAGCGAATAGGGTAGTGACAATACATCCTTATAACCGTATCGTATATATGATTAGGAGGTGATGACCCATGATATCCGGCTATGACCTTGTACAATTTGACTTTTTTCGCGACTTTTCCGAGTCTGAATGTGAGAAGTTATTACCTATTGCCGAGGAAATAGAAGTTGAAGCCGGAACACAAATGTACAGAAAAGGTGATCCGGCTTCCCACTTTTACCTTGTCCGAGAAGGTAAAGTAATCCTCAAGATGGAAAGTTATATGGGCCCCCATAAGCCGCCGCTGGAAGTTACTGTCGACATTATAACCGGCAGTGATGCCATGGGGTGGTCAGCAGTTGTCGATCCCTATATTTATACACTGGGTGCTCTTGCCATAGACAGATCGTCGCTTATAGGTCTCAAGGCACAAGAACTAAGAGACTTGATGAATAGAGACAGCTCGCTTGGATATAAAATCATGCAGCAAACGACCAAGCTTATTGCGCACAGACTTAATCACACAAGAATAATTCTTGTCGGAGAGCGAGGACTGTCTCATTTAAGCGAGTATTAAAGCACAGGGGTACATGCGTAAATAATCAAAGCGCGTAGAGCTTCTCTCCGCTCAGGACAGTCATGGAGTTCTTTAAAAGAACTTCTATGGCTGCATCGGGATTGTCGAAACGGAAGATGATGACGGCGTTTTCTCCACTTTTTTCGACAAAGGCATAAAGATATTCGATGTTGACGTCGTTTTTAGACAGAACTTCCAGAATGCTGTGCAGACCGCCCGGACGGTCCGGAACTTCCACGGCAACAACGGTGGTCCGGCTTACTGTATAGCCGCCATCTTTGATGACCCGGGCGGCTTTCTCAACATCATTGACGATCAGGCGCAGAATACCGAAATCTGATGTATCAGCAAGAGATAGTGTGCGAATATTAATGTTGGCATCCTTTAATATCCTGGTAATTTCTTCCAACCCGCCGGGTTTGTTTTCCAGAAATATCGATATCTGTTCCACCTTCATGGTCATCTCCCTTCTCCTCTATCCAAATCGGCACTAATTGATTGCTCTGTTAATGGTGCTTTAAATATGTCTCTTGTCGATAACGCGGCTTGCCTTGCCTTCGAAGCGCTGCAGCGATTTCGGCTGAACAAGCTTTATCTTTGCCGTAATCCCGAGATAATCCTTGAGGTCTTTTACAATACGTTTTTCGATTTTTTGAAGAACCTTTACTTCTCCTGCATCGGAAAAGATCTTTTCATTGACCTCGACCTGCACTTCCAGCGTATCCAGCGTACCGACGCGGTCAACAACAAGCTGGTAATGAGGCTCCAGTCCCTCTATGCCGACAAGCACAGCTTCTATCTGTGAAGGAAAGACATTTACTCCTCTGATGATAAGCATGTCGTCGCTTCTCCCTGTGACACGATCCATGCGGACATGAGTCCTGCCGCAGCGGCATGGTTCTGTTATCAGCGCAGTAATATCCCTGGTGCGATAGCGAATGAGCGGGAATGCTTCTTTCGTAATGGTCGTAAACACGAGTTCGCCTCTCTCTCCCGGAGGCAGAACCTTTCCTGTTTCCGGATCGATCGTTTCGACGATAAAATGATCTTCAAAGATATGCATTCCCTGACGGCCTTCAGCACATTCCATCGCCACGCCAGGTCCCATTACCTCTGACAGTCCGTATATGTTCAGAGCCATAATATTCAGAGAGTTTTCTATCTGCTCGCTCATTTCGTCGCTCCACGGCTCCGCGCCAAAAATGCCAACCCGAAGCTTCAGCGCCGCCATATTGACACCCATGGCGTTTCCCTGCTCGGCAAGATTCAAAGCATATGAGGGCGTGCAGCAAATCGCCGTCGGTCCAAAATCCTGCAATATCATGATCTGTCTTTTGGTGTTGCCGCCGGACATGGGAATAACACTGGCGCCAAGCCTTTCTGCACCATAATGGGCACCCAGTCCGCCGGTGAAAAGGCCGTAGCCATACGCATTGTGGATGATATCATTTTTTGTCAAGCCGGCCGCCACAAAACATCTTGCCATCAGTTCCGACCATGTTTCGATGTCTCTTTTAGTATATCCGACGACGGTTGATCTGCCCGTTGTACCTGACGAGGCATGCAATCTGACAACGCTGCTCATCGGCACGGCAAACAATCCAAAAGGATAATTGTCCCTGAGATCATTTTTTGTTGTGAAGGGAAGAAGCTTAAGATCATCTAATGACCTTATATCTTCAGGATTGACGCCGGCTTCATCGAAGGATTTTCTATAAAACCCGACCATATGATAAACCCTTTTCAATACCTGCTGCAGCCTCTTTAATTGTAACGCCTCCAGGGCTTCCCTGGGAAGTGTTTCAAATTCTTCATTATAGATCATTGATGTTGTCTCCCCTCAAAAATTTGATAACATTGACATGTAGTTATTGGAAGTGAGTTTTGATTATATCAGATGCTCATGACAATCACAAGATGCTCATGACGCTTTAAACTCCATGAAATAGCGGTAAAACGCTGCCACCACCAGAGCATGTGCAATTGCCCCTTCTTTGATCATCCGGGGGATATCGGCGACAGGCCTTGTGATTACTTCAATATCCTCTTTGTCATCCTGCTGGAGTTCTCCCGCAGGGTAAACATTCTGCGCCAGATATGTATAACACCAGTTGTTCTGAATGGCCGGATTAGGCTGCACGCGGCCAAGCAAAATCATGGACGTCTCCTGATATCCTGTCTCTTCCCTCAATTCCCTGCTTGCTGCTGACGCAGGTGTATCTCCGGGTTCTACCAGACCTCCGGGTATTTCTATCGTAATTTCTCTGGTACCATGACGATACTGCTGTACCAGAACGACTTCATTATCCGGTGTCAAGGGAATTACATTGACCCAGGCAGACGATTCAAGAATAAAAAAATCATGGGATAACCCTGTTCTTGGCGATAATGCATGATCGGTGCGGAGTGAAAAAACACGGAATGACCTGTCGTTACTGCTTGAGATGATTTTCCATTTTTCCGGCGCCATTTTTCCCTTCCTTTATGTGATCGCTATAACATCAATTAATCCAAAAAAGAAGAAAAACAAAGGCAATGTTTCATTGATCCGCTTTACAAAAACGATCATTTGGTGTTAATTTATAAGGAAAAAGAACAAGAGCCCTTTCCGGACGGAGACGAATTATATTTCACAAGCCATCGAATGATCAGGAGCAGGTAAGGATGGGATACATTAAGATCAGTTTCGGTGATGATTTTTTTAAAGGAGATCCAGAAATGCATCGTAATATTACCGATATGTTTCGTGCCATTAATCCGTCATATACCCCTTCCCGGAATATATGGCGGCCACACGTCGATATCTACGAAACGCCTGACGAGATTATTGTCTTAGCGGAAATATCCGGTGTAATTAAAGACGACATAAAACTCGAAGTGAACTCCAGAGCCCTTAAAATAAGCGGAAGAAGAAAAGAATCCTTTCTAAGTAAGAGCATGAAATATATCCTGGCTGAGATATCTTACGGCTATTTCGAGAGAGCACTCTCCTTGCCTGTTCCAATCGATACCGATAATGTAACGGCTACATACTCAAACGGCCTGTTACAGATAATAATCAAAAAACGTCCTGTTGATCTGACCCAAAAAATTATTATTCAAACGAAATAAACTTTTAGATCTTCAATGACAAGCATGACAACTCATTAATAGCGATTTGATCTGGAGAAATAATAATGGACACCGTTCAATCGGATGATGTCAAGATAATGAAAGTCCCGGATATTTTGCCCATACTGCCTCTGTTCAGCATTGCCATCTTTCCCAGGATGATGATCCCCATGGAGGTATTTGGGGAACAATCGCTGACCCTGGTGGATGAGGCCATGTCAAAAGACCGCATTATCGGCCTTTTGCTTTCAAAGAATCCTCCTCATGAAACAAGCTATCAGCCTGATGACTTCTATGCAATAGGCACCAGCGTGGTTATCATGAGAATGGCAAAAACCGGAGATAACAAGGCACAATTGCTTGTTCAGGGCATAAACCGCTTTAAAGTAAAAGAATTTCTGGACAATAATCCCTACATATCGGCCAGTATCGAAACCATAGAAGACCCCGGCACAAAAGACATCGAAACCGAAGCCCTCATGGCAAACATTACCGGCCTTTTCGATAGAATAGTCAAACTATCCCCCTTCCTTCCCCAGGAAATAACCAATATGGCTAAAACCATTACGGAACCGGGGGTTTTAGCAGACATGGTAGCCTCCATCATCAATATTGCATCTGAGGAAAAGCAGAAGATCCTCGAAACGCTGGACGTCAAGGAAAGAATGAAGGAAATAACACGTCTTTTGAATCATCAGATTGAAGTTCTTGAGTTAGGCAGCAAGATACAGACTCAAGTCAAGGATGATATGGAAAAGTTTCAACGGGATTATTACCTGCGTCAGCAGTTGAACGCGATCAGAAAAGAACTGGGCGAGACAGACGATACAAAAGTTGAAATTGATGAATATCGCGAAAAAATCGGGAAGAAGGCACTCCCGGAGGAAGCCCAAAAAGAGGCGCTCAGAGAACTTGACCGTCTCTCACGGATGCATCCGTCATCATCGGAATATACGGTCTCTTCGACTTATCTGGACTGGATAACGGCTCTACCCTGGAATGAAGGGACTCAGGATAATCTGGATACACGGAAAGCCAGAAAAGTGCTGGATGAAGACCACTATGGAATTGAAAAGGCCAAAAAGCGCATCATCGAATATCTGGCCGTCCGAAAGCTTAAGCCCGACTCAAAAGGTCCTATTATCTGCTTTGTAGGCCCGCCGGGCACCGGCAAGACTTCGCTGGGACACTCCATTGCGCGCGCTCTGGGAAGAAAGTTCATTCGCATGTCGCTGGGTGGAGTGCGCGATGAAGCTGAAATAAGAGGACACCGGCGCACATACGTGGGAGCCCTCCCCGGCCGCATTATTCAGGGAATCAGAAGAGCGGAATCCAATAATCCTGTTTTTATGCTTGACGAAATCGACAAAGTTGGCAGCGATTTTCGTGGCGATCCATCCTCAGCGCTTCTTGAAGTATTGGATCCCGAACAAAATTATACATTTATGGATCATTATCTGGATTTATCCTTCGATCTGTCACGTGTTATGTTTATAACGACAGCCAATATACTGGACACCATACCGCCCGCCCTGCGAGACAGACTGGAAATCATTGAACTTCTTGGTTACACCATTGATGAAAAGATTCATATTGCCAGGAACTACCTGATACCCAGACAACTGAAGGAAAACGGCCTGACAGGTGCCCAGCTTACCATTACCAAGGGCGCCATTAAGGAGATCGTTACAGGTTATACAAGGGAGGCGGGGGTACGAAATCTTGAAAGAGAAATCGCATCGGTATGCCGGGCCGTAGCCAGCATGATAGCAGAGGGATGCTCAACCTGTTCCTCCGTGACTGCAAAAGAAATTCACAAATATCTCGGTCCTGTCCGCATACCTTCAGAAATCGATATCAGAGTTACGAAACCAGGGGTTGCAATCGGATTGGCATGGACTCCCACGGGAGGAGATCTCCTTTTCATTGAAGCAACAGCAATGAAGGGCAGCAAGGGACTGACGCTGACCGGACAGTTGGGTGATGTCATGAAAGAATCGGCGACAACAGCATTGAGCTTTGTCAGAGCCAATGCTTCTGCGCTTGGAATTCCGGATGATTTTTTCGACAAGCATGACATACATATTCACGTACCATCAGGTGCAATCCCCAAAGACGGTCCTTCAGCCGGAGTTACCATGATGACGGCTCTGGCATCTTTGCTTACCAATAAAACGCTGAAAAAAGATATTGCCATGACAGGAGAAATAACTCTACGGGGAGTCGTTCTGCCCGTGGGCGGCATCAAGGAAAAAGTGCTTGCAGCCCATAGAGCAGGCATCCGAACGATTATTATACCCAAGTGGAATCGCAAGGATTTGATTGACATACCGCAGAAGGTAATCAAGGACATTTCCGTTCATTTCGTTGACGATATGATGGATGTTTTAAGGATCGCTCTCGCATTATAATTTAAATCTTGCCGGAAAGTCATCGATTCTTCCTTCATGTCCCGAAGACTGGGCACGCCTTGCCGATTGCACTCACGCCCTGTGTGTGCTAAAGATCAACGCCGCATTTATCCCAGATTACGCGATTAAGACGTAGTACCCTTTGGCATCCTGGTCAAAGTGGCTTTCCGCGGCTCAGAATATTTTTACAAGAAAAACATTTGATTCGCCGCTTGAAAACCCTTTTTACCAGGATAATATATACATATCCAAGTGCCTATGCACTATATTGCGTAATCCGGGTTTATCGATCTATAACTTATATTTGAGAGGTGTGCATTTTGGAGGCAAAACAAATCATTGATAAGGCAATCCAATCAAAACGGAACAATCTGACGGAGTACGAATCGAAGCAGCTGCTAAAATGCTACGGAATCCCCGTGGTTGAAGAAGCAGCAGCAGTAAGCGTCGAAGAAGCCATAGCGCAGGCACAATCCTTCAAAAGCCCGGTGGTCCTGAAAGCCCTCGGTGCGCGCTTAACCCATAAGACAGAAATGGGACTGGTGAAAATAGGATTGAATACACCGGAGGAAATAAGCTCTGCGGCTGCAGAAATCCAAAAAAATGCCGGGAGCGACCTGGAAGGGTTTTTAGTTCAGCCCCTGATGAAAGGAAAAAGAGAGTTTGTCGCAGGAATGTTCAATGACGATCAATTTGGCCCGGTTGTTATGTTCGGCCTGGGAGGAGTGTTTACGGAAGCGCTGGAGGATATTGTTTTCAGAGTCGCGCCTATAGACAAGCGAGAGGCATTATCGATGATAAAAAGCATCCGCTCCCAAAAGCTGCTCAAATCCTTTCGCGGCGAGACCTCAGTGGATCTCGACTCTTTGGCAGGAGCTCTTGTCGGTTTGTCAAAAATAGCTATGGAAACTCCCGAAATATCAGAGATAGATATAAATCCTCTCATTGCCGGACCGGACGGTCGGATTGCCGCCGTAGATGCACTGGTAATCCTTGGGAAACAAAAAATACCGCATACCGTTAAGCCCGAGATCGATCCTTCGGCTATAGGAAGAATTTTCTATCCGAGATCAATTGCCTTTGTAGGGGCATCGGCCAACTTCGGCAAGTGGGGTTACAACCTTTTCACATGCCTGATCAAGGGGGGCTATCAAGGCAGCATCTATCTGGTCAATGCCAAGGAAAAGGAGATTGCCGGTCATCCCGTCTATAAAACAATCACAGATATCCCGGAAAAAGTCGATCTCGCTGTGGTTACAATTCCTGCTGCCGCCATTCCGGACCTCATTCCCAGATTAAAAGCAAAAGGAATTAGCAGTATGCTGCTTATCACATCCGGGTTCAGTGAAACCGGAGAGACGGGGCGCAAACTGGAACGGGATATCACAGCGCAAGCCGAAGAAGCAGGGATATTAATTCTGGGACCGAATACCATGGGTATTTGCAATCCGCACAATAGATTCTATTGCATGGCGGCTCATGTGAGGCCTCAGCCGGGCACAACATCACTCGTCGCACAATCCGGCAACCTTGGGACACAGTTGCTTGCCTTTGCCGAAAAAGAAGGTATCGATATCCGTGCTTTTTGCGGCTCCGGAAACGAAGCTATGATAACAATCGAAGACTATATGCACTGCGTTGAAGTGGATGACTTGACCAAGACGGTTGTTTTATACTTGGAGAGCATTAAGGACGGAAGGCGGTTTTTCGAAACAGCGAAGCGCGTGGGACACAAGAAACCTGTCATTGTTCTCAAAGGAGGGCGCACAGACGCCGGTAATCGCGCAGCGGCCAGCCACACGGGGGCCATGGCCTCAAATTTGAAAATCTTTAATGCGGCCTGCAGACAGGCCGGAATCATCATGGCAGAACATACCATGGACATCCTGGATTTATCCGCAGCATTCTCTTCTTTGCCTCTGCCCAAAAATAACCGTGTTGCCATCATAACACTTGGCGGCGGCTGGGGCGTTGTTGCCACCGATCTCTGCATCGAAAACGGTCTTACAGTGCCGCACCTTCCCCGGGAGATAATTCAGCAGATAGATAAAATCCTTCCTCCGTACTGGAGCCGCTCCAACCCTATTGATCTGGTTGGCGAGCTTGATATCAAACTGCCTATGATGGTCACCGAAGAACTTCTGAAATGGGAGGACTGTGATGCAGTTATTCATTTGGGTATTGTCGGGCGTATGCCGTTTGTCAGAAAGACTATTGACTCGGCCATAACCTCAGACAAAAACCAGGATCCTGTTTTTCTCGAGGCAGTATCAAAAGCTATGCATGACGCAGAATATCTGTTTACAGAACGAATGATACAGCTAATGGAGACGTATCAAAAACCTGTTCTGGGTGTATGTCTGCTGCCTGATGAAAACATGCGCACCATAAGCGCCGTTGACAGTCATCGATTTAAAGGCGTCACCTTTGTTACCCCTGAAAGGGCTGTCAAGGCGTTGGCCAGGATGTATGAATACAGGAACTGGCTCAATAAAGAAGTTATAGATTGATTGAAGCTGTTTACTGCTTTGGTTCAGGTGAAAGAAGTCCCGTGTAACCCCAGCGGAGATCGGCTTTTTCCTGCCCTTCCCTGATATATCTCTCAACCTGCAAACGGGTAGCCTCAAAGGTTTCCTGATCCATATCTTTTTGAATGTAAATTGGCTTATCCCAGTGTACCGTCACTGTACTGAATGGTTTCGGGATCATGAAGCGATCCCAGCTCCCAAGTTGCCAGGCTCGGCTTACGGATATGTAGACCGGTACAATAGGCATACCGGACAATTGTGCCATCCTTATTACACCTGCCTTTATTACACCGGGCGGGCCCGTCGGTCCGTCCAGGGCATGCACGGCAAATCTGTTTACCTTGAGGTCTTCGACCATGGCCGCCAGGGCTTCCCTGCCTCCCTGGGAACTTGATCCCCTGACAGGACGGAAATTGAGCCTTTTTGCTAAACCCGCAATCAGGTCGCCATCACGGCTCTTGCTGATGATCGCAGATGGTATATAATCTTTGAATTGGTCGGCATAGTTGATGACACCAAAGAACCGCTGGTGCCAGATGGCGGCAATAAGTCCCCCGCCATTGTCAAGGTGATTGCGAATCATCTGTTCATTTATGATTTCCAGTTTTATGAAATGCAGATAACCTCTGATAATCATATGGCCCAGCGGTATCAGGCCGAACCTTATTATATAAAAGGCCATCTTCTTATACATGTAATGCGCTCCTTGCCCGCTGTATAGGCGAATTTTCCTCCGGAAATTCAGAACGGCAACTATCTGACATAAATCGGGTTGGAAAATATCCAGGGTCTATATCTGCCCCATAATTTCAGATAGGCTTCCATTCTGTATACACCATTTCTTTCAACAGAAAATGATATTTTATCTGCATGGTAATCAAGCACAGCACAACTGTTTCTCAGTAAAATCACCCTTGCCGCGGAAGGCAAACAGATTTTTATCTCGGCTTTTTTCTCAAGAGAAAACTCCTCACCCATCGTGACAATTTTACATCCGTCATCTACGGTAAAGGAAAATCCACGAGCTGCAGCATGGCTCTCTTGAGCCATATAAGCCCTTCCCTCCTTGAGTGAAGTCAATATTGAAGCAATATCTCTTTGCGCGTCACCGGATAATGGCTCAACCGTCAGCACATGGGTCCGGAGGTACCTGAAAGCCTTGACAAAGGGAAAAATCGGAACCCTGAAACGGCCGATCCCTTTCAGGGAATTATGATTATCACACTCTGCAATCCCGGCCACCTTACCTGTTTGATTCAGCATGTCCCAACGTCTGAGAGTTGCCTCCTTAGGCCCTGACAGATAAAAAAAAGGAAACAGGTAGCTGAGCAAAGCTTTGCCGTATCCTGTCAGAGAACTCTGCCAGTCGGTCATAAAATCCCAGACACCCATACCGTCAAATCCGGCAACATCCCATTCTTTCCATGGGTAATGTTTCACGTGAAACAATGGAGCCCCCTCATGATGCGGATGAGCAATAAAACCTACCCCCCCCTGTGCTTTGGCTCTGCTTATATAATCCTGCGGATTGGTTTTTTCATCTTCCTTGTTCAGCCAAATGGGCTCTTTGGCATTAAACACCAAATAATGATTAAACCGCGGCGACACCTCTTGCCCCACAATCAGCAGAGTTCTCCCGTGCCAGCCTTCCAGTCCTTCTTCTTTCGCCTTAAGGGTACCGTGGTCCGTAAGCATTAAAAAGTCAATGCTGTTTGCATGGGCTGCCTTTACAATATCGGCTACCGCAACTCTACCGTCGAAGGAATACTCTGAATGAAAATGTATGATTCCCGCGTAATCATTTAAGTTCATATGCACGTGGTTCCTTCAATAAAACGCGAAGAGGGCATTCATTGCAACGGGGGTTTTTTTTGGTACAGAACATTTTTCCCGTATTTACAATTAGCGCATGGTATTGATTAAAAAGATCTTTTCTTGGCGGAAGATGCTTCATAAATAGTTGCTGCATCTCATCGTAATCCGCTTTGATGTCAATAAGTCCGTGGCGAAGAAGAATTCTTTTCGTATAGGTATCAATAACAAAAATCGCCTTATGCCCGGCATAAAGAAGAATGCTGTCAGCTGTTTCCCTGCCTACCCCTTTTATTCTTAACAATTCCTCTCGCAAGGGCCACAGTTTAAGGCTGAACATTCTATCAAGATCGTTTCCGAAGTTTTCGGACAAGAAACGCAGAAAGGATTTTAAACGTTCAGTTTTAATATTGAAATATCCTGAAGGTCTTATAAGCTCCGCAATGACATGGTCTTCGGTCTCCGATAAGGCTTCCGGTGACATCAGGGAGTTGGCCTTGAGGTTATCAATTGCCTTTTCTACATTTTGCCAGTTTGTATTCTGCGTGAGAATGGCGCCGACAATTACCTCAAAAGGTGATGATGCTGGCCACCAATGGAGATTACCAAAATGACCATTTAAAATCTTGAATATTCTTAAGAGCCCTGATTTGCCTTCTCGACGGTTCCCTGCTCTTTCCCTGTTTCCCATCTATTATTCTACTTCCTTATTGCGACGTAGAAAGTAGATCGCCCTCTCTTAATAAGCAATAAAAGCCTATCCTTGTCTTTTTTCCTGGATACTTCTCTGACGTAATCATTAACGCTTGTTATTTTATTCTTATTAACCTCGAGAATGATGTCCTGCTGCTGTATTCCTACTCCTTCAGCCAATCCACCATCCTTGACACCCACAACGATAACCCCCCGCCTTGGAATACCCAGATATTTGGCAATCTCAGGGGTTATATCCTGAACAACCATACCCAGGTCGTCACTCGCCACAGGCCTCTTCTCCGCTGCCATTTCTGCACGGTCTGTTCTTTCTGCAACGATGATATCAAAACTTTTTTCCTTACCGTCTCGCAATACCTTGAGAGATATCTTCTCACCCACTCGCAAAGTGGCAATTTTCATTAATAATTCATGGGTATCCTTTATCTTCTTTCCGTTCACCTCTGTTACCACATCTCCCGCTTTTATGCCTGCCCTGTCTGCCGGATCACCTTTGAACACATCTGAAATCAGAGCCCCGCCCCGGTCTCTCATGTTCATGCTCTTTGCTATGTCTTCTGTTACATCCTGCACAGAAATCCCCAGCCATCCTCTCGTCACTTTTCCTTTGGACTTCAAATCCGGAAGAATGGATTTGGCCATATCTATAGGTATAGCAAATCCGATACCCTGCCCCTGTGCAACAATCGCCGTATTGATCCCTACTACTTTGCCCTCCATATTGAAAAGAGGTCCTCCGCTATTTCCCGGATTAATAGAGGCGTCCGTCTGAATAAAATTATCGTAGGGACCTGCGCCGATCACTCTCCCCTTGGCACTGACGATTCCCGCGGTAACGGTTTGTTCAAGTCCAAAAGGATTGCCGATGGCAATAACCCACTCTCCGACGCGCAGTTTCTCCGAGTCCCCTATTTCAACCACAGGCAGACTTTCCGAAGGTTTTATCTTTATCAGAGCAATATCTGTTTTGGAGTCGCGTCCGATGACCTTTGCCTCATACTCCCTGCCGTCAGAAATTTTGACCAATATTTTATCCGCCTGCTCAACAACATGGCTGTTTGTAAAAATATAGCCATCATGGCTGATAATAAACCCGGATCCCAGACTTCTCTGCTTATACTCTCTTCGTGGTGATCCACCAAAAAAACGATCAAAGAATTCGTCACCGCCAAAATATCTGTCAAATGGTGCACTATCGCCAAATGGCGATCTGCCCCCTCCCCTGACTCCCGGCTTGATGATTTTTGTTGTGCTTATATTAACAACAGCAGGTTTGACTTTCTCTGTAAGGTCGGCAAAGGAAACAGGCCCCCGCACCGCTTCCCCGTTTGTCACGGCCACGGCGCTTTTGACATCATTTCCTGATGGTGCAAATGATGATCTTAGAACTTCAACAAACGAAACAAGAAAAAAACCAATTAGAAAAGCCAGTAAAAACATGAAAAAAGTTTTCCTGGCCTGAACGTCTTTACCCATATCTTCCTCCCCTTGATACAGCACGAGTGATTTACTCTAATTATCGTTAATATAAAGGGCTTTGTCCTTTTGTCAATAAGATTTCAACCGGCTGGCTACCAGATTCTCCTTTAAGCAGTTCAAACCTGGAGGCTGCTCTCACTCATTACGGGATTTTTTAAACATCCAATCTTTTCTATTGCAACTTCGACTATATCTCCATCTTTCAGGAAAAGAGGCGGTTGTCTTGTAAAGCCGACCCCCTCAGGCGTTCCCGTTAGAATAACCGTTCCCGGAAGAAGCGTCATAGATTGTGATAGATTGCTTATTATCTCAGAAACAGAAAATATCATGTCGGCGGTAACGGCTTTCTGAACAAGTTCTCCATTGATTGTGGTACTTATCGCAAGGTTATCAAGATCATCAATCTCGTCTCTTGATACTATCCACGGTCCAAGAGGACAAAACGTATCGAAGCTTTTTCCCCTTGCCCACTGCCCTTTCTGCTTTTCGAACTGCCAGTCTCTGGCACTTATATCGTTTGCACATGTGTAGCCCAATATATACTCCATAGCGTCACGCTTTGATATGTTCTTTGCTTTTTTGCCTATGACAACCGCCAGCTCCCCTTCATAGTCTACCTTTTCAGGGCCGGCGGAAGGCAGAATTATCGGACTGCCGTTTCCTGTCACACTGGTGGTTGCTTTCAGGAACAGTATGGGCTGTTGCGGGTAATCCATCATCGTTTCATCACCATGCTTCTTATAATTAATGCCCAATGCAAGAATGTTGATTGGTACAATAGGAGAAAGCAGCATGGTAATTCTAAGTTTTGATAGCGTAATTTCGTAATCTTCAAAAATCTCACCCTTTATTTCATGAGCATAATTCGGATCTTGCTGATCATAAACGCCGAAGTGCTCTCTATTGTCTGTTGAAATAAAGCGAATAATCTTCATCGTGTCCTCCTTAAAAGATATTTTATTTCCCGTCCGCGCCATACATGCCGTTTGCCCTCGTATCTGTTATATGGTAGTGTATACAACAGATTACATAAATTCATTGTTTGAAAGATGTCCCATGACTGCAAAAATAGAACTACTTGGTGCAGCAACGATAAATATGGCAAAAGCCCTGCACGAAGTTCTCTACTTTTCTCTTCGGATCGTCAAAAAAATCTTCTGCAAGCAATCCTACAACAGCGCTATGCGCATGGTATTGATTAATCAGATATATTTTACCTCTGTACAGCTTCTTCCCCTGTTTCTTGTCGTATCCGTTATCTTTGGTTCAACATTAGTGGCGGTAGTGGTCAAGATGATGCTGGACATCAACCTGACCGACCAATTGGGAAGATTCCTTATGGGGTTCGTAGTAACAGAATTATCGCCCTTTATAACTGTTTTACTTATCGCACTCAGGTCCAGTTCCGCCATAAATACAGAAATTGCTGTCATGAAGGTCAATAATGAGCTGAAAACTCTCCAGATGTATAATATTGATATCATAAACTATCTTTTTCTACCAAGGATTATCAACGGGATTATTTCCATAATGCTCCTCAGCGGACTCTTTTCAATTGTAGTACTCACAAGCGGCGCCTTTTTCTCCAAGTTGATTGTCGGACTCAGTATGAACGATTATGCTGATGTCCTATTACAATCTGCAGCTTTTTCTGATATTGTTATTCTGATATTAAAATGTACTGCTTTCGGTTTTTTTATAACGCTTATACCTATTCGTTTCGGATTGAGGGCATCGCACGAATTAACAAGCATTCCCATCGCTGTCCTTAACGGCATGGTCAATGTTTTTTTATCTATTGTAATAATTGAGGTGCTGTCATTATTTGCAAGGTCCATAATAACAAGATTTATCTGACACTCTTTGATAATGAAGAAGTGCTTGAGAAGGAACGGGACCATCTGATAGATATCCACAAGGATCACTTGGGGCTTGTTGCAGTGGATGTGCCTCTCATATCGAATTTAAGTGTGTGCGACAATATAGCCCTGATTATTCAATATCACCAGAATGTTCCTGCAAAGCAGGCGGTGCAACTCGTAATTTCTTATCTTAAGCGATTTGGTATGGAAAAGATCGCATACAAAAGAAATCCATCTCTTACTGATGAAGAACGCTTTTGTGCAATGATTTTACGGGCGGCTATGGTTACTGATGCCACTATTCTTATAGACAGGCCATTGAAAATTCTTCCTGACCTCGAAGAAAAGAGTTTCTTTTATAATATCTTGGGTGGCCTTGCTGACATCTTCCATGAATGCCATATTCTTGATTACGAGTGGAATCGTGAACGTTACGAGATGATATATGAAATTGAATAATAATCTCAAAGTTGGCCTTTTTGTTGCCATTACAACCACGCTGATCATTGGCGTTCTCGCTGTCGGGGCATATAAAAAGGGCTTTTTTGAAATGGAAGAGTCGTTCACTCTGGCCTCAAAAACAGGAGAGGGCATCAAGGAAGGCATGCCGGTTATCTTCTCCGGTTTTAATATTGGACGTGTTGTCTCATCAGATCTTGATGACAAGGGAGTGGTGCTTGTAAAGATAACCGTCTTGAAACGACACACCAAATGGATTCGCTCCGACAGCAGATTCACACTTGAAAAACCTCTTTTTGCCGCGCCGCGCATTGTCATTTCCACAGACAATATGCAAAGCCCCCTGCTGTCTTCGAAGAATGTACCAACGCTAACGGAAGTAAGCGATATAAACGAACTGATCAAGAAAGGACAACCGATTCTTGACCAAGTCAAAAGGATTGTTGAACATGTTGAAATTGTTACAAAAAACCTGGCGGACCCGCGGGGTGATGTCAACAAAATCCTGGGCAATACACAAAGATTAACCAACAAACTTAACAATATCATGTCTAAACTTGACTCAATTGCTGGAAAAACTGATGATCAGCTTTACGGAAACAACGGTGCACTGCCTCTGATAAGAGGAATCTTGAAGGACATTCTACTGAAATTGAGAAAACTTGATGCAACAGTGGACAACATAAACAAAATGAGCACTAACGCTTCGGATTCTACAAAAGATCTTAAGTATCTTCGCGGTGAGCTGGACAATACAGTAAACTCGATCAGTGAGCTGGTGGCTAAACTTGACAAGATACTCTCCTCATTTAAAAAAGATCCGGAATTTGAACTGCCATGAAAAAGCTATTATTATTAATGATTTTCTGTCTTATGGTTTCATGTGGTTCCCAGTCTGTTCCCGATTGGAAAAATACAGGTTTTAATCAATTAGAAAGCTATAAAAAGAATGCCTTAATCGGCAAGGATTTTATCGCTGAATCAAATTTTAAAAAAGCAACCGACGAAATCAAAAGAAGCGGCGATCTTGATACTCTTGCCAAAGCATATATAAATAAATTTGGCGTACAGGCGGCACTGCTCGAAAATATCCGCGATGATGAATATCTGGAGATAGAAGAAATCTCGCCGAATCCCGAATACATGAATTTTTTCAATTTTCTCAAGGGTCTTTTCATGTATGTGGATGGAGGGCGTCTGCCTGCACGCTACCGGGGTGTTTTCAAGGCAATTCAAGATAACGCCATTAAGGATCTGGAAAATCAGATTAACCGCATTGATGATCCCTTGTCTCGTTTGATAGCTATCGGAGTTGCTGTGAAACAGAAAAAATACAATGAGGCCATTCTTAAATCGGCAGCCGATACGGCTTCTGCAAACGGTTGGAAGAAAGCTCTTTTGGTTTACCTGCAACAACTCCAATCCTTTTACGAAGCCCGGCAAAATCAGCCCAAGGCAGATAAAATAAAAAAGACTATCCAGGTTCTAAAGTAGTCAGCAGTATTGTAGAGTCTCTTTTTCATTCCTGATGATTATTGACACTCTTTAAAAACCATGTTACGCACTTTTTCCTGGCCTAATTCAGCCCCCGTAGCTCAGTAGGATAGAGCAACGGATTCCTAATCCGTGTGCCG
>CAZLFA010000027.1:0-45971 GCA_964558665.1 uncultured Syntrophaceae bacterium
TCGATAAGGTCGGGCTGGCTTCATGATCAACCACTGTACTAGAAACCTACTTAGTTTCCGTCCGGAAACCGAAAGTTTCAACATCCGGAGGTTCCGGATGGAAACTACTTAGCAGCGGGTGCAGGCGTCTTGGCAGCAGGCGCGGTTGTTGCGGGCGCCGGAGCGGCTGGCGCAGCTGCCGGAGCTGCCGGGGCCGGTGTCGTCCCTGCTGTTGTTGCTGCCGGAGCAGGCGCTGGCGGCGGAGCGACAGTCTTAACTTCTGCCGGTTTCTTTTCTTCCGCCTTCTGGCATCCAATCAGAGCAAAGGAAAAAGTGGCAAGGATAATCACGGAAAGCATCAAGGCAAACAGCTTCTTCATTAATATTTCACCTCCTTTCACCAAAATGATGACAAGTAATGCAGAGATTACGGGTTTTTTTTACCTTGTCAAGACATATTTATCATTATATAAGACATGGCCAGCAAGAACTTTCAACATTCGCGGGAGTCAATTATGATACTGGGTATAGATGTCGGCGGAACCCACACAGACGCCGTTCTCCTCGAAAATTTTCAAGTCAGGAAAAAATCAAAGGTTGTCACCAATAAGGACAACATCCTTGAATCCCTTCTTAATGCCACCACAGAACTTCTCCGGGATGAAGCACCCGGTAAACTTAAACGAATAGTATTGAGCACAACCGTTTCGACAAATGCCATTGTACAAAACAAGACTGACCGTGTGGGAATGATTCTGATAAACGGTCCGGGACTCTCAGCTTCACACCTGAAAATAAATGAGGATACACATTTTATTTCCGGATATGTTAATCACCGCGGTATGGAAGTTGCCGGCATTGACAACTCTGAATTAATAACAATTAATCAGAAGTTGAAAAACGAAGGTATTTTTCATGCCGGCATCGTAGGCAAATTCTCAACCAGAAATCCGGCCCAGGAACTTCTGATCCGCAAGCACTTAGATGAATCTTTAAAGCATGTGTCTCTCGGCCACCGGATGTCCGGACATCTGAATTATCCGCGCCGGGTGGCTACTACATATCTGAACGAGGCAACCTGGAGCACCTATAATAATTATATAACTCAGGTAGTGGAGTTCGTACGAAAAAAGAATATCAATGTACCGATCTATATCCTCAAGGCCGACGGAGGAACCTTTGATATCAACCAATCACTTGAATATCCGGTAGAAACTATTTTATCAGGGCCGTCTGCCAGCATAATGGGCATACTCAGTATGACTAACCCCAAGGAGGACGCAATAGCACTGGATATCGGCGGAACGACAACCGATATTGCCATTTTTGCTGATGGAGCACCGCTTCTTGAGGCGCAAGGCGTACAGATTGACCGTTACAAAACCCTGATCAGGGGATTGCTCACCAAATCGATCGGCATAGGCGGTGACAGCCGTATTCAGTATGTTGATAACAGGCTGAAAATCGGACCGGAAAGAGAAGGCATGGCCGCCGCTCTGGGCGGTCCTTACCCGACACCGACAGACGCAATGATCATTCTGGGATTGACAGACTTAGGAAACAGAGAAAAAGCAGAAAACGCTTTATCAGATATTTCCGGGCAGATGAATGTTTCTCTTGAAGAGACGGCAAAGGCCATACTGGAAGAAACATGTCAGAAGATTGTGTTTAATGTCAAAGAAATGCTCAATGAAATAAATAATAAACCTGTTTATACGATTCACGAGCTGCTGGAGGGGAAGACTCTCGCTCCTAAAACAGCTTACGTCGTTGGGGGACCTGCAGAAGCGATGGCACCCCGTCTTGGTGAATTGCTGAACTGCCGGATACACATCCCCCAAAACGCAGAAGTCGCCAATGCAATCGGTGCAGCGCTTGCGAGAACAACAGCCGAGATTACAATCTTAGCCGATACGGAACAGAAAATAATGGCAATCGGCGAAGAGGGGCATCACTCAAGCATATCTTCACGTTTCTCACGCCAGGACGCAATAAGAATCGGCAGGGAGAAGTTAAAGGAAAAAGCCATTCGCATGGGAGCCAACGAAGAGGATATTGAAATTGAAGTGGTTGAATCACAGGAATTCAATATGGTCAAAGGTTTCTATACGTCGGGTAAAAACATCAGGATAAAACTTCAGATCAAACCGGGGCTTATTTCAGGCGCCAGGATGGAAGATACTTTATGACAAAAAAAAGGCGCACGGGTTTGATTTTCTTTCCCGCTTTCGATTGGGCTATTTCACCCACCCATCCTGAACGAGAGGAACGTCTGCTTTATACACAGGATCAGGTCGTGGAAGAGGGTCTGCTCGATTTTGACAACATCATAGAGTATAAACCGGGACTGGCAACATTTGAGGACATTAACCGGACTCATATTTGCGTGCCTGACGCCAGCAGCGTGGTTACCGAGTCACACCTCATATCAGCGGGAGGAGCAATTACCGCTGCCGACAAGGTCATGAAGAAAGAGGTGGACAACGCCTTTGCACTGGTAAGGCCGCCGGGTCATCATGCGATGCTGGTTGTTCACGGAGCGAGAGGATTCTGCAACATCAACATCGAAGCAGTCATGGTCGAATACATCAGAAAGCACTATGGCGTGGAAAAAATCGCCATTGTGGATACAGACTGCCATCATGGCGACGGCACACAGGATATATACTGGAATGACCCGAACACTCTGTGCATATCAATACACCAGGATGGACGCACCCTGTATCCGGGAAGCGGCTTCCACGATGAATTCGGCGGGCCAAATGCGCTGGGTGCCACCATTAACATTCCCATGCCGCCCAGGACATCGGAGGAGGGATTTCTGTATGTTCTGGATAATGCCATACTGCCAATTCTGGATGAATTCAAACCTGATCTGGTTATAAATTCAGCGGGACAGGATAATCACTATACAGATCCCATAACCAATATGCATTTTACCGCTCAGGGTTACGCAACGCTGAATGACAGACTGTCACCCGACATTGCTGTTCTGGAAGGCGGATACTCCATCGAAAATGCCCTTCCCTACATCAATGTGGGAATTATTCTGGCCATGGCCGGCATAGACTACAGTCAAGTTAGGGAACCGGACTACAACCCCGCAACACTGAGGCAGACCGATGAAGTGAGCCGTAAAATCGAGAAGGGCGTGGCAGACATTTACAAGCTTTGGAAGGGTCGTGAAGCCCTGAAAGAAAAGCTGGTCGGCAATGCACAATTCGCAAGCCGCCGCAAAGGTATATACTATGACACCGACGGCATCAGTGAACAGCAGGAGGAAATTGTCCGCATCTGTGATGAATGCGGCGGTCTCGTAATGATAGATTCGATGTCTGACAGGGGTGACCGCATCTATGCCGTAATCATCCCCAGATGTTCATGTGCAGCATGCAGGCAAAAAGGCGAAGAGATCTATGATTCAGCGGCCAAGGGAAAATACGGGCAAATATATTTTCAGGACAAGGATAAAGACATTTTTTTGACCAAATAGCGTCCATTCGGGAACTGCGAATGATGAGGCAGGATGACATAATCAAAAGTCTTATGTGGAAGCGTTTTAAGGCTTAAGAAAAATTAATATTAGAAAGGAACTGCAAAATGAGCGACGAAGTGAACAAAAGAACCCAGGAGACCGCAAAAAAGCTGTTTAGCAAAGGGGTTAAGATGGATCCCCCTTATCTCATGTGGCGCGAATATGATAAAGATCTCGCCAATGATTTTTCAAGATTCATCACCGGGAATCTTTATTCCAGAACTGTCCTGACGCTGCCGGAAAGGCAAATGGTTGCCTGCGCTATGCTGGCCGCCCTGAGAGCAACAGGCGAACTCAAGCTGCACGTAAATGCCGCGTTAAACGTCGGATGTGATCCAAAGAAACTGGCTGAGATCTTTTTCCAGGTGGCAACATATGCAGGAATGCCGGCTGTAAACGAAGCTCTCGAAGTTTACAAGGAGGTATTGAAAGAGAGAGGGGAGTGGCCCATTAAATAACGTTTATGACGTCCAACAAATCACTGCCGTATTGAGAAACCTTTTCAGAAGGCATAATCCCGGCAAGATCATCAATGGTTTTTATTTCCGATTTGGATATCTCTAAAAGATTTGCATTTGAGAGTATCATGAAGATAGCCCGGTTAATTTCCCGGGCTTTCTTGTATCTCCAGACATATACGTCCTTGAGACGCTTTTTCTGCTCCGCATTCAAAGCGGAATAGCCCTGTATCTTTCTATGCCCCCGAGGATCCAGGCTTTTCTCATGCCAGGTTAATGAAGCTATATGTTCAAAATGTTTCTCGGCCTCTTCCTTCAGGCCTTTGTTTCTTATTTCGTTTTCCAACACCTTATACAAGGCTGAGAGGTAAGCTGTATCCTGAACTGCATATTCCAACTGCTGTTCGCTCAAGGGGCGAACATCCCACTGTGAACGCTGTATCTTCTTTTTCTTTGTAAAGTCTATACCTAGATACTGGGTAATCAGCGCAGAAAGGGCAAGGTAATGACAACCCAGCATGGAAGCCGCCCTGTGCGTGTCGAAAATATTTCTGAAGATAAAGCCATAATCCCTTTTAAGAAGCCTTATGTCATTGTCACCGGCATGAATAACCTTCAGCACGTCGGAACTGTTTAAAACATCTTCCAAAAAAGACAAATCGATATTGCTGAGAGGATCTATAAGATATGTAACTTCTCCCGTATTGATTTGTATCAGGCACAATTTGTCAAAAAAGTATCTGAAGGAGTCATATTCTGTATCCATACACAACAGGGACGAATTCTTCACATCCCTTATCATATCCGGAATCTGATACGATGAATTGACCCATACCCATGCACTGTTCATTTTATTATGTTTGTTATCCAACAAATTCCCCACGTCTAATGTCTGCACCACTAAGAAGATATTTCTTAAATCATCAAGCTGTACTTTCAATGCGGAAACTGCTTATCAGATTTTTCCCAAAAGGTCTAAAAAAAACGCCTTCACTGCGCTTTTTGATGTTAATCCTGTATTTCCATGCACTAACAGAAAAAATATGATATTTACCGCCTGTCAATGATCATTTTCTCCACTACGGAATTAACAGGATGATTACTAGAAAACAAATATCCTCAAGCATTCTTGCTCTGATCTTGTTATTTATTGCATCGAAGGATATATCCCTTGCCTATGACGCCCGAAAAGAGGCTGCGTCTGCAAACGTGCTTATGGAAAATGGATACTATCTGGAGGCTGTCGGTGCTTATCAGGATATCATAGACAAAGCCGGTGACTCGGAAACCATAGCTCAAGCCATACTGAATATCGCGAATATTTACAGTTATTATCTTAGCGATTACGATACAGCTTTAAAGAAATACTGGTTAGTAAAAAAACAATACAGTCAGACATCTGCCGTCGAAAATGCCATATTTAATTCGGGGATGATTTTTTTTGAAAAAAAACAGTACCCGGAAGCGCTCTACAATTTTCGTGAATATCTTAAAAAATATCCTCACGGCACACGCCGCGAAACGGCGGAATTTATGATTTCAGCATGCCCTAAAGCCGACAATTCGAAAATTGCCGGTGACAGCAATAGAGATGAAAAGAAGGAGATTAAATTACCGGCAGAAGATGTTCGCGTCCTGCTTCTTTCCGGCATTCAGGAAGTTCGCATTACCTCCGGAAAGCCATTCAAGATCAGTGAAAGGGGTGAAGATGCTTTTAAAGCGGTAACATTATATGCAGGGGAGGAAAACTTAAAAGCGAATAATAAACCTCTGGCCTCAAACTCCGTAATAATGAAACCGCCGCAGGGGTATTTTCTTGAGGTGAACGGTAATCCATACAGAGGGAATCTGCATATCATAAAAGGTGCAAACAGAAATCTCCTTGTAATCAATGATGTAGGCCTTGAAGATTATCTGCAGGGAGTCGTGCCGAAGGAGATGTCGCCGCAATGGCCTATAGAGGCGCTGAAGGCCCAAGCCGTTGCAGCACGTTCATTTGTGCTTTATCACAAGGCAAAAAGCAGACAAAAGGATTATGATGTATCAGCTTCAACAAGCTTCCAGGTCTATGGCGGAATCAAGTCTGAAACTCCGGTCACCAACCAGGCGGTCAAAAACACAAAAGGGAAAATACTTGCCTACAGGGGCACGCCGATTCTGGCATATTTCCATGCAAACAGCGGCGGTATGACCGAAGATGCAAAATCCGCATGGACAACTGATATTCCGTACCTTAAATCAGTGAAAGATGAATACAGTTCAATCGCTCCCCATGTTTTGTGGGAAAAATCTTTAGGCCTTGATGCAATATCTCAGATCCTGTCGAAAAAAGGCATAGATATAGGCGTCATAGAGAAGTTGGAGATATCAGAGACAAGTCCTTCAGGAAGAGCCAATAGAATAAGGATCACAGGACAAAAAGGCGGCACTGTTCTTCACGGAAACGATTTCCGGATGAAGATGAACCCGGCTTTAATAAAAAGCACTCTATTTCAGATTTTATCGAACGGCAACTCTGTCACTTTTCGAGGCAGGGGGTCAGGACACGGTGTTGGAATGAGCCAGTGGGGAGCATATATCATGGCAAAGCAGGGATTGTCTTTCGCGGATATTCTAAAATTCTACTATGCAGATGTTGACCTGAACTGAAACAGTGACGATGTCGTTTTCTATTACGACTGATTTAAAAACCCCACCGGCTGCTTTAAGCAGGTGGGGTTTTTTTAGTTCAAAGGTTGTTTTTTATTCTCTGCTATTCCGTCGTGCCCGTATGGCGCTCCCCGGCTTAAACAGATAACTGTTTTTTATTTCTTCTTTGTTACTTTCTTTTTGGGCGCGGCTTTCTTGACCGCCACTTTTTTAACAGCAGATTTTTTAGCTACAGCTTTTTTTATTGCCGCTTTCTTAGGTGCCGTCTTTTTAATCGCTGTCTTTTTTGCTGTCGTTTTCTTTACTGCTGCTTTCTTCGCTGTCATCTTCTTGGCTGTTGTCTTCTTTACTGCCGCTTTTTTTGCTGCCGTCTTTTTAGCCGCTGCCTTTTTTACTACTGTCTTTTTAACTGCAACTTTCCTGGCCGTTGCTTTTTTGGCTGCCGTCTTTTTAACTGCCGCTTTCTTGGCCGCAACCTTCTTTGCCACCACTTTTTTCGCCGGCAGCTTCTTTTTTTTGCCCTTGGCCTTCCCAAGGCCGATGCCCAGACTTTTTTCTGTATCAATGATTTCAAGTGTCGTCTTTATCACCGTATCCGAATTGAGAGAAATGCTGCTGATGCCGCATTCAACAAGGAATCTGGCAAATTCGGGGTAGTCGCTGGGCGCCTGCCCGCATATACCGATTTTCTTGCCTATCTTTATTGATGTGGTTATAGCGGACCTGATCAGTTCCATGACTGCCGCATTACGTTCATCAAAAATATGGGCGACCTGAAACGAGTCTCTATCCAACCCGAGGGTTAACTGTGTCAGGTCATTTGAACCGATGGAGAATCCATCGAAGACCTTTCCAAATTCTTCGATTAGAATGACATTGCTTGGTATCTCAACCATCATATAAATCTGCAGACCATTTTCACCCCGCACCAGTCCCCGCTGCTTCATAACCGATACGACACGTTCGCCTTCCTGAACGGTTCTGCAGAACGGGATCATTAAAATAACATTGGTCAATCCCATTTCGTTGCGAACTTTCTTCATCGCCTCGCATTCAAGGGCAAAAGCCTCTCTATATTTGTCGTCATAGTACCGGGATGCGCCTCTGAATCCAATCATGGGATTCTCTTCCTCCGGTTCAAAGAATTTACCGCCGATCAGGTTTGCATATTCATTGCTCTTGAAGTCGCTCATGCGCACAATGACATCATTCGGCCAGAATGCAGCCGCAATTTTAGCAACCCCTTGCGCCAGTTTATCAACAAAGAAATCCGGCATATTGCGGTAACCGTATGTGAGCTGTTCGATTTCCTTGCGAATGCTGGGGTCCGTCACTTTATCAAACTGGATCAGGGACATGGGGTGGATGCGGATGAACTGGTTAATGATGAATTCAAGCCGCGCAAGTCCGATGCCATCATTGGGGATCGCTGCCAGACTCAAGGCATCGTCCGGATTACCTACATTCATCATGATGTTCGTTTTCGGCCTTTTCATGCCCTGAACATTTACCCGCTGTACATCAAACTTAAGAATCCCCTCGTAAACCTTGCCCACCTCGCCTTCTGCACATGACACCGTGGCTTCCTTCACATTCCGGAGATTTGTTGTACCATCCGCAGTTCCCACGATACAGGGAACTCCCAATTCGCGGCTTACTATCGCCGCATGGCAGGTTCTTCCACCCTTATTTGTAACAATTGCCGCAGCGATTTTCATGACAGGCTCCCAGTCCGGGTCGGTCATATCTGTTACAAGCACCTGCCCCTTCTGAAAACTTTTAATCTGCTCTACTTTCTCTATGACATTAACTTCGCCGGCGCCTATTTTCGAGCCAACCGCAGTTCCTGTTACGATCGGTGTCTTTTGCTCCAATAAAACATAGCTTTCCAAAACATTGGCATCTTTCTGGGATTGAACGGTCTCCGGTCTCGCCTGCAAAATGAAAAGCTTATTGGTCCTGCCATCCAAACCCCACTCAATATCCATAGGTTTGAAGTAGCCGGCCTGCTTAGAATAGTGATCCTCAATTATGGATGTCCAGCGTGCCAGTGTCAAAATTTGCTCATCAGCCAGAGAGAACCTTCTCCGATCTTCAGCCGGAACGGGAACTGTTTCCACAGCCTCACCATCACCTGATGCATAAATCATCTTGATCTCTTTTGTACCCAGCTTTTTCTGAATAATCGGTTTAAAACCTTTTTTCAAAGTCGGTTTGAAAACATAAAACTCATCCGGGTTGACTGTTCCCTGAACAACGGTTTCCCCCAGACCATAGGACCCGGTGACCAGGATTGCATCCTTGAATCCGGTTTCCGTATCAATGGAAAAGATAACGCCCGATGAGGCCAGGTCGGAGCGCACCATTTTCTGGACGCAAATAGATAGGAATACCGTCATGTGATCGAACCCTTTGTCCACTCGATAGGAAATGGCACGATCGGTAAACAGAGAGGCAAAACACTTCTTACAGGCATCCAGGAGCGCTTCTTCTCCCGTCACATTCAGATATGTCTCCTGCTGTCCCGCAAAGCTTGCATCCGGCAGGTCTTCCGCCGTGGCTGAACTTCTGACGGCGACATCTGTATTGTCTCCATATTCCGAGCAGAGCTTTCTGTATGCCTTGACTATTTCCGCTTTCAAATCTTCAGGCATTTCCGCATTGTAAATAAGCGAGCGAATTCTGCTGCCGCGCTCCTTGAGATTCTGAATATCATGTGTATCCAGATCAGATAGTGTTTCCCTTATTCTTTCTTCAAGATGTGCCGATGAAATTAAATATCGATAGGCATATGATGTAATCGCATATCCGTGCGGGATATCAACACCTTTTGAGCTCAGCTCTTTAATCATCTCTCCCAGCGAGGCGTTCTTGCCGCCTACCTGAGGAAGATCCGACAGTTCAATTTCGTCTAACCACAGGATAAATTTACCTTCTTTCATGGGGTTCCTCCTGGTGAAAATTTCTGGGTATTACCGGTTGGTAATGCGTGTCGTGTGTACCAGTTTTAGTGGTTTAAGTCAATTTTTATATGCCTCACTGCCGGCCGCGCACAAAAAAAAGCCGGGGATTGTTCCCCGGCTTTTATCTTTGTTTAGGTGATTAAAAATTATTTATCGTCTTCATCGTCATCATACTTCAAACCTGCTTCCTGCGCTCCTGCAGGGACTTCTGCCTCGATGGAACGAGTAATACCCCTTGCCAAAATCGCCAGGATGAAGAACAGGAGAACAACAGAAATTATGATTATCAGAGTGATTGTTGTAATCCATGCCTTTGACTCTTCCTGAATCTTTTTAGCCGTAGCAGAGGCCACTTCATTAAATTTATCCACATCTATACCCATACCAACCCATCCGAAGCCGGCCGGTTTGGGCAAGTTCGACGAATAAAATTTAATGGGCGCATAGGCAACAAATTTGGTGTGTCCGCCAAATTTATATGTCTTCATCCCCGCTTTTCCGGAGGAAGCATCCTTCGCAACTCCGGGCAGCGCCGGATCCATGTAACCGAGCAAATTGAGGTTCAAGACCTCCTCGCCTTTTTTAACCATGGCGTCTTTTGTTTGATCGGTTAATGGAGGAACAGGCGTTCCGTCAGGGTACAACCCCGCTATATGGTAATCGGCGGGATGCGAGACCATTAATCCCCGGTTGTCGACCATATACGTGTAGTTTCCTGACGCAACATCCGCCTCATACACGGGCGTGGCCGAGGTCGGAACGACATGGTCTGTATACGCTGCAAGGTGCCTTGCATCCAGCGATAAAACCACCACTCCTGAAAAACCTTCCTTCCCGAAAACCGGCGCGGCAAAACGAACCACACCGGCAAAGCGCTTGCCCTTTTGATAATCGGCTTTATTGACATACCAGCCGGTGACATTGGATACGTATACTTCATCCTTGTTCAAGCTCTTTGCCTGGTTGAAATAATCTTCACTTTTAAAGGTTGTATTGGCGGGAACAGATACATTTGTCAATTTCGACTTAGGCGCCACTTCGCCATTCACAATCTTGATCACTTCATTGCCCTGCTTGTCGATCAGAGTCATTTCCGCATAAAGAAACTCAGGGATCTGCTTAATGTTGTTATTTTCCTTCACCCAGAGCGGCTTTTTGTTCTGGTTGACAAACTGCTTGTATGCAGATTCGGTTGCCGGTATAATCGTAGAGATCATCACATCCTTTTTACGCTCAGTAAGGAAGTTAGCAACCTCATCGGCAACGTTGCTTGCACGCATTTTGATTTCTTCCTGGGATTTTTGGTCCGAGACGGCAACGGCACGCTCTTTTGCCGTATCCCCTAACTTGAAGATTCCGTTGGCAATAAGAATAGCCATCAGTGATAAGGGGATGACGATAAGCAGGAAGAAAACTCTCGCCACAGTAAATAGCTGCTTATCTTTTTTTGTTTCTGACATTCTTTATTCCCCCTAACTGTTCTGTTTATTTTGACGTTAATTTAATCCCGGATTAACCCAAAAAAAACGACTTGTAGGGGTTTGCATAGAGAAGGACCAAAGAAACAACCAAAGCATAGATGGCAACAGACTCTGCCATGGCCATACCGACCAGCATGACTGTCATGATCTTTCCCTGAACCCCAGGATTACGTCCGACTGCCTGGCAGGCTCCATTTGCTGCATTACCAATACCTGCACCAGCTCCGATTGCGCCCAGACCAATCGCAAATCCCGCACCGACCATCGCACCGATACTGAATAGAACCTTAACATAAGACTCTCCTGTGGGAAGCGCTTCCGCGGCATAGGCAAGCGGAGAGCTGACCAACACAGCTGCCATCGTGGCAATTAAATAATACATCTTTTTCCCAAATTTCCTTAACATCTTCTTTTCTCCTTTCCTTAATGATCTTAAAATGATTTTTCTATTTACCTTCCTGTAACATATTAATATGTCCAAGCGAAAGGAAAACATTCAAAACGAACTCACATTTAGCAATACTTATGCCAATGACTGCCGCCCCGACATATCACGGCCTATCCACTTGGAAAAACTTGGCTATTGTTTTATAGCGAATTTCATCGGTGTTGACCAGTATTTTATCTGAATTTAACATTTCGATAAATTCTCGTCCCAAATTTAACAAAAAGTAAAAAAGGGTTTTCCATTTATTTAGAATGCTATGTTATAAGGAATAAGAAATGAATATTGTATGATGGCAAATTCACGTTGATAATTTGAGGTTAGATGGTTAGTATCAAAAAATCCGCAAAGCGAAAAACAATTCAGGGAACAGGTTGTTGCTAACAAAATTCACTTTAAGAGAGGTTATTGGATGCAAGAAATATTAACCGCTGTAACCTATCTGGTAGTCTGGCTTATTTGTGAGAGAGTCATAGGCATTGAAAGCGGCTTGATTAATCTGATTGTTTCACTCGCCGCTGCTGTATCAGTCTATGTTCTCATTGCTGTCAGAGATTCGCGGCAACAGAAGGAAAACAAAGATTGATGCAGTCCTAAAATCACTAATCGAAAGACATCATGGATCAGAATCTCGAAGAAAGAGGAATTTTCAGATTAAGCACAACGGTTTCCATCTGGCTTACCACAGCCACAATAATAATCCTCATTCTCATTCTAGCGATAACAATTAACCGGGCAAGGGAGCAGGAACTGGTCAGGCATTTTTCACAGCAGCAGATTGCCATGGCCAAAGGCACCGCTGCGGGCATTGAAGATCTCATCATCGGTATAGAAAAAAGCATGATTCTGCTGTCAAGACTTCCTGTCTTAAGAGATGATAAATGGATAGAAGAGTCAAAGGCAAGCATGAAGGTAATATATGATGATCTGGACGGAAAGGTATTATTTATCGCTAAAATCGATTCGCACGGCAATATGACGGCAGGCTACCCGACTCAGTATCTCCGGGAGAAAGGCAACAGAGACTTCAGCAGATACGATTTTTTCAAAGAGACAAGAAAAACAAAAAATCCCTACATAGGGCCATCTCAAACATTGACGGAACAGGGAAACACCGCTGCAAAAAGTGCCTTTAAGTCTATTGTCATAGCGGTGCCTGTTCAAAGTGCCGACCGGCGGTCTTCCGGGGTGGTCATCGCAACTCTTTCCCTTAATACAATTATTGACCGATACGTGAAACCCATCAAGGAAAATCAGACCAGTGAATACTGGGTCGTCGACGATGACGGCATCTTGATTGAACACCCTGACAAATCTCTTATGGGCAAACATATAGACAATATTTCTATTTTTATAGGGGCAGAAAGAAAAAAGGTAAGGGAATATTTGCCGAGCGGAAAAGACGGCCATATAGACTGTCAACTGGAAAAGGAACCCGGCTCTGTGGAAAGAAACCTTATCACATATGCGCCCATAAATCTCGGCCTCGAGAAATGGACAATCGTCGTTGTAACTCCTTATGAAAAAGTCATCTCTCTCGTACGCAGAACTTTTTCTCACATAATGCTCGGTGCCATAGCACTGATAATAATTGTTTTGATAGCAAGCATAACAGTGGTGAGTTCCGGAAGAAAACGTTTGAGTATCGAGGCCGAACTCAAGCGGTTAAGAGAACGAAAAGTATGGCAGGAACAGCTTGTTCGGGAGAAAAACACAATCGAAGGCATTATAGAAGGTTCCCCCATACCAACTTTCGTCGTGGATAAAAATCACATGATAATGCTCTGGAACAGGGCCTGTGCGGAGCTGACAGGGCTGGAAGCCGGGGAAATGATCGGCACAGACAAGCACTACCAGCCTTTTTATCCAAACAAAAGACCTCTTATCGCAGATCTTATTATTGATCAGGACATAGAAGGTCTCTCGGAATACTACGGTAAAAAAAAGGTCAAGAAGTCGGATTCTGTAAAAGGCGCATACGAGGCCAGAGACTTCTATGAAAACCTCGGCGGCAAACCCCGCCACCTTTATTTTCTTGCGGCACCCATTTTTGATGAAAGAGGAAACATTATAGCAGCCGTTGAAACCCTTCAGGACATATCGAAGGAAGTCGAAATGTCCAGGCGTCTGGAAATTTCCCAGGAGGCACTCATCAGGGAAAAGAAAACCGGCGAGGGAACTATCGAAGGCTCACCCATACCCACCTTTGTCGTGAATAAAGAGCACAAGGTCATTTTCTGGAATAAGGCATGTGCGGAACTGACCGGTCTCGACGCCGGGGGAATGATCGGCACCGACAGGCATTACGAGCCTTTTTATCCACAGAAAAGACCCCTCATCGTTGATTTGATAATAGATCAGGACGTAGAAGGCCTGACCACATACTACGGGAAAAAGAAAGCAAAAAAATCGGAGACCGTTGAAGGCGCATATGAGGCCAGAGACTTCTATGAAAACCTCGGCGGCAAGCCCCGACATCTGTATTTCCTGGCCGCTCCCATCTATAACGAAAAAGGTGAAATCGTCGCCGCAATCGAGACCCTTCAGGATGTTTCTAAAGAGGTTGAAATGTCCAGACGTCTGGAAATTTCCCAGGAGGAATTGATCGGAGAAAAGAAAACCATTGAAGGAATCATTGAAGGGTCACCCATACCGACCTTCGTCGTCAACAAAGAACACAAGGTTATTTTATGGAATAAGGCCTGTGCGGAACTGACCGGACTCGATGCAGGCGAAATGGTCGGCACGGACAGACATTACCAGCCGTTCTATTCCAACAAAAGACCTCTGATTGTCGATCTGATCCTTGATCAGGACATTGAAGGACTGACTACATATTACGGGAAAAAGAAGGTAAAAAAATCGGAAACTGTCGCAGGCGCCTATGAAGCCAGGGATTACTACAGCAGTCTTGGGGGCAAACCCCGCCATCTTTATTTTCTTGCCGCTCCCATATATAATGAAAAGGGTGAGATCGTCGCTGCCATTGAAACACTGCAGGATGTATCGAAAGAACATGACATGGCAAGCAATCTTAGAGAGTATGCTGAAACACTGGAAAATGAGGTCACTGAAAATGTAACGCTTCGCAAGGAAATCGAATCTCTTTATAATTACCTCCTGTCTATTGTGGAGAGCTCGCCGGATACGCTCTTTGACGTCGGAAGCGATGGCATCATTCATTACATAAGCAGAGATGTAAAGGGTAAAAACAACCTTGCATCGGATCGGATCAAAGGCAGACACTTCACCGACATCATTGATCCGGAACACCGTGAAGTTATTATTTCGATGTGGGAAGAAGCCAAGAAAGGAATTTATAATCCGCATGAAATCGAAGTCAAGTCGCAAGACGGCACTGCGAGAAATCTCCTGATCACATGCCAGCGCGTGCGCAACGCGAACCGTTATGTTATCGTGCAGAGAGACATCACCGAGTTCAAAAATCTTGAAAAGAAATTCTATGAGAGCCAGAAACTGGCGGCCATCGGACAATTATCCGCAGGCATCGCGCACGAAATCAGGAATCCCCTGTCATCTATCAAGATGAGTCTTCAGATACTGGTAAAGCGCATGCAGCCCAAGGGGAACGATGAGAAAAGGTTTGTGATTGCCTTGAAAGAAGTGGAGCATCTGGAAGCCCTGGTAAATGATGTGCTTATTTATGCCAAGCCTACGGATCCTGTCAGGAAGGCCGCCAGGATAAGCAGCATAGCAGAGCACGCACTGGCTATGGCTGAAAAACTGATCGAAGACAAGCATATTAAAATAAAAACGGAACTGGAGGACATTCCACCGCTCATGGTTGATGCGGCCATGCTGGAGCAGACCTTTTTGAACCTGTACCGCAATGCCATCGATGCAATGAACATGGATGGAATCCTGACAATTTCTGCGTCTCTGGATAAAAACAGCAATACGGTCTTTATAACCATCGAAGACAACGGATGCGGAATTGATGAACAGGACATCCCTTATCTCTTTAATCCGTTTTTCACTAAAAAAAGCTACGGGACAGGACTTGGGCTCAGCCAGGTAAAAAAAATCATTGACCTTCACAGAGGAACAATCGAATTACAAAGCAGAAAGGGTAATGGGACAAAGGTGCTGGTGACGCTTCCCTTTGAATAGTCAATAAAACCTTTTACGGCATAAGAAGGACTAATCATGTCAAAAATTCTGGTTATCGATGACGACAGTTCCATAAGAGAAACCCTTGATCTTTACCTGACTGAAGAAGGGTATAAGGTGGTTGTTGCTGAAACGGGCACAGAGGGACTTAATGCATATGTAAAGCATTCTCCTGATGTGGTCATACTGGACATACGGCTCCCGGATATTGACGGCTTTACAGTACTGGAGGACCTCAGGGAGGAAAGTGAAACGATCAAAGTAATAATGATTACCGCTCATCATGACATGGAATCCACAATCAAGGCAATGAAGGGTGGGGCTTTCGATTATATACACAAGCCGGTTAATGTAGATGAGCTCGATATGGCCATCAAAAAGGCTTTAAAAACACTGGAGATGGAAAAGAAGATCGACGGGCTGCTCATGGAGCCTTCACGCCAGTACAAGGTAGGTGACATTATCGGCGTCGGCAGGGAGATGAGGGAAATTTTCAAGACGATCGGCGTCGTTTCACAGAGCAAGACCACTGTGCTTCTCCAGGGAGAAAGCGGAACAGGTAAAGAATTAATCGCCAAGGTGATCCATCACAACACATCGCGTGATGAACCCTACATTGCAATCAACTGCTCTGCCATAGTGGAAACCCTGCTTGAATCAGAACTCTTCGGACATGAAAAGGGCTCTTTCACGGGCGCAATTTCAAGAAAGCTGGGGAAGTTTGAACTTGCCAGACATGGAACGGTGTTTCTCGACGAAATCAGTGAGATGTCTTTAAATCTTCAGGCAAAGCTTCTCAGGGTTCTTCAGGAGATGGAGTTTGAAAGGGTTGGCGGCAAAGACAGGGTGCAGGTAAATGCCAGAATCATAGCGGCAACCAATAAGGACCTGAAAAGTATGGTCCAGGATGGAAGATTCCGCGATGATCTTTATTACCGCCTCAATATCCTATCCATAAGAATACCTCCGCTGCGTGAGAGGACGGATGACATTCCCCTGCTTGTAGATTACCTCCTTACCAAGATAAACAAAGACCTGCATAAACGGGTCATAGGAATTTCAGATGAAATGATGAACACCTTTATGAAATACTCATGGCCGGGAAACGTCAGAGAACTGGAGAACCTGCTGGTCAGAGCGGTAGTAGTGACCAAAAGCCAGATTCTGGGCAAGATTGACTTCCCCGAATTATCCCTGGATATAAACCAGGGCAGGACAGTTAAAAAGGGGCTCATGGGTGACGATTTCAAGGCAGACGGCCGCTGGCTGACTCTTGATGAATTGGAAGAGAGATACATGAAGAAGGTCATCGGATCATCCGTCGGTAAAAACAAAGGTGAGCTTTGCGAGATGCTGGGAATATCCCGCCCTACTTTTGAAAGGAAGCTGGAGAAATACGGTATATCCTTTGAGCGCGAATGACCATTATGAAAGCGATTACGGCAGAATTCATCAAATCGGCTACAACACCTTCTCAATATCCTGAAACCGGGCTTCCTGAAGTTGCCTTTGCCGGAAAATCCAACGTCGGAAAATCATCATTGATAAACACCCTCGTGCATAGAAAAAACCTGGCGCGCATCAGCAATACGCCGGGACGCACGCAGCTTATCAACTTTTTCCTTATCCGGGACCGCTGTCTGTTTGTTGATCTGCCGGGCTACGGTTATGCCAAAGTCCCGGAATCTGTAAAGAGGAAATGGGGACCCATGATAGAATCATATCTCAGGGAGAGCAGGCAATTGAGACTCGTGACGATGATCATGGACATCAGGCGGGATCCCGGAAAGGAAGATTTTGCTCTTATCGAATGGCTTAGGCATTATGAAATTCCTGCCATTATTGTTTTGACAAAGGTGGACAAGCTGTCCAAAAACCAGCGCCGGAACCGATATCAATTGATCCGCAACACCCTGGGCATGCCGGTGGATTCAGAACCTGTACTTTTTTCTTCTGCAACGGGAGAAGGCAGGGATATTCTCTGGCGGGAAATCGAAAGGGCCTGCTCGCCGGAGGAGCGCCCCTGAAGGCGCCCCCGGCTTGACTATAAAGTTCAGCTTAAAGTATCCGGTTTCTTTACCGGAACATCAACCGGTTTTACATACCTGTTAACCAGTTCCGCAGTATTTCCCATATTCAGCTTTTCGAAAAGGAATGCAAACTGATTCTCTAGTTCCGCTCCGATTGCGGCGCGTACAGACGAAGGCAGTTCCCACAATTCCCTCTTGAACGGTGCAAACCCCTTCTTGCGTGTTTTGTATATGAACTGTTCTTCCGTATCTTTCTCCTTTTTCTCCGAGGCAAAATTGCTGCCGATGTAATCGTAGATCTTCTGTCTGAGAGTCCGGGGAAAATGCCTGCTGTCATAAATGATATTCTGAAAGCCCGTGGCAAGATGTATCTCGGCGGTACCGACGGCCGGAAATCTGTCGAATGCCTCGTTCGGCAGTGTCGATGCACCATGCTGCACTGCCCCCGCCAGGCCATATACAGATCTCCCCGTTTTGGAAAGAACCCCCAGGGTATCGAAATCCAGCTTGACGCTGGCGATGCTTCCATCCGGCATGGGAACACCGCCGTGGGTAGTTCCTGTCTGCACACTGATCTTGCTTATGCCCTTCATGTTTGCATCGATTTTTTTCAGGCTGTCCAGATAACCATCCATGTATGCCTTAAGCTCCTCTACAGTGCTGTTCTTGCCTCCGACCTCGCCAATCTCGCCGCCGACAGAAATCTCAATGCCCGCGGGCTCCAGGTCGCGAATCAGCACCGTCAGTTCTGCCGCAAGACTGTAATTGAGATACTGCTGTTCCATGACTGTCGGCTTTGAGAGATCAACCAGAGTGGAGGTGTCGATATCGATGTTATAAAAACCGGCATCTATAGCCTCCCAAATCAGATCCTTTACAAACGTTACCTCTTTGTTGCTGTCCTTTGCATACTTTCCGGCATTAACCTGGAAATGATCTCCCTGAAGAAACAAAGGCCCCCGGTAACCTGTCTTGATGGCTGCCGCCGTGACTGCCCTTGTGTATTCGACGGGCCTCTGTGCCGTGTAGTCAATCTCTGAACGGGCGATTTCAAATAAAATAGCCCCGACCTTGTCCTTCATGGCTGCGCTGAATATCGCCCGGGAGACATCATAGGTAAGGGCGCGGATGTTTATTGCCGGCACGGTCAATCCGGAAACTTCGCCCCGCCCCATTGCTTCGTAAAAAGACTGAATGGACGAGGAATAAATCCCCAGGGCGGCACCGGCGCGCCTTATGAGCCATCCGGCCGCTTTCATCGTATCGGAGCATGGACTGAACACCGCCGTGTATATCAAATCATCGATGAGGGCCTCCCGCAAGCGGCCCTCATCCTTCACCCGAACATCATCATTTTCGATAATCAAGATACCTGCGATACTTTTTTTCAACTGATCGATATTTTCTAAAACCATCAGAACCCCCTGGTATATTATTTTGCCAAATACTCTTTCACCTTATTAACTTCAAATTTGCTACCTATATATATCGGGCTGCGCTGCCCGACCTCGGTTACTGATATATCAAGAATATCGGACAGGCCGTCAGTGGCCTTGCCGCCGGCATGTTCTATTATGAGGGCCATGGGCTGCAGTTCAAAAAGAAGTCTCAATTTGCCGCGCGGACTTTTTATAAGCGCCGGATATGTAAACACGCCTCCCTGCTTTATCAGCACCTGATTTATGTCCGGGACAAACCCTCCGCTGTATCTCAATTTATAGCCGCCCGATTCAAGAGACTCGACATATTTAAGATGAGCGGGGGTCCACTCAAGACGCAGTCCACCTACGCTGTAGATTGAACCCTTATCCTTCATCCTGATGTTTTCCTGCGACAGCACATACTCGCCTTCTCTGTTTAACACAAACTCATGGGTTCCCTTTCCGGCAGTATATACCATGGTAATAAGCGGGCCATACGTAATATACATTGCGGCAACCATTGTCTTCCTGCCCGTGGAAAATACGGAATCCTTATGAATGCCGATGATCGTTCCTATTGCCAGATTGGTGTCTACCAGCGAAGAGCCGTCAAGGGGGTCGGCGGTGACAACATATGGTTCGCTGCCATTGCCTACCGATATTACTGCATCCCGCTCCTCTGAAGCATATTCCCTGACAAAACCGGAATGTTTCAACTGGTCAAAAAGAATCTCATCCGCACTCCTGTCCAGAGCAAGCTGTTCTTCACCGTAAATATTTTTTAATCCGGCCAGTTTGCGATTTGATTCATGAATCTTTGCCGATATATACTTTCCGGTAACGGCAATCTGCCATATCAGTCTCCGCAGTTCTGTTTCCACCCCGGCCATCCACATGTGTCTCCTGAGATCGACCAGCCATTTTGAGTAATCGGAAATTCCCTCGCTCACTTATCGCTCCTTGTATTTTTTTCTCATTTATTAGCAACGAATACCCCTTTTGACAAGTGCATTTTATTGGTATTGTATATATTAATTTCTTGACAAGGCAAGGCCTACTGGGTATTTAAGAGCTTAAGATTTATCAATATATCATCCTGTCATCTTGTTGCGACTTGCCTGAACGGATTGCCAGGGAACGGTTTTTCAGCAAGGAGGGAAAATGATTGTTCGGTGTTGGGGGTCAAGAGGTTCCATTCCCGTATCGGGAAAGGAATATCTCAAATATGGTGGTGACACAACATGCATGGAAATCAGGACCAAACAGGATGACATCATTATCGTCGATGCAGGTTCCGGAATGCGCAGATTGGGAAACAGTCTTATTCATGAAGGGCGTTTTAATTATCACCTGATCATGACCCACGCCCACTGGGATCATTTAATGGGATTTCCTTTTTTCAAGCCTATCTATTTCAAGAAAACAACCATCAATGTTTATGGCTGCCCTTATGCGCATACCTCCTTGAAGCAGATTTTCTCAAAACTGCTGGCGCCGCCGAATTTTCCGGTCAATTTTGAAAGCATCAGAGCCAATATTGTGTACCGTGAGGCATGCGAGCAGGAGTTCACGATAAAATCCACTGCCATCTCACAGATTTCATTGAGTCACCCAAATGGAGGGGAGGGATATAAGTTTGTTGAAGACGGGAAAAGTTTCGTATTTCTCACAGACAACGAATTGACTTACAAACATCCCGGCGGCCTTGATTATCAGGATTACAGAAAATTCGCCACGGGGGCGGATCTCCTGATCCATGACGCGGAATTCAAGGCGGCAGAGTATAAAAAGACGTACAAATGGGGGCATTCCGTTTATCTTGACGCTTTGGAGTTGGCGATGGAAGCGGGCGTGAAGAACTTCGGATTGTTCCATCACAACCAGGAACGCTCGGACAAGGCCGTGGATGAGATTGTCAAAGACTGTCGGCGTATAGTTAAGGACAGGCGAAGCCGTATAAAATGTTTTGCCGTCCATCAAAACATGGAAATCGAATTGTAACCTTACCCCAGCAGAAAAGGAGCGTAACATGAAGGGAAAATATCTTTTATCGGCACTGATCATCAGTTTGATACTGAGCATATTCATCATTACCCCTGTTGCCGTCTATGCGCATGCGCCTCAGGATGTCTCTCTCTCCTTTAATAAGGAGTCGCAGACATTGACGGTAAAGATCACGCATAAAACGCCTTCTCCCGGTTCTCATTATATAAACAAGGTTGAGATCAAAAAGAACGGGACCGTCGTCAGTACCAATGAATATAAAAGCCAGCCGAGCAAGGATAAGTATGAATACAGTTACAAGATCCAGGCATCGGGGGGAGACAGGATAGAAGTAAAAGCGTCCTGCAATTTCTTCGGATCAAAAACAGCAGATTTATCCATACCCAAACCTTGAGATACCGTGTCTGCCCTTCTTCACATAGGTCTTATGGCCGCCGGCTTTCTGTTAATGACGGCCGGCGTTTTCATAGCGATCTTCATGCGCAAGAGGAGATGGTGGCTTAAGGCTCACAAGGCTTCCGGCACAGCGGCTGCTTTATGCATGTCGGCCGGATTGGCCGCTGCCGTTATTGCTGTGGAAAATTCTTCAGGGATTCATTTCGGTTTTCTTCATGCCCGTATGGGCGTCCTTACCCTCCTTGGCGCCGTCATAACCCCGTCAATCGGTTTTATGCAGTTCAGGATCAGAACCCCCCAGGTAAAGGTCATGCACAGATGGTTGGGCAGACTAACTCTGGCATTTGCCATAGCAGCTATAGTCCTTGGTTTATCGGCAGCAGGATACCTCTGATTTCACAGGCCCCAAAATGAATCCAGCCCGCTTGCCAAGCCCCATTGTTGATTTTCACGTACATCTTTTTCCCGACCGTTTATTCGACGCCATATGGAAGCAGTTTGTTATCGAATACGGATATAAGGTCCTGCACAACCTGTACTACAGGGAATGCATAGAATATTTAAGAAGCCGCGGAGTCGGAACGATAGTATATTCAAACTACGCCCACCGTGAGGGTGTCGCGCCGCGGCTTAATGAATGGAACCTGAAAGTCCTTGACAAGTTCGACGACCTCTATTGTTTTGCGGCCTACCATCCCGGCGACGAGAATTCGCTGGAAATGGCCGCCGAGTTGCTGACACATGACAGGATCCTCGGGTTCAAACTGCAATTTTTGGTTCAGCGGTTTTATCCCCATGACGAGCGGTTGTTTCCGCTTTATGAGATGGTGCAGGACAAGGGCAAACGCATGCAGCTGCATGTGGGAACGGGTCCCGTCGGCAATGAGTTCGTCGGTATCGCACATTTCAAACGATTATTGGAGCGCTACCCCGGTCTTCCAGCCACTATATGCCACATGGGGGCCTTGGAATATAATCAATTCGGATCACTGCTGGACAAGCACCCTGATATCTATCTCGATACGTCTTTCTGTTTTATCCCTCAACTGGGAGGCTGTTTCAATCTGGGCAACGGCTTTCTGGAATGCCACCAAGACAGAATCCTCTACGGATCAGATTTCCCCAATGTGCTGTTTCCAAGGGAAGTCGAAATAGATACATTGCTGGCGCAGGATCTTTCACCGTCTTTCTATAACAGTGTCTTCAGAGATAACGCATTGCATCTCATCGATAAATTGACGAAAAAAACAGCGACTTCCCGCCGGTTTCCGGACAACTCCTGCTGATCTGTCGCCGCACCGTTGTTCCCGGAAGTGTCCGATAAGCATATCCTGCTGAATATTATCGGCATTTGCCGGTGTAATTTGCATGCGGCTCTGTCATTTTTTTAACCTTGACATAGCCCCCGGAGTTCCTTATATTCCGCGACCCAGAGGGACATATTTGTAATACATAAATGTAACAATGTTTTGCAGGTATGTTCAACAAAACAATTGGCCGTTGCCGCAAGTGATAGCCGGAAGGAAAAGACATATGCCAAAGCGAGACGATATAAGCAAAGTTCTTATTATAGGTTCCGGGCCGATCATCATCGGTCAGGCCTGCGAATTTGACTATTCCGGCACACAGGCCTGCAAAGCACTGAGAAGCGTCGGATACAAGATTGTACTTGTCAATTCAAACCCGGCGACCATAATGACCGATCCGGGGATGGCCGATGTTACATACATAGAACCACTTAATCTCCAGTCCCTTACGGAGATAATCGAGAATGAGCGTCCCGACGCCATCCTGCCCAATCTGGGGGGACAGACAGGACTCAACCTTACCTCGGAACTCGCCCGTGCCGGCGTCCTCGAAAAATACAACGTCAAGGTTATCGGCGTGCAGGTAGACGCCATCGAGCGCGGTGAAGACCGGATCGCGTTCAAAGAGACAATGAACCGCCTGGGCATAGAAATGCCGCGCAGCGAGGCTACCTTCAGCGTCGAAGAGGCGGAAAAAATCGCCGCAAAACTGGGATATCCGGTAGTTATCAGACCCGCATACACCATGGGCGGAACCGGAGGAGGTCTTGTTTACAATCTCGAGGAACTTAGGGTCGTCGCCGGCCGCGGCATTTCAGCCAGCCTGGTCGGCCAGATACTCGTTGAAGAATCGGTGCTGGGATGGGAGGAGCTTGAACTCGAAGTAGTGCGTGATTCCAAGAACCAGTTGATCACCGTCTGCTTTATAGAAAATGTTGACGCCATGGGTGTACACACAGGCGATTCCTACTGCACGGCCCCGATGCTGACCATCGCTCCGGAGCTGCAGCAGCGTCTCCAGAAATATTCCTACGACATCGTCGAGGCGATTCAGGTCATCGGCGGAACCAACATCCAGTTTGCGCACAATCCCGCTGACGGCAGGGTTGTCGTCATTGAAATCAATCCCCGCACTTCACGATCTTCCGCCCTTGCTTCCAAGGCCACCGGCTTCCCCATCGCCTTCATCTCGTCGCTGCTCGCCGCGGGTCTCACTCTGGACGAGATACCCTATTGGCGCGACGGATCTCTTGAAAAATATACACCCTCCGGTGAATATGTCGTGGTCAAGTTCGCACGCTGGGATTTCGAAAAGTTCCCCGGGGCCGCCGACAAACTTGGCACACAAATGCGGGCCGTCGGCGAAGTGATGAGTATCGGCAAGAATTACAAGGAAGCATTACAGAAATCCATCCGCTCCCTGGAAAAGGGCAGATACGGCCTCGGCTTCGTCAAGAGCTTCAACGAGAAAACCCTCGACGAACTCATGGAGCTGCTGGCAGAGCCGACAAGCGAACGCCAGTTCATCATGTACGAGGCGCTGCGCAAGGGAGCGGACATCGACATGCTGTTCCGCAGAACCCACATCAAACACTGGTTTATTCAGCAGATGAAGGAACTGGTGGAGAAGGAGGAAGAAGTCCTGCGCTGCAAAGGGAAGAAACTGCCCGACCAGTTGCTGCTGTCTGCAAAGAAGGACGGATTCTCCGATCGTTATCTTGCCATGCTGCTCAGTGTTCCGGAAAGCAGCATCAGGGAACAGCGCATTTCTTTAGGGCTTACCGAGGCATGGGAACCCGTTCCGGTAAGCGGTGTGGAAAATGCCGCGTACTATTTTTCAACCTATAACGCCCCCGACAAGGTTTCCGTAAGCAGCCGGAAAAAGATCATGGTGCTAGGAGGAGGACCGAACAGGATCGGGCAGGGCATCGAATTCGACTACTGCTGCGTTCATGCCGCCTTTACTCTGCGCGATGAAGGATACGAATCCATCATGATCAACTGCAACCCGGAAACGGTTTCCACCGATTACGACACCTCGGACAAACTCTACTTTGAACCTCTGACAGTTGAAGACGTCCTGAGCATTTATGAAAAGGAAAAACCTGAGGGAGTTATTGTCCAGTTCGGCGGACAGACTCCTTTGAATATTGCCGCAGAACTGGCCAGGGCCGGCGTCAACATCATCGGCACCTCACCGGAAACAATAGACCTGGCGGAAGACCGCGACCGTTTCCGGATGATGATGCAGAAGCTTAACATCCCCATGCCCGAATCCGGAATGGCCAGCACACTTGAAGAGGCAATGCAGATTGCCGACAGGATAGGCTATCCGTTGATGGTGAGGCCATCCTACGTGCTGGGCGGCCGGGGCATGGAGGTTGTATACGATCAGAACATGCTCAAGAGATATGTATCAGCGGCAGTCGGTGTAACACCCGAACGCCCGATACTGATCGACAAGTATCTCGAAAATGCGATTGAAGCGGAGGCGGATGCCATTTCCGACGGAACCGACGCCTTTGTCCCGGCGGTCATGGAGCATATTGAGCTCGCCGGAGTCCACTCGGGAGATTCAGCCTGCGTGATACCGCCTATAAGCATACCGGCCAGACATGTCGAAACCATCTGCGAATACACGAAGAAGATTGCCGTGGAGTTCAAGGTCGTTGGTTTGATGAACATTCAGTATGCCATTGCCAGGGATGTCGTATACATCCTTGAGGCTAATCCACGTGCATCCCGCACCGTACCTCTTGTCTCCAAGGTGTGCAACATCCAGATGGCCCGCCTAGCCACACAAGTCATGCTCGGCAGGAAACTTTCCGACTTCAAGCTTAAACAGAAATCGTTCCCCCACTTCGGTGTGAAGGAGGCAGTCTTCCCCTTCAATATGTTCCAGGAGGTAGATCCCCTGCTGGGACCGGAGATGCGCTCAACCGGAGAAGTGCTCGGACTGGCTGATTCCTTCGGCCTCGCCTTCTTCAAGGCCCAGGAGGCAACCCAGCAGGTTCTCCCGAGTGCGGGCACAGTGCTGATCACAGTGAGCGAAAAGGACAAGCACGCCGTTGTGGAGATTGCCCGGAAATTCAGGGAACTGGGGTTCAAAATCAAGTCAACCCAGGGAACGCACAACTTCCTGGCGAAAAACAGCATTGAATCGGAACCGATTATGAAGATGCAGGAGGGACGGCCGAACATCGTCGACAGCATCAAAAACGGTGAAATCAGTCTGGTGGTCAACACACCGGATGGGAGAGTCGGCGCTTACGACGACTCCTATATAAGAAAAGCAGCCATCAAACATAAAGTCCCTTACATCACAACGATAGCAGCCGCCGTGGCGGCAGTGAAAGGCATCGCCGCCGTACGACAGGGACACGGAAGGGCAAGATCACTGCAGGACTATCACGCCGACATCAGGTGACATGAAGAAAGGGGCATGACCCATGACATCTCCACAGGAAAAATGCGGAATATTCGGTATCTTCTCCAACAGTCCCTGTGTACAGGACATATATCACGGAATTGATTTCCTTCAGCATCGGGGGCAGGAGTATTGCGGCATCGCCACTTATGATGACCATATCCGTCAGGTGACCCATCATGGCAAGGTCGCCAACAGTTTCACCGAAAAGGAGATTGAATACCTGACCGGCAATTCAGGCATAGGTCATATAAGCCTGTGGGAGCGTCAACCGATGACATGGCAGTCAAGGCTGGGACAGCTTTCCGTTGCCTTCAGCGGCAACATCATTAATTCGAGTCAATTGATCCAGGATATGAAGGATCAAGGGCACGCTTTTTACAGAAACTATGACACGGAAATTATCGCCAAAGCCGTAATGGCAGGCAAGGACATAGTCTCAGGCATCGAAAATCTGTCAAAACGGATCAGGGGCGCTTATTCCCTGGTGATCCTGACTGAAGAAGGTATATATGCAACCCGCGATATCTATGGGTTCAGACCGCTTATTCTGGGACAGGATGCAGACCGCTATGCGGTAAGCTCCGAATCCAGGGCACTGCAAAACATGGACATGGATATTTACAGAGATGTGAAGCCCGGGGAAATCGTGCTGATTAACGGCAGTGGTTTCCATACCATGAAACAATTGAATTCCCCGCGAACGGCATACTGTTCATTTGAATGGGCCTATACAGCCAGTATCGATTCTGTGATCGACGGTCTATATGTCCAGAAAGCAAGGAACAATATGGGGCAAAGCCTTGCACAACGCGACAAGGAAGAAGGCGGTGTTCAGGCGGATATTGTAGCGCCGGTTCCGATGTCTGGCATCGGACATGCTCTCGGCTATCATCAGTTTTCCGGTATCAGATACCAGGAAGTGTTCCTTTACAATCGTTATGCCGACCGCAGTTACACACAATCCACGCAGCATGCCCGCGAGAAAATGGCCAAAAGAAAACTTTCCGTGCTTCGCTACGCTGTAGAAAATAAAAGCGTGATTATCTGTGACGACTCTATCGTGAGAGGCACTCAAATCCTTTACAAAGTAAGGGATCTGAAAAATGCCGGCGCCAGAGAAGTCCATGTCAGGGTTGCCTGCCCGCCTCTGATGTACCCATGCGATTTCGGTGTATCAACCCGTTCTCATGAAGAACTGGCCGCCAGACACTTTTTTAAGAGAGGTGATATCCTGAACATGGATCAGTTGAGAGAACTGGAAAACTGGATAGCGGTAAAAATCGGCGCTGATACCGTCAGGTACAACAGCATCGAGGCCTTCGTGCAGGCCATAGGAATTCCAAAAGAGAAGCTCTGCCTCAAATGCTGGGATGGAGTAGTTCCCCTGATCGACTGATTCTCGTTATTCTATCCGGCCGTTACCTGAAACCAGGGAATCACCGAGAAATTCTCACGGCTGTACAGTTCATCTCCCCCTTGTATCAGGAACCCCCGAGTTGCGGCAGGGGTACCCAGGGATATAAAATAACGGAGGCCATCGAAAAACGAATTGCTTACGGTTTCCCCCGATTTGATCTCAATAGGGATAAGTTCTCTGCCGTTATCGATTACGACATCAACTTCATGCCCCGTGCGATCCCGCCAGAAATAGATCGGCGGCGTTTCGCCCCGATTTGCAAATGACTTAAAAAGCTCTGCAACAACAAAGGTCTCAAAAATTCCTCCCCGCATCGCATGGCCGGCCAAATCTTCCGGTTCGCGTATGCGAAGGAGATAACATAAAAGACCGCAGTCCAGAAAATAAAGTTTGCTGCTCTTTATCAGGCGTTTTGAAAAATTGGCAAAGTGAGGCGGGAGCAGATGAATAATGAATCCCGCCTGAAGAATCGAGAGCCAGTGGCTTGCTGTAGTGTGAGAAATACCGCTGTCCGCAGCCAGTGAAGAAAGGTTGAGTATCTGTCCCGAGCGACCGGCACATAGTCTTACAAATCTTTGGAATATCTCCAGATTGCCAATATTGGAGACATCCCTTACATCTCTTTCCACATAGGTCTGATAATATCCGGCCAACCAGTCTTGAGGCGGCAGACCCTTATCATGAATCCGCGGATAAAAACCCTTGTAGAGCATGGTTTCAAGATTGAAGGCCGGATTCTCAAGCCTCTCAGCAGGGGCTTCGAATTTCCATGTGTCTCGTGTCGGCCTGCCGTTTAACTCATCCATACTGAAAGGAAGCAGATGAACCAGAGCCGTACGACCGGCCAGCGTTTGACTGACCTTTGCCGCCAGGTGGAATTGCTGCGATCCGGTCAGAATAAATCGTCCCGGCCTTTCCTCGGTATCGACTATTCCCTGAATGTATGAAAGCAGATCGGGCACCCGCTGAATCTCATCCAGGATTACCCCGCCTTTGTATCTCTTCAGGAATCCTTTGGGATCGGACAGGGCAAACTCCCTCTCATGAGGTTCCTCCAAACTGACATAATCATGGCTTGTGAAAACCATTTTTGCCATAGTCGTTTTGCCGGCCTGGCGTGGGCCTGTAACGGTTACCACAGGAAATTGCCGGGCCAGGGACACGATTTTTGTTGACAAACTACGTTCAATCATGCGTGCAGTTTACCGAAAGTATTAGCATTTGTCAAATTGAATTTCACACTTTCAATCAGCAAGAAATCTCAAATCCTGTGAGAATTTCCCCCTCAAATCCGGCTATTTCAAATACATACTTATTCAAATGACATGAATGTCCATCTGTGTTAATAGTTTGTCTAAAATTATATTTTGTAAAGGCGTCACATGAAAGGCAAAATTATTCTTGCATCGGCATCTCCGAGGCGCATTGAACTTCTGCGGTCGCTTGGAATGCAATTGGAGGTCATCCCGAGCGGCCTTGAGGAACCTCATATATCCGGTGAAACACCGGAAGAACATGTTGTAAGGCTTTCCAGACATAAAGCCGAAGCTGTCGCCGTTAATTATCCGGGCGAATGGGTACTGGGGGCCGATACAATAGTCGTTCTGGGAGACGAGATCCTGGGCAAGCCGGATACGATGGATACGGCGGGCCGGATGCTTGCCAAACTCAGCGGGCGCAGACATAAAGTCTACACGGGATTTACAATAATCAACCTCAGCAGTAATATAGCGGCAAGCGAGGTTGTTGAGTCTTCAGTTTTTTTCAGAAACATCTCCGACGATGAAAGGAACTGGTACATCAAATCGGATGAACCCTACGACAAGGCCGGTGGTTATGCTGTCCAGGGAATGGGAGCATTTTTCATCAGGGAAATACATGGATCATACACCAATGTCATGGGGCTTCCTCTTTGCGAGGTCGTAGATGTCCTGAAAAGAGTCGGTGCTCTTGGATTTAACGGAGGCAGTCATGGAATCCACGATAAGAAATAACATCCTCGGCATTAAGAAGAATATAACCGAAGCAGCCATTAAGGCCGGCCGGGACCCTTCCGGGATAAAACTAATGGGGGTAAGCAAGACGGTCGATGACCAAAGGATCAATGAAGCCATCGCCGCCGGAATCGACATGATAGGAGAAAATTATGTCCAGGAGGCAAAAAGGAAAATCGAGTTGATGGGACATCCGGTTGCCTGGCATTTTATCGGCCATCTCCAGACCAACAAGGCGAAATACGCGGTAAGGCTCTTCGACATGATCCATTCCGTGAACAGGCTGGATCTGGCTCAGGAGCTGGACAAAAGAGCTAATGCCGCGGGCATGAGAATGCCGGTTCTCATGGAGATCAATGTCAGCGGAGAAGCGACAAAAAGCGGAGTGCCTTTGAAGGAAGCGATGCCGCTTATCAAGCAGATGAGCCGATTCCGGAACCTTAACGTTCAGGGGCTGATGACCATGCCTCCCTGGTTCGACGATCCCGAGGATGCACGGCCCTACTTCGCGGCCTTGCGGGAGTTGAGAGACGGAATAATCAGGGAAGGTATTGAAGAGGTGACGATGAAGGAACTTTCCATGGGCATGTCGGGCGACTACATGGTTGCCGTCGAGGAAGGATCGACAATAGTCAGGATCGGCCGCTCCATCTTCGGAGAAAGGCCCGCCAGCCGCTAAAGGGAGAATAACATTTTGCTTACAAAGGAATATGCAGAAGCAAAACGACTCTCCGAACATATCGCAGGAGAAGTAGGAAATCCTGTATTCTACACTGAAAACGCGAAAGAGGTGGCAAGATCCTTCCGTCTGCTCGCCGGTGAACCGACGGTCAAGGCCTGCATCCGCATCGTCAGGGATCGCGGCGATATGATCGGGCATGGCCTCGCCCATGTTAAAAAGGTTGCCATCGACGCCGGCGCTATTATCCTGATTGAAAGACAACAGTCGTTCAGTGATGCCGACATCAGGAGACTTGTGCTTCTTTCTCAGGTCGCAGCGATCCTTCATGACATCAGGAGATCGGAAAAGCATCATGCTCAACGGGGAGCCGAAGAAGCGGGACAGATTATGAAACAGTTCTCTCTCTCCGACAGGGAATGCACAGCCATAACCGCTGCCATCAGAAACCATGAGGCTTTCCAGCCGGATGTCGCGCTGGACGATCCGAACGATCAGCTTCTTTCGGATGCGCTGTATGACGCGGACAAATTCCGCTGGGGACCCGACAATTTCACGAAGACGATCTGGGCTATGGTCGCTTCACGCAATGTGCCGCTGTCCGTTTTGATGTCCCGTTTTTTACCGGGAATGGATGGAGTGAGGCGCATCCGGGACACTTTCCGCACGGCAACCGGCCGCCGTTACGGACCGGATTTCATAGACAGGGGAATGGAAATCGGCCATCGTCTCTATGCAGGTCTGACGGAGGGTAAAGGTCGGGGAGGGAGTTAGCATGATTCAATTCACGGTGAAGACGAACGCGAGAGTCGAGATGATCGACGTGACAGGAATGATCCGCGCTCAGATCAGGGAACAAAAATTTGGAAACGGCCTCTGCCATATCTTCGTTCCCCACACGACCGCCGCCGTTACGATCAATGAAAATGCCGACCCGGACGTGCCCAGGGACATCATTACGATCCTCGACCGCATTGTTCCCCTGACAGGCAATTACCGCCACGCGGAAGGGAATTCCGCGGCACACGTCAAGGCGTCGCTGATCGGCTCATCAGAACTTGTCATGGTTGAGAACGGAGACCTTATTCTGGGAACCTGGCAGTCGGTTTTCTTCTGTGAATTTGACGGCCCGCGCACCCGCAAATTATTGATAAAATTTATTACAGGTACTTGAGCCGCCTTCAGCAAAGAGAGGGTTTCTTAGTCTGATTGACCGGCTTTTCTCCTTCAGGCTCCCTTCAACACATCAACCATTGCCTGATGAATCCTGCCGTTGGACGCGAGGACAGTCGGCGACTCCAGATGATACTCACTTCCCGCAATGTCGGTAACCATGCCGCCTGCCTCCCGGATCATCAGCAACCCGGCAGCGGTATCCCATGGTTTAAGCTTGAGTTCCCAGAAACCATCGAAACGCCCGGCGGCAACATAAGCCATGTCAAGCGCCGCTGAACCGGCTCGTCGTATGGCCTGTGCACTCCCCGCCATTTTGCTGAAATTATTAATGTTGTTATTGCTGTCCTGGTTGATGTCATATGGAAAGCCCGTAGAAAGCAGACTTTTTTTCAAATCCTCTACCGTGGATACGGATATCGGTCTGTCATTAAGATATACGCCTGCGCCTTTTTCAGCGACAAACATTTCTTCCATCATGGGATTGTAAATGATTCCCAGCCTGATTTCTCTCTTGACCTCCAGGGCAAGAGAGACGCAGTAAACCGGATAACCATGGGCATAGTTGGTTGTACCGTCCAGGGGATCAATGATCCATCGATAATCTGAACCTGTATTAATCCCCGGTGATTCTTCCGTCAGAATGTCATGATCCGAAAAATTGCTGCGGATGCCGGATACAATCAACTGCTCCGACATCCGGTCGGCTTCCGTCACAATGTCTATCTCCCCTTTGTAATCTATCGTATGCTTTTCGGCAAACCGGTCCTTCAGCAAATAGCCTGCCGATTTGGCAACGAACAAGGCAAAGTCTTTAAATTCGTACATCATAGAGCGCCTCCGGTCTGGATTAGATAAAAAGAGCGTTTTTCATACATCACACGTTAAAAAAAAGAAATGCAAATCGTATTCCCCGTGTTAAATATCAATTTTTAAACTATTTTTCTTATTGAACAGTGCTCAAATTGATGCTAATGGAAAATCAAAACAAAGGGATACGACAATGGAAGATAATGATTCCAGTGGTGATTTAAGAATGGATGGCGGCCAGGCCCCGGCAGAATCGCAGGATACTATTTATGACCTGAAGAATATCAGGGAAGCAAGGGGTATTACTCTGCACGATATCTTCCACGAGTCCAGAGTCAGCATTATAAACCTTGAGGCCATCGAAAAAGGCGAATACGACCGGTTGCCGACTCCTTTCATTTCCAAATCATTTATCCGCATCTATGCCAAAGCTATAGGCGTTGATGCCGAAATCATAATCCGGCAATATGACGACTACCTGAAAACCAAAGGATTAAAGCGCCTTGGTGAAGATGCCGTCGTTCTGAACCAGCAGGGCACAAAACCAATACCCTATAAGAAGATCGGTATCGTATTTTTAGCTATTATCGGGCTTGGCGTAATTCTTTTCACAGGATACTATTTTTATCCTCACCTCAGCCAGTTTATAACGAGCAAAATGGAGCAGAAGCAGATTGAACCAAACACTGCGGACAATGTCCCGGTGGTTTCTGCACCGGCTAAGCCGGCTACGGCTGCTTCACCGGTAAATATCCCGGCATCCTCACCTCCATATATTCTGACCATAGAAGCAACAGGTTACTCATGGATAAAGATAACAGAGGACCGCAAACCCCCGTACGAAATTCTTTTGAAACCCGGAGAAAAGATCGAGAGAAGTGCATCCGAATATTATGAAATAGACATCGGCAATGCAGGCGGGACGAATATCATCTTTCAGGGAACGTCTCTGGGAAACCTTGGAAAGCAGGGTGAGGTAGTTCACCTCAGACTTCCTCCGCAGGCAGACAAGCCCAACAATCCACAATAGATAAACTTTACAAATTTTAAGGGAGTTAAAAAACGGGAACAGCTGTCCAGCAATAAAGCATAGAGAGGTAATAATTTATGTTTGGAATAGGCATGCAGGAACTGGTCATTATCTTGGTCCTTGTCCTGATTATCTTTGGCGCCGGCAAACTGCCGGAAATAGGCGGTGCAATAGGGAAGGGCATTCAGAATTTCAAAAAAGCCACCAAAGAACCGGATGAAATCAAGGAACAGGAAAACAAAAAAATAGAGCCGAAGTAACAGTGGCTTTTACAATGATCGCGGGATATGCACTCCCCGTGCATATCCCGCGCATATAATGTTATGCAATGGTGTCAGAAAGGCACATCATTATCAGACTGGCCAGAACCCGGGAAAGGCGGCACGGCTTCATCAGAGGAAGGTCCCGTCCCTTTAGCCTGGCCTTTGCCGTCAAGCATCTGCATCGTTGAGGCTACTATTTCCGTCGTGTATCTCTTATTTCCGTCCTTGTCATCCCAGGCACGCGTCTGAATTCTTCCCTCTATAAAGACAAGTTTCCCTTTTGATAAATAGTTGCCGCTGATTTCAGCCAGTTTTCCGAAGGTCACGATCCTGTGCCATTCTGTCTTCTGAACCCTTTCCCCGCTTTTGTCCTTCCAATACTCGTCGGTTGCCAGACGAAAGCTGGTAACCATTGCCCCGTCCGGTGTATAACGCACTTCCGGATCGGCGCCGAGCCTGCCTACTAAAATGGCCTTGTTGATCATGTCCTTCCCCTTTCTTGGCGATATGTTTCCCGGACCATACAAAAATAGAATACAACTGGCAACAGATATTTGTGTCCGGTGTTTTTCAGCTTTTCCGGATTGTCAGGACACAAACAGCGGCACATGCTTGAATGCAGCCACATCGACCAGCCCTTTGTCGGTGATTTTGAGTTCGGGAATCACCGGCAGGGCCATAAAAGACAGGGCCATCAGCGGTTCCCGAAGCGTGCAGCCGAGGGCTCTTGCGATGTCTCTTATTCTTTCCCATCCGGCTGCCATTTCCTTGAGCGATCTTGTCGACATGAGGCCGCCGATCGGAAGGCTTTCAGAAGCCAGAATCTTTCCGTCCTTTACTGCAACCAGTCCCCCCTTTATTCTCTCCACTTCCCTGATTGCTGCGAAGATGTCTCCGTCACTGCAGCCGACGCATACAATATTATGAGAATCGTGGGCTACGGAAGATGCTATTGCTCCCTGGCGCAACCCAAACCCCTGAACCAGTCCGAGCCCTATGTTTCCTGTGCCATGATGCCTCTCCACAACGGTAATTTTAAGGATGTCGCGTTTTATATCCGATATAACCCTGCCCTGCTGAACGGTCGCCCGGAGTATGCGCTGCTCGGTAAGAATCTGATCGGGAATCAGCCCGATCACCCTGACTTCATCGCCTGCCCGGTCAATTGCAAAAGAATCCGGATGATACGGCTTGACAGACATAGGGCTGACGTTTTCCACACCTGACACGCCCGCGGTGTTGCCGTTCGATGTATTGCCGGGAAATACAACATTGCCGTTCTTGATAACCTGATCAATGACAATCGGTTGCAAAGAAGAAAGAATCAACAGGTCCGCCTTGTATCCCGGCGCAATTGCGCCCAGGTCTTTTAGACCGAAATGGCGGGCTGTGTTGACCGTCACCATCATAATTGCCTGAACAGGATCAAGGCCCTCTTCAACTGCCCTGTCGATGAGATGGTTCAAGTGGCCGTACTTCAGAAGATCATGCGGATGCAGATCATCCGTTACCAGAGAACAGTTTGGAAGTGTCGCTGCGGAAACTATGGGCAGCAGAGTTTTGAGATTCTTCGCCTGAGTGCCTTCTCTGATGAAGATGTGCATGCCCAGCCTGAGCTTTTCCATGGCTTCGGCCAACTGAGTGCATTCGTGATCCGAGCTTATGCCTGCTCCTATATAGGCATTTAAATCTTTTCCGGCAAGCAGCGGGCAATGGCCATCCCTTATTCTGTCATCAAATGCCGCCAGTTTGTTTAAAACAGATTCCACACCAAAGATCACACCCGGATAATTCATCATTTCGGCCAGACCTAAAACACGATCCTCGTTTTTCAAGCCCTCAAGATCCTGAACGTCCAGTTCAGCTCCTGCCGTTTCCAAATGAGTGGCGGGAACACACGAGGGGAGCATGAAGAAAAAGTCCACGGCCAGATTCCGGCTTGTATTGAGCATAAACTGAATGCCTCTCATACCTAATACATTGGCAATCTCATGGGGATCGGCAATTATGGAGGTCGTACCATACGGAATTACCGCCTTCGCAAGTTCAGGCGGTGCAAGCATGGTGCTTTCTATATGGAAGTGTCCTTCTATAAAACCGGGGCAAACGTATCGCCCCCTTGCATCGATGACCGTTAATCCGTCATAGGAACCTATTCCGGCAACCAGGCCGTCTTTAACGGCAATATCGGCTTCAAGTATCTCCCGGGAAAAAACGTTAATAACCCGGCCGTTTTTAACAACAAGATCAGAGGGCATTTCCCCCCGCGCCACTCTTATGCGACGCTTCATTGCCTCAATCATGATTCCCCCATTTTAAATACGCCGTATGACTTTTATTAGCGGTTATTTTGCCCGGCGTCAAGCCATACGCGGCATCATTCACCTGCCTTTCAGGATTGGTCGAGACTCAGCTCCCGGCGAAGTCAGGCCAATAATGATAACGATGATGTTTTCCTATTCGCCGGCTTTTTCCTTATCTGATGAAACGATCAGGCAGGCAAACGACCATGTGTTGATTAATTTGTTTCAGTGCAGGGATTGGAATCCGGAATTTGCGATAGAAATATGAAAATTTTTTAAATTTTTGTAAGGCAGGAAGTCCTGGCTGTTTTATTCGTTTCTCTCATCGATCGTATCAAGGCATCAGGGCTTAATAGTCGGCATGCCGCCTCGGCGATATAATCGTATCATAGTCGGAGCTCGACGAATCAACGTTTACGACATAATGCGAATGTGTATTTTCCCCTTGCTGCAAAACTTCTATATGAATATCATTGTCACTGTCATCAGCACAGTTGAAAACCCGGGCATGAGGGAAATCCGATAAAGAAAACCTTTCACCTATGACACAGATAATCTGGAAAGGTGCGCTGCTTATCCATTCAACCGCCAGTCTGTAAGCACTTTCAGTCATATCACAGGTAGCTTCCTCTTCGATCAGCAGTGCCATGTTGCCCTGTGCGTGATTAATATACGAATGCAGCTGTGAAAGCATATACCGGCCATAGTGATCACTGGCAGCCGGTTTTCCGCTGAGCCTGTTCAAAGTGCTGATATTGATTGCAACGGACCGATACATGAACTCCAGACTTACGCACCCGGTGTTGAAGTAATGCTCTGCCGACAATGGACACGGGTAAAATGATGAAGGGAAAATTGTCCTCAGTATAGACCGGAGAATCATTGATTCACCCAGGACGATGACGGGACCGGTGATGATGTTAAGGGAAGGAAGAAACTCCATGTCCACGTCTTTATTGTATCCGCCACATCTGAGCACCATTTTTTTAATTGCCGGAACAAGTTGTAAAGGATGATTAATAGGCATCGTTTTCTCCTGATTTTATTGCAGACTGCAGTGTGGCAACAATGGTTATTAAGTGCCTACGTGAACCGCCATCATGTTAATTTTATTTTCCAGTGTTTCCTTCTTTTCCATTTTCTCTCTGCTGCAGGAGCAAGGTACTTTCATTTCGCCGTCCTTTCCCGTTGTGCAAATGATTACACCGGTCCCCTTGCAGAACCTGCACATCTTATCAGCCCCCATCTCTCCTCCTATCGCCATATTTGTTGTATACACGGCTATGATATATTCATACCGGCGTTTATATGTTTTCATACGGAGCACACACTCCGCCCTTGATAATATTGCCAAGCAATAGGAATACCAATAAATAACACAACTCTAACCAGTTGATTTTATACTATTATATGCAATGTGCCTATTGAAGCTGAAAAAGCAAAGGATACAATTTCGTATCATTAATAAATTCATTATGACGTTACGCAATCGTAATAACAGTTATTTGCGTAAAACATCCGTAGGGAACGATTTCCTTGCCAACAATAATCAATAACAATATCAATTTATTACGCGAGTCATTTCCAAAACCGCTACCACACGGCAATTTGTTACAAATTTGTCTGCAATTGGATATGAATTATATGACACCACACAAAAATGTTCTGACCTTCCCTGAGATGAATACCGTCGCATACATTCATACAGTCCCATACATTCATATTGACAAGTTACCTAAGTGGGTATAGCGTCCTTTCACACATGCCTAATCCTGTATATCAGGAGCGGGGGACCCAGGTTCCTGGGGCGTATCGCCAGATGGCGTAGGGCAACCTCTTCGGCCCGAGCCCTTCAGCTAACCTCGCAGGCTTCGATGAGGAGAACCAGCCGGAGTGATCCGGGGGATCATCCTCCAACATTCATGCTTCGGGGGTTTTATGTCGTCTCAATCCGGCAGCACTCAGGGTAATTCTGTTGTTTCCGAAGAAGGTTCTTCTGAAGGATGGCTAAATAAAAAACTTCTGCTGCTGGCTTTCGGGTCCATCGGCGTTGTCTTCGGCGACATAGGAACAAGTCCGCTTTACGCCATCAAGGAATGTTTTCACGGCAAGCACGCCATTTATCCGGACGCAGCCAGTGTTCTGGGTGTACTTTCGCTTGTCTTCTGGTCACTGACAATTATCGTCAGCATCAAATACGTCACGTTTATCCTCCGGGCCGACAACCGGGGCGAAGGCGGTATCTTTGCCCTGCTCGGCCTGTTGCCCATATCCAGCAGAAGCGACAATACCGGCAAGCAATATATGGTTCTCCTGGCCGGCATTTTGGGCGCCGGACTTCTCTACGGTGACGGCATTATTACCCCGGCCATTTCCGTGCTCTCCGCCATCGAAGGTCTTGAGGTAGCCACCAGCGCGGCTAAACCCTTTGTCCTGCCCTTAACATGCCTGGTTCTGATATTGCTCTTTTTTCTGCAGCATCGAGGCACTACTCACATAGGAAAGCTGTTCGGGCCGATAATGGTAATCTGGTTTGTATCCATCGCTGTCTTCGGACTGCTGCAGATTATTCAGGAACCCAGCGTGCTGCTGGCTGTAAACCCGTCCTATGCGGTCAAGTTCTTTATGAACAACGGAATTCACGGCATGATTGTTCTGGGCTCTGTCGTGCTCTGCATTACAGGCTGTGAAGCCCTCTATGCAGATCTGGGGCATTTTGGAAGAAAAGCCATACATCTTTCCTGGCTGGGGTTTGCCTGTCCGACACTGCTCTGCAACTATTTCGGGCAAGGCGCCCTGCTGCTTGGACATCCTGAAATGAATGCCAACCCCTTTTATGAGATAGTACCCAGAATTCTCTTGTATCCCATGGTCGCACTCTCCACCACAGCTACAGTGATTGCCTCTCAGGCGTTGATCTCGGGAGCATTTTCCCTGACGCAGCAGGCCGTGCAGTTAGGGTTCTTTCCACGCATTCGTATTGTCCACACATCCAGCGAAATCAAGGGACAGATATACATTCCCGTTGTGAATTATGCGCTGATGGTTTCCTGTATTGCCGTCGTCATCGGATTCCGTGATTCGGGAGGGCTGGCGGGGGCATACGGCATCGCCGTTACCCTGACCATGATAATTACGTCTATACTCTACGGCCTTGTTCTGACCCGCCATTGGCAGTGGCCGTTATGGAAGGTGATACCGTTAATCACCCTGTTCCTTGTATTTGACATTGCCTACTTCAGCGGCAACATCTTCAAGATCGCCGACGGGGGATGGTTCCCGATTTTCGTCGCAGCACTGATAGCGATTGCCATGGTTACATGGAGGAGGGGGCGCCATGAGCTTGCCACAAAGCTGATAGATGAGAGGTTGCCTCTCGATATCTTTCTATCTTCAATAGCAAACCGGGATCTTCACAGAGTCCCCGGTACGGCCGTTTTTATGACGCTCTCACCGGAAGGAACACCCCCGACCCTGCTTCATCATCTGAAGCATAACCACATTTTACATGAAAAAGTCGTTCTTCTGTCCATTCGTTTTGCCGATGCACCCATTATTCCTTCTGATGAGAGGATTGACATGAAGGACCTGGGGCAGGGGTTCTTCAGAATAATTGCACATTACGGCTTCATGCAAAGACCTGATGTTCCGGAGCTGATGAAGATGGCATCACATCGCGGCCTGGTTTCCGAACCGATGACCACCACCTATTTCATGGGCAGAGAAACTCTGCTTACCGGAGGAAGATCAAGAATGATGAAATGGCGCAAGGCTCTTTTTGCCTTCATGTCGAGAAACGCCGGCAATCCCACTGTATACTTCGGAATCCCGCCAAACAGAGTTGTTGAACTCGGCACGCAAATCGAACTCTAATTCCTCACAGAAGAGTGTAGATATTTTTCCTGTATGCATGTACACTCCTCCTCATAATTCCGTTTTAAATATTCCCCGGGAGGTGAATTATGAAAATTTTCGCAAGATTCATAATGGCCGTCATTTTCATATCTGTATGCTGTTCATCGGTATCAGCGGAGAGCAAGACGGTTACGGCGGACGGGAAGTATGTCATGGGCGACATGGATTCGAAGCAGAACGCCAAGGCTCTCGCTCTCATGGAGGCAAAAAGACTGGCTCTTGAAAAGGCAGGCACCTACATAGAAAGCGTTTCGGAAGTCAAAGACTATCAGCTCACCAAGGATCAGATCAACTCACTTGCCGCAGGCGTCATGTCTGTAGAGGTATTAACGGAAGACTGGAAAATGTCGGGTGAAAGCATGGTCGTGCTGGTTTCAATCAGGGCGACAATTGATACATCCAATCTCAAAGCCCGTATCGCCAGTGTCCAGGACGGACAGGGTTCAGAAAGCATGAAAGATATTCAGGGCCAACTCGCAACGCTTCAGAAAGAACTTGCTGAACTCAAGGCCAAACAGTCTTCGCCTGCGGAAAAGGCAGTTCCCAAAGAGGAGATCAAGGCCAAACATGACGGCATCATCAAACAGATGTCGGCTCTGGAGCTACTTGAATACGGGCACAGCGCGCTGATCGGCCAGCGCTGGAAAGACGCCATGGACGCATACAACAAGGCCATCGCCATCGATCCTAATCTCAGCGACGCCTATAACGGCATGTCACTTGCCCTGCAGAGGACGGGTCAACCGGATAAGGCAATGGAGGCCGTCAATAAAGCCCTGAAAATCGATCCGCAATCACCGCGCGGTTATGCCGCCAGGGCCATGCTTCTCCAGGAGCAGGGAAAGCAGGACACCGCTCTCCAGGATATAAACAAGGCAATCGAGCTAAGCCCCAAGAATGCCAGATTTTACCTGCAAAGAGGCAACCTTCACCTTAAGATGAGGCATCGCGATCCGGCGTTGAAGGATTTTATTCAGTCCTGCAAAATGGGACTCAAGAGGGCCTGCCAGAGGGCGGATGTGCTGAAGAAACGGCCCCCCAGAGACGAGGTACATGGCGCAGATCAGCCGCCTCCCAGAAAAGGAATGGACAGGCGCCCGGGAAAACCTTTGCCGCCAAGAGGCGAATAGTCCCGGTGAACAGGCTGTTTTGATAACGAGGAAGATACTATGAAGCTGAAACTGTATCAGATAGACGCTTTTGCCAATGAAACATTCAAAGGAAATCCTGCTGCGGTATGCCCTCTCGATAACTGGCTCGACGATGATATCATGCAGAAAATAGCAGCAGAGAACAATCTGTCCGAAACAGCCTTTTTCGTGAAAACAGGTGATTCATATGCCCTCCGCTGGTTCACACCGGCGGCAGAGGTTGATCTGTGCGGCCATGCCACACTGGCAGCGGCTTTTGTTATATTAAATTTTATGGACACGTCGCTAAAGGAAATAAATTTCTCAACCCGCAGCGGCATGCTCACCGTGAAGAAAGACAATGATCTTCTCTCCATGGATTTTCCTTCGCGGCTGGCAGCCCCCTGCCGGCTTCCCCAGGTTCTGGCCGATGCCCTTGGAGTTGCTCCAAAATTACTTTTCCTTTCCCGGGACTATCTGGCCGTTTACGAAAATGAGGATATTATCGCCGCATTAACTCCCGATATGGGGATGCTTGCCAGGGTTGATGACTGCCTGGGAGTTATCGTCACTGCCCCGGGCCGTGATGTCGATTTTGTTTCCCGCTTTTTCGCACCCAAGGTAGGTGTCCCCGAAGACCCGGTAACAGGATCTTCTCACTGCACCCTCATACCTTACTGGTCATCTGTACTCAATAAAAGAACCCTTCGCGCCCGCCAGCTTTCCCGCCGCGGAGGTGAACTTTTTTGCGAAGACATGGGGGAGAGAGTCAGGATCGCGGGCAATGCAGTCATTTATCTGGAAGGGATGATCCGGATTTAATCTCCGAGGATATCAATGAATGTCAGGTAATATATAATGGAATCAGGCAGTATAAAACTCAGCTGCCATGAACGGGTTGCAGTCATGGCGATTGACAACCCCCCCGCCAATACCGTGGACCTTGATCTTCTCAGGGAAGCTCAGGCAATCCTGAAAGAACTCGACGGAAGAAATGACATGGGGGCCCTTGTCATTACAGGAGCAGGAAAATGTTTCTGTGCCGGGGCCGATCTCAAGACCGTGCCGTTTTACAGCACCGATCAGCAGCGCGAAACGGTAAAAGCCATGAACAGCATCATCGCACATCTGTATGATTTCCCGCTGCCTCTGGTGGCGGCTGTAAACGGACACGCCATAGCCGCGGGCTTTGTACTCATTTTGGCCTGCGACTACCGTATCGCATCCGAAACGGGGTGCAAGGTGGGAATGACGGAAATCCGCGCGGGGGTACCGTTTCCCTCGGCAACCATGGAAATAGTAAAGGTTGAGCTTCAGCCGGATGTCGCCCGCAGACTGGTTCTCACCGGGAATAACATATCATCCGCAGAAGCCCTTAAGCATGGGGTGTTTGATGAACTTCAGCCCGCCGACAACGTGCTTGCCAGAGCCATCGAGGTTGCGAAGGATTTTTGCACCATCCCTCAGGAGGCATATTCCAGGATAAAGAAGCAGCTCAGAGGAGCCGCCCTTGAACGCATCAAAGATATTGTCCGGTCAGGAGGTGATCCCCTGCTTGACAAATGGCTGGGGCATGAAGCGAAGACCGCATCGGAAAGGCTTCTCGGCGAAACTGATTGAAAGGTGAATGATGACGGAAGAGCCCATAATCAAAGTAGGGATAATCGATCAAAGAAAAATCGTGCAGGGGCGGACGGACGGCGTTTTCTTCATTGACGGCGGAAACAGACTAAGCGCCGGAGACTTCAAGGCCGAAGCAGATAATGGACTTGTTAAACTATCGGCTCAGGATGGTTCCTTAATCAGGGAGCATAAGGAAATATCCCTTACGCCCGCTGAAGGGGCATTCTTCAGCCTGTCGGACGTCACCATCGGCATCAATTTCCATTGGCAGCGAAACGAACAGCAATCATTCCGCGGAAGCCTGCTTCTTCTCGCCGATAAAAACAACACAATAACCGCCGTCAACGAGATTCCTCTCGAAGACTACCTGATGAGCGTCATTTCATCCGAGATGAACGAGACGGCGCACATAGAATTTCTGAAAGCCCATGCCGTGGCATCACGCAGCTGGCTGTTAAAGATGCTGGAAAAAAAGCTTGATACAGATACCTCGGCAATCTCAACGGCTGAGGCCTTTCCGGAGGAAGGGCAGATCATGCGCTGGTACGGAAGGGAAGAACATGACCGCTTCGACGTCTGTGCCGACGATCACTGCCAGCGCTACCAGGGAATCACAAAGTCACTGGCCGGCCATGCAGCGGAAGCAGTCAGGGCGACACGCGGCCTTTTTCTTACTTACCATGGCGAAATCTGCGACGCGCGCTACTACAAATCCTGCGGAGGATTGACAGAAAACTACGAAAATGCGTGGGACGACAGGCAAATACCTTATCTTAGCTGCATCTCCGATTCTCATAAACCGTTTGATCCCATCAATTCTGAAGCACAGGCTATAAAATGGCTGCTTTCCAGTCCCGACGCCTATTGCAACACAACGGACGAAACCATACTGAAGACCGTACTGCCATCGTTTGATCAGGAAACAAAAGATTTCTTCCGCTGGCAGGTCAGCTACGGCAGAGAAGAACTGGAAAGTATTCTTAAGGAAAAATCCGGATTGGATTTTGGCATTCTCCGTAATATAACTCCATTGAATCGCGGTCCCTCCGGCAGGATATACAGACTTAAAATTGAAGGCTCAAAGCTTTCTGTAGTCGTGGGCAAGGAATTGGAAATCCGCCGTTGGCTTTCGCGCAGCCATCTCTACAGCAGCTCTTTTATAGTATCGGTGGAGCGTGACGCGTCAGGGGTTCCTGTAAGCTTCAAATTCACCGGAGGAGGATGGGGGCATGGCGTAGGCATGTGCCAGATAGGTGCCGCCGTTATGGCTGCCGGAGGCTTCTCAATGGAGGACATTCTCAAACACTATTTTCCGGGGACAGAGACGAAACGCCTGTACTGAAAGGAACCCGGCTTCATTTAACTTTTCCGTGCGCCGGCCGCCATGAAATCCATCGCATGCAGGGCGGCTCCATAAAGGGCGGGAGCAGGATGGGTGATGGCGCGGACAGGCATTCTTGACACCAGATCGCTCATGGGCCCGCGGCGCCGGAAGGAGTCACCAAAAACCGTCTCTCTCAAAAAAGGCAGGATGCGCGGTACGATTCCGCCACCCAGATACACGCCGTTTGTCGCCATAAACTTAAGCCCCATGTTCCCCGCCTCATTTCCCAGCACACTCGCAAACAATGTCATTGTATCGACGCAGAGGCGACAGGGATCATCAGGATTCATTGCTGCGGCAATGATTTCCGGCACAGCATCCGCAGCGGCAATCCTGTGCTTCAGCCATTCCGGCTCCACTCCGTATCCCCTTTCCTTCAGAAACGTGTAAATATTTACAATGCCCGGACCGGAGCAGACCCGTTCGTAAACCGGGCAGCCGAATTTTTCTCTGATGTGTTGAGACAACTCCATCTCCAGAGGTGTTGCGGCACCGAAAATTGCGTGTCCGCCCTCGGACGCATATGCATTGTAACGTAAACCGTTCCAGATGAGAAACGCCTCCCCCAGCCCTGTCCCCGGGGCAATAACGGCGATGTTTCCTTCTTTAACGGCTTCTCCTTCATTAATAACGATAAAGTCACTCTGCGTCAGACTGGGCACGAAACGGCCCATAGCTACCAGATCATTAACCAGGAGTGAGGTGTTTACATTGAATGCTCTGCAAAGCTGTTCTTCGCTTACCACCCACGGCAGATTGGTCAACTCTGACCGGCCTTCGATAACCGGTCCGGCGACGCCAAGGCAGATCATGTCAACCCGAACATCCGCTTTTTTAAGAAAACCGGAAATCATGCTTTCCGGATTCTCGTAGTCGCGGCTGGAATATGTTGCTTCTTCTAACGGAGAAAGAGGCAGCCGATCAGGATGGAATATGGCAAGCTGTGTTTTTGTCCCTCCTACATCACCTGCAAGAATCATTTCTTCTCCGCTGCAGATATTTCTGCTGCATTAATTATCCCGCCGGAATTCAGGATTGTGCCTTGAGCCTTGCCATATCTCTGATGATGATGGTGTTCCTGGAGGTTTCGACCAGCCCTTCCTTCTCAAGCGCTTTCAGTTCCTTGTTCACGCTTTCCCGGCTGACTCCGATCAGACCGGCTAATTCCTTCTGGGTAATATGCACGGCAACCTCTTTTCCGTCTTCTTTCATTATTCCCTGGATCTCTGCTAGATCAGCAAGGCGCCTCATCAATCGCATGGATACATTCAGAAAGACCGTTTCACCAAGGAGATTGTCGGTCTTGCGAAGCCGCATGGAGAGGGCATACAAAACAGACTTTACGGCGCTTTCATTGCTTGTCAGAAATGCAATAAAATCACTGCGGTCGAGAATATACAGATGAGTTTCCTCAAGGGCCACAGCATCGGCAGAGCGCGGCATACCGTCCAGGAGAGCCATTTCGCCAAAAAAATCCCCACTGGAGAATACTGTTACGGTAATTTCATCATCCTTATTTGATGGAAGCGTAATTTTGATACAGCCACTGATAATAATGTAAAGGGCTGTTCCCTCATCTCCCCTGCGAAACAGGGTTTCTCCTTTCCTGATCGTCTGTCTGTGCAGAAGTTCGGCCAGGTTTTTGCGCTCTGCCTGTTTAAGAGGTTCAAATAAAGGGATCAGTCCTAGCAAGGTATGAATCATCAAGAAAACCTTTCCGATAACGATCTCATAAATCTTTGAAAAGCCGATGAGAAATTTAAACGCCGGTACCTGAAGCAGAGGCTTTTGTTTTGTTAGCAGAAAGAAGAATACCTTGCAACTGAATGTTAACAGCGGCCAAGATTAAACCTTGACATTTTGACCCATATTATCTATTAGGCCAATTCTCTCTTGCAGCTTTTGATACATCAGGAAGCAAGGCCATAATATTCAACAACAATGGTCCCATCGTCTAGCGGTCAGGACGCTGGCCTCTCACGCCGGAGACCGGGGTTCGATCCCCCGTGGGACCACCAAAT
>CAZLFA010000028.1:0-45124 GCA_964558665.1 uncultured Syntrophaceae bacterium
CGGCCTTCTTCCTGATCTCCGGGGTGTATTTCTCGTGCTCGTCGCACTCCTTCGAGACCGGCGTAAACTCCGCCGCCGCAAACTTGTATGCCATATCCTTCAACATCTTCAATTCTTCGGTCAAATCAAAATCCATGCTTTATCTCCTTGCGATTTAATGATGTTTAAATTAACAGCCGTTCCGTTTGACGTTTAACTGTATGTCTTTCTCAGTTCAATCTTGTTGATCTTGCCGACACTGGTTTTCGGTATGGCCTCAACAAACATGATCTTGTCGGGTACGCCGTATTTGGGGATACGTCCTTCTTCGGCAAATTTCATCAGGAAGCTTATGACTTCATCCTCTTTGACCTTGTCCTTGAAATCGGGCTTTACCACGACCACGATGAAGGGACGTTCACCCCATTTGGGGTCGGGTATACCTATTGCGGCGGCTTCCATAACGGCAGGGTGCTGGCTCACGAGGTTTTCCAACTCCAGCGATGATATCCACTCACCGCCTGTTTTGATAACATCTTTTATCCGGTCGGTTATCTGGATGTATCCTTCTGTGTCTCTGTAAGCAACATCTCCCGTGTGGAGCCAGCCGTCACGCCAGAGTTCCTTCGTTCTATCAGGTTCCTTAAAGTATCCGTCTGTAAGCCAGGGCGATCTCAGGCACAGCTCCCCGGTAGTTACGCCGTCATGGGGCAGTTCCTTTCCGGTCGGGTCCATTATCCTGGCATAGACAAGCGGAACCGGGAATCCGGTCATAATCTGCCTGTCAAGCTGTTTTTCACCCTCCAAGCCCATCATTTCCGGCTTCAGCGTTCCGAGAGAGATTATAGGACATGTCTCGGACATGCCGTATCCTGCATAGATCTGAATGCCCAGTTCTGTTGCCGCCTGCGCCAACCCCTTGGGCAGACGGGCGCCGCCGATGACCACCTTCCACTTCTTCAAATCAACCTTCTTGGCCACCGGACTTGATACCAGCATCTGAATTATTGTCGGCACACAGTGCGAAAATGTTACCTTCTCACTCAGGATCAGCTTAAGAAGCATTTCCGGCTCATAACGCCCGGGATATATCTGCTTGACTCCCAGCAGCGTGGCAACATAAGGAACACCCCACGCATGGACATGAAACATGGGCGTAATAGGCATATAGATATCGTCCGAGCGGAACCTGACTGGTGAAACATAAGAGCTGAGCGCAATCAGGCCCGACATTGTGTGCAGCATCAACTGACGATGGGAAAAGGTAACCCCCTTGGGCAGCCCCGTAGTTCCTGTAGTATAGAAGGTTGTCGCTCTGGTGTTCTCGTCAAAGTCTTCAAAATCGTAAGCGGCCGGAGAATCCTTGAGCATGGCCTCGTATTCGGCGTCAAAGGCAATCTTCGTCTCCGGCTTCTGATCATCATCGGTAATGAGGACATATTTCTTAACGGTCTGCAGCTTGTCTTTGACTGCTTCCAGAAGCGGCAGAAAATCTTTATGGATCAGAACGACGTCATCCCCGGCATGATTCATTGTATAGAGAATCTGCTCGGGAGAAAGCCTCCAGTTCTGCGTGTGAAGGACTGCACCCATCATGGGGATGGCAAAAAAGCATTCGAGATAACGATGGCTGTCATAGTCGAAGACACAGACCGTATCTCCCTTCTTCACGCCAAGCTTTGCAAGTGCCCCGGCCAGCCTGTGGATGCGCTCATTGAGCATGCGGTAAGTTATTCTCAATTTGTCCCTATAGACAATTTCCTGATTAGGTGCAAATGACAGGGGGGTTTCAAGAATGTGCTTGATTAACAATTGATAATTGTAATTCTCGCCGGGTGCAAACTGTTTTCCCATAATGAATCCTCCTTTTCTGCATTAAGATAATTGCCCTGATGGAATAACATCCATCACTTCACATAGTCCTATACGCTCTTGCCGGTCTTGCGGACGTATAGGCCCGCGCGATTCCGCTGCCCATCAATCCCGCTCCCGGCACACATACTTTCTTGATGTCCATACGTTTCCAACCTCCTGTATTGAATATGTCGATTTACTATCCTCAAAGAAATGGCTGTCTGAAGGGCAAAAAACACAATATAAGGATTATAACACATCCGGAAAATGGTTACAATCACATCATAACTCAAAAGGTCAACAGCAATGAATCCGTCACATAAATGTCTAACTGGTGCAAATCCGGAAACTCCTTATGTTGAAACTTTCGGTTTCCGGACGGAAACTAACTATGCTCGAAATATCAGCACGAGAAATACATAGGCATCTGTTTCATATGCGGAATGTCCAAATTGATATTGACATATACTTCGTCCTGTTTTATAGCCGAACAGCAATCGACTGGTCTCATGCGAAAGCGTGTATCGGTTATATCACAGGTTTCTTCAATCCACCTGATGTTGTCAAAATGGCTGTGAAGAAGAAAAAGACCGTAAAATCAATAGACAAGGCAGACAAAACCCGCAATCCGCTGCTTCTCCTTGCCGATGGCGTTGCGAATGCCGCCATATGCATCTACAGGAATGACCTGATCCTCTATGCCAGCCCCGGCATGGCCAAACTCACCGGATACAAAAGTGAAGAACTTGTCGGCAGCGTCATATGGAACCTCGTTAACCCGGAATACCGAACTGCCGTGCGAGATCATTATGCAGCATGGCAGAACGGCGGTTCGGCGCCTCCGGTAAATGAATTCATTATAGACAGCAAAAACGGGGTTCCTTGCTGGATAAGCCTGAATGTCGGCCATACCGAATATGAGGATGAACCGGCGGTTATTGGGATAGCATATGACATCACCACTCATAAGAATACCGTGCAGGCGCTTCTGGAAAGCGAAAGCAAATACAGGCAGTTGGTAGAGTCTGTCCAGGGAGGGATATGGGTTATCGACCATGATGCCAGGACCACATACGTGAATCCGTGTATGGCGGCCATGCTTGGCTACAGTGTCGAAGAGATGCTCGGCAAGCATCTGTATTCCTTCATGGACGAAGCCGGCATCGACATCTGCATGCGGAATCTCGAAAGACGGGAGCAGGGACTAAAGGAACAGCACGATTTTGAATTCCTGAGAAAAGACGGCAGGCGCATCTATGCCAATTTTGAGACATCCCAGATTATGGATGACTGCGGGAATAAAATTGGCACCATCGCGGGTGTTATGGATATCACCGACCGCCGGCGCACGGAGGAGATCATCATGCAGATGGCCTATCATGACGCCCTGACCGGCCTTCCCAATCGCAGGCTGTTCAAGGACAGGCTGAAAATGGCCATGGCTCATGCCAACCGCTACAAGGAAAAGGTCGGCGTACTGATGATCGACCTGGACCGTTTCAAGCGGATAAACGACACACTCGGGCACAGTGTTGGCGACATACTTCTTAAACAGGTTTCCGGACGTCTTCGCCAGCTTGTGAGAACAAATGACACCGTTGCCCGCATGGGCGGCGACGAATTTATGGTTGTTCTGCCCGAAATGTCGGATGGTAAAAGTGCCGGCTTGATTGCCCAGAAGATCATCGATTCTATGAAGGAACCTTTCATGTGCAACGATCACAAACTGATGATATCGACCAGCATCGGGATCGCTCTTTATCCATCAGACGGCAGGGATTGTGAACTGCTGATTAAAAATGCCGATGTCGCCATGTATGAGGCAAAACACAGCGGCAGCGACTCTGGCGCCTATCAGTACTATGCGCCAGAGGGAAGAACCGTCCAGTAGGGATACCCATACAGAAATCTTAACCCGGACACAGCATAATTCTTTTCAACACGCTTTCAATCAGGAATTCAGGATTTAACAACCAGGATATCTTTCAGGCCTTGTGTGTCTTTCCTCAGGATAATGTCTTTCAGCTGTACAACAATCCCTTCATAAATGGAGACTGCTTCCTTAATATCAGGATTCCCGGTGATTATCTCTGCATAAAGCCCCGGGCTCTGATGAAACACCTTTTCCATCATACTCATTTTGGCGCGGAATATGGGGGTTGAATACCTGTCCAGTTCTCCTGAATCGATCCCGGACCGTCGCAGTGCCAGCCCCAGACTTATTGTATTGATATGATTCAGCCCTTGAATCAGGGACATCATACGGTCATGATGGCCGGGGGTTGTTTCAACGACCCGGGCGCCGCTCCTTTCGAACGTTTCCAAAAGCCACGGAAGCCATTTTTGTCCCCGGCCCTGGCATATGACGATGTTCTGATCGGTTAACGAACCGGCATCCGGTCCGAACAGCGGGTGGCAGCCAATCACCTCAGACGTCGAACATGCAAGCATCTCCCGTACCGGTTCTTCTTTCAGCGATGTAAAATCCATGAGAAGAGACTCTCTCTTCATGTGCGGTCCAATTTTCCTGATTGTCTCGACCGTCGCTTCAATGGGAACGCTGACGACCACTACCGCGCATTTTCCGGCCATTTCATCCATACCGGGGCCGGTAGTCCTTCCCGAAACGTGCACTTCGTAATCAAGGCTCCGGAAATAATCCGCAAACCATTTTCCGATACCGCCGGTGCCTCCGATGATGCCTATCCCGAAGCCTTTCATCTGCATATTGCCCTCTGCCTCAACAGATGGTCCGCCAGAACGATTGCCGCCATTGCCTCGCATACAGGAATAATCCGCGGTATCACGCAAACATCGTGTCTTCCGGCCACAGTAATCGATACCGGCTCTCCCCGTTCATCCACGGTCTGCTGCGGCAGCGAAATTGAGGGAATCGGTTTGCAGGCAACTCTGATAATGATGTCCTCGCCGTTGGTAATGCCCGCCAGAATACCGCCGGCGTTGTTTGTCAGAAACCCTTCAGGAGAAATGGAATCGTTGCAAAGCGATCCCTTCATCCGTGCTGCCCCGAAACCGGCTCCGATCTCCACCCCCTTGACTGTTCCTATGCTCATCAGCGCCTTGGCAAGATCGGCATCCATCTTGTCAAACACCGGTTCTCCCAGCCCCGGAGGGCAGCCGATGACAACAACTTCAACAATCCCGCCCAGCGTATCTCCCTTTTTGGCCGCGGCATTCAGTTTCTTTAACATCTTTGCGACTGCCCCGGTGTCGGGACAGAGCAGCGGGTTCTCTGCAATGGCGTCAAGATTTGCATCACGGGCAACAACACCGCCCAGTTCCCTTGTATAGGCTTTAATTCTGATATTCAGAGAAGCAATGACTTTTTTAGCAACTGCCCCCGCTGCCACGCGGGCGGCTGTTTCCCTCCCGGATGCTCTGCCGCCGCCGCGATAGTCGCGAATCCCATACTTCTTCAGGTAGGTATAATCTCCGTGTCCCGGCCTTAACACCTTCCTGAGACTTTCATAGTCCCTGCTGCGGACATCACTGTTGCGAATGAGAAGAGAAATGGGCGTGCCCGTCGTCCTGCCTTCGAATACACCGGAGAGTATCTCAACCTGATCGCCTTCGGCTCTCCTGGTTGCATGCCCGCCCTTTCCCGGCCTGCGGCGATCCAGCTCCTTCTGAATGTCTTCTTGCGTAAGTTCCATATCTGCAGGACAGCCGTCTATTATCGCGCCTATGGCCGCCCCGTGCGATTCTCCCCAGGTTGTAACCTTAAAAAGCTCGCCTATTGAATTTCCAGCCATCAGCTACCTCTCTTGATTATCACAGACTGCTTCATCTCATCACGGCGCAGAGATGCTGACATATTCTCCCAGCAATTTCAACCATATCCTGCCTATCGGTCTTAATGACAATGCCGGCAATCGACCTGTATACCGGCTCCCGTGCCGTGATGTTCTCTATCGTCTCCTCATGAACGCTTTTTCCTGAAAGAGACGGCCTCTGTGTCGCGCTCTTGCCATCAGACTCAAGCCTGCTGATGATTGTCTCCGGCTCCGCCCTCAGCCAGACGAAAATGCCGTTGTCTCTAAGGCACTCAACATTCGCGCTGTCCATGACGGCACCTCCCCCCAAAGCAATCACACCCTCTTTGAAGTCCTTAAGCGACCTGACAACTTCACGCTCCTTCCTACGGAATGCGTCCCAGCCGCTGGCATCTACTATCTCCGCTATTTTTTTCCCGGCGCTTTTTTCCACCATTTCATCCGTATCATAAAACGGCAGATGAAGCTCCTCCGCGACCAGTTTCCCGACAGAGCTCTTTCCCACACAGCGGTATCCCGTGAGAATAATTTTCATATGTCAATACCATTTTTCCAGTTCTTTCCAGAAGCCTGGAAAGGATTTGCCTACACATGCAGGATTGGAAATGCTTATTCCCGGAACAATCAGTCCAAGTACGGCGAAGCTCATGGCTATACGGTGGTCGTTATAGGTTTCTATTTCCGCACCGTGCAGGTCTCCGCTTTCTATCACAAGGCCGTCCTTCGTCTCTTCGGCAAAGGCGCCCACCTTTTTCAACTCATTCACCAGCGCCGCCAGACGGTTGCTTTCCTTAATCCGGAGATTTGCGGCGTTTGTTATTACGGTCCTTCCATACCGGACGGCGGACAGAATCGCCAGTGTCGGAACCATGTCGGGCATATCCCCCATATCGAATGCATGATCACCCGCCGCAATATCCTTCCCCTCCAAAACGATTCCCTGATTGCTTCTTGTCACATTCATCCCCAGTTTTTCCATAATGGCAAGAATGCCGATGTCTCCCTGCCTGGTCACGGGATTGATATTTTCCACCCGGACGGTTCTCCGGCTGAGGGCGGCGGCAAGAAAAAAATACGACGCCGAGGAAGCATCACCTTCGACAGCGTATGACCTTCCTGTATAGCGCTGTCCGCCGGGCACATTAAACATATTACCGGGGCCGTCGCTGACTTGAACGCCGAAATCCTTCATGGCGTCCAGGGTCATGCCGACATAAGGCCGGGAGGGAATATCACCTTCGATTTCCACAATGCTGTTTCCATCGCAAAGCGGAAGAGCGATAAGCAGCGAAGAGATATACTGGCTACTGTCAATATTTCTGAGTACGGCATGCCCCCCCCTCATCCCATTCGCGTGGATAGTTACCGGCGGATACCCGCCATCATCCCTGGTTTCTGTTTTTACCCCCAGCAAATGCAGGGCATCCAGGAGCGGTTTGACGGGCCTTTCGCACAGACGGCTGTCGCCGCCAAGCACAAAGTCCCCGCAGCCAAGGGCGACAAGACCGGTCAACAGGCGAAGCGCCGTACCGTTATTGCCCAGATAAAGTTCCTTGTCAGGTGCATTGATCCTGCCGCCGGTGCCGATAATGCTGACCTTGCCGGCACCCACACTGATCTTTGCTCCCAGAAGGCGCAATGCTTTGATGAGGTGATCCGTATCGTCCGACTCAAGGCAGTTATGAAGTACGGACTCCCCTTCCGCCAGCGCTGCAATAACCAGCGACCTCTGCGAATAGCTTTTTGATCCGGGGATAGTAACTGTCCGGCTAATATGCCTGATGGGTTTGATTTCCATATTTTTTCTCCAGCGCCCCTATTACAGCCTGTTTCATCAGCGTGCGCGGCGGTTCGATGCCGGTCCATATCTTTATCTGATCCGCCCCCTGATTAACAAACATGTCCACGCCGGATCTGGCTTCTTTCCCCGCTGTCCCGGCATCACGGAGCAGTTTGGTACGAAGGGGGTTGTAAATGACATCGACAACCAGGTGATAATTGGCCGGCACTTCCCTGTCAACCGGCGATTCCTCTATATCCGGATACATGCCCACCGGCGTTGTATTGATGAGACAGTCTGCCTGCAATGTGCTTATCTGTGACAGCGGATGATACCGGCAGTCAAATTCAGAGGCAAGCGACCTTGCTTTGGCTTCATTCCTTCCTACGACTACAACTTCTCCACCCTCCTGTATGATGCCGAACACTGCCGCTCTGGACGTTCCGCCCGCCCCTAAAACAACAAATGTCCCGCCTTTGATTTCCATCGCCTCTTTAAGATCACGGACCAATCCGCTACAGTCGGTATTGTACCCGAGCAGCCGCCCGTTACTATTATGCACAGTGTTCACAGCACCAATGGCCGACGCCCTGTAATCGACTTCATCAAGGAATTTAATGATGTCTGTCTTGAAAGGTATTGTAACGCTTAGACCACTGATTTTCTTTTCCCGCACTTCCGCAACCGCGGCGGCCAAATCCGACACGCAACAGGCCTCGTATATTGCCGCCAGTCCCATCTCCGCATATACGGTGTTGTGCATCAGCGGTGACAGGCTCTGGCTCACCGGATTTCCAAATAATAAAAACCGCATCGGTTCGTTCATAAAATATCATCCATCAAGCAGATCGAAGATTTTCTGCATTTCATCAATTGTCATCTGTCCCGGCGCCGTGGCGTCTCTCTTATCAAGAACCGCATAAGTCAAAAGCGATCCCAAATACGGGGACACGATCCTGCTCAGCCTTCCCTTGTCTCCCATGCAGAAGGCGATGACCGGCTGATCACTTTTTTTCGCATGCATTATCAGATTCAAAACCCGGAGATTGTCCTCAAGCGAGAGCGCATGCGGAACCATTTTTACAATGCTGCCGCCGCCACGGATGCCTTTCACGAGTCTTGCCCGGAGGGCTCTGTCCGAAGGTGTTTTACGGTAATCGTGCCATGACAGGATCATCTTTGTGCGACCGCCGAACGTTCTGATCATTTCTTCGAGATCTTTTCTCAACGTCTGATCAGTCTCCATCTCGACATCTATATATTCTGCTCCCAATTGCACCGCTTCTTTCAGCAAGTCTATACGCGCCTTCTCACTCCCGGCAAATCTCCCACCCTCCTCACTGCACCTGTTGGTTACTATAATTCTTCCCTGCTTCGCCCCGATCAACATCTTCAAATCCGCATTACGGATCCGGTCTATGCGCAACTCAACAATATCGGTCTTCGCATAAGCTTTCCGCATCATCGACAAGGCTGCATCACTTGTATCGGCGGCAATCGAAACACAGATGACGGGCTTTATTCCCCTTTGGGATATGATCCCAGTATCTTTATAAAGGCTGTCTCGTTTTTCAGCTTTTGCATGCATCTTTTGATCTTTTCATCCTTGATATGACCTATGAAATCGACAAAGAAAATGTATTCCCACATCCTGTCTCTAACCGGGTAGGATTCGATCCTGGTAAGATTTACCTCCTCCTCGGCAAAAGGGTTTATGGCATGATAAAGAGCCCCTGGAACATGCGGCGTGCCGAACATTATGGAAGTCTTGTCACAGCCTGTCGGTTCGCTTCCTTCCTTTCCGATTACAAAGAATCTCGTCGTGTTCAGGGGATGGTCCTCAATCCCCTCCGCAATAATCTTAAGACCGTAGATATCTGCCGCCATAGCACTTCCGATGGCAGCGGCATGGCTGTCCTGACCGGCGCGTGTGGCTGCTTCGGCTGTGCTCGCAGTTTCTATAACGGTGCTGCGCGGCATATTGGTCTTAATCCAGTTCTGACACTGGGCAATGGCCTGAGGATGTGAGTACACCCGGGCAATATCATCTGACAGTTTGCTGACAGAAAGCAGGCAATGCCTTATTCTCAGGAACACCTCCGCTCTGATGCAAAGAGGAGTTGATATGAGCCTGTCCAGAGTGGCCTTGACCGGTCCTTCCGTCGAATTCTCCGCGGGAACAATTCCCAGGTTCGCCGTTTCCTTTTCCACCTCATCGAATACCCCGGCTATTGTTGCAACCGGACAAAGAGTCGCCCCCCTGCCGAAGTGGGAAAGTGCGGCCAGGTTGGTGAATGAGGCCTCCGGCCCCAGATAGGCGACGCTTAATCTTCCCTGAAGCGCGCGTGAAGAGGAGATAATCTCTCTGAATATATCCGCCAGCGCTCTTTGGGACAACGGCCCCTCATTGACCTCCTCGACATATGCGTATACCTTCTTCTCCTGGGATGAATCATAGACATCACGGAAGTGCTTACTTTTCTCTCTGCCTATGGCAACGGAAATAGCTGACCGATCATTAAGCAGTTTTACTATCTGCCGGTCTTTTCTTTTGATTCTCTCCCTCAATGTCCGGAGTTTATCATCCTTCATCTTTCAGTCCTTCAAGGGTTTTGCGCACCACCTTTTCAGGTACGCCGCCATTCATGAACGGTATCCCCAGTTTCTTCAGCAAAACGAAATTGACCTTATCCCCCTGTTTCTTCTTGTCCGTCTTCAACCTGGAAATTATTCCATCAAGATTGACGTGCCGCGGTACTCTGTCTGCCAGCCCTGCCATGCCTATGGCAGAAAGCAGACTGTCCCTGTCCTCAATGGAGAGATATTTCATATGCGTGGAAATTATTGCCGCTGCCGCCATTCCTATCGATACGGCTTCACCGTGCGTTACCGAGTATCCCGATTCCGCCTCGATTGCATGTCCTAAAGTGTGACCGAAATTGAGGATGCGTCGCAGGCCTGTTTCCTTCTCGTCAATTTCAACAATTCCCTTTTTTATCCGGCAGCACTTGGCGATTATTGTCTGCATGAAGGCTTCATTTCTGCTGTCAAGATCATCTGCCTGATCGTTCAGACGGGCAAGGATATCGGGGGCTTCAATGACTCCGTATTTGACGATCTCTGCCAGGCCGTTCCGGAATTCCTTATCTTCAAGCGTTTTCAGGAAGGCGACATCTATAAATACCGCTCTCGGCTGACTGAATGTGCCGATTAAATTTTTTCCCACCCTGGTATCCACCCCTGTCTTGCCGCCGATACTACTGTCCACCTGAGCCAGCAGCGTGGTCGGAACCTGTATGCAGGGAATGCCCCTCATATAGATGGAAGCTGTAAACCCGGCGACATCACCCACTACGCCGCCTCCCAGCGCAATGATTGCGGAAGTCCTGTCGGCGCCGATATCCATCATCTGCTCAACAAGTCCGGTACATGTTTCGATGCTCTTGAACTTCTCTCCAGCCGGAAACGTGATGAGGTCGGCCCTGATGTCCATATTTTTCAGCATACCAACGACCTTTTCACCATAGAGGGCGGCAACATTTTCATCCGAAATTATAATGTAGCGGGCGCCCCAGCGGTTTTTTGCGAGGAGCAGACCCATGCGGTCCAGAATATCCTGCCCGATGTAGATATCGTAGCTGCTGTGCTGTCTTTTATCGAGGCTCACCTTGATCTTATTCATATCTTCACCTTTTCATCAGTTTGTAAAACTTATTTCTGTTCTCATCACCCTTTCCATAACCTTTATCTCCTCCATCATCTGATAGAACTGCTCCGGCCGTAATGACTGCGCGCCGTCAGAGATGGCCTTTTCCGGTTCGGGATGCATTTCAACAAGAAGGCCATCCGCACCGACCGCTACGGCTGCCCTGGTCAGAGGAATAACATACTTTGAATATCCCGCGGCGTGGCTGGGATCGATGATGACCGGCAGATGAGTCAGCTCCTTCAGCACCGGCACGGCGCTGATATCCAGTGTGTTGCGTGTTGCTGTTTCGAAAGTTCTTATCCCTCTTTCACAGAGCATCACCTGTTCATTGCCGGAGGAAAGAATATACTCGGCAGACATGAGCAGTTCCTCTATCGTTGTCATCAGGCCGCGTTTCAACAGCACCGGTTTTTTTGCCTGTCCAACCTTTTTTAAAAGCGGAAAGTTCTGAACATTGCGCGCTCCAATCTGGATGATGTCGGTATATGCCTCCACCAGATCAACATCCATCGTGTTCATTACCTCCGTGATGACGGGCATGCCGGTTCTTTCACGCACCATTTTCAGCAGCTTCAGGCCCTCCTCTTCCATGCCCTGGAAGCTGTAGGGAGAAGTTCTCGGCTTGAAGGCACCGCCCCTCAATACATGAGCGCCCGCTTTCTTGGCTATATAGGCGGACTCCATCAACTGTTCCTCGCTTTCGATAGAACAGGGACCTGCCATGACTATGAAATTCGGTCCCCCGATCTCGAAATCTCCGATCTTGATGACGGTATTTCCATCCCTTACCTCGCGGCTTGCCAGTTTGTAAGGTTTAAGGATCGGCACTACCTTTTCGACACCGGGAAGAAATTCCGCGGACTTCAACTGTGTTTTGCCGCGATCGTCTCCGATTGCGCCGATGATCGTTCTCTCCACTCCGCGAGAGAGGTGCGTCTTGTAACCGACGGATGCAATCCATTCCACCACGTTGTCAACCTGCTGATCCGTCACATTTTTTTTCATCAGGATTATCATTTTTTTATTACCTCCAAAAAGAAAGGCCGTGGTCAGTCTCGCTACCACGGCCTCAAAACAAAAAAGCCATGGGTAGCATCTTCGATCTACCCATGGCTTGGTTTTAGTGATTACTTGCTGCTACGTCCTCCTAACCAGCGGGCAGACCGATGCGCCGAAATAGTAATAGCTAAACCAATAATAAGATTTTATGTCTGCCGATTTAACTGCCATACCGTTTTTTCTCCAAAAATTTACTGGCTCAGTAAGACCACAAGGTTCGATTTGTGTCAAGAAATATTTTAAAAAAATATTTTCCACGCCGGCTATTACCCGCCGGTTCTTACTTTCACAGAGTTCCCATGGCCGTCCAGCCCCTCCATTTGAGCAAACCGTTCTGTCTGCAGGCTGTACCGTCCAAAGGCTTCTCTTGAAAAAGAGAGAATGCTTGTCCTTTTAATAAAATCGTATACACCCAGAGGTGAAGAAAAACGCGCCGTTCCGCCTGTAGGAAGAATGTGGTTGGGGCCCGCCATATAGTCACCGAGCGCTTCGGGCGTATAGCCGCCCATGAATATGGCACCGGCGTGTCTGATTTTTGTGAGCAACTGCCGCGGATTTTTAACCATCAACTCGAGATGCTCCGGAGCAAAACGATTGGCTATGTCCGCTGCTTCCGCCAGATTTCTGGTGATAATAACAGCTCCGTAAGATTTCAGTGAGCGGCCTGCTATATCTCTCTTCGGCAGGCTCTTCAACTGTCTGGACAGTTCAGCCTTTACAGCTTCTGCATAACCGGCATCAGGAGTCAGCAGAACAGCGCTCGCCATGGCATCGTGCTCCGCCTGAGCGATCATGTCGGCGGCGGCAAAGGATGGTGATCCTCCTCCGTCTGCAATGATAAGCACTTCACTGGGACCTGCTATCATGTCAATATCGACCCGGCCGAATACCATTCTTTTCGCTGCAGCCACATATGCATTTCCCGGACCGACGATTTTGTCAACACGAGAGACAAGATCTGTACCGTACGCAAGTGCCGCTATTGCCTGTGCTCCGCCGATTTTAAAAATGCGATTTACACCGCTGATTCGCGCTGCTGCCGCAATAAGAGGATTGAGTCTGCCCTCTTTTGTCGGAGATACAAGGATAATTTCCCTGACACCGGCAATGCCCGCCGGGATAGCGGCCATGAGAACCGTAGAAGGATATGCGGCAAGCCCGCCCGGGGCGTAGATGCCGATTCTGTCAAGAGGGGTAATACGCTGACCGAGGATAATCCCCTTTTCTGCGGTCATGCGGTAGTCCTGCACCCTCTGGTTTTTGTGGAATTCCCTTATCCGCTTTGCTGCCAGATTGAGGATTCTTACGGCCTCTCCGGGAGCTTCGGCAACGGCTTTATTCCATTCATGGGAAGACACTTCGATTGTTTTCTCATCAAGAATATAACGATCGTACATTCTTGTGTATTTAAATACAGCCCGGTCTCCCCTCCGTGCAACATCGGCAATGATTCTGCGAACAGTGGTCTCGACAGTTACATCCGGAATAACATCGCGATTGGCGATCTTCTTGAGAAACTGTTCAAAACGCGGCTCCGTTGTTTTTATTGTCTTCATGCCCATTGCCTGTATTATGCCTTGACTCTTTTTATGTCGGCCCCCAACGCGGAAAATTTCTTTTCGAGCGTCTCATAGCCTCTGTCCAGATGATATACCCTGGAAACTTCCGTTTTGCCCTCAGCCGCCAGACCGGCAAGAATAAGCGATGCCGAGGCCCTGAGATCAGTGGCCATCACCGGCGCGCCTCTCAGTTTTGGAATGCCGCGCACAACGGCCGTGTGACCCTGTATGGTTATATCGGCACCCATACGCATCAGCTCGCTTACGTGCATAAAGCGGTTTTCAAAAACCGTTTCCGTGACCACACTGAGGCCGTCGGCTATGGTCATTAACGCCATAATCTGAGCCTGCAGATCGGTAGCAAAACCCGGATAGGGGTGTGTCGTCACATCGACACTGTGAATTTTATCCGCTCCACGCACCTGGACACCGTTCATTAATTCATCTATCTTCACGCCTGCGTCCCTGAGCTTAAGCGCAAGGGCTTCCACATAGACGGGATCACAACCCATTATCCGGACATCACCGCCTGTCATGGCGGCAGCAATCATGAATGTGCCTGCTTCAATTCTGTCGGGCATAACCTGACACTCTGCGGGCTTGAGACAATCGACTCCCTCAATGGTGATGGTATCGGTTCCGGCTCCCTGGATTCTGGCTCCCATGCCATTCAGCACTCCGGCAAGGTTGACAACTTCCGGCTCGCGGGCGGCGTTTTTCAAAACAGTTGTGCCTTTGGCAAGAGTTGCAGCCATCATGATATTCTCTGTCCCTGTAACCGTAACAAGATCAAAATATATAGTTGCACCGTGAAGCCTTTTTGTTTTCGCCACTACATACCCGTCTGTCAGGTCAATATCCGCTCCCATATCCGCCAGGGCCTTAATATGAAGGTTTACCGGCCGGGCACCTATAGCGCAGCCCCCGGGCAGCGAAACCCTGGCTTTCCCCATCCTTGCAACCAGCGGTCCCAGAACAAGGATGGATGCCCTCATTGTTTTGACCAGGTCATATGAGGCTTCACAGTTGGTTATCTTTTCAGCACGGATCACGAGCGGCGGTCCGTCATCAATCTCCACGCCGAAGCTCCTCAGGAGTTTCTTCGTTGTCCTGATATCCACAAGTTCAGGTATGTTATGACAGGTATTGGAACCATCAGTGAGAAGCGATGAGACCATAATGGGAAGAGCCGCATTTTTAGCGCCGCTGATCATTACCTCGCCTTCAAGCCTGCGGCCGCCCTTGATGATGATTTTGTCCATCAATCAAATCCTCCTTCCCTTTGCTACACGGTCTTTACCGGCATAATCCTTTCTAAAGCCGATGTCAATGAAGAGCTTCGACAATTCAAGCAGTTTTTCCACTTCGTCTCTCTGGCTGTCTCCTATCTCCATGAAAATCCATCCGTTCTTCTTCAGGTGCGACCCTGCCGCTCTAATTATGACATCATGGTACTCAGTTCCTCGGCTGCCGGCAAGTAATGCCGCAGCCGGCTCGTATCCGGCCACGCCCCTGGGCAACCTACGGAACTCGTCATCCGGAATGTAGGGTGGATTGGAAACAATGACATCGAAGGTGCCGCGTATCGGCTTCAGCATGTCCCCGACTATGAAATCGATGCGGCTTCTCGTCATGTGTTTAGCTGCATTTCTATCCGCAACCGCAATGGCTTCCTTTGATACATCCGTCGCGCACATGCGGACATTCCTGTTTTCAGAGGCGATGGCTATACTAATGGCTCCGCTTCCCGTGCCGATTTCAAGAATCCGGAAACAGCGGTCATCAGAGCCGGTAATCTCCACCAAAACCTCTTCAACAAGTATCTCTGTATCAGGCCGGGGAATCAGCACAGACCTGTTCACCTCAAAGGACATCCCCCAGAACTCTTTTTCTCCTGTTATGTAGGCTATCGGCTCATGTAAACATCTTCTTTTCACCCATTCTTTAAATCCCGGCAGCATTGTCTCCGGAACAGGACTCTCCGGGTGCGTGTATAATTCTGTACGGTCTATGCTGAAATAACGGGAGATAAGCACTTCCCCGTCCAGATGGGGCGAAGGTATGTTGTGATTTTTCAACTCTTGCCTGGTTGCATGAAGGAGTTCCGTAATGTTCATGGCATCCGATACCGCTGCTGCCGACAGCTTTCCTGCCATGGGACAGGAGTTATCATAGGTGGGAAATATGCGTGTTATGCGGCAGACTTTTTAAGTGCCTCAGCCTGATAATGCATGGTCAGGCCGTCAATTACCTGTTGAATGTCTCCATCCAGAAAATTTTCGAGGTTGTAGAGAGTCATGCCGATTCTGTGATCGGTTATTCTGCTCTGGGGGAAATTGTAAGTCCTTATGCGTTCACTGCGGTCTCCGCTCCCCACCTGGCTCTTTCTCGCTTCCGATATCTCTGCGTTCTGTTTCTGGACCATTGCATCCAGCAGCCTTGCCCTGAGAACCTTCATGGCTTTGGCTTTGTTCTTCAATTGCGACTTCTCATCCTGGCAGGTAACAATAAGCCCTGTAGGCAAATGCGTAATACGGACTGCGGAATCCGTTGTGTTGACGCTCTGGCCGCCATGTCCGCTGGAGTGATAAACATCTATCCTCAGTTCATTGGGATCAATAGTCAATTCAACCTCTTCAGCTTCCGGCAAAATGGCTACGGTTACCGCTGATGTATGTATCCTGCCCTGAGCCTCGGTGACAGGAACACGCTGCACACGATGAACACCGCTTTCATATTTCAGTTTGCTGTAAGCTCCCCTGCCCTCTATCATGGCTATAATTTCCTTGAACCCGCCGACTCCGCCGGATGGGGTATTACTGATTATCTCCACTTTCCAGCGTTGCATTTCTGCATATCTTGCATACATGCGGAAAAGATCACCTACAAACAGTCCCGCTTCATCGCCGCCCGTACCTGCCCTGATTTCCAGCAGCACGTTTTTATCGTCATTCGGATCCTTGGGAAGAAGCAGAAGCTTCAGCTTTTCTTCCAGATGCGTCGCAGATTCCTTGAGGACGGGCATTTCCTCCTTGACGATCTCTTTGAGTTCTTCATCGTTCCCTCTCAGCAGGTTCTGCCCTTCATCGATCTGATTGACGACTTTTTCGTACTTATGGTACGTTTCCACAAGCTCCCGCAGATCGGCATGCTCCTTGGCATATTTCTGATAGACGCTGGGCTTGCCGATGACTTCGGGATCACTCAGCATTCCTTCAAGTTCCTGATAACGGATGACTATATCTTTTATCTTACTGAACATATTGTCGGATAAACTTCTGCGTCTTTTTTATTTCAATTCATCTACTACTTGAGTGTTAGAGGGAAGATCTCATCTGCAGCGCGATGAGGATGCCGGAATATCTCGATATTTGACGACAGGGGAAAAGGTGTCCCGCTACGGGAAACTTCTTCCCTGCTATAACTTGAGTGATTGATAAAAACATCAGGATGCTTTTTTGGTCTTCTTTGCCTTCTTTTCTTCCTGGCCGGCATATTTCTTATTAAATCTTTCGACGCGGCCTGCCGTATCCATAATCTTCTGTTTGCCCGTCATAAACGGATGACATTGAGAGCATATTTCAATCTTGATGTCTTTTTTTGTCGATTTTGTCTCGATGACGTTGCCGCATACACAGGTAATGGCTGTGCTCTTGTATTCCGGATGAATACCTTCTTTCATGGTTTATCGTAATCCTCCTTGGATTTTTTGCCTCTTTTCTGTCTCCGCACGGAAAGTATTCGGCAGAGGCCGTGCCTTTATATGTATCTTTATGAAAAATCAAGAAAAAAAATGTTTTACCTATAAAATCACTCTATTGGTTCATGGAGTCAAGGAAACTCTGATTTGTTTCTGTTTTACGCATCTTGTCGGAGATAAACTCCATGGCATCCACGGGATTCATTTCCTGCAAAAGCCTTCGCAATATCCAAATCCTGTTCAGATTATTCTTTGGTATGAGAAGCTCCTCTTTTCTGGTTCCGGAACGGATGAGATCAAAGGCCGGGAAAACTCTCCTGTCAGCAATACGGCGGTCCAGATGAAGTTCCATATTGCCTGTTCCCTTGAATTCTTCAAAAATGACTTCGTCCATGCGGCTTCCCGTATCGATAAGTGCCGTGGCGATTATGGTAAGACTTCCACCATTTTCGATGTTTCTGGCCGCTCCGAAAAACCTCTTTGGCTTATGCAGGGCATTCGAATCAACACCGCCCGAGAGCACCTTGCCGCTCGGAGGCACAACCGTGTTATATGCCCTCGCCAGCCTTGTGATGCTGTCCAGAAGTATCACTACATCTTTTTTGTGCTCAACAAGGCGCTTGGCTTTTTCAATCACCATTTCCGCAACCTGGACATGACGCGTTGCCGGTTCATCAAAGGTCGAAGAGATGACCTCCCCTGCCACGCTCCTCTGCATGTCTGTCACCTCTTCGGGACGCTCGTCAATGAGCAGCACCATCAGGATTACTTCCTTATGGTTTGTAGTAATGCTGTGGGCTATATCCTGAAGGAGCACTGTCTTGCCTGCCCTGGGAGGTGATACGATCAGAGCTCTTTGTCCCTTGCCGATGGGAGTGAAGAGATCCATAATGCGCGATGAAAGGTTTTCGGGATTGACTTCCAGATTTAATTTTTGTTCAGGGTAGAGCGGCGTGAGATTGTCGAAAAGAATTTTGTCTCTTGATCCATCCGGACTTTCAAAATTAACTGTATCCACCTTGAGGAGCGCGAAATATTTTTCTCCCTCCTTTGGAGGCCTGACTTCCCCGGATACCGTGTCTCCGGTTCTCATGTTAAACCTTCTGATCTGGGAGGGCGAGATGTAGATGTCATCCGGACTGGGAAGATAGTTGTAGTCCACAGCCCGCAAAAAGCCGAATCCGTCTGGCAGAATTTCCAGAACACCGGCTCCCGATATGACGCCGTTCTTTTCCGCCTGGGCTTGCAGTATGGAGAAGATAAGATCCTGCCTCCTCATTCCACTTGCGCCGGGAACGTTCTGTTCCTTTGCCAGATTTGTCAATTCACTGATAGGAAGCCTTTTGATGTCTTCAATGTTCATAGTGGGTTTCCTTTTTTATGATCTTTTCATTTTATAACGTTTGAATAACACGACAACCTGCACCGCGTGGCAAATCTGCCTATGCGACAATCGAATAACCACTTAAATGATTTGTTCAGAGTATACCATGCAATGTAACAATAGAAGATAAATGTGGAATCGTTTTGGGTTGCTAAATTTGGACGCCTGAGACACCTTTTAGGGAAGGACTTCTTTCGCGCCTTTCATTTATGATGGAGGTTCTCCTACCCCATGCCGCCTGATATGTCAAGGAGTATTATCATGAATCATGATATAAACAAACAGAGTCAGACTATTGATAACAAAAAGCAATAACCCTGGACAACCGGTTAATGGCCACTGCGTTAACCGGTTGTCTCCATAAACAATTCAATATTTTCTGAATTCCACTATATCCGTGATCTTGAAAATGCCGCAACCAGAGCGGCAGCGACGTCAACAGCTCTTGAAGGATCACCGAGACTGTCTGTTCCCGTGGCTATTCTTTCACGGATTTTCCTGTTAACTTTAACGATGTCGCAACCTGTGACAGTAACTGTCTCCGAGAGAATCTCTTCAATGGCCACAATATGACAGGCAATGCTTTCCAGTTTTTCAATCAGCAGGGCGACGTTTTCCCCATTCATGCGAACTGCTTTCGTCAGGGACGAAAGGTTATCGGCAATAAGCTCATCAGCGGTTTTCGCAACAAGTGCATCTTTCCTTGCCGGCACTTTTACCGGTGCGGCTTTACTTTTTACTGTGCTTTTTGCTGCCTTTGGTTTTTTCACATCCGCTTTCTTCTGTTTTGTCATAACCGACGACCCCTTTCTGTGCTTGAAGATTTTATTGGAAAGAAAAAATAATGTTGATTAAGTTAATCCCGAATGGTTTTGCATGATGACTATTTTTAGCAGATTTGTCAAGAATAATCTGTGATGTTGCCGACCTGCGATCATATGAGAAGCACAGTTCCGTCAGACTCCGTTCCTTATCATAAGAAAATTCAGCGCCCGTCCTGTCCTTCCTTTTTCTTTTCTGTGAGAAAAAAATACATCTGTATTACAGGACGTACAAAGACATGACAACTCTATATTTTTTTCATTTATTCCGGCCTGCTGCAATTGAAGTTTATTAAGCAGCGGAAGGTCCAGCATCCACCTTTCAGGTTCTTCACAGGGAATAATGCTGAGTTCTTTATGTCTCTCACTGCCGATAGCCTCCGTTACCTGCCGGTCCACCTGATAACAGCAGGGGCCGATGGCAGGGCCGACAACTGCGATGACATTCTCTGTCTTAGAGAAGAAGCGTTCCCGGAAAATACCGACAGCAGCAGCCGCTATATTCAATGCGGTCCCTTTCCATCCTGCATGAACGACGCCGGCTACTTTCCGGACAGTGTCCACGAGAAATATCGGCACACAATCCGCGGTCTTGACACAAATCGCGATGTCCGGTCGGTTTGTGATGATGCCGTCATATTCCATTGGCTTACAGGTATGGAACAAAAAACCGGATCTTTCAATGGTCAGGATTTCACTCCGATGCACCTGATTGACAGTTACGAACTGACGGGCGGAAAATCCGAAAGAGTTTGCCGTTATCTCCAGATTCCTGCTTACATTGTCATCACTGTCCCCTTCCCTGGCGCTGAAGTTCAAACTTGCATAAGGACCTCTGCTTACGCCGCCGTGGCGCGAGCAGAAGGCGTGGGTGATAAAGCTCACGCCGGAAAGAAGGGGGGACTTGTAAAATCTTATCGCGCCTTGTTCCGAAAGCTCTTTCATTCCTTACTCCCGTAACGACGAAGGAAATCACAAAGATCGTCCATATCATCCGGCATGCCGGCATGGAAGGACAGGCATCCGCCGTAAACCGGATGATCAAACTCAAGATGAGCTGCATGGAGCGCCTGTCTTCCCATATCCTTAATGCGTTTCCTGACTGCGGGGTCTATTGCGGATGTCCCCGGTTTTCCGTATATTCTGTCACCGATGACCGGATGTCCCAGGGCGTTCATATGAACCCTTATTTGATGCGTTCTTCCTGTTTCAATGCAGATTTCCAGAAGTGAGGCTGATCCGAATCTTTCCATCACCTGCCAGCGGGAGAGTGCCTCCCTGCCCCGGCGGCTGTTTATGGACATTTTCTTGCGATCAACAGGATGCCTGCCGACAGGCAGTTCCACCGTGCCTTCATTATTTTTAGGATTTCCATGAACAACGGCCATGTAGGTTTTCCTGATCTCATGCCGTTTGAATTGATCCGTTAATCTTCTATGAGCCTGATCGGATTTTGCAATAATGATCAGCCCTGATGTATCCTTGTCAAGACGGTGAACTATTCCCGGCCTTAAAACGCCGCCAACGCCGGAGAGATCATGGCAATGGAAGAGAATGGCATTGACCAGCGTGCCGGAGTAATGTCCGGGTGCGGGATGGACAACCATTCCGGCCGGCTTGTTCACAATCATTATATGGGGATCTTCATAAACAACACTCAGCGGGATGTTCTCGGCAAAAGCTTTACAAGGCAAAGGGGCTTCCCCTGTGTAGCTGATGATATCGCCCTGCCTCAGCCGGTAACCTGCCTTGGGCGTCACCCGGTTAACGAGCAGTCTTCTGTCTTCCAGAGCCCGCTTAACCTGGGAACGGGATATGTCATTATATTTCCGCGTAACGAATACATCAAGCCTCTGTCCCTTTTCCCCGGCTGCAACGGTAATTTCGATATGTTCGACATTCATGCCGATACAATGCTCTTAAACGTGTCTCTGATAATGGCGAACTCACTGTTCTCTATTGTCCTCAGATCAAGAAGCAGCTCGTCATCTTCAATTCTCACGATTATCGGCACTTGCTGTTTTCTTAGTCTTGACTCCAGAGCGCTGGAGGAAAAGTGCTCGGCTTTTAGGGCAATCAGCGCGGTTGGTATTTCCTGCATGGGAAGCGATCCTCCGCCTGCCAGCGATGATCCCTTCCTGATATTGGCACGAAGGCCTTCAGGGCAGGAATTCCTTAACATAGTCTGCAGCCTTTTCGCCCTCCTGGTGACGCGGGCAAGCGGTTCTGTAAGGGCCTTCAATATGCGCAGCGACTCAACAGCCCTGTCCGGCTGCAAATAGTGCATGAGGGTTGCTTCCAGGGCAGCCAGGGTAAGCTTGTCAATCCTGAGGGCGCGATTGAGGGGATTTTTTTTGATAAGCTGCAGGATATCTTTCCTGCCGAGAATTATTCCGGCCTGAGGGCCTCCGAGCAATTTGTCTCCGCTGAATGTAACAACATCCACACCTGTTGCCAGTACATCCTTAACTGTCGGCTCTCTCTCCAGTCCGTAACGATCGAGTTCGATAAAACAGCCGCTGCCTAAATCATGCATAACGGGTATCCCATGTTTTCTCCCCAGGGAAACAAGTGAATCAATCCCAGCCTCTTCAGTAAATCCTATGATCCGGAAATTGCTGGTATGGACCTTCATGATGAGTCCGGTATTTTCACCGACCGCATTCTCATAATCGGTAATTCTGGTGCGGTTCGTTGCCCCGACTTCACAAAGGCGCGCACCGCTTTTTTCCATGACTTCCGGAATGCGAAACTCTCCGCCGACCTCGACCAGTTCCCCGCGGGAAACGATAGCTTCCCTGCCCGCGGAAAGAGTATTGAGAACCAGAAGAACGGCGGCTGCATTGTTGTTTACGACCAGGGCATCTTCCGCCCCTGAAAGCGTGCACAGCAGATCACGGATGTGGTCGTAGCGCAGGCCTCGCTGCCCCTTTGTCAGATCGTATTCGAGATTTGAGTATCCGGCGCTGACGGCTTCAATTCTTTTGATTGCCTCACGGCAGAGGGGCGCTCTGCCGAGGTTCGTGTGCAAAATGATTCCGGAGGCATTGATTACCCGGCACAGGCGATATTGATAGTAGCCGTCGATTATAAACTGTACTCTGCTCAGAATCTCATCGGGTGCGGGCAGTCGAAACGCATCGTCATTATTACCGCCGATGATGCTCTTTCTCGAATTTTCAACTACGGAGCGGCATGCTTCCCTGATCAGATCTTTGGAAGCTTTGGTTGTCAATCCTCTCTTTTCGAGTTGGAGCATCAGTTCATCAATTTTAGGCAGATTCTTCAGTAATCCTCTTTTACGTTCATCCATGGCATCTTCTCCTGCGCCGAACCATACTATGATTTTCACTGCTTGTAAAGAATGCGGATACACTGGCACGTGCTGTAAGCTCGACATTATTTTGTCCGCTCCATGTTTTTCAATCCTCAGAGATCATTCAATGCTTGAATTAATGGCAATCACGCGTTAAGTTAAAACTGAAAGGAAAGGAAAAGTGATAGTCAAACCGAAGGATGCATCGACGGTCATTCTTTTGCGGGAAAGAACCGGCCCCGGCGAAAACGGCGATTTTGAAGTTCTGATGGTTCTCAGGCATCCGGATAATGCCTTTGTCCCCGACTCCTATGTCTTTCCCGGAGGAGCCCTTGAAGAATCCGACTGCTCTCGTGATGTTGACGATTTCTGTCACGGTCTTGACAGGAGGAAAGCGGAAGGCATTCTGGACGAGGTAACGGCGCCGGACAGAGCACTGGGCGCCTGGGTAGCCGCCATTCGGGAGACTTTCGAGGAGGTAGGAATACTGCTGACCTATAACCGCGAAGGGCAGTTAATAGATTTTCGTTCCCCTGAAACGGCAAGACGATTCAGTTCACATCGTCAGACTCTTGCTGAAGGAAGCAGAAGTTTTTTAGAAATTATCAGCGAGGAGAATTTGATTCTGGCGACAGACCGTCTGCACTACTTCTCCCACTGGATAACCCCCTGGTTTCTGCCGATTCGCTACGATGTCAGGTTTTTTGTCGCCAGAGCCCCTGAACACCAGGAACCTCTTCATGACGGCTTCGAGCTGACAGATAATGTGTGGATGAAGCCAAAGGACATCCTTGCAGACAACAGGCTTAGAAGATTCGATATGGTCGAACCGACGCTGATAACGATCCGTGAACTGGCGCGATTCAGCAGCATCGACGAAGTGATAGCATCCACCGAAGGCAAAAAGGTCTCCTCCCGCTCGTAACCAGCCCCTCTCTGATTATTATAAAACCTATCGATTTTGGTTCGGATTTGTGGTAATACTGCCTTCCCTGTATGGGGGTAATGTTACAACATTATCCCGTATTTGCTTACCCGTACCCTGATTGTATCTTTTTGCCCGCGATTAAGCGAATTTCTCTTGAGGTGTTAATTATGAATGACAAGGCTGAAATCAAAAGACAGATCATGGATCAATTGTATGCCATGCAGCAGAAGATCGATGAACTTAACATAATAATCGCCGAACAAAACAGAGAGATTGACAGCTTTCGTGAAAGAGAAAAAGATTTGCGGATGATTACGGACAACATGCGCGACATGATCGCCATGGTGGATAAAAGCGGCTTCTTCATTTATTTAAGTCCTTCTTACAAGACAATACTGGGATATGAACCGCATGAGATGCTTGGCAAGTCATGTTTTAACCTGTCCCATCCGGACGACATGGAACGTCTGGCACAGACCTTTTCCAGAGCCATGGTCACGGAAGTTCCCGAGCATGTGGAATACCGGCTCAGGAAGGCTGACGGAGAATATCTGTGCGCAGAGACGATCGGTAATTTTATCAGGAATGATAAAGGCGCTGTAACCGGCGCCATAATCAGCACACGGGATTTTACAGATCGCCGGCGTGCAGAGGAAGCCTTAAGAAAAAGCGAGGAAAAGTACCGCAGCATATTCGACAACGCCCTGTACGGCATATTCCAGAGCACGCCCGATGGGCAGTACATAAGCGTCAACAACTCTCTGGCAAAAATATGCGGATACGACTCTCCGGAAGAGATGATAGAGGCAATTACCGATATAAGTCATCAGTTTTATGTAAATCCGCCGGACCGGGAAATTTTCAAGCAGAGGCTGGAAGAGGAAGGCTTCCTGGAGGACTTCGAAATCGAGGTCTATCACAGGGACGGAGCGAAAGTATGGCTGTCCGTCAATGCAAGGGCGATAAAAGACACGGAAGGAAAAATTCTCTACTACGAAGGGAGCAACGAAGACATAACAGCCCGCAAACAGATGGAAGCCGCTTTCTCCGAATCAGAAATAAAGTATAAAGCAATTTTTGAAACTACCGGCGCGGCTACTGCCATAATAGGGGAAGATGGAACGATCCTGATGGTAAACAGAGAACTGGCCAGGCAGTCGGGCTATTCCAAGGAAGAAATCGAAGGTAAAATGAGTTTCAAGGAATTTTTACACCCTGATGATTTGTCGATTTCAGTATCCTATCATGCTGCAAGACTGCAAGGCAATCCTGACATACCTCGCCAGTATGAAACAAGAATGGTATTGAGCAGCGGCGAGATCAAAAATTTTATAATAACCGTGGACGTCATTCCCGGAACGAAGATGACGGTAGCCTCATTGCTGGATATTACCGAATTGAAGAGAGCAGGCATCGCCTTGAAGGATTCGGAGGAGAAATACCGCCTGCTTATGGAAAAGGCGGATGATGCCATCATGGTTGCCCAGGATAATATCATCAAGTTTCCCAACCCGAAGCTTTTGTCAATCGTCGGTTATTCGGCAGAGGAGATAAACAATATGCCGTTCACCGATCTGATTCATCCGGACGACAGAAAGATGGTCTATGAGAGATACCAGAAGCGCATGGATGGGGATGATATACCAACTTCCTATGACTTCAGGGCAATCAATAAATGGGGTGAAGAACTGCTGGTGGAAATAACCGCCATTCAGATCACCTGGGAAGGCAAACCGGCCGTTCTTTGTTTCATAAGGGACATTACGATGGAAAAAAGGCAGGAAGCACAGCTTCAGCATGCACAGAAGATGGAAGCCATCGGAACACTTGCCGGGGGTATCGCCCATGAGTTCAACAATCTGCTTATGGGGATTCAGGGACAGGCTTCGCTCATGCTTCTCGATACGGAAACCTACCAGCCACATTATGAAAAATTACGAAGTATCGAAGATCAGGTACGCAGCGGTTCCAATCTGACGAAACAGTTGCTGGCTATGGCCAGTGAAGGCAAATATGAGGCAAGGCCCACGGACCTCAACGAAGTCATTGAAAAGACCTCCGAGATGTTCGGACGCATGCACAAGGAACTCACAATTTTAAAAAAATTTGAACCCAATCTGTGGTCGGCGGAAGTGGACAGGTCTCAGATAGAGCAGGTGCTGCTCAACTTTTATGTCAACGCCTGGCAGGCGATGCCTCAGGGCGGCGACCTTTACCTGATTACTCAGAATGTCATGCTCGATGAAGATTTTGTCAAACCCTATAACCTTAAGGCCGGCAAGTATGTGCGCTTTTCGGTTACCGATACGGGTACGGGCATGGACGAAAGAACGAAAGAGCGAATATTCGATCCTTTTTTCACGACAAAGGAGTTCGGCCGCAACAAGGGACTGGGGCTGGCTTCATCTTACGGCATCATCAAGAACCACGGCGGATTTGTCAATGTCTACAGCGAAAAGGGGCATGGCTCCACATTTCATGCCTATCTGCCTGCATCAGAACGAGAGGCGGAGAAGGCGCTGCAGGAAAAGGGACTGACATTAAAAACCAAGGAAACAATCCTTGTTGTGGATGATGAAAAAATCAATATCACTGTGACGACGGAGATGCTGAAAGCGCTGGGATATAAGGTTATGACCGCACGCAGCGGACAGGAAGCCGTCTACCTGTATAACGACCACATCAACGACATATCCCTGATTATTCTGGATATGGTAATGCCCGGCATGGGCGGTGCGGAAACATTTGATATCCTCAAAGAGGCTAATCCGGACATCAAAGTTATTCTTGCCAGCGGTTATGGTCTCGACGGGCAGGCTGCTAACATCATGACCAAAGGCATCAAAGCCTTCATCCAGAAACCTTTCACCATAGGCGCGCTGTCAACAAAGATTCGGGAAGTATTGGATACCCCCTGATAGGAAAGCATCCAAAGCAGCAGGCGCCTGATCCCTTGAAAACGGAGCTTTCTTAAGCCCAGATTACGCAATAAAAAAAATAGTAATACCCTTTGGCATCCTGGTCAAAAAGGATTTCCGCGGCTCAGAATATTTTTCACAAGAAAAATATTTGATTCGCCGCTTGAAAACCCCTTTGACCAGAATAATATTCACTTATCCAGGAGCCGATACGTTCCATCGCGTAATCCTGGTTAAAAAGTCGTTATTGTCGATCGGCAGAAGTCACGAAAGTTATTAACCGCTGTGAAAAATTCCCTCATCATGACGACCCACATATACCTTCCCCTCTCCGTCAGATATAATTCAGGCGGATAGTATCTGACACCGCCCGCAATCCGAAAAGCAATCAAAAAGGGCCATGTATAGCTGAAAAACCGTTCTTCGTATTTACTCTGGATGGACGGCACATCCAGTTTCATTCCGAAGAGCTTCATGAGGAAATCATACCTGGCGCGATCCCGGGGGGAAAACACGCGGCCGGCCATCAGCGGCAGTGATCCTTTTTGCCTGTCAACCTGACCGATGTACTGACGGACATCAAAGGTGTTTGCATAGCATGTTCCGTTCAGATAACCAATCGATCCGCTCCCCAGTCCCGCATACTCATCGTAGTCGACTATATATTCATCTATCATGTCCGTCTTTTTTGAAAAGCACCAGGCTGATGAGAACCTGTAGGTTTTTTCGAGGCGCTTGACAATCTGCCGGTAGTAAAGGGCTTCTTTCCGAAAGTCCACTTCGCCAAGAGTTTCGGCTACAATTCTTCTCGTCGAATCGGACACCATTAATGGATAATAGGTTATCTGATCGATACCTGCTTTCATGAGGATGTCCAGATCGCTGTTCAGGGACTCAGGCGTCTGGGAAGGAAAATTGAATATCATGTCGGCATTGAGCGTGTCAAAAATGCCGAGAGCCGACTTGAGACGGCCGGTAATTTCTTCGCCGCTTCCGTATTTGTCATAACGACCCATTTCCTTCAGAAGCCTGTCGTCAAAACTCTGAATGCCCACGGACAGGCGGTTAACGCCCATCTGCTTGAGGATTTGAAGATTGTGCTCCGTCAAATGATTAGGATTGGTTTCAACGGAGACTTCCCGGATGGAGAAAGATTTCTTTGCCAGCTCAACGGTCTCCGCCAATTCATCGATGAGTATTGTAGGAGTGCCGCCCCCTACATATGCGCCGCCGAAATTGTAACCCTTGTCGCGGTAGATGAGAAGCTCTTCTCTCAGGGCGTGAAAATATTCACGGCAAAGCGGTTCATCAAAAGCAAACCTGTTGAAAGAACAGTAGGGGCAGAGCTTTTCGCAAAAAGGTATGTGGATGTACATGAGGCGCGGTTTTTCAATGACGCCGGGGGCCAGTGCAGGCTTGATCCCGCTCTCGAAGTTCATTGAGCGCGAGAATTCACGGCGGGCGCAACTGGCGATCAGTTCATTAATCACGATATTAGCTCTCCGGGAAAAACTGTAATAGAAGGTGGAGGATTAACAGACGCCGCCAAAATTATCAAGCCCCCTTTAGAATGCGGTGATATCTGTTGAGAAGCAGATCATAATAATCCCGGATTACGCGATAAAGAAGTAATACCCTTTGGCATCCTGGTCAAAGTGGCTTTCCGCGGCTCAGAATATTTTTCACAAGAAAAATATTCGATTTGCCGCTTGAAAACCCCTTTGACCAGTATAATATTAACTTATCCAGGTGCCTATGAACTCTATTGCGGAATCCGGGATAATATGCCGCCTGATAATAAGTGAGTATGTACTGATTCATAATACTCTGCATTTTCATGGAGCGGTCATTCTTGAAATCAGCCTTCAATAGTGATATAGGTACGGCCAAAATAAAATGAAGGTTATTATAATGACTGATAAAAGGATCCTGACGCTTTGGGCGGACAACAAGATCAACGAGGAGGATGAAGCCGTTCTCAGAACACGTTCCAAGGAGGTTCCCGTACCTTTTGATGCCGAAGCCCGGAAAGACATAAAAACAATCGTCGATGCCTTCCTCGAAAGAAACGATGCCCTGGGACTGGCGGCGCCCCAGATAGGGATGAATAAGAAAATCATCATATTCCGCAACAAGGGCTTTGAGGAAAAGACCTGGTCGAAAGAAGAAAATGACTATGACGTCCTCATCAATCCTGAAATAACTTCAACGCGGGGAGAAAAGGTCATAGGTACTGAAGGCTGTCTTTCCTGCCCTGAAATACAGGTGGAGATTGAAAGATTCCCGGAGATTAAGGTTCGTGCCTGCAATATGGAGGGGAAAAAAATCAACAAGCGCTATGTTGATTTCCTGGCGCGTATCGTCCAGCACGAGATGGATCATCTGGATGGCGTTCTGATTGTCGATTATGGAGGAGCGCTCTACTATCCCAGCAAAAAGCGAAGTTTTTTTGAGGGCCTGTTCAAGCCTGACTAGAAATTAATCCTCAGTCCCGCATAGATGCTGTGTGCAAGATAGCTGTTCTGACCGATCTGGGCATCATAATTAAGATAAAGAAACATCCCGTTTTTAAAATCGCCCATGAGTCCGGCCCCTGCCATCATGAGATTCTGCTCCGGTGATGCCGTCTGAACAGAGAAGGGGATGCCCACCCGAGCCAGTTGTGCGACCACCGCACGAGAGTTATTCGAAAATTCATGACCATATGAAACATGAATGTTGGGCATCACTCTCGCTATGTTTGTTTCCCACATATAGGCAAGCTTTGCGCCCACGTTACCCTGCAGTGAATTCGTACTTTGATCGTCGACACGGAGGTTCAACGAGTCCGCACCCGTTTCCGTGTAGTCGCCTACAGAGAGCCTTGTGTACTGGAGAGAGGCCGACGGCGTAATGATCCATCTGCCCAACTGCAGATCAAATCCCGTTCCTCCATAAGCGGAGAAAAGATCACCTCTCGGTTCGGAAGCGGCCGTGCGGTCGATGCCTGAAAACACAATCTTCCTTGAGTTGTCATACCGGTTCAGGCCGTAATTGAGCTGGCCGTCCAGAAAAAAACCGTTTCTGGAGTACGTCCCGTAAGCCCCTATACTTACACCATCCATTTTCACCCTGCTGCCGGCGTCGTCAAGCTTGGCCTGGGCTTTGTTGACACCCAGCATAATGCCGGCAATAGCGTTCCCGCTGAAACGGTAGTCCATACCCATAGTGACGCCGGTGTTGGTAAAGTTGTAACCCAGTCGTTCCGAGTTGCCCCGCTGGTCGCCAATGATGGCGTTTCCCCTGACGAACATGCCCCACCTGTCATCGGGCAATGCAGGTTGAACATCAGCGGCAACCGGGTTATTAGCGGCCAGCATGATCGGAGGCCTGTAAAAACCTCTGTCCGGTTCCCCATCATCATAGCGAAAACCGGCAAAGCTGACGCCGCGGGCGCCGGCACGCAGCTCGCTCAAGCGGTTGGCGATATTACCTGACTGAAAGGTGGAACCGCTGAAAGCCATGCCCGATATTGCCGTTTCCGCCTTCGGAATGAGCTGCTCCAGCGCCGTTGACACCAACAACCCGTTCGGAAGCGAGTCGATCGTGGTCAATACCGTGTTCAGATCTCCCGTCATACCCAGAGGGCCATTAGCCACGGCATTCAGCATCGTTCCCACTGAACGCTGGTTGCGTGTCAGAATGAGCGAGTCGTTGATATAGTCACGTTCCACGACGAAGTATAGCTGGTCGGCAATATTGTATTTAGGCTGGAAGACTATGGTCGGAGTGATATTGGTGTAAACCTTATCGAAGCGGCCGCTCACACCGCCCGTAGCTGTCAGGAATGTGCCGAAGTATGTGTTGAGAGCGGGTGTGTATCCCCCCGTCCACAGGGTCTGGAGTCTGCCGCCCAGATTGGCCGCACCGTTTATCTGCAAGAGGTCACGGCTGGTGGTGGAAGCAATCTCGATAAGCAGTGCCCCCTGTGAAAGCTGATTGTAGTTGCCGTTTATTGTCAGAGTACCTACGGAATTGCCGGGGCTGACGGTCCCTCCCGTGTTGTAGAGACCCCTTGACGCGGTAATGGCGCCCGTACCGCTGAGTGTCCCCGAATACAGGCCGAACCGATTACCATAGGCGCCGGGCGCCTCGGTTATCTGGCCGTTGACAACCAGACTTCCTCCATCCACAATCACATTGTTGATCACCCGGAACGTCCTGCCAGCAGGTATCACATAAGTTGTTCCCGAATTCAGTATAGTTAACGACTGGGCGTTGATGTCCACACTTTGCGTCATAATCCCGGGAGTCAGCAGCACCATCTGGCCCATCATGAAAGTAACGTCATAGCCGAGCCAGGTTCCTGTACCCGTCTCTCCCGCTCCCGTCACTCGATCGTCGATATCTGCCAGATTGAGGTTCCAGTCGCCGGTGCCGTTTTCTCCCCAGAAGGCGTTGGAAAGGAATGAGGCGCTGAAATTTGTGACGGAAGTGGTGTCCCGCTGATCGGAAGCAAGATGCGCGTTAGAGTAAACAAGCCGGCTTTCCATGCCCGAGGGGGACTTGATTTTGGCAGTTAAATCACCGATTCTTGTGTGGGTGATTTTAATTCCCACCTCGACGCCTTCGAGAGGCTGATTCGCTTCTGCAGCCGTCAGAGTGATTGTCTTATCCACTCCGGCTGCGTTTCCGTCCGGTATTGCTGTACTGAAAACAGCGCTCTTTGTAACGGAGGCCTGTTCCGTGATGTAGGCGACACTTCGGACTTTCTGCACAAAGGCGCCGGCGTTGATGTTGCCGAATCCATAGTTGGGATTGAAGCGGTTTCCCGCCTCGTTGGTTCGCCAGCCGCCGAAGCTGCTGTCTGAATCGTCGTCCGGGTCCACGACAACACTGGTCTTGACCAGCGCTTGCTTGGCCATGCGGACATCCATCTCCGGATTGGCCTCTTTCCCCAGAGCCATGATGCCCGAAACCAGCGGCGCAGATGATGAGGTGCCGCCAAAGAGGCTTGCATAGCTTGTATCGGGGAAGATGTCGTCCTTGTCGCCTTTCGGATTGAGCAATGCCGAATAAAGGTTGTAGCCATAATTATCACCGGTGCGGTCCGTCGTTGTAATTCCCAACCCCGTATAGTCGCTCCGGTTGGAAGGCGCCGTGACAAAGACACTGGCACCGTAGCTGCTGTAATTGGCATATTTGCCGTCGCTCCCCAGCGCGGCTGCGACGATGACATCCGAAACGGCATGGACAGGCTCCTTGGAGGCATCCTCACCCTTCGTGCCGCGGGCGTTACCCGCCGAGAATACATGGATCACGCCGTTTCGCGCTGTGCGCTGCAGGGCAAGTCTGATATCGGCATCGGCGAAATCATAGCCGTCAGAACCGTAGCTGTGATTCTTCACCTGTATTTCAGGCGTTCCCTCAATAGCGCCAGTGGTTGGATTCACGCCGCTTTTCCAGTAGTAGGCGTCCAGATAATCCTGCTTTGTGACTACGGGATCATCTGCAGTTGCAGCATCAAGATTAACGCGCAGGCCGGCAATGGAGGCATATGGCGCCGCGCCTGTTCCCCCTATGCCGTTGCCGCCGCGCGCTGCGGCAACGCCGGCAACAGCAGTACCATGGTTATTGACAAGAGATTGCGGTCCCTGAGGGGCATTGGCAATTGCGTCATTACGGCTGAAGTTCTTGCTGAGGTCGGCCCGGTAAGCGGGAGCGATGTCGTAATTGGCACTGTCAACGCCGTCATCGACGATACCGATAACGACTCCTTTTCCTGTGTAACCAAGGTTCCACGCCTGACGCAGACCGGCATCCACGCCGGCATTGAACATTCTTGTCGTCACCTTGTCCTGTGTGGAATAAAAGTCAATATAAGAAGGCGCCAGATTGATCAGATGCCATTGGCCGGGAAACCCCGGTCGAGACACAGGATCATAAAAGAAATAGGGATCGTTTGGATAGAAGGCCGGTTCCTGGCTCCATGATGAGAAAGGGCACAAAAAGATTAAAAAGATTAAAAATAAGATTTTCAAATTACCGCTGATTTTTTTCGTGCTTTTATATGGGAGTTCATAAATACCCTGATGCATCTCTAAGAATGCCATACAATATCCTCATTAGGGTGAACCCTAATCATCCTTTGGTGGTTGGAAGGCAATACAAGAACCAACTTCTTCCGTAGTTCTCTTAAACAAAAAGTGATTATTGCTGTGACACTATTTTGACTAATTTTTCTCTGCTTCTTTTATCTTGATCTTATATACCCTGACTGCATTACCATAGAAGACATCCGGCCAGTGTTCTTCCTGAACGGCTGTTTTGACGGCTCTCATACACTGTAGGATTTTTGTTGATAATTATTCCTGGATGCATGTGCAGAAATTTATATGGCTTTACGCCAGGCAAGACGCTGTTCCAGCCAGCGGGAAAGGGTGGTAAAGGCGAAACAGATGATAAAATAAATTACGGAAATGAAGAGAAATATCTCTGTGGGATAGACCATGGTGCGGTTATTGATCTGGGTAGCCACATGCGTCAACTCGGACACGCCGACAATGAAGGCGAGGGATGTGTCTTTGATCATTGATACAAACTGATTCACGAAGGAAGGAATCATATTACGCAGTGCCTGGGGAAGAACAATAAAGACCATGGCCTGTGTTGGACGAAGACCCGTGGACAGAGCGGCCTCAGTCTGTCCCCTTGGTATTCCCTCAATGCCGGCCTGAACTATCTGCGACATGTAGGCGGATGTGAAGAGAGAGAGAGCCGTGATCACCGTCCAGCTTTCCGTTACAACTTTGCCTATGACGAAAGGCAGCAGGAAGTACATCCAGAAAATAACCATCAACAGCGGAATGCCCCGCACTGCATTGACTAAGGCTAGTGTTGGATAACGGATGTAACGGCTGTTCGCCACGCACATCAAGCCCAGAATCAATCCGCCGAAAAAAGAGAAAATCAATGATACAACAGCCAAATAGAGCGTTAGAAGAACCCCGCCTATCGGGCCGTCGGGATAACGACCAATCAGGAAGTAGGTAATGTTGGTCCATATAACGGTGAAATCGAAACCGGTTTCCATGGTTACCGCACCCCCATAGGATTGAGCACATACTTGCTGTAGAGCGTCACCATAGCAGTGATAATCAAGGAGAGGACAAGGTAAACGAGTGTGGCCGCGGTAAAGGCCTCGAACCCCTTGAACGTGTAGCTTTCCACCTGCCTGGCCTGGTATGTCAACTCCGCCACTCCTATGGTCATAGCCAGGGAGGAGTTCTTGGTAAGATTGAGAAACTGATTGATCAGCGGAGGGATTGTAATCCGTACGGCCTGGGGCAGGATAATATACTGCATGGATCTCAAGAAGGAAAATCCTGAGCTTCTGGCAGCCTCCATCTGTTCTTTAGGGATGGAGCGAACCCCAGAACGGATATCCTCGGCAATGAATGCAGAGGTGTAAATGGTCAGCGCGATAACAGCGGCACCGAATTCGAAATTCGTGCTGTTCAGCCAGTTGTTTATTGATTCCGGCAGAACCTTGTAGGAGCCGAAATACCAGAAAAAAAGCTGTACCAGCAGAGGCGTATTACGGAAAAACTCCAGATAGGCATGCGAAAACCACAGGATGGGTTTCACATTGCTCATGCGCATCACTGCGATGAGAAGTCCAAGGATAAAAGACAGGGCAACCGAAACCACGGACAGTTCCAAGGTGATTTTAAGTCCTGAAACGAGCCATTCAAAATACTGTCCGGAGGTAACGATTGCCCAGTCGAATTGATAGCTGAACACGAAATCTTATTCCTTACTTATTTTTGCCATGGATCTTTGGCATTGGTAATCTTGAACGCGCCGCGATTCATGGGTGTCGGCGATTTAGGACCAAACCATTTATTAAACAGCTGTTTTGCTTTCCCCTTCTTTTCCATTTCAAGCAGGGTACTGTTAACGGCCTTAAGGAAATTCGTATCATTCTTGCGTATGCCTAACCCGTAAGGCTCATCGGAGATCTGGATATTGGGGATCTCATACTTGTTCTTGTCCGGTGCCTTGGCAAGGATGTTGGCAAGAATTGACTCATCGGTGGTTACTGCGGCAACTTTACCCTGCTGCAAGGCCAGAAATGCCTGGGGATAGTCGTCAAAGGAAAGGATGGTGGCGCTTGGTATGGCCTTCTTGGCGTTTTGTTCAGAAGTCGATCCCTTGGCGGTTCCGATCTTTTTGCCTGCCAGATCGGCAAGCTTCTTTACTGTGCCTTTTTTGGTAATAAACTTCTGACCCGTAAGAAAATAGGTATAACTGAAATCGATCTGTTTTGCACGTTCGGCATTTTTCGTCATTGTGGCGGCTATCATGTCAATATTTCCTGCAATCAACTGAGGCATTCTCGTAGCCGACGTTACAGGCTTCAATTCCAGTTTAACGCCCATCTTGTCAGCAACGGCCTTGCAAAAGTCAACATCATAACCGACTATTGCGCGGGTCTTTTCGTCAATGTAACCAAATCCCGGGGTCGAGTCTTTTACTCCGCAAACGAGAACGCCTTTTTTCTTGACGTCTGCGAGAGTATCACCGGCCAGAGCTGTGCTGTAAAAACCGGCGGCCAAAACAATCGACAAAAACAAAATACCAAGCTTTTTCATCGTTTTCCTCCTTTGTTTAAGATTATTAATGCATAGGCGACAGTATCTCTTTCAGGAAGAGCTGTGCCCTCTCATGCTGAGGATTGCGGAAAAACTCTTCTGGGGTTGCTTCTTCAAGAATAACCCCATAATCTATGAAAGCCACCCGGTCTGCCACTTCACGGGCAAAACCCATTTCATGCGTCACTACGATCAGGGTCATGCCGGTATGGGCAAGGCCCTGCATGACCTGCAGAACTTCGCCGATCATTTCCGGATCGAGCGCGGATGTCGGTTCATCAAAAAGCATGACTTTCGGCTTCATGGCCAATCCCCGGGCAATAGCCACGCGCTGCTGCTGCCCACCCGACAACTGTGAGGGGTATGAATCTTTTCTGTCGGCCAGGCCGACTCTTTCCAGCAACTCCACAGCCTGCTCTTCCGCTTCTTTTTGGGGGAGTTTTCTGATCTTGATAGGAGCCAGGGTAATATTTTTAAGTGCAGTGAGATGGGGGTAGAGGTTGAACTGCTGAAAAACGAATCCGATTTCGGCACGCAGCTTGTTGATGTCCGTCTTTTTATCAGAAATGTCCTGCCCGTCAACAATCAGTTTACCCTTGTCAATGGGCTCAAGCTTGTTGATCGTCCTGATCAGAGTTGATTTACCGGAACCGGAAGGACCGCACACGACGACCACTTCGCCCTGCTTCACTCTCAGGTTGACGTCATTGAGGACATGCAACTTTTTAAACCACTTATGTACGCCATGGAATTGAATCATGAAGGAACTCCAGAACTTTACTGTCCGGCGTTAAGGGCATCCCTTGGGAAATCGAGGGAATAAACGATGTCCAAAACTACCGCAAAGCCTATATACCACCTTGGGGAAATTATCAATCCATTAATGGAAGCAGAATCTCTTTAGATTTCTAAGGGCATGTATTGTTTGACATTTACAGAAGGTTCCATTATAAACCAATATAAGGATCGGGAGGATAACCATGGAAATAAAAGAGGTATTTCGCCATTATGAGGATGACATAAAGAATATCGAAATCTTTATGGACGGTCACTTGCGTTCCCAGGTAAAAGTTATTCCTGAGATTATAAACCATCTGATAGGAAGCGGGGGGAAGAGGCTCAGACCGCTTCTTCTCCTGGTGTCTTCGGCCTTATGTGATTTCCATCGGGATAGCCGGTATGCTATGGCGGCGATAATCGAGTTCATCCACACGGCAACCCTGCTGCATGACGATGTGATAGATCAGGCGCAAATAAGACGCGGCAAAGTCTCTGCAAATAACATATGGGGCAATGCCGCCAGTGTCCTGGTCGGCGATTTCCTGTACTCCAAGTCTTTCCACCTCATGGCTGATGAGGGAAATATGGCCGTTATAAAGCTTCTTTCGGCGGCGACAAATGCAATGTCCGAAGGCGAAGTATTTCAGTTGATGAAATGCGGAGATTTAGGAATTACGGAAGAGGACTATTTAACCATCATCGAAAAGAAAACCGCCGTTCTGATGTCTGCAGCCTGTGCCGTAGGCGGCATACTGGGCGGGGCGGATGAAGGAAAAATCAATGCCCTGCAGCGGTTTGGCACCAAACTCGGCGCGGCGTTCCAGATGACGGACGACACCCTTGATTACATGGCGGAACAGGAAGAGTTCGGCAAGGCGATAGGCAAGGACCTGGAGGAGGGGAAAATCACCCTCCCTCTGATCCGTACCTTGCAATGCTGTTCTCAGGAAGAAAAAGAAATGGTCAAGAAAGTGGTTGAAAAGGAGCTTCATGACCTAAAGGCCCTTCAGGACATCGTGCTGATCATAAAAAAATATGACGGTATAGATTACGCCCTTAACAGAGCCCGGAATATTATTGGAGAAGCCAAAAGCAGCCTGGAAGTGTTTGCTGAAAGCGACGATAAAGCAAGGCTGATTGCCATTGCCGACTATATCGTGGGCAGGAGTCTATAACGTTTTCGTCCGGATACGTCAGGTTTAAATATCCGGGAGAATCTGCCCGTTGAAGGCTGACGGCAGTTCCCGGCCCCCGCTGTTTGCACAAATGAACCCAGATTACGCAATAGAACGTATCGGCACCTGGATACGTGAATATTATTCTGGTCAAAGGGGTTTTCAAGCGGCGAATCAAATATTATTCTTGTGAAAAATATTCTGAGCCACGGAAAGCCTTTTTGACCAGGATGCTAATGGGTATTACTTTTCTTATCGCGTAATCCAGGATGAAAAAGCCCGTCAGGTTTTTAGACAAACGAAATAGGGATATCCCCGATTGCGGCCATGGATGCTGATTATTTAGAATGCACCAACACTGTTTATGGAAATAGGTGCATTCATGGAAATCAGACTGCTGATAAAGCAGATAATGGATTTGAAAAAAGCTGCGCTTGACAACACCTTTGCCCCGATCATAGCTGTTGAACATCAGATCGAAAAAACAGTGGAAACCATCTTTCAGTATTCAAGCATGTTTTCTGAACAGGACAAGGCGGTAATCATGGAATGGCTGAACGCCTGCCGCCGGGGAATCGAAAGCTTCAAGGAGCAGAACGACGAGTATTACAGCAGGGTGGATGCGTTTTTCAGCGGCACGGCAAGCCGGACATAATTTTGGATGTCCTTGCCGGCTGCTCATTTACAGGGACACTCCGATTAACCACTAAACGCTGAGTTATATCAGGAAAAATTTTTCTTCCCTTATTCCCTGTCTTTCTCTCTTTATCGCCTGAGGCAGATAATCCATAATGTCCTGAGCGGTGATCCCGTCCTCACCTATCTCCCGCGCTGCAAGATCGCCGGCAAGCCCGTGCATGGACACACCCTCCCTGGCCGCATCCTCAACCGACAGACCGAGACCGAACATGGCGGCAACAGTTCCGGCCAGGACGTCTCCCGAACCTGCAGTTGCCATGCCGGGGTTGCCGCTGAGATTTATAAATATCCGCCCATCTGGATATCCGATCAGAGAATGAGCACCCTTGTGGACAATAATCGCCTCTGTCTGTCCGGCAGTCTGCTGCAGGATGTTTATTTTATCCAGATCGATTTCGGCGGTTGTCTTTCCCGTCAGGCGAGACATCTCTCCCGGATGCGGCGTCAGAATGGTCGGCGAGGTTCTTTTCCTTATGATATTCAAATCCCCGGCAACGGCCGTGAGACCGTCCCCATCTATGAGTACCGGTTTGTTTATGCCGGCAACCAGTGCCCTGGCAAGGGTTTGTGTGCTTTCATTCAGGGACAGCCCGCAACCGATGACAACCATATCGACCTTCTCTGCAATCCTCAGGAGTTCTTTCAAGTTTGCCCTGGAGATGCTCCCGGACGTTGTTTCCTTCTGGGGCAAGAGTACTATCTCCCCCGCTTTTTTGGCAATCAAATGTGTGATCGATTGAGGAGCCGCCAGCCGGGAATAACCGCCCCCCGCTTTTAAAAAAGAAAGCGAACAGAACAAGGGGGCTCCCACGTAGTTGGCGGCACCGGCGATAAAGAGCGTGTCGCCTACGCTTCCTTTGTGGGCAGTTCTGCTGCGGGGAGGAAGCTTCACAGGATCGTTTGTCTGCACTTTGATTGCCTCGGCATTATATAGCGAAGGAGGAAAGGAGATGTGGCTGATGTAAAGCCTGCCGCACAGCTCGTAGCCCGGATACAGCAGATTGCCGATTTTGGGGAGGCCGAAGGTTACCGTCCAGGCTGCCCTTATCGCCTTCCCCATGATTTTTCCCGTATTGCCGTTGACGCCGGAGGGGATGTCGAGACTGAGCACCCGTTTGCCGCTTCCATTTACCAGATCGATAATATCACCCTGCAGGCCGGCGACTTCCCTGTCCAGACCGGTGCCGAAAAGGGCATCGACTACGCCATGCGAATGGATAATTTCCCGGTGCAGCTTTTTCAGGGAATCTATCTGCCGGATCCCTACAGCACATCCGGAAAGGATATCCAGTTGCGCCTTTGCGACCCCCTTGAATCTGGAAGGATCGCCCGCTATGAAGACTATGGGACGGCCTCCGTGGGAAAGGATCTTTCTCGCAACAACAAAACCGTCGCCGCCGTTATTTCCCAGTCCGCAAAGTACGACAACTCTTTTGCCCTGGATACCCAACTCCCTGTCAAGGACGGCAGTCGCCGCCAGTCCGGCATTTTCCATGAGGATAATCTCCGGAATGCCGAATTCCGTGATGGCGCGCCCGTCCATCTGTCTCATCTGCGATACGCTGCTGACTTTCATACACGATACCTATCCCGCTGTTGCCGTAATAACTCTGTTTCGGCCTGCTCTTTTTGCTTCATAAAGTGCTTGATCCGCTTTCTCTATAAGCGATTCAGGGGATACAACTTTATCAGTCAGTTCTGCAACCCCCAGACTGATAGTGATCCCGAGGCGTTCATTATGATGCATGAAGGCATATCCCTCTATGGCGGCACGGCATCTCTCCGCTGTGGCGGCGGCACTCTCCAGAACGGTTTCCGGAAGCATGAGGCAGAACTCTTCCCCCCCATAGCGCACCAGAACATCGGAGGTTCTTATCGTCGCCGTGACTATTTCCGCAACCGACTGGAGCACGCTGTCGCCGTACAGGTGCCCGCATGTGTCGTTTATTCTTTTGAAATGATCGAGGTCGAACATGCAAAGGCTGAAGGACTGACCGTATCGCTTGTTTCTGTCGAACTCTTCTTTGATGCGTCCCTCAAAATACCTTCTGTTATAGATGCCGGTCAGACCATCCTTCATGTTCATTTCTATCAGCTTTTGCTCATAGATGGCTATTTCGGTAACATCCCTGACGGTTATGTAAATATAGTCGATACCGTTATTTTCATTGCGCAGCGGACCCATGTTGCAATACTGCTGCATGTATTCGAATCGGGATTTGATGGCGCTTACCGGCTTGAAGGGAAACAGATATCTGTGCAGTTTCTGGGAAAAAAAATAGAGATTCCCGAGCCCAAGAACACACTTGCAGCTTTTCATGAACCGCGGATTGTTCAATTGCGGAAAGAAATCGAAGAGGGGACGTCCGACAATCTGTTCCGAATGTATGCCGCTGTGCAGCTCCATCCAGCGATTCCATTTATAAACCCTCAGGTCGTTGTCAAGAATGACGATGCCGATATCCAGGATATCGAAGATCTGGGAAAAGATCATTCGTACTGCTCCATGAATTCATTCAGGGCCTTCTTGAGCCAGTAGACGGATTCGCGGCTGATCAGGAGGAAAAGCATGCCGGTGACCTCTTTGTTCTCGAAAGTGAAGATGGTCTTTAAGACTATTGCATTGTCATCAGGATTTAAAATACCGGCGGGAATGATGTTTCCCATATGCCTTTCCAGGAGCACAACCGGCGGCGAGTATGTCATAACATCATTCAGAATCTCGGCGATTTTTCCTATGCAGGCTCCGATCAGTATGTTGCCCACCTCCATGAGAGTTCCCTTTTCCAGTTCGTCTATAGGATCGGCATCGAAACTTTCATGGACTTCACCGGCCAGAATGCCGATGAGTTCCTTGCCTGAACCGGACGGAAAAACAAGCAGTGCATAGCCTCTGAACCTACCCCAGAATTTCTGCTCCACAATGCTTATCTGCCCGTTATTCAGCACAACATCAGTCAAATATTGTCCCAGATTGACGGTCTTCGTTATCTGGACATTGGGAACACTGAGTTTGATGTAGATATCGATAAACTCCGCCAGGTCGGCAGTCGCCTTGCCAAAGGCGATATTCATGATCTCCTGGAGGATTTCAATATCATCGCCTGTTATGGTGTGATCATGATTCTCGGACATTATCTTAATACTGTTACCGGATTGATGTTTGAACTTTTGATAAGGCCTGCTGAATCGATTCCTTTGACGGAGGCTTTTTCACGACAGCCAAAGCTCCCAGCGATAAAGCCTTTTCAAGGGATTGTGTCTGGATATCTGCCGTGCACATGATCACAACTGCATCTGTGCTGATCTTCATGATTTCTTCCAGACATTCCATGCCGCTCATTTGCGGCATGGTGATATCCATGAAGGTGATGTCCGGTCTGGCGGTCTTGAATGCCTCCAATCCCATCAAACCATCGACCGCTTCGATGATTTCATATTCCTCATCCTTGGGTAGACAGCTCTTTAAAATTTTTCGCGCAACAGGTGAATCGTCGACAATCAGGATTTTTTTCATCTCAGCTATTATTATGCTACCCGATCAAAATATATGTATCTTTACAAATTGACCTAACACACCGGTGTTTATATTTCAACGGCCATTTATTCTTAAAAATATTGAGTTTTTCAATCATTATACGATACTTACATAATAGCGACAGTAACTGATATTAATATAAGACTGTTTTTCTAATCCGGCAGGAAGGTCATCTTCATTTCGTAAATACCGGCCATGTTTCTCTTCTCTGTGGCGAATCCGCCCTTTTCAAAGACATGGAGCATCGGTTCATTCTCCGCCAGCACCTCGGCCGTGAATCCCAGCAGTCCCTGTCTCTTCGCCAGATACGTAAGATAAGCAAGCAGCTCCTTTCCTATCCCTCTTCCCTGATAGTCATCCCTGACGGCGAAAGCGACCTCCGCTGTGTGGCTGTTGGGATCTATGAAGTAACGCCCCACTCCTACAATCTCCTCTTTTTCTTCATTTCCGATAACTGCAAGAATGGCTGCCTCGCGGCTGTAATCTATCACCACAAGGCCCTGCAGAATTTCATGGGGCACATCCTTGCGGACGGAAATAAATCTTCGATAGAGACTCTGTTCCGACAGTGAGTATATAAAGTCTTTAAGTCTCGGCTCATCGGTTATTTTAATCGGCCTGAAGAAGATGTTAAACCCCTTTGCAGTTGTCCTGTACGATTCCATATGCTCGGGATAATGTCCCTTCTCTCCCGGGATATAAGCCTGATCCCTGTAAATCAGACCGGCCTTCTTCGCCTCACTGATCAGCCAGCTCCTGAATTTCGGATGGGATATGGCAATCAGTTCCATGGCTCTTTCTCTTACAGTTTTGCCGCTCAGGTAGGCGATGCCGTATTCGGTTACTACATATTGGATGTCTCCCCTGTTCATCGTTGCACCCGCGCCCTCTTTGAGAAAAGGAACAATGCGCGAAACAACGTCGCAGGCCGCGGTTGACTGGATAGCCAGTATGGTTTTGCCTTTTTGTGAAAGGGCTGTTCCCCGCATGAAATCCGCATGGCCGCCGATGCCGCTGTAGAATGTCTTACCAATGGATTCCGCAGTCGCCTGTCCCGTCAGGTCTATTTCCAGGGCGCTGTTGATGGCCACCATATTCTCATGCTGCGCTATTATCAGGGGGTTGTTCGTATAGTCGATTGTCCGAAATTCTATGGACGGGTTGTCATTGATATAAGCATAGGTATTTCGGGTGCCCATGCAGAAGGTGGCAATAGTTTTCCCGCGATTGATTGTTTTTTGTGCGTTGTCCACTACGCCTTTTTGCATAAGATCCACGATGCCGTCCGTGAGAAGTTCCGTGTGTACGCCCAGGTGTTTCTTGCCGGAAAGCTCCGAAAGCACCGCATTTGGTATACTGCCGTATCCCACCTGAATGGTATCGCCGTCCTCGATAAGCCGTGCAATATAACTTCCTATCCTGTCGGTTATCTCCGAGTCGGTTGCCGGACTGTACTCCAGCAGAGGTTCATTGTATGGAAGCAGAAAATCGATGTCTCTGATGTTTATGAATCCGCCGCCATGCACGCGCGGCATGTATTCGTTGATCTGCGCAACGACGGTTGTAGCCATCTCGGTGGCAGCCTTGACAATATCCAGACTGACCCCCATGCTCATAAAGCCGTGCTCGTCCGGCATGGATGTCTGGATAAGCGCCACGTCGACGCGCGCAAGTCCCCGGTAAAGCAGGTCAGGAACTTTAGAGAGAAAAACGGGCGTATAATCGGCGATGCCTTTGTTTACGGCATCCCTTGTCGTGTCGCCGATGAAAAACGAATTATGGCGGAAGTTCTGCTTGAACTTTTCATCGGCATAGGGGGCAACACCGAGCGTTCTGATATGCAGCACCTCGGCGTCGACGAATGCCTTGGGATGCGATTTAACATAACGGATAAGAGCGTGAACCAGATACTGAGGCTCGGCACATGCCGATCCGATGAAGATGCTGTCGCCGCGATGAATGCGGTCGAACACCTCTTTTTCCGGAACGAACTTTTCGGGAAAGGTCTTCTTCCATTCATCCAGGGACTTCATAATACTAACCTCTGATTGCTCATTTGACCAGCATCACCGGGCACGGCGACATGATGACTATCTTGTGGCTGATAGTTCCCCACCCCCGGGTCGGATTCTTCGGATCTATCTTATGGGAATTCATGATTATCATATCGATATGCTGGCCTCGCGCATAATTCAATATCTCCTGCACCCTGTTGCCGTAAACGATCCTCCAGCCTATTTTTATTTTCTGATCGTGATAAGGCGCCACCATTTTTTCCATATTCCTCTCTGCCCTTTTTTCCAGTTTGGCATAGAAATCCTCGAACTCCGTGAAGGCGGTATTGGCGATGATTTCGACGACATGAAACAGTTGAATGTCACCTTTATAGTGCGTAGCGATGTCCACGGCAACGTCAAGCGTTTTCTTGTTTTTTCTTGAGAAGTCTACCGGGATGAGGATATTTTTGAACATAATGGTTTTCCTCCTGTTGGTGTTGCCTTTGATATCGGGAAACCTTGATCGCTTTTGGATTCAGTATAAAGAAATAGCCGATGCAAAGCAAGATAAACAGATGGAAACTTCAGGATGTACTTTTTTTAAAAAAACCATCGTTTATGGTATAATAATGCAGTAATGAAACATGACAAGGTTTCCAGATCGGAAAGGAGGTTGGAAAGATGCTTAACAAGATATCGTGGCTCGGTCATTCAAGCATAAGAATCAAAACAGACAAGGTTATTTATATAGATCCCTGGAAGATCAGGGATTCGGAAAAGGCCGATCTCATTCTGGTAAGCCACTCACATTCGGATCATCTCTCGCCTGCAGATATCAAAAAAATTCAGAAGGCGGATACGGTCATCCTGACAACGGCAGACTGCGTGGACAAGCTTAACGGCGATGTCAGGGCCATGAAGCCGGGAAACATTGCAACTGTTCACGGCATCACTGTGGAGGCAGTGCCGTCTTACAATGCCAATAAGGCCTTTCACCCCAGGTCAAACAACTGGATAGGCTTTATCATCACCGTGGAAAGCAAGCTCATCTACTATCCCGGCGATTCGGACTTTACGCCGGAGATGAAAGGCATCAAGGCAGACATTATGATCATGCCCGTAGGCGGCACCTATACCATGACCGCCGAGGAGGCGGCGCAGGCGGTAAACCTCGTGAAGCCGGAGGCCGCCATTCCCATTCACTGGGGGGATATCGTAGGCTCTGCAAAGGATGCGCAGAGATTCAAGGAACTCTGCAAGGTGCCGGTGGAGATCAAAAGCGCTGTCTGAGTCCACAGCTGCCGCAGAAAGCCTGTGTGAACAACAATTAAGGACATCATTATTCCAGTCTTTTTAATCCCGGATTACGCAAAAACGGATAGGCGATTAGATAAGTGAATATTATCCTGATCGAAGAGGTTTTCAAGCGGCGAATCAAATATTTTTCCTCATTACTGTCCAAGATACCTGAAAGATTGTTGTTAAATAACTAATGAGACCA
>CAZLFA010000029.1:0-44363 GCA_964558665.1 uncultured Syntrophaceae bacterium
TTCAACAAATTGAAATATTTTTAAATAGTTACAGTTTCCGGATGGACACTAAGTAATATTCTACTATGGACTATAAGCTTGTTCTGAGAAAAATCATAACGGATTTTAAGGAGCAGAATGTAAGATATGCTCTCATCGGAGGATTTGCGCTTGGTTTATGGGGAGTGGTACGCGGGACGATGGACCTTGATTTTCTTGTTGCACGCGATGATATGGAACAGGTTGACAAGATAACGGGCGGACTCGGGTATAAATCCTTTTACAGAACGGAGAATGTGACCCAGTACGTATCTGATAATGACGCCCTGGGCGAATTGGATTTTCTTCATGCCTTCAGAGCACACAGTGTCAACATGCTCACACGCGCTGAAGAAAAGGATATATTCGGTGGAGAAATGTCCGTGCGGGTTCTGTTGCCTGATGATATAATAGGTTTGAAGGTGCAGGCAGCGGCCAATGATCCGGCAAGAAGGGCCGTTGATATGGCTGACATAGAATCACTTATCCGCCTTCATAAAAAACGCATCGATTGGGCTTTGGTCGAAGAGTATTTCTCAATATTCGGAATGATTGACACTCTCCGCGAAATCAGGAAAAGAGATGAAGATCAGTGAAGATGAAAGGAAAGAGATACTTGCCCTGATGTCCTCAGCGGATATGCGGCGTGATCACGTGCGTCTGGCCTCTGCAAAAGCGAAAACCTCATATCCGGATGCCGATGCGTTAATAGAGTTGCTGAATTTTTATAATGGTTTTTTTAACCGGGTGAAAAGGGCTCCGCGATTATTTGTGGAGAAGATTATGAGGCTTTAACCAAAGGGTTTTACAGGACCTTTCAGGAATGTAAATGCGTCATGGCCGATTTCAGGGAAGTTGAAGCCGGGAGCAAACCTTTCAAGAAGGCGTATGTAGCCGTCATGCTCTGGTTTGTCGGCAGAGCGATGCAGGCGGCGGCACGCGTGGACGAGGCGGTGCGCAGGGAGTTCGAGGAGCTACCTGCCGGTTTTACCTTTGCGCTGGGTGTTATGCCGAAGGGCCCTTACATGATCGTCGGCAAGGATGCGGCGGGGCGTGTAAAATACCTGGGCTGGAAAACCGAGGGGAGAAAAATAGATGCGGCGATGCGGATCAAGAATCTGGAGGCCGCCATTCTTCTGTTTACCTTTCAGGAAGGAAACGCCCTGGCGGCGGCGAGGGACCGCCTGGTGGTTGACGGCGAGGTTCCGACGGTATGCGCAGCCATGCGGATACTGGAGATGGTGGAGGTCTATCTTCTTTTTAAGCCGATTGCGAGGCTGGCCCTCCGCAGGTATCCCGACTGGCCGCTGATGAAAAAAATTGCCGGCCGTCTATTGATATACTCGCGGGCGATTCTGGGTATTTGAGGGAGACATCATGCACATTCCCGATCATTATGAATTCATATGCCCGGTCAAGATAAACTCCGGCCACAGGGCGCTGGATCATCTCCCTTTTGAACTGGATGCCCTCAATGCCTTCAAGCCGCTCGTGCTGACTGCAAAGGAGATGTCGGGGAAGGGCTGTGCGGATATCCTGATCGACGCCTTCAGGGATTCGGGGATGACTGTGGGAATATTCGATGCCGTGCCCGCTTCTCCGGACATAAGTCTGATCAGGGAGCTCAGCCGCATTTATACAGACAAGGGTTTTGACGCCATAATCGCCCTGGGATACGGCGCCGCGGCCGATACGGCAAAGGCGCTGAATATTGTGGTGTCGGGAAAGCCGGAGGACCTGGCGGCGTCAGCCGGTGAAAACAGATTATCTAAGTCGCTCCGTCCGTTCGTTTTTGTGCCTGCCGGATGCACTGACGGGCTTGAAGTGTCGAACTTTGCGGCGCTTGCCGGATTGAGCTTTTCTTCGCACTATCTGATGCCGAATCTTGCCGTGATCGACCCGCGGATGATGACGCCGGAGGATGCAGCCGCAACGGCGGCAGCAGCAATGACATCCCTGACTCACGCCGTTGAGTGCTTCATCAGCCTCAAAAAGAACCCCCTGACGGACGTCTATGCATATTCGTCCATGCAACTGCTGATGGAGAACCTGAATTCGGCCGTAACGGACAAAGGGAACCGCAAAGCGAGAATGGCGCTGGCGAATGCCGCCGTTCTTTCCGGGTGCGCCTTTTCAAATGCACCGGGTGGGATAGTACATGAAACGGGTACCGCTCTTTCGCGCCATACCTCATGGCGTGCCGGGAGCTGCAGGGGGCTGGTCCTCCCCTGGGCGGTGGAATACCGGCAGCGGAAAGGCGATGGCGATGTGTCCGGCCTCCTGCTGCCGATGGCCGGATTTGATGCTGATGCAGAAACGGTACCTGATGAAAAAGTAAAGAAGGTGCTGCAGTTGCTTTTCAAATTGATCAGCGATTTATGCAGAGCCGGGGCTTTGCCGGAAAACCTGAAATCGGCGGGCATTGGCGCGGACGCTATCGACGGCGTTGCGGCGGAACTATCCCTTCGCGGATTCGCCGCAGACGAGTGCAGGGAGATTCTGGGGCGGGCATGGCAGGGCGCGCCTTCGCAAATGACGGAGTGAGGAAACAGGATGGATCTGCCTGGGTATTATGAATTTTTTTGTCCCGTAAAGGTTGTTGCCGGTCACAACGCCCTGGAGGCTGTGCCGGAGCTGCTCGGGTTTCTGCATGCCGGACGGGCAATGATAGTCACCGACAAAGGAGTGACCGGAGCCGGTCTGATCGATACGGTCAGGGAAGCTTTCGGCAGCCGGATAGCCGTTGGAGCCGTCGAAGACGAAGTGCCGCCCGATTCCGACCTGCTGGTGGTGAAAAGGCTGGCGTCGGTATATCGCGATACGGGATGTGATTCCGTTATCGCCGTCGGTGGCGGATCGGTCATGGATACGGCAAAGGCATTGAACATACTGGTTTCTGAAAACTCCGACGATCTTATGAAATTCAGCGGCGCCGGCATTCTCAAGAGAGCGCTGAAGCCGCTGGTGGCTGTGCCGACAACCGCGGGGACGGGTTCGGAGGTGACCCAGGTCGCTGTAATCAAGGATCCGGCCCGGCACCGCAAGATGCTTTTTGTGAGCAGTTTTCTGATGCCCGATATAGCTGTCCTTGATCCCCGCATGACGATGACGCTCCCCGCCTCCATTACGGCGGCAACCGGCATGGATGCACTGACCCATGCGGTGGAGGCCTATACCTGCCTTGCCAAGAATCCCGTCAGTGACGCCCATGCCCTGGCGGCGATCCGGCTGGTCAGTGAGAATCTCTTGAAGGTTGTAAGAGAGCCGTCTGACAGGAAAGGCAGACTGGCTCTGGCCTGCGCGGCCACTCTGGCCGGGATTGCCTTTTCTAATTCCATGGTCGGCATGGTACATACGCTGGGGCATTCTGTCGGTTCAGTTTGCGGTGTGCCTCACGGTGTCTGCATGGCAATCCTGCTTCCCTACGGACTCGAATACAACATGCACCGCAACGGCCGGTATACGGCAGAACTTCTGATGCCGCTGGCCGGGGCCGATGTTTACAGAACCACGCCCCGCGAAAAGAGAGCCGATGCTGTCGTCTCTTTGATTCGCAGGTTTAACAACGAACTCCACGAGGCGACAAAGGGCAGGCACCCCCGTTTTTTGAAAGAGATTATTGATGCCGCCGGCCGGCAGGTGGTTCCTGAGACGGCGCTTCCGGACATTGCGAAGACGGCGCAGGGTGACGGCTCCATCTTCTACAACCCTGAAGAACTGGACTATGATGACCTGCTGATGGTTGCCAAAGCTGCATGGGAGGGAGCACCACTGGACAGGAGCAAAATCAAAACGAGTTTATAAGGACAAAGGTTCAGGTTTTCATAGAAGGTAAGGGATATGAATAAGGGTTACATGGGGAAAATTCTGAAGGTTGATCTCTCTTCCCGGCGGATTGAGGAGGAGATTATCCCCGATCATGTCTACGAGAACTTTCTTTCCGGTCTGGGGCTGGCGTCATATCTCCTTTACCGGGATGTGCCGGCCGGCGCCGATCCCCTCGGTCCCGATAATATATTGGGATTCGTATCCGGCCTTTTGACCGGCACGGGCAGCCTCTTTTCCGGAAGATGGATGGTCACGGGTAAGTCGCCGCTTACCGGAGGGTGGGGAGATGCCAATTGCGGCGGCACCTTTTCACCGGCCATCAAAAGGTGCGGCTACGATGGAATATTTTTCAGGAGTATAAGCGAAAAACCGGTTTACCTTTATGTGGACGACAAAGGTGCGGAGCTCCGCGATGCTTCCCATTTATGGGGAAAGGATGCGGTGGAAGCGGAGGAGACGCTGAGGCGTGAGACAGGCGGGCGGTCCCGCGTGGCCCTGATCGGGACAGCGGGAGAAAGGCTTTCGCTTATCTCCGGAATCTGCAATGACCGGGGAAGAATTGCCGCCCGTTCGGGTCTGGGGGCCGTAATGGGTTCGAAGAGACTCAAGGCGGTGGTTTTAAACGGACACAAGCGCATCGGCGTATTCAACAGGGATGAAATAAAGAAACTCAGCAGCAGGTGCAACCGCTGGGTGAGATTTCAGGTCCCGCTTGTTACCGGACCGCTCACATCATCTCTGGGCGCCCTTATGAGAATTCTGCCGACGCAGATGGCCATGGACGGCATGGTATACAAGATGCTCCTGTACAAGTGGGGCACGTGCAGCATGAACCAGATGTCCGTGGAGATGGGGGATGCACCCGTCAAGAACTGGGACGGCAGCAATGTTGATTTCGGTCCTGCAAAGTCGGTTAAGACAAACCCGGATGTATTTGCCGGCAGAGAGAAGAAAAAGTATCATTGCTATTCATGCCCCCTGGGATGCGGGGGTATCTGTTCCCTCAAGGGGGAAGGAGGCGAAACGCACAAGCCGGAGTATGAATCCGTCCTCGCGCTGGGCGGGCTGTGCATGAACGAGGATGCGGAGAGCATCTTCACTCTCAATGAGATGCTCAACAGGGCCGGCATGGACACAATATCGGCAGGCGGAACGGTTGCTTTTGCCATCGAGTGTTATGAGCGCGGCATCCTGACTGATAAGGACACCGGGGGGCTCGAACTGCGCTGGGGCAATGCGGAGGCCATCATCGCGCTTGTGGAAAAAATGATCAAACGGGAAGGCATAGGAGAGCTTTTGGCCGACGGATCGAAGATTGCCGCAGCAAGAATCGGCGGCGGGTCGCTGAAATACGCCATTCAGGCAGGAGGACAGGAACTGGGGATGCACGACGGCCGGAATGATCCGGGTTTCAACGTCCACTACAGCGTGGAACCGACGCCGGGAAGGCATACCCTGGGATCGCAGCTTTATTATGAAATGTTTCAGTTGTGGAAGAAGGTGGGAAGCCTGCCCGGCGCGAAGCTCCTCTACCACAAGAACGAAAAATACCGGGCGGACGAAATCAAGGCTGTAACGGCGGCGGCGTGCAGCAAATTCATGAGCGTTGTCAACGGCGCCGGCCTTTGCCTCTTTGGGACTTTTCTGGGCGCAAAGAGGATACCGACCTTTGAGTGGCTCAATGCGGCAACCGGCTGGAGGAAAACGCCGGAACAGTATCTGGAGATAGGGAGCCGCATCCAGACGCTGAAGCAGGCCTTCAATATCAAACATGGCATCGATCCCCGTTCCTTCAAGGCGTCTGACCGTGCCGTCGGCAGACCGCCGCAGACGGAGGGGGCCAACAGGGGAAGGACGATGGATATGGAAAAGATGATGAGCGACTACTGGCGGCAACTGGGATGGGACGAAGCAACGGGAAAACCGGCGGCAGAGACATTGAAGCGTCTGGGAATCATATGAGTATGTATTTCACCTTGTCATCGCGAGCCCCGCAGGAGTGCGGCGATCTCATGAGATTGCTTCATGCTTCGCCTTCGCAATGACGTACCATTCACGATAGGCAGGAAGGTTGTCTGTTATAAGGGGTTTGCCGGAAAAATATTTGTTTCGCCGCTTCAGAACCATTTATGCTTGTGCTGAGCAGTTAAGGATGTGATATGTCTTATCGCATAACAGAATCATGTGACGGCTGCGGTGCCTGTGTTCGCCTGTGTCCGGTCGGTGCCATTCAGGGTGAAAAGAAGAAATTGCACGCGATAAGCGCTTCTTTGTGCATAGAATGCGGCGTCTGCGGGAGGATATGTCCCCGGGGGAGTGTTGTCGACGCCTTCGGCATTACATGTCTGATGATAAAGAAATCTCTGTGGGAAAAACCCCGGGTGGACATTGAAGAGTGCATGTCATGCGGTATCTGTGTGGATGCCTGTCCAGTCGGCTGCCTGGAGATGTCTGCTGTTCAGGGGAGGGGGAAGCATCCCTTTGCGGGGCTCCGTGATGCCAAGGCCTGCATAGGCTGCGGGTTCTGCTCAAACGAATGTCCCGTCGGCGCCATCGCCATGAAGCAGGGTGCCTGATGACCAATTGCATACACTGAACAGGGCTGAATTAAGAAGTTGTAAATCAACATTTAACGGGAGGATAAAATGCCGGTTAAGCTTTACAATACTTTAACCAGAAGAAAGGAAGAGTTAAATACGATAGAAGAAGGGAAGGCCGGCATCTATGTGTGCGGCATAACCGCCTATGACAGCTGCCACGTGGGGCATGCCCGCTCGGCCGTGGTCTTTGACGTCATTACCAGATACCTCAGATACAGAGGCTACGATGTGCGTTACATCAAGAACTTTACTGATATCGACGACAAGATAATCAATAAGGCCAATGCGGAAGGAACAACGATTGCGGCAGTTGCCGAGCGTTATATTGCGGAGCACAACAACGATATGCAGGCGCTCGGTGTAATCAGCCCTACCGTTACGCCGCGGGCCACCGAATATATTGACGGCATGCTTGAGCTTATAGGGCGGCTGCTGGACAAGGGCATCGCGTATGTTATGGACGGGGATGTATATTACGCCGTCGAAAAGTTTCCCGGCTACGGTAAGCTGTCCTGCAGGAACCTGGATGACATGATGGCCGGCGCGCGTGTGGATGTGAATGACAAAAAGAGGAATCCGCTTGATTTCGCCTTGTGGAAGGCCAGCAAGCAGGGAGAACCCTGGTGGGAAAGCCCCTGGGGCAAGGGCAGACCGGGATGGCATATTGAATGTTCCGTAATGAGTTCGAAGCTTCTCGGCGAAACCTTTGACATCCACGGCGGCGGCGAGGACCTGATTTTTCCGCACCACGAGAATGAGATCGCCCAGTCCGAAGGGGCATCGGGAAAGCCTCTGGCCCGGTACTGGATGCACAACGGGTTCGTGCGCGTGAACAGTGAGAAAATGTCCAAGTCGCTGGGGAATTTTTATACGATCAAGGACATGCTGAAACAATATCATCCCGATGTCCTGAGATATTTCATGATCCAGACGCACTACCGGAATCCGGTCGATTTCTCATCTGAATCCTTTGCCGAAGCGAGGCAGGGACTGGAGAGATGCTACGCGACGCTGAAGGCATTGAAGGACATACTTTCGGGAAAACCGCCTGCAGGTCGATATGAGGCGGATAAGCTGCCGGAAAGGATCAGGAAACTTGACCGGGCTCTGGACGAACTTGCCGAAAAATTCAAAGAGGCGATGGATGATGACTTCAATACCGCGCGGGCCATGGGACATATTTTCGAGGCGGTGAGGCTTATCAATGCCTTCATGACCGAAAAGGGCTTCTCCGCCTCTGACGAGTCGCTGTTTGTCCTCGACAAGGCCAGGCGCATGCTGCTCGAGCTGGGACAGGTATTCGCGCTGTTTCTCGTCGATCCCGACGAATATCTTCTCCAGGACAGGAACAGGGAAGCGGAGAAGAACGGCATTGACATCGGCCGGGTGGAGCGGCTGATCGGAGAGCGGTGGAATGCAAGAGCGGCTAAGGATTGGCAGAAAGCGGATGAAATCCGGCAGCAACTGGCAGCAATGAAAGTGGTCCTCAAGGATTCCCCTTCCGGAACGACCTGGACGATAGGCTGAGCTATACATTATTCCATGGCCATGAAAAAAAGAGCAGCCTCTATTATCGCCAATGTCATCCTCGTCCTGGTATCCTTGCTTGTTACTCTGGTAATCGTTGAGTTCTCTTTGCCGTTCTTCAAAATCCGTACCATTGAAGAGGCCGTTTACCAGGCAAGGCGTCCGGTGGTGCAGGCAATCTACGGCGAATACAATCCTGTGCTCGGGTTCACTCTGCAGAAAAATCTTCGGGGCATCCGCATATACTATCCGGGGCAGCTGGATTACATCCTTGACACCAACAGTCAGGGATTCCGCGGCGGTGAATGGGATCTGTCGCCCGCAAGGAAAAATGTTCTCGTTCTGGGTGATTCTTTTGCCTTCGGGTGGGGGGTGCAATGGGAGGACACCGTGGGGCAGATTCTGGAAAAGGCCCTTCGCAAAAAAGATCCCTCCTTTCAGGTGATCAACCTGGCGATGCCGGGCTACAGCATCACCGAAGTCGTTGCCGGTCTTGAACTCTACCGCTCCCTGCTTAAGCCGGTGGCTGTCATATATGTTTTCTGTCCGAATGATATCGACGGCATGAGGTCTCCCGTATCACCCGGTGTTTACGATATTGCTTATCATCCGTCTCCCGGGGATGAGGAGATTTTCAGAGCAATGGTCAGGCGCAATCAGCCGGACTACTGGACGTTTAAGAAAGTTGTTGCCAGATCTTATCTCAAGGCCTTCCATGCCAGAATTATCAGGCCTCTGTTCAGCAGACGCATCAAGGATTCGCTGAGGGTTGATCAGGCTCCCGCCGGTTATGATTTTTCTCCGCCCCTTGCAGCGGTCGAAGCGCCCCCGGATTCTGAAACGTCGCGTTTTATCGGTTACTGCCTGACCCGCCTGTTCAAAGATACCGGCGGGGCTCCTCTCTATATGACGACAACATCCGACAAATCCATTCTTTACAAGAAAGACACACCTGAAAATCTTCGCTGGCTGCTTTACTCATTTGCAGAAAAGAACAGCGGCACATATTTCGCAGATTTCGAAAGCGCCGTGAGAAGCAACAAAAACGGGCGGGGATATTATCTTGACTATGACGATCACTGGTCAAAGGAAGGCCATGCGCTGGCTGCAGAACTCCTATTGCGGGTAATGAAAAATTCTCTGCCGGGATACCGTTCTTCAGGCTTCTGATTCCTGCCTCCCGTCTTTCAATTTCTGTCATAAACCCTGATTACGCAATAAAAAAGTAATATTCTTGGGCATCCTGGTCAAAGAGGTTTTCTGCGGCTCAGAATATTTTTCACAAGAAAAATATTTGATTCGCCGCTTGAAAACCCCTCCGACCAGGATAATATTCACTGATAGGCATCCTGGTCAAAGAGGCTTTCCGCGGCTCAGAATATTTTTCACAAGAAAAATATTTAATTCACCGCCTGAAAACCTCTTTGACCAAAATAATATCCACTTGTCCAAGCGCCTGTACGTTCTATTGCGTAATCCGGGATAAAAGACCTCAGGTTTTCCGAAGGTGATAATCAGGGGATTCCTGATTGAAGCACGGGGGGGCCGTGACCATATTAATCATAATGACAGGAACGTACAGTTGTGTTTTATCGCGGATAAAAAGAATGACAGAAAGGAGGAGATCATAATGTTCAGAAAAATCTTATACCCGACAGATTTTTCGGATGTATCCGGAAAGGCCCTTGAGTTTGTGAAAAGCCTCAGGGATGCCGGAGCAGAAGAGGTTGTTGTTCTCCATGTAATCGATATGAGACATTTTTCCGGTCCCGATGTAGCCAGTGCCCTTGACCTGGAGATGTTGGATATGATTATCGAGAAAGCCTCCAGACGTGAAATGGATGAAGTTGTGGAGGAACTGAAAAAGTGCGGATTCCTGGTTAAGGATATGATCAGGCACGGCATTCCGCTGAAAGAGATACTGGGCGTTGAAGATGAGGAAGATGTGTCTCTGACGGTAATCGGTTCCCATGGAAAAGGCAATGTAGAGGAAATGCTGCTGGGATCGGTATCGGAGAAGTTCATCAGAAAGTCGAAAAAGCCGGTGATAGTTGTAAAGAGGTAATTATATTTGATTCGCTGCTTAAAAACCTTTTGCCCGGGATGATATTCGCTTAAATAGTTTCCACCCGGAAACTATTTAAGCACCTGTTTGTTCTATTGTGCAATCCGGGCTTATTTCTGTGCATTTGAGAAAATCCCTCACTGGTATTCCGCAAATCCGCTGTGAACAAGGCATTCCGCAAACTCTACTTCTAAGTGTAAGATTATTCTTGACAAAATAACCATGATATAAGATAATTCAAAACAGGGTTGAGATACAGCACTTGATACAGCCTGAAAGGGCATATTACTTGACAGTCAGCAGGCGGCACCAGGGAGATAGGCCACTGCAGGGGGATTTGCGAGTCATGAAATCGATTAGGGCGATTACCATTGGTCTCGGCGGCGAAGGTGAAATAAAACCCAAGATAGACCTGCTTCGGGATGCCATCCAGGAGACCGGCAATGATACGGGTGTTATTGTCTGTATCCAGGACATCACCAGTGAATATTTCCGGGAACTGGAGAACAGCGGGCTTTTTGCCAGCGTTGCCTGTGCTCTCAATGTCAGGCGGCCGGCGCGCTTTGAATTCGGCAGCAGTATTCTTCAGGGATGCGCCTTCGGCTGCAATGAGAAGATAGTTCTGGGAACCAGCTCGGTTTCCGGTCATTTGCCGGCAAAGGGAACGCAAAGCGGGGAGATAGGCGGCCACGATGAGAATGCGGAGCATGTGATCCATATCCACAGCATGGGAAGCACGGGACTGAACAGAGCGAGAACCGTACAGGATGTTTCCGTGGCGCGATTTCTCCACGATCTTGCCGACAACAACGAGTCAGCCATATTCTGCGGCCAGATTGAAGAACCCGCAGTAAAAAATACAAGAAACGGCAACGGTGAATTGTCACACGAGGAAGTGGTTGACAGAGAGGCCGGAGCGGATTTCTTTGGAATTAATCCGGGGAAGCAGATTCAGGATGCCCTGAGATTCTGGTTTAAAAACGATCCGGTGTGCATGGCCTCGCTGCTGAAAACACCATGGAACCTTCCTCTGGCCGTCACATTGATAAAGGGCGGCGATCACCAGTACGACTTTGTGTTTATCTCTCCGCAGTGGACAGTGACGCATATTGATCATCGAAGTGTGGGCAGTCATGAATACCAGGGGGAGAATCCGATGCTTGTATGTGATCTTGCCCGTGCCGCCTGATCCCCGGGGACTGCTGAAAAACGCTCATCTACTGCGTTGCGCTGCAATCCTCGCCGCTCAACGTATCTTCATATACGCCTCGCGGCTCGATTCTTGCGCGCCTTGTACCTGAACGTTTTTGAGCAGCCCCGTTTACTTTCAATATTTCCTTATATCAGAAATGCGCTAGCTGCGTTGGCTGCGTCGTCGGTTCCTCGACGTACTTTTATGTACGACTGCGTCACCTCCTCCTTGCCGCCTTGCTATCATCATTAATTGAGAACCGGAAATAATCGCAACAGCGTTCTTTTCCGCCCTGACTGCGTCGATCTGCGGGAATTGCTTGTGCGACGTACGTAGAGTACGCCTCCTCGCAATCATGCAAAACCCCCTTTATAAAGGGGGCAAGGGGGATTTTATATCTCCTTGCCGGAACGAAAAACCCCTGCTTTCCTGGGTTATTCAATAACTCCCAGCAGTGAAAAAACCTTGTTGAAGCGCATTTCCCATGTGTGGTCTTTGAGAGCCCGACTGCGTCCCCTCTGTCTTATTGATTCCGCGGCTTCGGGATTTGACAGGAGAAAGCCGATCTTTTCCAGCATGTCGTCAAAGCCGGTGTAGGTGACGACCTCCCGGCCGATCTCATAGACATTACCGAGTTCCGGATGATCTTCGGTCAGATACAGTCCGCCGCTCATCGGTATTTCAAAATCACGTCCCTTGAGGCAGAAAGCCCCCGCGTGATCTATCACTCCGCCGAAGCCGAGATTGATTCGGCTTCTCGAATAAAGACGAACCATCTCTTCCGTCGATAGCGGTCCGTCGGGCCAGCCGTATCCGTAGGCTTCCACGCGGATGCCGTGATCCCTGAGCCTGCTTATGACCGCCGGGCGGTTTCCGTAGCACTGCCCGACGAACGATACATCGATGGTCCTCGATTCATCATACGGGTGATGGATATCGGGGTTGGCGGCCTCCGGCAGATAGACGGGCGTTGCCCCTTCCGCGCAGTATTTCTTCAGGGCGTCTTCTGTGCTTGTCCAGCATATATCGAACCAGCGGCAGATGTCGCGGTTGCCGATGGCCTGTCCGCCTCTGATTTTTCCGACAAAGTGCTCCTTGTCGTTGAAGGCGATGTTGACGGACGGTATCTTTAGTTCCGCTATGGCCTGCATGGTCTCCGGGAATACGATTTCACCCGACAGGTAGGTAAATATCAAGTCTGTCCCGTCTGTCCTGACCCATTGCCGCACCTTTTCAACAAGGTCGGTATTCATTTCCTGCTTCAGTTTTGCGTGCCAGTTTTTGCGCTGATGGTTAAACCTTTCAAACCAGTCGTAGTGCCTGACGCGGCCGAATCTCTCCAGCGCCGGCTTCAGAGAATCATTCTCCCATGTGTAGTGGTGATAGATGGCCAGAATGTTCAGATCGCCCTTTTTCTTCGGTTTGAGACGGGGGTGCTTGTTCTTCATAAGCCGGCGGATCGTATCATCATCCGGCATGGAAAGTCGCCGTGCGGCAAAGTTATCTTCATAATGGGTCAATTCGCGCTCCAGGCTGCGCCTGCCCATCCATGCCCTCAGCCGGCGGCGGTATGGTTTCAGAGGATCATTCATTGCAATGGACTGCTCCAACCCTTAAAGGATTATTTTCTTAAAGTATAAAGCCTCAGGCCGTTGGACTTGTCGATGCGGTCATTCATCATATTGAGAACATGCCCGGCGTCAATAGCCGGTATGGAAAGCCTTTCGGCAACATCGGCGCAGACAAGCAGGGCTCCCGCTCCCGCGCCGGCAAGACATAGATCGGTTTCAGCACGAATCTGCGGGAGAATTGATTCACGCATCTCCGGCCAGCGGGTGGCCACGCAGGCTTTCGGTATTTCCACAAACGTAATTTCCGGACGGCTTCCCCGTCCGGCAAACCAGTCGACGCAGGCGCTCATGCTGCATTCCGAATTCAGGATGCAGATCTTTCTGCCGTTCATCAGTGAGATAAACACGGCAGAGGTAAGATAAGCATAGACGACGTAGAAAGGGACATAGTTTTCGCCTGTGAGCCGGATGCCGTTTTCTTTGAGGAAGTCAAGAAAGGCAACAGCGGATGAATCTGATTTTTTTCTCTTCAGAAACGAGAGCAGCCCTTCCGGTTTCGGTTCGGTATTGCCGGGGAAGACAAGCGGTGCCAGCTGCCCTTTTTGTGACGTTTTCCTGAGTGCCTCGATGTGTGCGGTCATTATCTTTCTTATGGCATTGACCGATTCGGCCTGGTTGTATAGTCCGTTACAGGAAAGATCGCCCCGGTAGAAGGCGTATTCGCCGTCGGCAAAACGCACTACGGGCAATGGCTGCCTTTGGGATACAGCGCCGGAGATGATTTCATGAAGCCTTCTCATATACGCATCCCCGGAAGGCATCTCCCGGGATAAAAGAGCAATCTCCTGATCGGCGATGCCGGGCCCGAACACATCAAATACGGGCTTATTGTCGATGCCCTCGATGTTCAGCGGTGCCAAACGGAATGTTCCGCCGGAGATCAATTCATCAAGACAGGAAGGTTTCTTTGTCATCTCTGATCCTCAAGGTATCGTTTTCCTGGCGACCATGGCGACGCTGTTGCCGGAGAAGCACTTGGCGACAATCCGGGAGCAGAGGCCGACCAAGGGGATGCGTCCGAGCTTCTCCTTCACATACTCGGAGTGGTATGTCTTACGGCTGACCGGCGAAAATCCGTGCTTTTCCAGAATCCTTTTCAGTGTTGCGGGCGTAAAATGATAAAAGTGAAAGGGAAGATCCCAGTCCGCCCAGTCTGCCCATGCCTTCCGCGCGTCCGTTCCTGCATGATTGGGAACATCCACGACAAGCACTCCGTCATCTTTGAGCAGGCCTCTGACCTTATCCAGGCAGGCATTGGGATCGGCCATGTGTTCAAGGGAGTGCCACATGGTGATGACATCGAACCGCTTTGATTCAATACTGATGTTTTCGATCTTCCCCGTTGACACCGGAATGGAAAGCCTTGTACTTACAAAGGCAGCCGCATCTTCCGAGATGTCAATCCCCTCCACTTCGTAACCGCGCTCCCGGCAGGCAAGAAGGAAATACCCTCTGCCGCAGCCTATATCCAGAACCCTCCCTGAGCGTTTGAACCTGCGGAAAAATCTGATCCGGTGATCCTCCTGCCTCAGGCGGCGTTTCATCTCCGGTGAACCAGGGGCAGGCGCTTCGCTGTAGTGGCTGTCGAAATAAGTTCCGGTGTAAAGGTCCTTCAGCTCAAGGTCATCAGGCCTGGGATCCAGCAGGCCGAGCCCGCATTCAGGGCAGCGCCGGACGGTCCATTCCCCTAACTGAATCATCAGTGTCCGTTGGGAACCACCGCAGACGACGCAGTTTGCAGGTGCCTTTTCCATGTTCTACCAGAGTTTTTCAAAGTCACTCTTTACATATGACTTGTTCAAATCGTCGAAATAGGTTGACCGGTTGTTGACCTTGAAATGATCCACCAGGTGCCTGTTGAACAGCCGGAAGAGGAAGGCAATCGGGGTCAGGACGACAAAAAAGATGATTGTCAGAATCAGCTTTGAGTTGAAGGTGCCGATCACGTGCCCGAATTTCATCCAGCCCCTGGCAATGGCCGATGTGATTCGGCTTTCAAAGGCGCCGCCGGCGACGAGCAGCAGGGAGATCCACACAAGCACGTTTATGCCGAACAATTTGATGTCCAGCCATTTGAAGCCGATGATGTGGACAATAAGCAGTGCCGCGGCCAGAACGTTTATTGTTTTTATCGTATCGAGTCTGTCCATTGTCTCTTAGAAAAGCGTATAAATGAAGGGTGCTACGGCGGAGCCGCTCGAGAAAATCAGTATGCCGATAAGCAGCAGCATGATGACCATGGGCAAAAGCCACCACTTCTTGCGCTCTTTGAGAAACATCCATATATCCTTCAGAATTTCCATATCTGTATTGCTCCTGTTTGTTTATTGCTGCATATCTGTTTCAGCAGGTTTCAGTCAAGGCCAAACTCCTCGCGCCAGTCCCGCTCTTCATTCCATTTCGGCTGCTGTGTCTTATCGAAGACAAAGTTTCCGACCACCAGATAGTCCATGTCCGTTCGCATAAAACATTTGTAGGCGTCTTCCGGGGTGCAGACAACAGGTTCGCCGCGCACGTTGAAACTGGTGTTGACTATCACGCTGTAACCCGTTTTTTCCTTGAAGGCGCTGATGAGGTCCCAGTAGCGCGGGTTGGTTTCGCGATGGACCGTCTGCACCCTTGCCGAGTAGTCCAGATGAGTGATTGCCGGAATGTCCGAGCGCAGGTAGTAAAGCTTTTCACGAATCGGCATGCCGTGATAGTCAGGGGGCAGGGGATTTCGTCTTTTTTCGTTCACACCGGCAATCAGCAGCATATAGGGCGATATGCAGTCGGTGTCGAAATATTCGGTGCGGTCCTCGTTCAGCACGGAAGGCGCAAAAGGCCGGAAGCTCTCACGGAACTTTATCTTTACATTCAGGCGCTTCTGCATCTCCTTGTTTCTGGCATCGCCCAGGATGCTCCTGTTGCCCAGCGCCCTGGGTCCCCATTCCATCCGTCCCTGAAACCAGCCGATGGCCTTGCCGTCATCCAGATAACCGGCCACATCCCCGCAGAGATCGCGGAAATTTTCATAGAACCGGAAAGGCGCCTTATATTTTTTGGCCATGGTCCTGATTTCCAGTTCGGAAAATTCCGGCCCCAAAAATGATCCCTGCATGGAGTCGGTCACACCGTCGGCGCTCCTCCCGTTTCCGTAGTACATATGATAGGCGGCATACGCCGCACCCAAAGCCCCGCCGGCATCGCCCGCCGCCGATTGCACCCAGATGTCTTCAAATACCTTCTGCTTCAAAAGCTTTCCGTTGGCGACGCAATTAAGGGCAACGCCTCCGGACAGACACAGATTCGCAGAACCTGTCAGTGACCTGGCTGTATTGGCCATCCTGAAGACGATCTCCTCCGTTATCTGCTGGATGGCCAGCGCCAGATCGGCGTGATGCTGCTCCAGCGCCGATTCCGGTTTGCGGCAGGGAAAGCCGAAAAGCCGGTCCCATTTTTCGTCCTGCACCATTCTCAATCCGGTGGCGTAGTCGAAGTATTCCTGGTTGAGCCAGATAGAACCGTCTTCCTTTATATCCATGAGGTTGCTGAGAATTATGTTCTTGAAGTTTTCCACCCTTTCAGACCCGGGAGCGCCGTATGGTGACAGCCCCATGAGTTTGTACTCACCGGAGTTGACCCTGAAACCCAGGTAATATGTGAACGCTGAATAGAGCAGACCTACCGAATGGGGGAACTTGAGTTCCTTGAGTATCTTGATGTCATTGCCTTTGCCGTGGCAGATGGAGGCTGTCGCCCATTCCCCGACGCCGTCGATGGTGACGATGGCTGCTTCCTTGAATGGAGAGGGGAAAAAAGCGCTGGCGGCGTGCGAGAGGTGGTGGTCGGTGAAGAGAAGCCGGGTTTTTTTCGCGTCATATCGGCCGAGTTTGCTCAGTTCATCCCTGATGAGCTGTTTGAGCATGACCTTTTCCTTGATCCATACAGGTATAGCCGCAAGAAAGGATTTCAGCCCTCTGGGGGCGAAGGCATAGTATGTTTCCAGCAGCCGCTCGAATTTCAGCAGCGGTTTGTCGTAAAAGGCCACGGCATCGAGCTCTTCAACGGACAGGCCGCCGTATTCGATGCAGAACGCGGCTGCATTGGCCGGAAATGCCGGGTCGTGCTTTTTTCTTGTGAATCGCTCTTCCTGTGCGGCGGCTACAATGCTGCCGTCCACGATAAGAGCGGCGGCAGAATCATGATAGAAGGCCGATATGCCGAGAATCTTCATAATGAAACCAGAATGTCCTTGCGTGTTTAAAACAGCCGATTTTATATGTTGTTATCTTTATCCAATGACAATTTGTGGAGCTACTAACATAAAAGAACTTTCAATTCTACAAATAATATGATTTCTTCAATTCCCATATCGTGCATATAAAAAGGAATAAAGACGTGAAGTTCCGAACCGGCAATGTAATTCTGCTTATCGTTTCAGTGCTTGTCTGTGCGTATGCGGCGGAGTTTCTTCTGGGGTTTTACCTTGTGAAGTCCATCCTCCACTACCCCGTGCCGCCCTTCTCAAGGCAGACGCATACTACTGTAGACTATTCTGCGGGATACAGCTACAACAATATTTCGCTGCGCGGCCCTGACTTCAAGCCGGAGACCCTTTATGATGTCGTACTGATCGGTGATTCTTTCATTTTCGGACAGGGTGTTGATTACGGGGATTCACTGCAGGGAAATATGGAAAAAAAGGGGTATGCCGTTCAAAATGTCTCGGAGATTGCGACAAACCCCATAGACTATCATCATAAGCTGAAAATCATGCTGTCGCATGGCCTGAAAACCAGGAACGTTGTTATCGGCCTGTGCATGGGAAATGATTTTCAGAATATAGGCGACAAGCAGATAGAACAGGCGCTCCTTTATCGATACAGGCAAAGCTTCCTTGATTACGGCGCGATTGAATTCATCAAACTGGAAAAGCTCAGGTATCAGATAAGGGTCAGATGGATCAAGCTGTTCGACATGGCGCGAAGGCTGATTGACAAGTCCGGACACGAACGGGTGATTGTCCACGATTTTGAGCATCCGAGAAAGTTTAATGAGGATTGGGTGCGGTTTTTCGCCGGGGGCAAGGAGGAGCTGATGAAGGTTATGCGCGGTGAAGGGGCTCCCTCCATTCAATCCCGCAAACTGACCGAAGCTGAATATATGGAAAAAAACGGGCTGGATGACGATTCGCTGAGGAACACCTTGCGGATAATTAATGCCATTGCCGCTGCCGCCCACCCTGCAAAGGTATGGCTGATGCTGATCCCCGACCCTTATTATGTGTCGGGGCAGAGATTTCCGCGGTATGAATCTTACGTCAACAGGCTCGTAACGGGCGTTGACAAGCGCATAAGCATCATTGACCTTCACCCCCTGCTGACACCCGACATGCATTTTCTTCACGACGGCCACTGGAACGTGAAGGGGCATAAGATAGTCGCTGATGTCATCTCCCAGAGTATCCCGCGTTCTCCCTGACGAAACGGGCCAGTGTTTCGGCCACGACCTGTTCGCCTGCCCTGTTCCAGTGCTGATTGTCAAAATAGTAGGTGTCGTTGCCGGCATCGCTTGCGGATTTGAGCGATTGCGTCAGATCTGCCAGGGGAATTCCCGCATTTCTGCAGATATCGGCAAGTACCTTATTCGGGAGCATGAGGTCATAATCGCCATCTTTCAAACTGTACTTCTTTTTTATCCTGCTCCAGTAAATCTTTTCATATACCTGGACGATTGTCGGTGCTACGGCAACCGCAAATGATGCTCCGTTCTTTTTGCAGTAGCGGTCAGTCTCCCGGAGAATTGCACCCATTAGACGGGCGGCTTCTTTCACGTCTGGATCAGGCTTTTTATTGCACAGCCTTATTTCCGACGGCATGAAATTGATAGAGTACTTCTTGTGGCGAATGTACTTGTCAATGAAATCTATGAAGTGCGATCTCGGCAGACTGCACATCCGCCCGGCCCGCTTTTTGGCCAGATATTTTTCAGAGAGGGGCACCGGGATGCCGGTGAAGCGGATATTGCCTCTGTCGTCAGTGACTGCCCTGGGTCTTTTGTAACCGTCGATCCAGTCGGATATGCCTGAGATGTCATCGAAATCGTTGCCGACATATATTACCATGATGACCAGATCCGGCTGGTATTGCACCGCTCTTGACTGCAGCAGAAGCAGCTCCTGAGCCGGTCCGTAGCCGTTCACGCCGAAATTAAGAACCTCCGTGCCGGTGAGCAGCTTTTCCTCCATCACCTTGGCAAAGGCTTCGCTGTCCGGAACCCCGAAGCTGCTGGTGAAAGAGTCGCCCAGAAGTATTATCCTCTTCTTCCCGGCCGGTTTGGCCACGGGATACTCCTTATCCCTCATGCCTGCGGAGTTGATGGAGATTTTTGTTCTGAATTCATGCTTTGATGTGAAGAAACCCGTCTTGTTGGGAATCAGCTGCCAGCCGAGGCTGCTGCTGTATTCAAAGAGGCTGTCCTGCTCTGATGCAGCCGTGTGTTGAGGAAAGAACGTACGGAAAAAAAATTCCGCTCCGGTGAAAATCATTATCAGGGTGAGCAGCAGAACTGACAGATTCAGCGCCGCCTCTTTTTTTCTAAAGACGATCATGCCGAGGCCGATGCCGATCAGAGAAACTTCCGCAATACGGATGCCGACTTTGATGCGCTTCCCCATTTCCGCACCCGGGCAAAGTAATCCGGCCACCGTCCATTCGTTGACGACGATGCCGATGGCGATCAGCAGTACTCCGAAGACAAGAAGAAACCGTTCGCTTTTTGAAGCTGTATTATTCATGATCATTGCCGCATTCCCTGTTATGAAAAAAATATGTGCTGTGCTTCTATACCTTTCTTAACTCGTCATAAATGACCTGATATCTTGTCAACTTGTTGCGTGCGGATTCTTTATCCGCTGCAAAAGGGTATGTGATTTTAAGAGTAAGGATGCGCCACGCAGACTTGATCAGGTCAATGCGTCTGAGATACGCGGTTGTCCGCGGCAGGTAGTGTTTGCTGTAAAACAGATACTCCGCTTGCACTTTTTTCCTGAATTTATCGGCTGAACTCGACGAGCGTTCACTCTGGCCGCCGAGATGCGTGACAATGGCGGTCTCCGCGAAGCCTATGGAGTATCCTTCCTTTCTAATCCTCAGGCACAGGTCCTGGTCTTCCCCGTACAGGAAAAAATCTTCGTCAAAGCCGCCGATCTTCCTGATGAGTTCCGAGCGGGCGATCATGGCCGCTCCCAGAACACAGGCGATGCTGCCTTCCAGCCTGCCCAGTTCGCCGGACGAGTGTCTCTCTCCGGGGTATCTGTAGGAGACGGATTCCTGGCGTGTGCCGTCAGGATTGACCATGGCAGCGCCGGCAAGACCGATCCGGGGATTCACATCCATGAAAGAGGCGGCGTTCCTTATAGCGTCCGGTTTTACAGTTGTGTCGGGATTGAGAAAAAACAGATACCGGCCTTTGCAGAGGGGCAGCGCCTGATTGTTGGCGGCGGCAAACCCTCTGTTGCTGCTGTTTCCAATGAGGTGGACCTGCGGGTATCTTTCTTTTATGAAACGGGCGCTGTTGTCGGTCGATGCATTGTCGACAACAATGACTTCACAGGTGCAGCCTTCCGCTACCAGGACTGAGTCCAGGCAGCCGCCGATGAGATCAGCCGTATTGTAGGTCACGATGATGATTGAAATGTCCATAAGCAGTCAGTGTCCGGATTATTGGCCGGCAAGCGTTTTTTCATAGATGGCTTCCATGTCTTTCGCCACCGCGTCCCATGAGTTGTCCGCTGCTGTCTGAAAGGCATATTTACCCATATCAGTCCTTCTGTCTTCGTCAAGCATCAGGCCGATCTTTTCTGCAACGCTCCTGGCGTCAGCGGCATCGGAGATTACATAGCCGTTGACGCCGTCCCTGATCAGATCCTTTGCTCCCACATTTCTGCTGACCATGACCGGAAGAGACGCGGCCATGGCTTCCAGCACCACCATGCCGAAGGTGTCGAATTCGGAAAGCATGGCATAGATGTCGGATGCCATGTATATTCTGTTGAGGTCCTTTTTATCGACGATTCCCGTGAACACCAGCTGTTCCTCAATGCCCAGCGCCCTTGCCATCGCTGAGTACTTGTGACGGTTGCCCTTGCCGACGATCAGCAGTCTGAAAGGAGCCCGCTGAAGATCATTTTTCAACCCGGCAAGAGCGGCGATGATATGATCAAGCCCTTTGATGTCGAAATTCATGGAGACAAAAAGAATAACGCTTTCCGACATGCCTATACTGAAGCGCCGGCGAATTTCCCGGCGGCATTCTTCACGGTTGAGGTTCCGATAGCTGCTCATCTCGATGCCGGGACGCATAACGAGAGTTTTCGCCGGGTCGGCATCTCTGTACTCCCTGAGAAATATTTCGCGCGCCAGATTTGAAACGGACAGGTAGCGCTGACACAAGGGATTGTTGACCAGCTTTTTTTCTACGTATGACGTGGCGCGGTCGAAAAGGCTGGGCCATTTTTTTCTTCTGATCTCTCTTACCCAGAAGGCATGGGGGACTCCGTGCATCGTGAACATGTGAGCATTGAAAATCCTGTCATGGGCATGGATGAGATCGAATGAGCCGCCTGATATGAGCCTGTTTGCAAAGGCGGCGAAACTGACGGTCGTCAGAAATTTCGGGAAGGCGATGACGGGCACCCTGTGAAAGGTAATGCGGTCCGACTGCTGCTGCCAGCGGTTGGCGAATACGTGCATATCATACAGCGGATTGAGCGCCAGACGTTCTGTCATCTCGGCGGCAAAACCTTCTGCGCCTCCTATCAGGCCGTACTTGGGAATGACGACGGCAATTTTTTTTCGGTGGATATCGGCCATATTTTCAACCAGACGATCTTTCCGTCATGGAACAATCCGCTGAAACCAAGTTTCTGAAAGAGAAGGCTGCGCTTCATTCGCATGTTCTCTGTTCAACTGCCATATAATCATAATCATCCCCAGAATGCTGTACAGAATGACAACGGGAGGACCGCTGAGAATATTTTCAAACATGCCCTGAATAAACAATGCTGTACCGGCCGTCATGAGACATAGCCCCCAGTCCCTGATAAAGTGGTTTTTCCCTTTCCTGGTAATCATCCAGCCTGTCCGGGCGCCGGTGAATAAAACAAAAAGCCACAGCATCAGCCCCACGGCGCCGGTTCTGGCCGCAATGTCCACCAGCATGTTGTGCGGCTGGTAGATCAGATCCGGCCTCCTCAGTTTTTCAGGCACACGGGCGTTGAATCTGGCAAGAAGTTCATCGTTGAAGAATGTCTGCATGCCGTATCCCATGCCTACCAGCGGATGCTCCTTGACAATCTCGAAATACAGCAGCCACGTTGCCGGTCTGGGCTCTGTTCTTTTTATGTAGTCGAATGTCAACCGGTCCCTGACAGGCATCAGGGTGATTATGAAAATCAGCAGCGCAATAAAAGCAATAAACAGCTTCCTGTTTTTAACGAACAGGAAAAAAGACAATGCCAGAGAAACTGCTATCAGTGTTCCTCTGGCCTGAGTTGCCAGGGTAGCCGTACATAAAATACAGATGCAGATCAATAAAGCTATTCTTTGATACTTATCGGTCGAGCGGGAAAACTGATTGATTGCCAGTAAAAGTCCGAACAGTGTGGGAACGCTCACCAGATTGCTGGGAATCTCTCCCTTGTATGAATCAAAGACATAATAGCCCAGCTTTGTTGTGACGGGATGCCCAAGGATGACATAGTCGAACACCATTGTTCCCGCCGCATAGATGGATGTGGAGGCGACAATTATCCATATCAGCGCAACAAATCTTTTCTCCGACGCGTAACAGTTGACCAGCAGGTAGAAAAAAATCAGATATTTGACAAGATGTGCATAGATATCATGGACGCTGTTTTTCAGGTTGAAAGCGAAAAACAGTCCCGTAAAGGCCCATATGGCGAAAAGGAAAAGCGGTATGGACAGAGGAATTTTTATTGAAAAATCGATTTTCCTGTATGCTAGAAGGGCAAGGAGAGTAATCATAGACAGGTAAAGGCTTAGATTCTCGATTGCCGTCCGGTGAGGGAAGGGGTTTACGAAGACATAGACGCCTGTTGCAAAAGCAAGAAACAGTTCCAGAAAACGAAAAATTTTATCCCGGGGAAGCGTTGCCTTTTCAACTGTTTCATTCATGCGATTTTCCGATGTCACCATTCATGCCGATTGCAGCCGTCATTTGTATTCATGAAATCAATCATTTTTATTTATAAGTGGCCATCTACCATAGAGAATTGAAAATTTCATTATTTTAATACGGGGGTCTATGATATATAGCGTCTCTCTGCGGATGCAGATGGTCCGCAAGATGAGCAGATGGCATTTCTGTGCATTATGATTCCGGACGTTACATATTTGATTCTGAATTATAACCCGGCCGGTGAGAGGGACGCCGAAGAAATTCTTGGCGCAACGGTTGACGCCTTCTACGGGAGAAAAAGCAGGCATCTCAAAAGCGACGTGTTCCTGCTCGATCAGGGATCGACTCATGAGCACCGGAACCGGCTTGTCGATATGCAGATGCGCCATGGCTTTTCGACGATACTCCTGAACCGCAACATCGGCATCAGCAGGGCCATCAACTTTTTTGTCCGCACCTGCAAGTCTCCGGTGATCGGCCTCATCACTTCGGACGTCCTGATAACCGCCGGCATGGATGAGGACCTTTATGAAAAGGTGCAGATTCCGGAAGTTTTCCAGGCAACACCCTTCACCGATAAAAGCGATCTTGATTATCAGACATGGAAACCGGAAGAGGGGTTCGGTGCGGACAGAATCGACCTGCAGAAATTGAAGTCGGGAAAGAAAACATTTTCCGACAGATTGCTGGGGCGTGACGGAAATGATTATCTGCGGGTCATCGGTGTGGAATTGAACGTCATGTTCTGGAGGCGCAGCATATTCGACAAAGTGGGCTGTTTCGATGAGAGATGGAAGGCCTGTTACGAGAATAACGATTTTTCCCTGAGGTGTTTCCTGGCAGGCGGCTGTACGGCCATAAGCCTTGATTCCTTCGTGTGGCATTACCACAAGGTTACCGAGAAGAATAATGCCCGGGATAAAAGCCATGAGGGATACATCGACGACTGCTGGCCTCAGGAAATAAGAAAGCTCTGGGATGAAAAATGGCCTGCGCTGGATAAGTACATCAATATCTATAAGCCGCTGAAAGGCCGCAGCATCACTGACTATCCGGAGTTGCAGAAACGTTACGAAAATAATATCTATCTTCCGTATGAACAGGACATAAACTATTTCTAACAGGAGAATAACCGCACATGGTGTTTACCAATATGCTGAACAGCAGGACGCTGGAGAAATCGCTGAATGATATACGGAACCGCGTCGCTATAAAGAAAACCGACATCAGCGATCATCTGGAAACTCTGTTCCTGGAAAGTCTGGACATCAATCCGAAGCTGATTGTGGAATTGGGAGTGGGGGACGGCGAATCGACGTTTGTCTTGGAGCGGGTGGCGAGACTATGGGGATCCACCCTCGTCAGCGTGGACATCGAAGACTGCCGCGATGTTTCTTCATATCGAAAAAGAATCTTCATCAGGCAGGATGACATCTCCTTTGCCGGCGACTTTGAAGACTGGTGCAAAGAGAAAGTGCTTGTCCCCCGGATCGACATACTGTTTATCGATACCAGCCACCTGTACGACCACACCGTCACTGAAATCAGATCATGGTTTCCTTTCCTCTCCACAAGAGCCAAGGTGTTTTTCCATGACACCAACATGAAGGATGTCTTCATCAGGAAAGACGGCAGCACCGGCAAGGGGTGGGATAATGAAAGAGGCGTCATCCGGGCGGTCGAAGAGTACTTAAATACCTCTTTTGATGAAAGCCGTGATTTCTCGATGATACTGAACGGCTGGGTAATCAGGCATTACACTGTCTGCAACGGATTTCTGGTGATGGAAAGATATGGCTGAGAAGATTCCTCTGTCGGTGGCCATCATTACAAAAGATGAACAGGCCAATCTTTACGATTGCCTGCAGAGCGTTGCTTTTGCCGATCAGATTGTTGTCGTGGATTCGGGAAGTACGGACGAGACCGTCTGCATTGCATCTGACTTCGGCTGTGAAGTCTGCTGTGAAGGCTGGTACGGCTTCGGCCCTCAAAAGCAGCTTGCCATAGACAGGTGCAGAAATCTCTGGGTTCTCGTCTTGGATGCCGATGAACGCATTCCCGAAGAGACAGCCTCGGCCATCAAGGAAATAGTTGAAAAACCAGAACCGGAGGCGGCAGGATACAGCTTTCCCAGGAAAAACTACTTTCAGGGGCGCTGGATCCGTCATGCAGGCTGGTGGCCGGACAGGATTGTCAGGCTTTTCAGGAAGGACAGCGGGCGCATGAGCAGGGCTGCCGTCCATGAAGGCATAGAGGTTGACGGAATTGTCAAAGAACTGGACTTTCCCATCGTCCATTTGACGGAAAGCGACCTGAGCAAAATATTGATCAAGATAGACCGCTATTCAACCCTGGGAGCCCGGGAGGCTTTTGCCGCCGGCAGGACGGCGACCGTCGGTTCAGCTTTTGCACGGGCCTGCTTCACCTTCTTGCAGGACTATTTCCTGAGACTGGGTGTTCTGGACGGTTTCCAGGGACTTACCCTGGCAATGACCGATTCGGTGAACAAGTTCTTCAAATACTCCAAACTCAGCGAACTCAACAGGCAAAACAGGCGGATAAAGTAACCAGATGCGATACTGCATGGGAGCATTCAATTAAAGCCTTGATAATGGACACCTCTATAATCATCGTCAATTGGAATACTAAGGATCTCCTCAGAAGCTGCCTCGCATCTATTCGGGAAACAGTCAAAGAGACCGATTATGAAATCATTGTCGTTGACAATGGCTCCAACGACGGCAGCGTAGACATGCTGCATGCCGAATACCCGTCAGTGCGCGTCATTGAAAACGGGCAAAACCTCGGATTTGCTGCAGCCAATAACCGCGGTTTCTCCGTTATGAGGGGAAGATATGCGCTGCTGCTGAATACCGATGCCGTTCTGACGGAGAATGCCGTTGCTGAACTGTTCGGTTTTATGGAAAAAAAACCGGATGCGGCCATGGTGTGCGGCCAGCTTCTCAATGCTGACGGCAGCAAGCAGAACTCGATTGCATCCTTTCCCTCAATCTTGACCCTTCTTGCCAATATGCCTTTGCTCGAGTATCTTTTCCCCGGGAGATACCCGAGTAAAAGATATGAATACAGGGAGCCCATAGAGGTTGATTCCGGCATCGGCGCCTGCCTTCTCGTGAGAAAGAAAGCCATGGATGAGGTTGGTTTTCTTGACGAAAGATACTTTTTCTTTTTTGAGGAAACGGACTGGGCCTATCAGATGAAAAAGGCCGGATGGAAGGTGTATCATGTGCCGGCGGCAAGGATATACCATCTGCAGGGGCAAAGCATCGGCAACGATGTCCGCTCCCGGATAGAGTTTTACCGTTCCCGTTATATGTTCTTTCAGAAGTGGTACAGCCGGGGGTATTACAGGCTTGTTTCCATGATAATATTCCTACGGCTCCTGATGAACTGTCTGCTCACAGCCCTCCTGCTGATAACAACTCTCGGTTTTCACGGAGGAACGAAAAAACGCTGGCTCATGTATTCACGATTGATTGCCTGGCACTTTAGTAAATAATAATATTAAATTATCAGTATATTTTTATATTCCCCTCGTTGATTTTTCTGCTTGACTTTATCCGTTTCTTTCAGTAAGTTCCGCAATGTTCACGCCTTGAACAAATGGAGATCCGATGACGAATCATTTAAAATCCGATCAGGACAGTGAAGAGTCATTTAAAATACTAAGGGAAATCGGTGCCAATCCTTCCATGACCCAGCGGGAGTTGTCGGCTCGCCTGGGATTAAGCCTCGGTAAGATCAATTTTCTTGTCAAAGCCCTGATAGAAAAAGGTCATGTCAAGGCGGAGAACTTCAAGAATTCACACAATAAAATTGCCTACCTGTATTTTTTAACACCCCAGGGGATAGAAGCGAAATCCAGGGCTACATATCGGTTTTTACTGAGAAAACTGCAAGAGTATGAGCAGTTGGAGGAAGAAATAAAGCAACTGAGGCTGGAGGCCGAAGCAGCGGACAAGCCTCCCGGCATAGATCAAAACGCCCCGCTGTAACTAAGTTGGCGGCAGTAGCGGGTTGGTTTTATATATAGCATTCGTCCGGAAATTCCGGATGTTTAAACTTTAGGTTTCCGGATTAGAGATTAGTTGGATGCCCCTCCTATGTAATCCAGAGGGCGGAGCTGTATATAAAGAATGGAAAGGATAAAGGATTGATAATGAAGCAGAATGACGAATATTCGTATTCGCCGGCAGGAGAGAAGTTTCCGCTGCCCGGCAAGGCAGACTATGAGAAGGAGTTTAAACGCCTCAAATCTATAGAGGATGATCAAAGGAAGCAGGGCAGGGAGATTGTCGTTGTCATGGGTGTGGGTTTTGTTGGAGCGGTCATGGCGGGAGTAGTTGCAGATTCAGTCGACAAGAAAACGGGTGAGCCCAGGAAGTTTGTCATCGGCATGCAGCGTCCCTCAGTTCGCTCTTTCTGGAAGATACCTCTACTGAACCGGGGGCTTGCCCCTGTAGAGTCTGAGGATCCCGAAGTAGCGCCGATGATTGCCCGCTGTGTAAATGAAAAAAAGACACTCATTGCGACCTATACTTACGACGCCCTTTCTCTGGCTGACGTGGTGGTGGTCGATGTTCAGTGTGACTATTTCAAGGAAAAACTGGGCGATTGCCGGGAAGGGCATGCGGAGATCGCCGCACTGGAGGAGAGTCTCAAAATCATCGGTGAAAAAATCGGACCGGAGTGTCTGGTATTGATTGAAACAACAGTTCCTCCGGGAACAACCGAATATATTGCCTATCCAATCATGAAAAAAGCTTTTGAGAAGAGAGGCATATCCTCTGAACCCCTCCTCTCGCATTCCTATGAGCGGGTAATGCCGGGACGCGACTATGTCTCATCGATCCGAGATTTCTGGCGGGTGTGCAGCGGCATCAATAGTGAAGCCAAGAAAAAGGTGGCAAAATTCCTATCCGAGGTTCTAAACGTCGAAAAATTTCCGTTAACAGTCCTGGATCGTCCCATGGAGAGCGAGACATGTAAGATCGTGGAGAACTCCTACAGGGCGACGATTCTGGCATTCCTCCATGAGTGGAGTGTTTTTGCGGAGAGGAACGGAGTTGATCTGATCAAGGTTATTCAGGCGATTAAAGTTCGTCCTACACATTCCAATATGATCTTTCCCGGTCCCGGCATTGGAGGGTACTGCCTTCCCAAAGACGGTGGTCTCGGTGTCTGGTCGTACCATACCCTGATGGGATATGATGATGATATTTTCAAGATCACGCCGATGGCCATAGATATAAATGATACACGGTCGCTGCACGCCGCAGAAATGGTACGCGACGCCCTTCGCAATATGGGAAAAATAGTGGCTGCATCCAAAATATCAATACTCGGGGCTTCTTACCGTGAGGATGTGGGAGACACCAGGTACAGCGGCTCGGAGATACTGGTCAGAAAGATTACGGAAATGGGGGGAGAGGTTGCCGTCCATGATCCTTATGTGAAGCACTGGCCTGAAATGGAAAAGCAGGACAGCTATCCCGCCCCCGGCCACTCCTGGTCGCGGTTCTTCAGGAACCAGGAACAGCTTAAGGAACTTTCCATAGAAAAGGATCTTCAGCAATCATTGAAAGGTGCCGATGCTGTGGTTTTTGCCGTCAGGCACAAGCCGTATTTGAATCTGACGCCGGAGCAGGTTATCGAAATGACGGGCAAGCCGACAGCGATCATCGATTGCTTCGGCATTCTCGATGACGAAAAAATCAGGCGCTTTATCGAACTTGGATGCGAAGTAAAGGGACTGGGGCGCGGACATGTCAAGCGCATCAAGGACGATATAACGAAGAAGAAGTAAAGGAGAAAAAGGAACATGGAATTTATTGATCTGCATGCCCAGAGGGAACGAATCAGGGAACAGCTTGATGTGAACATACAGAAGGTTGTCACAGAGGGAAAGTATATCCTGGGGCCGGAAGTGAGCGAACTGGAAAAAAGGCTGTCCCAATATGTAGGCGTCAAGCATGCCGTGGGTTGTGCGTCAGGCACCGATGCCCTCCTGATGGCCCTGATGGCCTTCGGTGTAGGCGCAGGAGACGCAGTGTTTACAACGCCTTTTACATTTATCTCCACGGCAGAGGTTGTCTGTCTTCTGGGTGCCGTTCCTGTTTTTGTCGATATAGATCCGAAAACGTACAACATCGATCCGGCCAAGCTTGAAAAGGCTATAGCTGCAGTAAAAGCTAATGACAATAAAATATATCCCCTCCCCCTCACCCCTAACACCTCAGCCCTTACACCGAAGGCAGTTATCCCCGTCGACCTTTACGGTCTGATGGCGGATTACGACGCCATCGAGGGTATTGCTGAAAAACACAATCTCAAAGTCATTGAGGATGCAGCCCAATCCTTTGGAGCCGAGCTGAAAGGCAGGAAGGCTTGTTCCTTTAGCGATATTTCCTGTACTTCGTTCTTTCCGGCAAAACCATTAGGCTGTTACGGCGACGGGGGAATGTGCTTTACAGATGACGATCAGCTGGCAAGCGTTTTGGAGTCAATCAGAGCGCATGGCAAGGGCACTCACAAGTACGACAATGTAAGAATCGGCATCAACGGACGCCTTGACACACTGCAGGCCGGCATCCTGAAGGCCAAGTTCGATATCTTTCCGGACGAAGTGGAAAAGAGGCAGATCGTGGCGAAACGATACAGTGATCTGATTTCAACGGGAACGTCCTTTGTCGTTCCATTCATTCCCGATGGTTATAAATCAGCATGGGCTCAATACACCATACTTGCCGGAGACGAGCAGCACCGTGCAGACAGTCAGAAGAGACTGCAGGCCAAGGGCATTCCCACGGCGATCTACTATCCGACGCCTCTTCACCTGCAGACAGCCTTTGCCCGGCTGGGCTATAAAAAAGGTGATCTTCCTGTAAGCGAAAACTGCGCTGGCCGCACATTCAGCCTGCCCATGCATCCCTATCTGACCGAAGAGCAGCAGAAGCAGGTCGTAGATGTTTTGATGTCTTAATATTTATAAAAAAGGAAAGCTTAAGATGAAAACTACAAAAAAACCCCTCACGCCTCACCCCTCACAGGACATAGCCGTCGTCGGCGCAGGTTATTGGGGGAAGAACCTGGTTCGCAATTTCCATCAGCTTGGCGTTCTGAAGGTTGTATGTGATGGCGATTCCTCAACCCTGAAGAAGGTGGAGCAGGAATATGCGGGGATAGCGACTACTCGGAATCTGGAAGAGGTTCTGAACGACAAGGACATTAAAGGTGTTGTTATCGCTTCACCTGCCGCCCTGCATTACGAGATGGCGAACAATGCGCTGCTTGCGGACAAACACGTATTTGTTGAAAAGCCACTGTCTCTGAATTACACGGATGGACAAAAGCTTTTACAACTGGCAAAAAAGAAAGGCAGGACGCTTTTTGTAGGGCACATACTCAACTATCATCCGGCCATCGTCAAACTAAAGGACATGATCAAGAGAGGGAGCGTCGGACGCCTCCAATACATCTATTCAAGACGCTTGAGTCTCGGCAAGATCAGGCGGGAAGAGAACATTCTCTGGTCGTTTGCTCCTCACGACATCTCCATCATCCTCAGTCTGGTGGGTGAGGAGCCTTCTTACATCGATTCAGTGGGCAGCAACTTCCTGCATGCCCGGATAGCCGATGTAACGATGACTAACCTGAAATTCCCTTCCGGTATAGGTGCCCATATCTTCGTCAGCTGGCTCAATCCTTTCAAGGAACAGCGTCTGGTTGTAGTCGGTGATCAGGGAATGCTTGTATTTGACGATACGCGGCCGGTAACGGAAAAACTGTCGCTGTTTCCTCATACAATAAGATGGCAGAACGGCGTGCCCGTTCCGGACAAGGGTGATGAAGAGGCAATTGACCTGACTTCTGTATGGGCGGAGCCATTGAAAGCCGAATGCAAGGCATTCATCGCCTCTGTGCAGAATGGAACAAAACCGCTTACGGACGGTGAAGAGGGATTGCGTGTCCTGCGCATTCTTGAGGCCAGTCAGAAATCCCTGGAAGACAAAGAACAGCATCTCTACAAAACAGTGCAAGTTGCCGGAGATTCTGCAAAGGCAGAAACTCCCTATTTTGTCCATGAGTCGGCAGTGATCGATGATAAAGTGTCGATAGGCAAGGGAACAAAGATATGGCATTTCTCGCATGTTCTTTCCGGTTCAAAGATCGGCGAGAAGTGTAATATCGGTCAGAATGTAGTTATCGGTCCGGACGTCAATATCGGCAAGGGATGCAAGATTCAGAACAACATCAGCCTGTATCCGGGAGTGACCCTGGAGGATGATGTTTTCTGTGGACCGTCCATGGTTTTTACGAATGTTTATAATCCGCGAGCGGAAATACCGAGAATGTCGGAGGCACGGCCGACGCTTGTCAAACGTGGTGCGACAATTGGTGCCAATGCAACTATTGTATGCGGTTATACGATCGGCCATTACGCTTTTATCGGGGCTGGTACAGTGGTTACAAAGGATGTTCCGGAATACGCATTGATGGTAGGGAATCCGGCCAGACAGATCGGCTGGATGTGCGAGTGCGGAGAACGCCTGCCGAAGAACCTGAAATGCACATCGTGCAAGAAGCACTATAGAAAAACAAAGAAGGGTATTGAGAAAATAAAATAGCTTATAGCAAGAGCTTTTATCTAACTCATGAATACTAATGAAAAAGAACAAATCGCTGACTGGGTAAATCGCTGGAAACAGTTAACGCCGTTTCTTGAGAATTTGAAACAGCAGGAAATACGGAGTGAAGATATTCAAAGGACGATAGAGCTATTGGAAGATGCCTTCAAATCTGCGCTTTTGCATCATCCGCCCGGCAAAACATCCGGTTTGGTAGAACAACAGCGTCTTTTTATGAAGGCCTGCCGATGAAACCCCTTTTTGAAACCGCGAGCGAATTGCAAAAGGTTTTTGTCAGCCACGAATGGGAGTTTTGCTTCATCGGAGGTATTGCTCTGCAGCGTTGGGGGCAACCGCGCCTGACCCGCGATGTTGACATCACAATATTCTGTGGTTTTGGCAATGAACGGTTATTTATAGAGGATTTGTTAGGTCGATATAAATCGCGCATAGATGAACCGGCAAGATTTGCTCTGAAAAATCGTGTCCTGCTGCTTGTGTCGGACGATGGTGTGGGAATAGATATAGCGCTGGGTGGTTTGCCATTCGAAAAGGAAATGATTAGCCGTGCATCTGATTTTGAATTTCTGCCGGGATTTAAAATTAAAACATGTTCCGCTGAAGATTTGATCATCATGAAAGCATTTGCCGATCGTTCCCAGGACTGGGCGGATGTGGAAAATGTGGTAAAAAAACAAGTGGGCAAAATTGACAGAAAGTATGTCTACGACAATTTGAAGCCTCTTTGTGAATTGAAAGAATCTCCTGAAATAATAACCAGACTGAAAAAATTACTCCCTGAATAATTTTTCTAAGAGCTAATATCTAAGAGCTAATCTTCTTATGTCAAAAATTCTATTAACCGGCGCGGCAGGATTCATCGGCTTTCATACGGCAAGGCATTTGCTCGAACAGGGGCAGACAGTCGTCGGCGTTGACAACATGAATGACTACTATGACGTGCGTCTCAAAGAGGATAGGCTTGCAATATTGAAAGACTATCCCGGTTTTTCCTTCCGCAGGATGGATCTTGCCGACAGAGACGGCATTGATTCTATCTTTAAACAGGCAAAGGCAAATGCGGTCATCCATCTTGCCGCCCAGGCCGGCGTCCGTTACTCCTTAACGAATCCCCATGTCTACGTGGAAAGTAATATGGTCGGTTTTCTGCACATCCTGGAAGGCTGCCGCCACAACGGTATAAAACACCTGATCTATGCATCGTCCAGCTCCGTGTATGGAGCCAACACGAGCATGCCATTCTCGGTTCATGACAATGTAGATCATCCCATCAGCCTTTACGCCGCCACCAAGAAGGCCAACGAGCTGATGGCACATACCTATTCGTGCCTCTATGGAATTCCCTGCACAGGTCTGCGTTTTTTCACTGTGTACGGTCCCTGGGGAAGGCCGGATATGGCCCTCTTCAAATTCACTAAAGCCATTCTAGAGGGCAATGCGATTGATGTATATAACAACGGCCGGATGGAGCGCGATTTCACTTATGTCGATGACATTGTCGAAGGGATTGTCAGGCTTGTGCGTCATTTACCGAAGCCTGATGAAAACTGGCGGGGAGATCGGCCCGATCCGGCAATCAGTTTTGCGCCTTATAGAATATACAACATAGGCAATCACCAGCCTGTGAAGCTGATGGATTTTATCCGTATCCTGGAGCAGGTGCTTGACAGGAAGGCGGTAATAAGGTTTCTGCCTATGCAGCAGGGAGACGTTCCCGCTACTTTTGCCGATGTCGCGGAGCTTAAGCAGGAGGTTGGCTTTTCGCCTTCCACTCCCATTGAACTCGGTATTGCCAGGTTTGTGGAGTGGTACAGAGAGTACTATAAATGAAAATCGTAACGGTCGTAGGCGCCCGTCCGCAGTTCATAAAATCTGCCGTTGTATCCCGTACCATCCGGCAGTTTAATGCCAATACGCTTGACGCCTCGCGCCTCACGCCTCGCGCCTCACGCCTCACGGAGGTTATTGTCCACACCGGTCAGCATTACGACGAAGGCATGTCGGCGGTCTTTTTCCGGGAGTTAGATATCCCGGAACCCAAATATAACCTTGCTGTAGGATCCGGGGCACACGGTAAACAAACCGGTGAGATGCTGGTGGGAATCGAAAAAGTGCTGATCGATGAAAAACCGGATGTAGTTCTGGTATACGGCGACACGAATTCCACATTGTCCGGAGCGTTATCTGCCGCCAAGCTTCATATCAAGGTTGCTCATGTAGAGGCGGGATTAAGAAGCTTTAATCGCACGATGCCGGAGGAAATAAACAGGGTTATTACGGATCATCTTTCCAAGCTTCTTTTCTGCCCCGGTACAGTTGCAAAGGACAATCTGGCCAGGGAGGGGATTACCAAGGGTGTTCAAATTGTCGGGGATGTAATGGCGGAAGCTGTTCAATATGCTGCTTCAATGAATAGAGGCAAGAATGATATTATCAAAAAGCTGAATGTAAAAAGTGGTGAATATTTGCTGGCGACTGTGCATCGAGCAGAAAACACTGATGATCAAATGCGCCTGAAAAATATCCTTGATGCCTTCGGGCGCATGGAAGAACCGGTTGTCTTTCCGGTGCACCCGCGAACCAGAAAAGTCATGAAGGAGACAGGCTGTGAGACGGCCGGTAATATTCGGATCATCGATCCAGTAGGCTATATGGATATGATAGCACTGGAACAGGAGGCAAGAATGATCCTTACCGATTCGGGCGGTATACAAAAAGAGGCTTACTGGCTGGGTATTCCTTGCGTGACGCTCAGGGATGAAACAGAATGGGTGGAGACGGTAGAGTCGGGCTGGAACAGGCTGGCCGGGGCAAATATGGATGCGATTCTGGAAGCTGTAAAAACTTTTGTAAAACCATCCGGACGGGATCAGCTTTACGGAGAAGGCAAGGCATCGAATGAAATTGTGGCAACTATTTGCGGATCAGTGTGATCTGCAGACAATAATTAACAAGGGAGACTGATCTTATGGATATCAAGGGCAAAAGAATATTGGTTATCGGAGGCGCAGGACTCATAGGTTCCCACGTCGTCGAAGAACTCTTGAAAGAGGATATTGGTGAAGTGATAGTATACGACAATTTCTGTCGCGGGACTGCCGAAAACCTGAAAGAGTCCCTTAAGGATCCCCGGTGCCGGATTTATGAGATCGGCGGGGATATACTCCAGACAGACATCCTTGATTCCGCCATGAAGAATATTGACGGTGTTGTGCATCTCGCGGCTCTGTGGCTGCTGCAGTGCTATGAGTATCCCCGGGCGGCATTCGATGTAAATATCAGGGGCATGTTTAACGTCCTTGAGTCATGCGTGGCAAACAATGTCAAAAGACTGGTCTATTCTTCTTCCGCTTCAGTATACGGGGATGCTGTGGAAGAGCCGATGACCGAGGATCATCCTTACAACAACTGGACTTTTTACGGAGCCACCAAGATTGCCGGTGAGCATATGTTCAAAGCATTCCATAAACGCTACGGGCTTGAGGGTGTCGGCCTCAGGTATATGAATGTATACGGTCCGCGCCAGGACTACAAGGGAACATATATCGCTGTCATGATGAAAATTCTGGACAATATAGACAAGGGAATATCGCCGGTCGTGTTCGGCGACGGCAGCCAGGCTTACGACTTTATCTATGTCGGTGATGTGGGTCGGGCGAATGTATGTGCCCTGAAAAGCGACATGCCTTTCGGTTTCTATAATGTGGGAAGAGGAATCAAGATATCCATCAAGGAACTGGCAGAGCTGCTGCTGAACATCACAGGATCGAAACTACCGATCAAATATGAACCCGCCGGGCAGACCTTCGTGACCAATCGCGTCGGGGATCCTGTCGCGGCAGAAAAGGATCTCGGGTTCAAATGGAGCGTGGATTTGGAGGAAGGGTTCCACCGTCTCATTGAATGGCGCCGCACACATATCGAAGAAGTGGAACAGAGAAGAAAGGCAGTTAGCAATTAGCTTGTAGCTCATAGTTGTTAGCGACAAGTAAGAAATGCTTAAGGCTCAAAGCTTAAAGCGCAAGGCTGAAAAATAAAGCTGGTAGATTATAGAAAAAGATAAAAAGACTAAATTTTATGGCCAATAAGTCAATGGATGATTGCAGCTTTGGATATGAGAATCTGGAAATCTGGCAACGGTCCATAAAATGGGCGAGCCAAATCATTTCGACCATCGAGTGTATTGATACGGAGCGTAAACACTACAGACTGATGGAACAGTTGGAAGCGGCTGCAACTTCAGTCCCTGCGAATATTGCCGAGGGAAAAGGAAGATTTTCGAAGAAGGAATTTGCCCAATTTTTATATATCGCCAGGGGTTCCCTGTATGAGACAACCACCCTTATAGAAATCATGAGAAATCAGGGGTGGATCGGCGAGAGTGCAGTAGCTTCAATCAAAAACGAAGGCATAGAGATTGCCAAAATGATTAACTCAATGATCTCCTTTCTCAAAAAATCGCCACAATAATCAAATACCTAAGAACTAAGAACTAGGAACTATGAGCTACGAGCTAAGAGCTACGAGCTAATTGCTGGGAGCTAAACTATGTGTGGAATTACAGGAATAATGAATTTGAATAAGGAGCCGGCATCTCCTGTGATTATCAGGAAGATGACGGATGCCATTGCCCATCGCGGACCTGACGGAGAAGGCTTATATATCGACGGCTGCGTGGGTTTGGGACACAGGCGTCTGGCTATCATCGATCTTTCTCCCGCCGGCCATCAGCCCATGATAACCCCGGACAAAAGATACGCCCTCACCTATAACGGCGAAATCTATAATTTCCAGGAAATCAGGGCCGAGCTTCAGGCATTGGGGCATATCTTCCACTCCCGCACAGACTCTGAGGTTGTTTTACGTGCGTATGCCGAGTGGGGCGGGGAATGCGTTAATCGCTTCAACGGGATGTTTGCCTTTGCCATCTGGGACAAAGTGGAGAGCCGGCTTTTTCTGGCCCGCGACCGTTACGGGATCAAGCCTTTGTATTATGCCTTCGTGGACAATGTTTTTATTTTCGCCTCCGAGCAGAAGGCCATGATCACCCATCCGGCCATGAGGAGATCACTCGATCTGGAGGCGCTGCTGGAGTATTTCACGTTCCAGAACATCTTTACCGACAGGACTCTTCTCAAAGGCATCAGGCTTTTTCCCGCCGGCTCATACGCCACCCTCTCTCTAAACTCTACGAGCTATGAGCTACGAGTTAACAAGTACTGGGACTTCGCCTTCCAGGAACCGGAAAAGACACTGAGTGAGAAAGAATACATTGAAGAGCTTGACTGTCTGTTTCGCCAGGCCGTCAGGCGCCAGCTTGTCAGCGATGTGGATGTGGGCGCTTATCTGAGCGGCGGCATGGATTCCGGCTCCATCACCGCGCTGGCGGCACAGGAGATTCCCTACATAAAGTCGTTCACCTGCGGATTTGATCTCAACTCCGCATCCGGCATCGAGGTGAACTACGATGAGCGGGTGGGGGCAGAGTTCATGTCCTATCTTTTCAAAACTGAGCATTACGAGATGGTTCTGAAGTCAGGCGACATGGAACGCATCATGCCCATGATGGCATGGCATGTCGAGGAACCGCGGGTGGGGCAGAGCTATCCGAACTATTATGCCGCCCAGCTGGCGAGCAAGTTCGTCAAGGTCGTGGTCGGCGGATCGGGAGGAGATGAACTGTTCGGCGGTTATCCATGGCGCTACTATCGCGCAGCCCACAGCACGGATTTCGAGGATTTCATCGACAAGTATTATTTGTTCTGGCAGCGTCTGATTCCCAACACGGTTATACGGCAGGTTTTCAAGCCGGTCTGGAATGATGTCAGTCATGTCTGGACAAGGGACATTTTCAAGGGGGTGTTCCAGGAACACGATCACATACTGCGCGGCCCCGAGGATTACATCAACCATTCGCTCTGCTTCGAAGCAAGGACATTCCTACACGGACTGCTTATTGTGGACGACAAGCTCAGCTCGGCCCACTCCCTGGAGACAAGGGTTCCGTTTCTGGATAATGACCTGGTCGATTTTGCCATGCGGATCCCCGTCAAGTTCAAGCTGAAGAACTTGGGGGACATAGTGCCCATGAGCGAAAACGAACCCGGTCCCAAGCAGAACAAGTACTACAAGCGTACGCAGGACGGGAAACTGATTCTGAGAAAGACCATGCAGCGTTATGTCCCCAACGATGTCACCGAGCGGGACAAGCAGGGATTCTCAGCCCCGGATGCGAGCTGGTTCAAGGGAGAGAGCATCGATTACGTGAAACGCATACTGTTCGGCAAGCAGGCAATGATCTACGAATATCTGGACAAGGGAAAGATCCAGGAGATGGTGAATGAGCATCTGCAGGGCGCTGAAAACAGGCGCCTGCTGATCTGGTCTCTACTGAATTTCGAAAACTGGTGCCGCAAATTCCTCGTGTAATATAGTCCATAGCTCGTAGCGTGTAGCTCTTAGCTAACAACTACAAGCTATGAGCTAAACGCTAAGAGCTAAGATCTAATGCTTTACCCTTTCAGTTTTGAGCTTGCTGCTATTTCTACCAGATATTGTTAATATCTGCAATTCATTGCGAATAATTCATATTTATGAAAATAGTCATTGCACAAAGTATCTAAATAGTGTACTTATTGCTGCATGAAACGTACTGTTACCGATTTTTTTAACCGTTGGAAAATTTCCGCAAACCGTAAGCCCCTGATTGTCAGGGGTGCCAGACAGGTTGGTAAGACTTACATACTAAAGGAGTATGGCAGTACCGCTTTCCCACAGTATCATTATGTCAATTTTGAAAAGGATGAGAAGCTCGGACGGATATTTGAGCAGGATCTCAAACCGGGTCGCATCCTTGACGAGCTTCAGTTTTATCTCGAGAGACCCATAGACCGTCGCCTGGATCTGCTCATCTTCGATGAGATTCAGCGCTGCCCCAAGGCACTGACAAGCCTGAAATATTTTTCCGAGGAGATACCGGAGATGGCCTTGTGTGCTGCTGGTTCCCTCTTGGGCGTTGCATTGCAACCGGACTCTTTCCCTGTTGGAAAAGTTCAGTTTCTGGATATGCACCCTCTTTCGTTCGATGAATTTCTTGATGGTGTGGGAAAGGAGTGGCTGGCCGAGCTCATCCGGCAGCATGACTTGACCCAGCCATTCCCTGAAATAGCGCATGATCAACTATGGGTATTATGGAAGCACTATCTGGTTGTCGGCGGGCTTCCCGATGCTGTAAATCATTATCGTGAACGACAGGATAATTTATATGATGCCGTTCAGGTAATCCGCAGAGAGCAGCGTGACCTGATGGAGGCCTATTTGGCCGATATGGCGAAACATAGCGGGAAGGGCAACGCCCTTCATATTGAAAGACTATGGCGTAACGTACCTGCGCAACTGGCACAGGCGCAGAATGGATCAGCCGCAAAATTCAAGCTTCGCGAAGGAATCCCCGGCATCCGAGGTTACGATAGGTTGTCAGCGCCGCTGGACTGGTTGGAATGCGCAAATCTGATCATCCGGACACCCATTATTGATACCGTCGGAGTACCTCTTTACGGATATGTGAAGGAAAATCGTTTCAAGCTATACTTTTTTGATGTTGGCATGCTGGGAACCGTAAGTGGCATCAATCCAGCCACGTTCCTGAATTATGACTTCGGCAGCTACCAGGGTTACATAGCAGAGAATTTTGTGGCGCAAGAGCTGCGAGCCGCGGGAGATAAGGCTCTCTTCTGTTGGCAGGGGCGTACTGCGGAAGTGGAGTTTCTTCTTGAAAAGAAGGGGGAAGTCGTGCCCGTGGAGGTTAAATCCGGTTGGGTAACTCAATCAAAGAGCTTGAAAGTATACATGGAGCGCTACCGTCCGTCCAAAGCTTACCTGCTGAGCGCCAACAATATACGACAGAGAAATAATGTTCATTATCTGCCACTATATGCCGCCGGTCGCCTGGGTTTGTCCTTGTGATTATAACTCCCATCTTTGACCTTCTTTCTTTGGCCTTTGACCTTCGCTTTCAGCCTTTTATTCTTTTCGCTAACAGCTATGAGCTAATTGCTATCAGCTAACAGCTACGATCTACGAGCTAAACGCTACGAGCTAATTGCTAACAACTAACTTATGAAACGACTCTTCGATATCAAAAACCACTTCCTGGCATTCCGCGAACTTGTCGGTCTGATGACGCGTCACCGCCAGCTTACCTGGGAGATGACCAAGAGAGAAATCTCCGACCGTTATGCGGGGCAGTTGTTCGGCCTATTCTGGGCGGTGGGACATCCCCTGGCGTTGATTGCCGTCTATGTCTTCATCTTCGCATATGTATTCAAAATGAAAATCGGTGGCACTCTTGAAATGCCTTTGGACTACACAACATATCTTTTATGCACTCTTATTCCCTGGATGTCCTTCCAGGAAACCATGAACAAAGCGTCAACAGCGATAACCGGAAATGCCAATCTCGTAAAACAGGTCGTCTTTCCGATTGAGATTCTTCCGATAAAAACGGTTATATCTTCCGTGGTGACTCAGCTAATATTGACGATAATTTTGATTATCTATGTTTTAATAACTCACAAATCTCTTCTCTGGACATATCTACTGATTCCGATTCCTGTCTTTTTTCAGGTATTGAGTATGATAGGTGTGTCCTACATATTATCCTCGGTTGGTGCATATTTTCGCGATCTAAAAGATCTCACACAGGTATTCTGCCTGATCGGCATGTATGTAATGCCGATCTTTTATCTTCCTGACCAGGTACCACGGATATTTCGCCCCCTGTTGTATCTCAATCCCTTCAGCTATCTGGCCTGGTGCTACCAGGATATCTTTTATTTCGGCCGCTTAGACCATTGGTGGGCCTGGTTGGTGTTTATTGTTCTCAGTGTTATTATCTTCTCAAGTGGTTATAGAGTCTTTAGGAAACTGAAGGTAATGTTCGGAAATGTATTATAAACAGAACAATGGACTCGAATAATATAGCGATTCGCATTTCAAATCTTTCTAAAATGTTTAAGGTATATCAAAAACCACTTGATATGCTGAAAGAGATAATAACCGGCAAACCCAGACATAGAGAGTTTTGGGCATTGAAAGATGTGAATCTGGAAGTTAAACAAGGAGAAGTGATTGGTGTGATCGGTCGCAACGGCGCAGGGAAGAGCACCCTCCTCAAAATACTTGCCGGCACTCTTGATAGAACCACAGGCGATATTGAGGTTAATGGAAAGGTTTCTGCAATTCTCGAACTGGGTACTGGATTCCATGGGGAATACACGGGCCGTGAGAACATATACATGGGTGGTTTATGTCTCGGTATGAGTCGTGAGGAAGTGGAAAGAAAGCTTAATGGTATAATTGAGTTTAGTGAACTTAGAGATGTAATAGATCAACCGTTCAAGACATACTCTAGCGGTATGCAGGCACGGTTAACTTTCTCTGTAGCCGTATCGGTTGAACCGGATGTCTTTATCATAGACGAAGCCTTGGCCGCAGGAGATGCATATTTTGTCAGCAAGTGTTTTAAAAAGATAAGGGATATATGCGACAGTGGTAAAACAGTGTTGTTTGTTTCTCACGCAACAAATATGGTGGAAATGTTCTGTCATAGATGCTTCTGGTTTGATAAAGGCCGTATTGTTAAGGAGGGTGCACCGGAATCAGTTGTGAAATTCTATCTTGAAACAGTATTTAGTCCCGAAAAAACAGATGTTTTGTTAGCGGCACAGTCTAATGACGTAATAATTGGAATTAGTCATAACATCACAGATAATGAAATGGCTGCTGATCTTCAAGTGGAGATGTGTGATAATTCAAGTAAAAATACTTCCCAAAGCGAAGCTGAAAGTAAAGCTTCCAGCAACGAAGTTAAAGTGTCTGGCATGAAAGTAACGGAACAGCAAAGTATAATTTACAATCACGGAAATATAATTATGACGGCATTCGAATTGCTTGACAGTGAACTAAACCCTCAATTTATATTCCGGCAGGGAGAAAAAATGATATTCCGGTTGCACTTTAAAACGCTCAAGCCATTTACAGCCGATGATCGAATCACGGCATCGCTAGCAATCTATAAAAACGGATTTTTAGTTGGCGGTGCTGTCGCTAGCGAATGGGGTTTGCCATATATTGTCACACATGCAATGGAAGAAGGGTTTTGTGATTGTGTCATTGAAAAAAATATTTTTGGCTATGGGGATTATCTTGTCAGCGCCGGCTTTGTAAAAGATGTCATTGGCCAAAAAACAGAGGATTTGGAGTCTTTTTACAGAAAGCATTTTACATTCAGGGTAATGAGAAATAAACTGAGGCCTTATAATTATTTGATAGAACCTGAATTAAAGTGGTCAATTAATAATAGGGAGAAATGATCTGTTTATGATGAATGATATTGTTATCGTTGTCGCGCAAAAAGATGGGTCTTTATTTAGTGAATCAGAATTGGTGTCGACTTTTCATTACATAAAAGAGGCAATTCCAAAGTCTGTGCTCAAGGTAAAAAATGCCAAGAGTGGGATGATAGAGCGAGTAAGAAACTTTTTTAGAAACGACAATGAATCTATCCATTATATATTAATTCCGGAAGAATCAATCCATGTTTCAGTCGATTTAGTTGGTCGACTATTGGATCTTCTTGATGAAGGGTGTGATCGCCTGATTTATGAGACAAAGCTCCGTTTTCCTACAATAAATTTCTATATGGTAAAGGATCGATGCCTTGCTTTTTCATCAAGGATGCTAAAAGAAATGAAGTGGGAAGATATCATCAATGAGTCGTTAAATACTGGATGCCCTAAAGAATTTTCCATCCCGAAGTATGAAACAGATGTGTTGCTTAAAATTAGAGAAAGATATTTTGATACCAAACCCTTACCGGAAACTATAATTATTGAACCGGCAAGCAGTTGTAATTTCCATTGCCGGATGTGTCCATATCATGGCGCTGAAGGAATAAATACCCCGTCCTTTATTCCTGATGAGAGTGGAAGCATGATGGAACTTGACCGGTTTATAGAAATTGTAGATCAGATAAACGATTGTAAGCCAAAGTCCATGCTCATTGTAACTCAGCAAAGAGGAGAACCACTCTTAAATTCTGATCTCCCCCAAATGATCAGGCATATTCACAAGAATAATGCACTGAGGGTAAGTTTCAGTACAAATGGATACCATTTAAGAGGAGATGTTGCCCAGAGGCTGATAGAGGAACAGCTTGATGAGGTCTATATTTCTTTGCATGCCAACACTGCTGAAACAGCTAAGAGGCTTGGTGTCGGTTCAGATTTTACAGTAGTGGAGGAGAATATTGTAAATTTTATTAAGTTGAAAAAAGAGATGAAATCCACACTTCCGAGAGTCGGGCTTAAATTTGTCCATCAGGAAGAAAACGACCATGAACTAATGGACTATGTTAAAAAGTGGGTGTCACTAGGGTTGACCGTTGCAGTATGCAATAAGGATAGATATGCCATGGAAGATGAGCAGCAATGGGTATACGACGATTTGTATCGGATTCCCGTTATAAGCAAGGCGCTTGCCAACATTCCCTGCTTCATCCCAATTGCTATGCCCATCTATGTGGATGGTACTGTAAGATTGTGCTATGGAACCTTTAAGAATGAATTTGTTATCGGCAATGTTTTTGAGACATCTCTTCGATCGATTATATATGGCGAAAAAAGAGCAGAGTTATTGCAAAAAAGTAACATGGGGAAAGAATCTATCAAGCCTTGTAATAAATGCGAATTGAGAATGGGCAATTTATATTTTGAGGGTAAACTAAACGGGTTCAGAGTTACAGGAAATCCTGTAATGATACATTTTTATCCTGAGTAGTGGTGGTAACTGAAATTATAGTAACTGTAAAATTGGATATTACTTTAAATAAAGTTCTAAGGAATCAGTAATGAAAAAGGAATATCGGCTAGCAAAAGAAGTTGTAGTAATAGCAGATAAAATAAAGAATGTTGAAGATAACCAGTTCTATTATAAATTACCAATATCTCGTTTATATGGCGACTGCAATGATATTCCATTATTATCGCAGTGGAAAATATACGAAGATGATAGGGAATTAGGACCAGCACATTCACTGCATGCTGATATTAAATATTTGGGTAGTGGGCGATATTCACATTGGTTGGATACTTTATATTTCTCGAGTAGTGATAATACTGATCCTAGAACAAATGGAAGAAAATATCGACTAGTATTATTCACAAAGCATAGTATCTTTAAATATTTATCTATCTATCTAATAAAACGAATTCTAAGAAGGCATTCCGTCATTTCCATCTTGTTTTCGCTTTCAGTAATATTCATTTGTCGCTTTAGATTGTTGGCTGGAACGTTGGTGTCATCTTTTAGGGGCGAATCTGGAGAAAGGGAGAGTTTTAAAATATTTTATAAGCAATACTGTGAGATGTTTGACAGGGAGGACAATGGATGTTTGTTTACACAAGTCTTTATGAAATATGTTGAAAAAAAATATTTCCAAGTGGAGATAAAGGAACCATCGTTAGAAATAGGCGTTTACAATGGTATTATCTCTCGTCTCTATTTCAACTATCCCTTTCACACAGGTACAGAATTATTTGGTACTGTCAATTTTTTTGTGTGAAATTTTCATAGGCCAATTCTTTGAAGAAA
>CAZLFA010000030.1:0-43896 GCA_964558665.1 uncultured Syntrophaceae bacterium
ACTAAGTAGGTTTCTAGTACAGTGGTTGATCATGAAGCCAGCCCGACCTTATCGAAAAGATAAGGTACGGCTGGCTTTTTTTATTCATCCAGGCAATTTATTAAATTATGCAAATGTCTCTTTTTATTATTAATGTCTTCTGTTATAATAAAAACTTAAAGCGAATTGATCAATATTGCACAGTTGATCGGTTCAATACATGATTAAGAAGGGAGGTGTTGTAATGTCGGATAGAGCGGTTGATTTCCTGAAAGGAATGATTGTAGGAAGCATCATAGGAGGTGTTATCGGAGTTCTCTATGCTCCCAAAAGTGGCAAAGAAACACGGGAGGATTTGGGCCGTAAAGCAAATGAATTGATGGAAAAGGCCAAGGACGAGTATGAATACGCTGTTGAAAAAAGCAGAGAAGCTTATGAAGCGGCTTCCAAGCGTCTTAAGGTGTTAGAGCGTTCAGCAAAGGATAAGGTGGAAGAAATAGAGGCCAAAATCGAAGAAATGGTTGAAGAGGGCAAAGAGACGCTCCACGACAACAAGAGTCGGTTAAAAAAAGCAATCGATGCAGGAATAGAAACATTCAGGGAAGAAAAAGGCAAGAGTGCTTAGAGGTATAGTTTGAAGGGAGATTAAGCATGAGTCCTGAAATAAGCCGGACAATAATTACATTAGCCGTACTTGTGTTGACGGCCGTTGCAGTGCCTGCCATTGTGCAGATATGGAGAGCTGCTAAAGAACTTACTCAAACTATTGAAAACCTAAACAAAAATCTGCCCATAATATTAAAAGATATCACGGATATTACGGACAATATCAGCAGGACAGCAAATACAATACACAATCAGGTGGACAACCTTGCAATACTTACCGGCAGGATACAGGGTATTCTGAGTTTTGTATTGGATATCCAGCAGTTGCTGTTGGGACGGATTAAAAATCCCGCTTTCAGGACCTTTTCAACGATCATGGCGGTTGGAAAAGGTGTAAAATCCTTTTTGAAGGTTTATCGTTCGGGAGGATGATTTAAAAATATTTATGGGCAGGATCAGCTTTAATAACAGGGGCGGGCGGGTCAAGGTTTACAGTTCCCCCAAACAGAAAGGTAAGTCACAAAAATCTGTCGAAGAGGTTATCAGGGAGATAAAATCCTCTCAACCTCAACAGCCGGGCGATGACTATCGGGAGCGCTCTCTGGCTTTACATGGACTTGTGTGTGCCCGTTGCAGCAGGGAGTTTGATCAGTCCAACCGCCACCTTTTAACCGTTCATCATAAGGATGGAAATCATTTCAATAACCCGCCGGATGGCAGCAACTGGGAAAATCTCTGCATCTATTGCCATGAAGATATTCACAGCAGGGAGCTTCTTGGCGATTATATGTCGGGAGTTTCTTCCGGTAAGGATATCGGGGTTGCTTATGAAGATAAAGGCTCTTCGGGTATGGGGATTTTAGGAGAGAAGTTAAGTAAGGTATTGCAGGTGAAAAAAAAGGATTAATCCTCAAAAGACCTGTTTTATTCCATTTTGTTTCAGAGCGTTTTTTCCTTGATAAGAACTATCGATTATGTTAGTGCCATCACAGGTATTTTAAAACGGGAAGCGATAGGGAAAACAATCGTAACAAAGTGGTTTCATTGATTATACAGTGAAAACGCCGAGAAAAAATTATAAGGAGGTAGAGTCCAGTGGAAGTAATTGATCAAGGAGTTGGCAAAATCTTTACAGACCCTGATGCGGATAAGGCACGGGAATTCTTCCGTAAGAAAAGCCGAAAGTTAGAGTCCAAGGTGATGTCCGTCAAAGAGGCCGTGGAGAAATTTGTCCATGATGGTGATTACCTTACGCTTGGCGGATTCGGTGCTAACAGAATCCCGACGGCGGTTGCACACGAGATCTTGAGGCAGGGAAGAAAGAATATGGGTTTTGCGGGTCACACATCGACCCACGATTTCCAGATCCTGTGTGCGGGTGAGGTGTTCAGTAAATTAGACGTAGCCTATATCGTCGGCCTCGAAGCGAGAGGTCTTTCCCCCAATGCAAGACGCTATATGGAAAGCGGGAAGGTAGATGTCAGTGAATGGACAAACTATTCACTTTCCGTTCGCTTTAAAGCGGCGGCAGCGGGCGTATCATTCTATCCTGCAAGAAACATGATGGGAACAGATACATTCAAGTTCAGCGGCGGCAAGATCATTCAGTGCCCGTTCACCGGAACAAAATATGTAGCCCAGCCGGCCATTTATCCTGATGTGTCCGCTATCCATGTACACGAAGCGGATATTTACGGCAACTGCCGCATCCGGGGTATTACGGTTTCCGACTTTGATGTGGCCAGGGCATCAAAACATCTAATCATAACCTGTGAGCGACTGATCCCCAATGACGAAATCCGCAGAGATCCCAGCATGACCGTAATCCCCTATTTTCTCGTTGACGCGGTATGCGAAGTCCCCTACGGGAGCTATCCCGGCAACATGCACGGAGAGTACTTCTCCGATGAGGATCACCTTAGGGAATGGATGAAGGTGGAAGAAAATCCTGAAGAGCTGAAGAAGTTCCTCGACAAAAACATCTACAGTTGCAAGGATCACTTTGAGTACGTCGAGAGGAATGGCGGATTGCACAAGCTTCAGATGCTGAGAGGCAAAGAATACATGTTTACCAAAGCCAGAGATTAGAAAGGAGAATTAGACGGTATGGCTGATTATAATACCATGGAACTTATGATATGCACCGCGGCACGCGAACTGGAAGACGGAGCTTCCATCGGCGTCGGTACCGGTGCACCCTGTGCGGCAGCGATGCTGGCACAAAAGACACACTCACCCAATCTGACTATTTTGTTCGAGGCGGGCGGAGCTGCCCCCTTGATCCCTGAAATGCCCATCTCCGTTGGCGATTCCAGAACGACATATAAGGCGGTTATGGCCGCCGGTATGTGCGAGATTATGGAAGCGGCCTGCAGGGGTATGCTGGACTATACATTCCTCGGCGGCGCCCAGATCGATATGTACGGGAATATCAACTCCACCCGCATCGGTCCCGACCACCAGAAGCCGAAGGTTCGCTTCCCGGGCAGCGGCGGCGCCAACGATTTTGCCTCCTTCTGCTGGAGAATGATGGTCATGACACCTCAGGATACTAAGCGTTTTGCTGAAAAATGCCAGTACATCACAACACCCGGCTGGTTGCAGGGCGGTGACTCCCGTGCTAAATCAGGTCTGCCCCTGGGAGCAGGCCCCTACAGAATCATCACCAATATGGCTGTTATGGATTTCGAACCGGAATCGAAGAGAATGAGAATCATCGCTGTAAATCCCGGTTATGATGAAAAAACAGTTCAGGATAACTGTGGTTTCGAGCTTCTCAAGGCAAAGAAGATTGCGGAAAACAAGCCTCCGACGAAACACGAATTGGCAGTTCTACGCGAGCAGGTTGACCCCTATCGGTACGTTATCGGAAGGTAAGAAGAGCATCTGAGTGAACGCAAAAAAGGGCTGTGATAGCAATTATCACAGCCCTTTTCATTTGATTTTCAGGACGGCGGCGCCGTTAATGCGGCCGGCCTTTAGTAATTGAAGAGCTCTGTTGACCTCTTCGAAAGGGAAGCATTGAACCTCTGTTTCGATGGGAACAAGAGGGGCTATTTGCAGCAGTTCTTCACCATCCCTCCTGGTACTTGCTGTTACGCTTCGTAACGTACGCTCGTCAAACAGGCAATCTGTGTAATTCATGGCCGGTATGTCGCTCATATGAATGCCTGCCAAAGCAACGATGCCGCCTTTTTCAAGATTCTTCAATGCCAGCGGTACCAGCTCACCGGCAGGAGCAAAGATTATGGCGCTATCCAACTTGCATGGGGGCGGATCGTCTGGTTTGCCTGCCCATGTTGCCCCCAGCTTTTTTGCCAGAGCCTGATGCCTGCTGCCTCTGGTGAAAACATATACTTCACAGCCTCTATATATGGCGATCTGGATGGCGATGTGTGCCGATGCCCCGAATCCGTAGAAGCCGAGTTTCTGGCCATCCTTTATTTCAGAAAGTCTCAGTGCGCGATAGCCGATTATTCCGGCACAGAGAAGAGGCGCTGCTTCAATATCAGGAAAATCCTGCGGTATGGAATAGGCAAAGTCTTCGTGAACTGTTGCATATTCAGCGAACCCGCCATGCTGATGATAACCGGTAAATAATGCATTGCTGCAAAGGTTTTCTTTCCCCGACAAACAGAATCGGCATTTTCCACATGTGAACCTGAGCCAGGCAATCCCGACACGATCCCCTTTTCGAAATCTCTTTGCGTTAACGCCGCATTCTTCCACAGTGCCGACAATCTGATGCCCTGGTATTATGGGCAATCCGGGTGGATGTATATCACCTTCGACGATATGGAGATCGGTATGGCATATGCCGCATACTTTCACATGCACAAGGATTTCAGTTGCCTCGGGGACGGGAACCGGCATCTCAACGCACTCAAGAGGATTATTCTCGGCAGTTTGAGCCTGTTTGAAAAGAAAGGCCTTCATTTGACGATAATTCTCAGGTTGTCACGATTTGTAACCGTCTTTTCCCCCACCGATGTGCCGCAGAAAACACAGGTGTAATCGTATTTATCACCGGAGGGCAAAACCAGAAGCAGCCTTTTGCGTACCGGGACGGCCTGCTTGCATTTGGGGCAGAAAAGCTGCGTTGCATCAAAATCCTTGTACTGTTCTCTTCTCATCTTTTATGAATCGTACTGTCATTATCGGGCACAAGCTTTACATTGTTCAGCCAGACAGTGGCCTCGCTGTCACTGGGGGCGCGATAGTCGCCGCGGGGGGAAAGAGAACCGCCTGATCCTACTTTAGGGCTGTTCGGTACGCATGATCGTTTGTACTGACTTAATTTAAAGAAGCGAAGCAGATATAGTTCCAGCCAACGCTTGATTTCACCGATTTTATATTGATGCCTCTTGTCCTCCGGTATGTCCGGCCACGAACCGAGACGTTTGTCTCTCCAGGTGCAATAGGCCATGAAGGAGATTTTCGTGGGCAGATATCCATAACGTGTAATGTAAAAATTGTTGAAGTCCTGAAGCTCGTAAGGCCCAATTACCGATTCCGTCTTCTGTGCAGGGCCGCCGGCATCTGATCCCGGTATTAATTCGGGACTGATCTCCGTCTCTAGTATATCAATTAAAATATGGGTAGTTTCCTTTGAAAAGGTCACAGAGTTGGCCACCCAGCGGATTAAATGCTGAATCAGGGTCTTGGGGACGCCGGCGTTTACATTGTAATGCGACATATGATCACCGACTCCGTATGTGCACCAGCCCAGAGCCAGTTCACTGAGATCTCCTGTGCCGATTACGATTGCTTTACGCATATTTGCGATGCGGAACAGATGGGAGGTGCGTTCGCCGGCCTGAATATTTTCAAACGTCAGATCGAAGAGCTTTTCACCCTTCCTGTATGGATGTCCAATATCCTCAAACATCTGCATACAACTGGGCTTTATATCGATCTCGTTCTCCTCGACCCCCAGTGACTTCATAAGACGTCGAGCATTTTTGTAAGTCTTGTCGGTTGTGGCAAAACCCGGCATCGTGTATGCCATGACATTCCTGCGCGGAAGGTTGAGAAGGTCCATTGTCCTGGCAGCAACAATCAGGGCGTGTGTGGAATCCAATCCGCCTGAAACGCCGATGACGACATTTTCAATTCCGGAGGATTTCAGGCGCTGAGACAATCCCTGAACCTGTATGTTGTACGCTTCAAAGCATCTCTGGTCCCTGTTTTTCGGATCGGCCGGTATGTACGGAAATCGGGGATAAAAGCGATCCAGCAGAATCCTTTTTTTCACCGGCTCCATTGAAAAACAGACCTTTCGGAATTTCTGCAGCCTTTCTTTGTGATGATGTGCATTCTGACCGAAGCTGGTCTGCCTCATTCTGTCCAGGACAAGGCGGTCAAGGTCGATATCGGCATAGATAATCTGAGGGTTTTGAACAAATCTCTCCGACTCGGAAAGGATGTTGCCATTTTCGCATATCAGGGCGTGTCCGTCCCAGGCCAGGTCAGTTGTAGATTCTCCCTGACCTGCAGCAGCATATAAATATGATGATATGCAACGGGCTGATTGATTAGCGGCGAGGCTCTGCCTATACTCCGCCTTTCCGATCGTGATGTTTGAGGCGGAAAGATTGCCGATCAGAGTCGCCCCTGCCATGGCGGCAAAACTGGAAGGCGGCACAGGCACCCAGACGTCTTCGCATATTTCAAAATAACATATCAGATTGGGTATGTTATCAACAGCGAACAGAATATCGGCGCCGAAAGGAATGTCCTTCTGCCCGCACAGGCTTATGGTGTTTGATAAGGCTTCTTCTGCAGGGCTGAATTGGCGTGCCTCGTAGAATTCCCGGTAATTGGGAAGATATGACTTCACAGCAACCCCAAGTATGTGTCCCCTGTAAATGACCACACCACAATTGAACAGCCTGTTGTCTACTCGCAGAGGCGCCCCGACGACTATGGTCATATTCAGTTTTTTTGTATTGATTAACACTTCATGAAGAGCTTCTACGACACCTTGAATAAGCGCGTCCTGCTGAAACAGGTCTTCGTTTGAATATGCGGAAAGGCCGAGTTCGGGAAATATTGCCATGATGGCGTTGTTTGATGCCGCCTTCTTTGCCAGAGTTACAGTGCTTTTCGCATTGAAAAAAGGATCGGCAACCCGCACTTCCGGTATACAGACGGCAACTCGTGCAAACCCATGTTCGTAAAGGTTGAAAAAACCTAATTTACCGGCTTTCTTCATAAGCTGTTGCTTCTTTCTCCACATAGGCATACGCGCTGTGGTTATGAATGCTTTCAAAGTTTTCCGCCTCTATGCCGTACCACGTAAAGTTGTCTATCCGGTTCAGCTTCTGTGCGACATTGCGCACCACATCCTCTACAAACATTGGATTCTGGTAACTGTTTTCCGTGATAAATTTTTCATCAACTCTCTTGAGCAGGGAAAAAACTTCTCCGCTGCCCGATTCTTCAACAATACGAATAATATCCTCGATCCAGAAGAACTTCTTGAAACGTACTTTTACCGTAACCAGGCTTCTTTGATTATGAGCTCCCATGGAACTTATCTGCTTGGAGCACGGACATACTGTGGTTATCGGCACGACGACACCGACCAGAAAATCGGTTTTCTGCCCGTTATTTTCACCGCAAAAGGAACAGCGGTATTCCATCAGGCTTTTGGCACCTGATACCGGTGCCTTCTTTTCAATGAAATATGGAAATTCGATCTCCATATGTGCCGATGCCGCATGCAGCTTTTCTTTCACCTTTCCAAGAATAGTCTGAAAGGTCTTGATGTTGATCTGTCCCTTGAACTCGTTCAATATCTCGACAAAGCGGCTCATGTGCGTTCCCTTGAAATGATGCGGGAGATTCACATACATATTGATTGTCGCGTTGACCGGCTGTGTGCCGCGCACACGATCAAGGACAATAATCGGATACTTTATGTCCTTCACGCCTACTTTTTTTATATTGATCTTTCGATGGTCTTTCTGGTTTTGTATATCAATCATTTTTTCGCTCTGTATGTAACGCTTGAATTTTCAGACTCCCAGACGGTAACCGATGCAACTGAGATATTCAGGGGGTTGGTTTTTTGTTCAATTGCATCATATATATATCTGGCAATATTCTCTGATGAGGGATTGATGTCTCTGAAGCAATCAATTTCGTTTAGATGCTTATGATCAAGAGTTTCCAGAACCCCTTCCGTCCAGTTTTTCAGGACTCTGAAATCTATCAGAAGCCCTTCAGCGTTGAGCTTCTCGCCGGTAACCGTCACCTCCACATCGAAGTTGTGACCATGCAATGCTTCGCATTTACCGCCGATTTCCCGGAGAAGATGTGCAGCGGAAAAAGATTTTCTGATTTTCACCTCATACATGGTAACCGCCATTCACAATTACGTAACCTGTTATAATCTTATAGTTTGATTAGCCGTTACGTGTCAAGGAGCGAAAAGGCTTTTTTTGATGACTGGTCTGTCGGGAGTCGTATCTTCTCTGATGCTCAATAAACGATACGGACCTACTGCTTTGACAGGCAGCAGATACTCCTTTTCATATTTCAGGAAAAGATTTTTTTCATTACCGGAAAATGAACTGTAATCTCCGGTAACGTATCTGCTGTCATATAGTATATGAGAAAATTTTTTTTGTTTCATCTGCCTGTGTACATCATCGGGACTGTGAGATCGGGAAAGAATTTTTTGAATGGTGTAAGATTCAAACATGGAATCAGAAAAGTAGGCACGATCGTATAAGAATCCGAAATTTCTCATATAAATTAAAAATATCCGTGAATTAAGCGGCAGGTTGTTGTTGACGTAGTCTGCTATTGCATAAGAAGGTATATTTCTTCCGATAAATTTGCCCCTTTCCTCTTTACCGGCAACAAATGCCCATGGTTTAACGTGCGTAAAGTCTTTGACGATATGATAAAGATTAAAGATAAGACATCCGCTGATTAATGCAAAAAACATAATGAAAATGCCCTTATTCATCTTCTGATAATACGCAAACGCGACACCTAGGATAACTGCCATGAAGGGTAATATGTGAAAAAGATAGCGTACCTGCTGCACCGATAATGCCCAGAAGACGAAAGAAGCCGTACAATAGATAATGATGATTTTTAACTCCGTACATGTATTGCGCATGCCCAGGGCAAAAGGTAGCATCACAAGAAAGATCGGTCCGATAATGCCGTCAAACCTGGCACTGTCCGGTTGTGCGTTAATGCTTAAATTCCATGGTAAAATCAGATAATCGACGAATTCTCTTCCCATACCGAGATTGTGCAGAAACAGGTCATAATACCTTGCCTGTTGAACATCCCAGCCGGTACCGCTGAAAAGTGAATATAAGAAAGGATAAACGGGATTGCCGGTTTCCAGAAAATTTTTTATGTAGAAAGGACAACCGCTCACAATAAGCATGAGAAGGTATATAAATAAGCACCCGAAGGCTTCAGAGGCAGCAAGCTTTTGGTTCCGCCCGGCCCACAGAATGCCAAGAACTCCCATAAAGGGAAGCAGAAGTGACGTGTATTTACAGGCGATGGCCAGCCCCGTAAATAGCCCGCTGAGAATAAGCCATTTTTTTTGCATCGCTTTTGACCAGTTAATGAATGACAGGACTGCGCCAAAGGCATAGTAGGTTACGATGAGGTCGTTATTGGCGACATGCGACACTATGAAAACCGAGGGGATTGTTACGAAAACCAGGGCTGACAGGTTAAAGAAACTCCTGTCTTCTAAAGTCATGGATATCAGTGCGTTTATTCCTGCAAGCGTGGCGATGAGAAATAAAAAATGTATGCCTTTTGCCAGAATGTCATTGTGAAGAAAAAGACCAAGCAGATAAAGCATTTCTCCAAACAACGGATAGTTTGCGAAAATATTTCCTTCGATGAAATAAAACCCGTGGTTTATCAGGTACAGTTTTGGAACCGCCAGATGATAACTGAGTGCGTCTTTCCCGATTTCTGGTGTCAGAACCATGATAAATAATGAAGCGATAACAATCATCAAAAAGGCAGAAAACAACAGTTCAAAACCCTTCGGCGAAGACTTGGGAATTAATTGCCACGGGTTCCGGCTATGACGCCATCCGAATACGGCAAACACTATCAGTAGTCCAAGCGAAGCATATAAAATGGCTGGGTATAGAAGATGCAGCAAAGATAAGATAAAAACCGTATAGGAAACAATACCGCTGCCAACACCAAAAGAGAAAAAGAGGGCCTCTTCCGATGAATTAAGGCGAATGCCTGCCTTGCTGAAAAAATACTGTCCCAGGCCGGTGGTTACAAAGCAAAAAAGAGCCAGGCAAATGATAGTGAATGTGTTTTGAATCAGTGCTGAAATCATGATAATGATTCTCTAAATATAAATTATCCTGTCTGATATCATGAATATACTGCCTGGTAAAGGTTCAATAGATTGTGTCAAAATCACATTCTTCGACTAATAAAGTTGAGAATCACAACCTACTGGTGAAATTCCCCAAAATATCGTGAGCAGAACGGCCTTTGTCGGAGGCGTTTATTTCTTCGGGACTTGTAACAATAAGATAAAATAGGGTATTCATGGTGATGTCTTTTAATTAGGCTCCCGGCATAGTCATTGCTAATATAGCGATGATACGGAAATTTGAACCTGAAATTGTTAACCGGCTATATGATGATTAATTATGGAAAGATAAAGAAGGAGGTGATAGGTAAAGGGGTTAAGGCATAAATGAGGAATTGATATAAAAACAATAATTTTAAAAAGGAGAAAGAACTATGTTGAGAACATTCCACAAGAAGAGAGGACAGAAAGGTTTTACATTGATCGAGTTGATGATCGTTATCGCGATTATCGGTATTCTGGCGGCGGTCGCCATCCCGCAGTTTACAGCTTACAGGGTAAGAGGCTACAACTCAGCGGCAAAGGCCGATGCGAAGAATGCCTACACGGCAGCGCAGGCGTATTTCAGTGATCATCCGACAGCCTCAATCACAGGCACCGCTGACATCAGTGCCTATGGCTACAGGGCGACAAGTGGCGTTACGGTTGGTGTTGGTGGTGCAATGTCCGGTCTCACAATTACATCCTTACATGCTTCAGGCACGACTACATACAATGTGGATGCCAACGGCGCAATTACACCGTAATGTTTAACTAGCTTGAAGAACTGAGAAAGGGGTAGGATTGGTATCTTACCCCTTTTTTAATTCATATATGGCGAATTATTTGCAAACCAATCTCGATCATGATCCACCTCGGCTGTCTCCGGTTCTGAGACGCCGCTTCCTTGTTGCATTATTGCTCTTTATCCTGTTGTCTATTGTATATGCGAACAGTTTTGACTGCTCATGGCATTTTGACGATTATGACAACATTGTAAAAAACTCCGGCGTTCAAATAAAAACTTTATCATGGAACGATGTGGGAAAAAGTCTTTACGGCATCGTTCATTCCGGACGCTGGTCGAGGCCCGTTTCATATTTAAGCTTTGCCATCAACTACTATGTGGACGGCCTCAATGTATTCGGATATCATCTGGTAAATTTCATAATCCATTTTTTGTCATCTTTTTTCCTTTACCTTTTTATCAGCAGCACCCTGAAATTGCCTTCTCTGAACGGCCGCTATGAGCAGCAGGCCCATCCCGTTGCATTGCTTGCAGCCGTGCTATGGGCAGTAAATCCGGTCAATGTATATGCCGTAACTTATATAGTGCAAAGAATGAGCAGCATGGCGGCCTTGTTTTATATCATGGCCATGTACTTTTACCTGAGGGGGAGAACATCCTGTCATGCAAAGGGGAAGATAGTTTTTTTCATGCTTTTTTTTGTGTCGGCTGTCATGGCTTTCGGGACGAAGGAAAATGCCGTTATGCTGCCCGCCAGCCTGGCTGTCTATGACCTGCTGCTCATTCAGGGGCTGACAAAAGACAATCTGAGAAAAAGCTTGATAATTATAGCTGTGGCAGGGATTTTCATTATCCTCATCGGTCTTGCCTATAACAAAAGCATTGCGGCAATACTGAGTTACGACAACAGATCTTTCACAATGCAGGAGAGGCTTTATACGCAGCCAAGGGTCCTGCTGTTTTATATATCGCTTCTGTTTTATCCCATTACATCGCGGCTGATGCTCGTCCATGACTTTGAGATATCCAAATCCCTGCTGCATCCGTGGACTACAGGTGTGGCGATAGCGGCAATTATGGTTATAATTTTTTATGCTCTTTGGCGGTCCCGCAGGTCGCCGTTGATCTCTTATTGCATTCTTTTTTTCTTTATGAATCATTTTATCGAAGGTTCTTTTATATCGCTGGAGCTTGTTTATGAACACAGGAACTACCTGCCTTCCATGCTCTTTTTTGTGCCTGTTGCTATTTTTATTAAAAATCTCATGGATTCGTTTGCAGATAGAAAGTGGCTTCTTGCATTGCTGTTTTTTGCCGTAACAAGCCTGATTGTCATTGAAGGAATTACCGTGCATCTACAAAACAATATCATGAAGGATGAAATAACCATGTGGAGTGATAATGCGGAGAAGGCGCCCAATGTTTACCATGTCAGGCAAAACCATGCGATGGCGCTTTTTGATGCAGGTCGGTTGCAGGAGGCATTCGAGGAGGCGACCACGGCAATTACTGTAAAAACAACTGGAGATATGAGGCAAAAGCATCTGTCTTATCTGTTAATAGGCGATTACTATCTTATCAGATATCATGACGAACAACGAGCGTTGGGAAACTACAAAAAAGCGCTGGAAATCAACTCCTCTCATGCGTTAACTTACGACCGCATCAGCCGGATACTGATTAAAAATGGTTTTTTCACGGAGGCCGAGAATCTTATCAGAAAGGCTATTAAGTTAAAACCTGATTCCCCGGAGTACCATCTGACTTACAGTTTACTTTTTTTAAATAAGAAGGATGCCGATAAAGCAATTCAAGAAGCACGTAAAGCACTTCTCCTGGATATGTACTCAGTAACGCCGTATCATTTGATGGCGGAGGCGTTTAGAATTAAAAAAAACAGAATTGCTCATGAACACTTCAATAGATTGGCATCGGCTGCATCTTTTTCAACAGAAACTTCAAAAGCAAAGAAGTAGTATTGGATATGAAGCATATCTTTATCAAAAGCAATTTCAGCACCGATAACAATTACAGAAAATTATTTATAATGCTGGTGCTTGCATTAACCGTTCTTATGGTTTTCTGGGATGTTCAGAATTTCGATTATGTTTATTATGATGATCAGGCATATGTCATTGATAACCATTATGTCCATTCAGGATTAACATCAAACAGCATATCCTGGGCATTAACGGCCATTCATGAAGGTTGCTGGTATCCTCTGACATGGCTGTCTCTGATGCTTGATTTCGAACTGTTCAAGCTCAATCCCGGCGGTTATCACTGGACAAATGTTGTATTTCACATAGCCAATACGCTGCTGCTCTTTTTGGTTTTCAACCGCATGACAGGCAGGCTCTGGCGAAGCTGTCTTGTGGCAGCGCTGTTTGCCATTCATCCTATGCATGTCGAGTCGGTCGCCTGGGTGGCGGAACGCAAGGATGTGCTGAGCACTTTCTTTTGGATGCTCACTTTATGGTCTTATGTTTCATATGCAGAGCGCCCCGATTTTAAGCGGTATGTGTGGGTGCTTGTTTTTTTTATTCTCGGCTTGCTGTCCAAGCCGATGGTAGTTACCCTGCCGTTTGTTTTGTTGCTGCTTGATTACTGGCCGCTCAAGCGGATTGAATCGTTTCATACCTATGAATCCCATACTAGCGTATCGCTGCCGGTTTTCCTGAATAAGCGCCTGCGGTCTTCTTTATTGCTCATTCTGGAAAAGATTCCGCTGTTCATTTTGTCCCTCCCGGTCATTATGATTACATTTTTATTTTCGAAAAATCAGGATGTTATGGTTACCTTGCAGACTATTTCCTTACAGTTGCGGATCGAGAATGTTTTAGTGTCATACGCGACATATATAGCCAAGTTGTTTTGGCCGCAGAATATGGCGGTTTTTTATCCTTACCCTGTTGCCCTGCCCTTATGGCAGGTGGCGTTGTCACTGGTCATGCTTTCGGCGATAACTATGTTTGTTATATTCCATGCAAGGCGCCGTCCTTATCTGCTTGTCGGATGGTTGTGGTATCTGGGCGTTCTGGTCCCTGTGATAGGGCTGGTACAGGTTGGTTCCCAGGCAATGGCGGATCGCTACACATATATTTCCTTTATAGGCCTGTTTGTGATGTTGACATGGAGTGTTGCCGATTATCTGGCGTCAGTAAAATACCATAGAGTAATACAGGCTGTGCTTTATTCATTGACAGTATCGGTTTTGGCGGTTGTGTCCTGGCAGCAGGTGCAGCACTGGCAGAACACAAAGACGCTTTTTTCTCATGCCCTTCGCGTTACGGAGCGCAACTATGTTGCCCATAACGGACTTGGCGCAGCTTATATGTCCCAAAAGAAGCTGAAAGAGGCAACCTTCCATTTCAATGAGGCTTTAAAGATAACCCCCTCCTACATACCGGCTAATCATGGCATGGGTTCATCCCTGATCGCCAGGGGTTTGTATAGCGAGGCTATTCCCTATTACACAAATGTGATTCGTATAAAGCCTGACGATGCTTTGGCTTACAATAATATAGGATATGCTCTGGTCATGTTGAATCGACTGGATGAGGCGGAAAAGTACTATAGAATTGCAGTTTCTTATAACCCTGGTAATGCCTCATTTCACAATGGTCTGGGTATTCTTTTTACCAAACAGGGAAGGATGGAAGAGGCTGTATTATCTTTCCAAAAGGTTTTGAAACTGAATCCCGGCCATGCCGGTGCGCATAACAACCTGGCGATGATTCTCATTCAACTGGGGAGACGGGAGGAGGCTATAAGTCATTTTAAGGAAGCAGTGCGTCTCCAACCCGATTATGCCAACGCTAATTATCATCTCGGTATGGCTTTAAGAGAAAAGGGTTTGTTCAGGGAAGCAGAATCACATATATACAAAGCGATGCAAATAAATCCTCAAGTCGCAACCGACGCAGGTGCAGATGAACATTCCTTAAACCATTGAATAGCAATGAATTCTATAAAGCTGGAAAAATACCGTGCTACAATCATTTGCCTTTGTCTGTCGGCATGTATAATTGCTGTTTTCTGGAATGTCCAGAAACATGATTTTATTCATTATGATGATCATGCATATGTGACTGACAACAATTATGTCCATTCCGGCTTAACCTCTAAGAGCATATCCTGGGCATTCACAACCGGCCATACAGGCTATTGGCATCCTCTGACCTGGTTGTCGCTGATGCTGGATTTTGAACTGTTCAAGCTCAATCCCGGCGGCTACCACTGGACCAGTGTACTGTTTCACATAGCCGATACACTTCTGCTTTTTTTTCTTTTTAACCGCATGACCGGCAAGTTCTGGCGAAGCTCCTTTATTGCAGCGCTGTTTGCCGTTCACCCCATGCATGTCGAGTCTGTTGCCTGGATAGCGGAGCGTAAGGATGTGCTGAGCACATTCTTCTGGATGCTTACTCTGTGGTCATATGTTTCATATGCGGAGCGCCCTGATTTCAAGCGGTATATATGGGTGCTGGTTTTTTTCATCATCGCGTTGCTTTCCAAACCGATGGTTGTCACCCTGCCGTTCGTTCTGCTGCTGCTTGATTACTGGCCCCTCAAAAGGCATGAATCATTTCATGCCTATGAATCTCATCTAGGCGTATTGTTGCCCGTGTTCATCAATAGGCGCCTGCGGCCTTCTTTATTGCTCATTCTGGAAAAAGTTCCCTTATTCATTTCATCTGTTGTGGTGAGTATAATCACATTTATCAATGCAAAAGACCTTGGTGGATTGACAACACTTGATTCAATTCCTCTCCTTATGCGTGTCGAGAATTCCATAATGTCTTATGCCATGTATATCGTTAAGATGCTCTATCCTCAAAACATGACAGTTTTCTATCCCTATCCTGAGACGTTGCCATTATGGCAGATCTCGCTGGCGCTGGTTGTGCTGCTGGGAATTACATTTTTTGTCCTTTATTATGCAAGACGTCTTCCTTACCTTGTTGTCGGCTGGCTTTGGTATCTGGGCACTCTGGTCCCTGTGATTGGTCTGGTCCAGGCAGGAATACAGGCTATGGCTGATCGTTACACCTATCTTTCCTATACAGGACTTTTCGTAATGGTGACCTGGGGTGTTGCTGATTATTTGAATTCACTGAAATGCCGGAAGGTTGTCACGGCTATGTTTTCTTCTATAACCATATCAATCTTAATAATTCTGGCCTGGCAGCAGGTTCAGTATTGGAAGGATACAAAGACTCTTTTTATGCATGCTATTCGTGTAACCGACCGGAACTATCTTGCTTACGACATTGTGGGTCAGGAGTATCTTAACAACAACAGAATTAAGGAAGCTACGGACTATTTTCGCACGGCGGTTAAATTAATGCCCAATTATGGCAATTCAAATAATAACTTGGGACATGCCCTTTCTCTTCAAGGATTATACAAGGAGGCTATCCCGTATTACAGAGCGGCTCTGCGCGTTAACCCTCGGGAGCCGGTTATTCACCTGAATATGGGCAATGCTCTGTACAACATGAAAGATTATAATCAGTCATTTGTTCATTATCAGATTGCCGCTTCTCTGAAACCGGATGATCCGGCAATTAAATTAACCATGGGTATGCTTATGATCCACTTGGGAAGGCCTGATAAAGCCATTGTACATTTCCGGGAAGCCTTGCGTCTCAAGCCTGATTTTGAGATTGCCCGTTATTATCTGGGGATTGCATTAAAAAAGGCGGGTGCACCTGAAGAAATAAACGTCCATGCCGATAAAGCACAATAAAGCATTTCGTATGCGGAAGTGAAAGCTAAGCAGGTATTATTTTGGTGCACATAATAATAAACCCATGAGTGAGAAGCATAAGAAAATAATTGCTGGAATATTGTTAGTCATAGCAGTTTTATCTGTTTACTGGCAGGTGCAGTACTTTGATTTTGTCAACTACGACGATCAGGTTTATGTAACTGAGAACCTGCATGTCCAGAAGGGACTTAATGGTGAAAGCATTAAATGGGCAATGATGTCGCAGGACGCAGCCTTTTGGCATCCTTTGACGTGGTTGTCTCTTATGCTGGACTTCCAGTTATTCAGATTAAATCCTGCCGGTTATCACTGGACTAATCTGCTGCTTCATCTGGCAAATACGCTGCTGCTGTTTCTGGTTCTGCAAAGGATGACCGGAGCGCTATGGCGCAGCGCGTTTGCCGCCGCTTTGTTTGCCCTGCATCCCCTGCATGTGGAATCCGTTGCCTGGATAGCCGAGCGCAAGGATGTTTTGAGCGCCTTCTTCTGGATGGCGACAATGGGGGCTTACGCATTCTATGTTGAGCGTCCCGGTTTCGGCCGATACCTTGTGATTGTTATTCTTTTTGGTCTCGGGTTGATGGCGAAACCCATGCTGGTAACCCTGCCCTTTGTTTTATTGCTTCTTGATTACTGGCCGCTTCGACGTTTCCAAATAACACAAGCCAATATCAGGGAACGATCATTTTTGATGTTAATCGCAGAGAAGATTCCTCTGCTTGTGATGGTAGTGATTGCATCAATCCTTGTCTATTCAACACAGCAAAAGGCAGGTGCATTAACGGCTCTTGACAGCCTGCCTCTGGTTGCGAGAATAGGCAACGCCGCCATTTCTTATGTTACCTATATGTTAAAAATGATCATTCCCGTCAATCTCACGGCTTTCTATCCGCATCCGGGAAAATCAGCCGTGTGGCTCGTGCTGGCATCCTTTATAGTAATTTTTTTGATCAGCGCTTTTGCCTTGAAATATCTGAAACGTTTTCCTTATTTTGCTGTCGGGTGGTTCTGGTTTCTGGGCACTCTTGTGCCGGTGATCGGCCTCGTGCAGGTAGGGGCTTATGCCATGGCGGACCGTTTTACGTATTTGCCGCTTGTGGGACTGTTTGTCATTATTACCTGGGGTGGGTATGATTTCCTGAAGGACCTGAGGTATGGAAAAATCATCTGGAAGTCAGTTTCCATTATGGTTTTATTGTTCATGGGCATCATTTCATGGTACCAGATATCACATTGGCAAAACGCTGTCTCTCTATTCAGGCATATGGTTCTCGTTACCGAGAACAACTATTTTGCCTATAATGGATTGGGACATGCCTTATGGCAAAAGGGGCGAAACACTGAAGCGGCCGAGAATTATGAAAAGTCACTGAAGATAAAACCCGGCTATGCAGAAGCCCACAACAACTTCGGAATTCTCTGGATGTCGCTTGGTGACATGTCAAAAGCAGAGCATCAATTCAGGGAAGCCATCCGTTTCAAAAAGAATTACGCTTCCGCTTATAGCAATCTGGGATCCGTCTATCTAAAGCAGGAGAGATTAAAAGAGGCAATGTACTGTTTCAGGATGTCAATAAAAATCAATCCTGAATTTATTGAGGCTTACAACTATATCGGCATTGTCTTAACCAAGGAAGGGAAACTTGATGATGCGGTCGGTATTTTTAAAAAAATAATATCTATGAACACCGCCGATATTAATGCCTATCTGAACATGGGAAATGCTTTGATGCAGAAAGGGCAGCTCAGCGACGCCGGGGATCAATTAAGAAAGGCGCTTGCCATTGATCCCCGGGATGCAAAAGCTCATAACAGCATGGGAATTGTCTTTGCGCGGCAGGGAAAAGAAGATAAGGCTATGGAACATTTTAATATGGCTCTGGAAATTAGTCCTGACTACGGCGACGCCATGAACAACAAAGCAGTTTTGATGAAGAAGATCGGGGGCGGAAAAACCGAAAAATGAATATTAAGAATTTTTGGCAGGTCGTGAAAAATGTGAACGAAGAGAGACAAGCCAGAAAGTGATAAACAGAAACAGTGATATAAGGGATATGGCAAGGTAGATGTTAAAGTGTTGCGATCGATAAACAAAATTGATCCTGTGAGAACCGGGTTCTACCGCCACGCCTTGAAAGAAAAAATTAAGGAACATCCCTTCCTTCTTTCGGCCGTCTACGAAGATATCCCATCCGGTATATGATGATTCTGCGAGATATAAGACACCGGGTCTGTCTGCCGTCACATCTATTTCGATGGAACCACCCTTGAGATATTTTATTCTGTCAACTTCCTTGAAAAAAGGAGTGCTGTGCCCGCCGATTTTTCCGGCACCCGTTAGCGCTGAGGTTGCGGGCATAAATTGATCGCTCAATAATTCATTCACATTACCCGTTTTGATCGGAAGCGTCTGACCGACAATCCAGGCCCTTGGCATTGCCTTTCTGATCCTGTGAACGTGGGGATTGACTCTTTCAACGTGCTCCTTGAGTTCGGGGATTTCTTCCAGGTTTCGGCTTGAAATGATATACTTGACATTGGCCAGTTCCAGATAGCGAATCTTTTCCTTCCATGGCTTTTGCAGGATTTCTGTTATTAAATACTGGTATAGTAATTCCAAGCCTGTGTTGCCTTCGACATGATTTATTCCCTGCAGAACTCCCAGATGAGGAGCCATCGTCATCTGCCATTTGATGTGATGATCATTGATTGCGGTGAGAACATCAGAATTATTCTGTGATTGGGGATCCCAATAAACTCTGAACAGACTGTCATCTTCAAAAACCGGTTTAAGGTCAGGGTGATGAGAATAATAAAAATCGGTTTTGCATAGAGGATTTATGTACCTGTGGGCTATATAAAGGTCAATTGTGAGAATCAGGCACAACAGAGAAAAAAGAAGATACTGTTTATTCTTATCAACATTTATACGTGATGTCAGGTATTCAAACCCGTAAGCTGCAAGAACCAGCAAACAGAAGCTTGATATCGCGATAAACTTCACCGGAAAACGGAAAAAGGGGAAGAGTTTGAAATATGCCGAGTAGAGAGGGGTTTTTTCGCCAAGCGCCAGAAGAAGCGTTATGGCAAATGCACATGACCAGAACAGGGTTTTTTTTGAGAAATTGAAAAACAGTCCGACGAGCGCCAGCGGGACGATGAGAAATCCAGGGTAAACGGTCAGAAGCCAGGGTATCTTGTCCTGCAGCGGAAAGGCGGATTTTAACCCTTCGACACTAGTGGAAAAATCGGGCTGAAAAATCAGCGGGATTAAAAAGTGCTTGAGAGAGTCTATTGGTAATGAATAATATGTGGCATCAGTGAAATTGAGCCCCCCCAGCCGTGCCGAATTTTTATAGTCTATATATGTGGATCCCAACTGGACAAATGCAATCATGCAAGCCGAAAATATTAAGAGAACCACGATGCCGGAATGTCTGACTCTATCTTTCAAGGGCGCATTGTTTTCAGGAATGACGATGAAAGCATAAAATAGAACAAGGACCGAGATAAATGTTGTCAATTGCGGTTCTCCGCCGAGAATGGATGAACAGATAAAAAGTATCGCAATAAAATATGCCGAGGGTTTTTTGTTTGCCGCTGCCGTATTAATGGAACAGAGTATAGCGGGAAGCCAGATCAGCGCTGATAGATTGTTCAGCGTGTTGATCGTTGCTATCGTATAGCTTCCGTAACAATAGGATATGGAAGTAAACAAAGCAGTCCGCCTGGATAATCCCAATGTCCGGATAAAGAAATAGAAAAAACAAAAAGCTAAAAACAGGTGTAATAGAATATAATAATTGAATGCCTTGGCAAACGGAAGCAGCAAGAACAATATTGATAATGGATAAAAAACTCCGGACTGTATGTCGCTCAGGAAAGGCGCACCTGAATAGTAACTTGAACACCAAAACGGCAATTCCCAGTTTTTCAGGGATTCGGCCAGAAAGAATTTCATCGGATAGAACCATCTGTGGATGTCGCGGAAATAAAGTGTCTTATCCGATAAAATTAACGGATGGAAAAATAGAATGAGCAGCAGTAAGCTGATTATTATAAAAGAGTATCTGGCAAGGAATTTGAATGCTGCGATATAGAATTTGTCAAACAGGATTTGGGCGTTCTTCACAATACATTCCTTATTTCAGTTCAGGAAAATGCTCAAGCCTCTCTTTGACTTTCCTGCTGAATTCAATATCATCAGCCGGAATAATACGGCCGGCAAATTGAAGCAGAGTATATGACTCATCTGTTTTTCCTGATAATAAGGCCATAGTGCTCAGATCCCATAACTCCTGGTACGTTGTCTCCGGCGAAAAAATATTTATGCCTTTTTTCAGAAACAGGTAGGCATTTCCGCTATCTTTTTTAGCCGCATATGCGTATCCGATGCTCTTGTATATCTCCTTTTTATTTTCCCTGCACCGATCTAATGCACTGTTGTAATTCTCTATTGCCTCATCGAAACGGGTCAGTCTTTTCAGGGCGTCTCCCTTCAAAACATATCCCGTTGCCATCTCAGGATAATTATTTATAATCGCGTTAGCGTGTTCTAACGCTTTATCGTTTTTCCCGTCACTAAGATAATGCATTGCCATCATATGATTTGCTGTAAGGCATTCCGGATAGATCCTCAATATTTTCAGCAAATCTTCTGTCATCCCCACCTTCCTGTGATTTTTTATGGAATCGGTATTATTACCCGCAATGTCAAAGGGATTAATGTTTTTGATCTCATTTTTTCTGACAATATCCGGATAATGATCTTCACGGATATACAATACCGCCAGATGATCGAAAAAGACGAGTTTATATAATGGATGCTGATGAATGATTCGCCCGATGCCATTATTGTCGATGTGGGCCAGGATGAAGGACGGCTCATATTTTTTTATAATACGGGATAAGGCTTCCGGGTTTCTAAAGGACAGGGCGGCAGAATAATAATCTTCGTCTCTAAATACAAACGGGACTTGCATGTCCATTAATATCCTGTACTTTGGGTATAGCTTCCATTGCAGATACCCTCCCCAGAATGGATGATTCACTATCTTTCCTTCTGCAGGAATGCTGTTGAGAAAAGTCACCACACCTTCAGGAAGTCTGCTGGTGCTGAATGGATATTTAGGAGGTGTCTTAAAAAAATTCATCATGGTGAGAACGGATGACAATAATATCAGCAGGAACAGAAGCGCCCATCCCTTTTTTAACTTGTGCTGTTCATCGACAGCGGGGATAATAACCGGGTTTGATCGCAGCAAAGGCAAAGACAGGAGTGAGAACTCATAGACAAAGCGAGACCCTTTCGAAAGCAGGTACATGCCGCCGAGCATGAGGATTACATGACTGATCCTGATCTTCTTTCGCCATATCGATATAAGGAAAATTGCAGATGAAAGAAGAACAAGCAAATTCGTAATTGTCGACCACGGCATTCCCCATGCGGTTATTTGAAGTGAAAACAAATCATGCAATATAGGCCTTAATTCCGGAATATATTCCGAGGCAAAGTGTGTTGATATGAGAGGAACCCCCAGCAATTTTGAACCGTGAGGGGTTGCGTAAACGGCGGCGATAGTTAATATGACGGGAATAATGTAGCTCAGATGGTTATATTGGATTTTTTCACGCCTTTTAAAGAGGTCAATAAAGTATTCCGTAAGATAGGAAAATGAGATGAGCAGTAGAACATGGTATTCTATGCCATGAATGTTGCACCATAGTACGGCCGATGGCGGGAGGATGAATATGAGCAGCGGTCTGGATTTGGATAATTCGAATACGTACAGAAATAATACTATGAAAAAATAACTGAATATGTGAGGCCGTATAAGTTGTGCACGCGGAATCAGAAAAAAAATGAATAAGCAGAATACAACAATGAGAAAAAAGCAGGTGCTATTGTCGTTTTGCTTATCGAGCAGCAGAAAAAATATCAGTATTGATGTCGAAAAAAAAATGACGGTCTTCAGGATAATTAAGCCGTAATAATCCCACAAGGAAAATACCTTATAAGTCAAAATCTGGAAAAGCCAATAGTAATTAACATATTCCCGAATTGGTTCTATGAAAGAAAAAAAACTTGTCTGAGGAATATTTCCCTGGGTGAAAAAGTAACGTCCACCACTCAAATGATACCAAAGGTCAGTGTCCAGTGCCACAATCGGATAAGAAAGAAAATAATACCCCAATAATGTAATCAGGATAACAAAATTGAATGACCAATAGATACGCGGAAGCAGAAACAGATTAATTATATCTTTTATTTTATTTAAAATTACATTGCCCATTCACACCACCAGACGCAGGATTACAATACTCATAAGCCGGCTTTATAAGATGCAATGTCAGTCATCATCTTTATGATCCTTCAAACAAATGATTCAGGCGGATGCATTCTGCAGATGCAAGATGGTATTTTTAAGCTGTGCTCTTTGATCTTTCCAATAAGCACCGGTTTATTGTGTCCAGGACGACATCTTCATCAATAGACTGCATGCAAATGTTATTATTGCAGGGTGAGAACCGGTGATTAAAAACGTTTACACATGGACTGCAGGCCAGCTTGCTGCAGACCGGGTGAAAACGGCTGCCGAGGGCTCCGAACAATGAAGGAGTTTCGGGTCCAAAGAGGACTACGGCATCAATATCGGTCATGGATGCAAAATGTGCCGGACCGCTGTCGTTTGTAACGAGTACGTCGGCAACAGTATAAAGAGTCAGGAGCTGTCTCAGCGTTGTTCTGCCGGCAAAACTTATTACTCTGTCAGAGTTGATTTTGGAGCACAGTTCAATCGCATATTGCCTTTCCGAGGGAGCCCCCGTAATGACAAGAATCAGGTCATCACGAGAACCCAGCAGCCGTTTCCCGAGGGAAACAAAATTCTCCATGGGCCACTTTCTCAACGGCAGCATGTCACTGGCGTTCGGATTGAGAATGACTGTATATTTGGTCCGGTTGCCCGAATCATACCCCAATAACTGTTTGACGTATCCTGTTTCATCTTTTTCGGGTTGAAATCTCGGGGCTTCAGGGGTTACTTTATCTATGGGCATTTTCAGCATGGGGATTTCGGAAGGATCCGTTTTGAGCGCTTCTACCAAGAGATAATAAGACTGAGCGGTATGGATGTATGGATTATACTGTACGCGATGTGTCATAAGATCGCCTCGATAAGGCACTTCACTCGTAAAGCGATGAAGTCCGACCCTTCGATCTGCTCCTGTCAGATAGGCTATTATCACAGAGGCTCTGGCAAAGAACTCCATATCTATTGTTGCATCGATCTTCAGTTTTCGCACCTTATAAAGAGTATTCAGCACATCCCTTAAAAATATCATAAAATTAGTGTGCCGGATTGAAAATATATTTTCCGGCGGAAGGATGTCTATGATGTCCAGAATCTCCCTGTTTTCTTCAAATACAAAAAAGTATACATTTTTGTTTCCTAACATATCGGCGGCGCGTTTTATGGCGCTGTAGGCAAGCACAGTTGCCCCCTGCTCGATCAGCTTGATAAAGAGAACCTTTCGAACCTCTCCCCCGTATGATTTCTTTGTAATGAATGCTTCGGTGATATATCGCACGCAGGTAAGGAAGAAACAAATAATCCTGCCGATGGTAATGTCAATTTTACGGATAGTTACGGGAGTCATAAAGGGTATCACCTTAGCAAGTTATGCTTTTCTGCCGGATATTAACAACGACCCTGCAAATTCGCGAAGAAGAGGTGTTTTTTCAAAAACATCCCCCATCGATTGTACTACAGTAATTAATCTGCCTGGTACTGCCGGATGAAGCCAGTCAAATGGTTCTATACTAATCATATCAAATCCTGCTTCTTTTAGAAGATTTTTAAAGCGAAATCTTATAAATGCCGTTTCGTCCGGAGAATCTCCCATCATTTTTTTTATCGCGGGGATATTTTTTTGAATAAGAATTTGCGGGTTAAGCATATTTGGTTCTGCAAAGCACAATACTCCTCCACGTTTTAGAAAACTGAATATTTTTGTGAGTGATTTCTTGACATCTAAATGATGTAATATCGACGAACCGATGACGGCATCAAAATAATTATTCGTTTCCAGTTCTTCAAATCCTGCTTCAATGAAGCGAACACGATCCTCCGGAAGTTTTCTATTGCGGGCAATATCCAGTAAGTCCTTTGATATATCGACGGCAACGAGATTGACTCCTGCTGAAGCAAAAAATTCAGTAAAGAGACCGGTGCCACAACCAATTTCTAAAACATTCATGCCAGGTTTCAGACAGGCAGTATGAGTTATCAGTTTTGCCCGTCTAATTGCCCTGATCCGGCCTGCAGGTGTTTGCCATCCCCATATCCGTTCAGGATCACCTTTCGCAAGTTTCTCTCCATGTCTGATTTCTGATGCAGAACTCATTATTGTTTGTTTACCATCAAAAATATCTAGAAGAATTTGATTCTTCTTATTGCAAATACAACCATCCTCAGCAAAAGCCAGCCATGGCTCCAGCGGCTGATGTTTGTTGTGCCGTATTTTCTCTCCCTATAACGGATAGGTATTTCTCCGATTTTCAGATTCAGTTTTGCCGCTCCGAACAGAAGATCGAAATCCCCAAACGGATCGAAGTCACCAAAGTACGATCGGTTATGAGCGATCCGTTCATAATCGGTTTTCCACAGCACCTTTGTGCCGCATAGCGTATCTTTAATGGGCTGGCCGAGCAGCCACGTAAAAGCAAGACTGAAGAATTTATTGCCAAGCAGATTGAGAAAACGCATAGCCTCCTTGTCCATAGGATAGACTAATCTTACACCATTGGCAAATTCCGCTTTTCCGGAGGCAAGTAGATCATAAAATCGAGGTAAATCCTCAGGCGGTACGGTCATATCCGCATCAAGGATCATCAATATGTCCCCTTTTGCGTGTTCAAAACCGAGACGAACAGCATCACCCTTTCCTTTGCCTTCCTGTTTGAAAAGTCTGCATTGAGGATGACCATTGATCGTGCTTTCTATTGCCTGAAAAGTATTATCGGTTGAATTACCCTCAACGAAAATCATTTCCATGTTCTGTCCCATCCGGGGTGTGCGTTTAAATATCTGTTCGATATTATCCGCTTCATTTCGGGCAGGAACGATGACGGAAACAGAAGGGTTGTTTTTTCTGTATGCGGCAATGTTGCTGTATCTTGCTACAATTAAATGGGTCAAGTGGAAATATCTGAACGGCCATAGTTTGACAACAAAACGGTTAAGAAAGCTGCTGACAAAAGGTATCGGAAGGGGGCAGAGGATCTCTTCCCAATGCTTGACCATTTCCCAGTCGGAGAGATTCAGCAACCCCGATATGTCCTCGACAGTAAGCCAGTTCTGGTAAAGAGTAGGTCTTGCAAGCCCGAGAGATTTAGTTACGCCGAGCGGCAGTTCCCAAAGCCGGCTGTAGGAATTAATTATTAGTCTTGTTTGTGCATGAGACAATTTCCTGAGCTGAAGGAAGACGCTTTGAACGTCCCATAAATCATTTATAACGTCAGAGAGAATTATGTAATCGAATTTTTCGTTCAGTTCCAGACTGTGCGCATCCGCCCGGATGAACTGCATGTCCGGATATTTTTCTGCCGCCCGCTTCAGCATCTCTCCTGATATATCGATCCCCACTCCTCTCGACGGTTTAAGGCAGGCAAGCAATTCACCCTGACCGCAGCCGATTTCGATGACACGCATCCCCGGAGGTATTATAAAACGGTAAACATCAATTAGGCGTTTGTGGTAATATCCCCCGAAGCCCTTCCATTTATCCATCTTGCGAGCCACACCATCCCAGTGGGCCTGGCGCGCTTTCTGATATTCAACCTGTGCATGATCCATAATCATTCAGGCTCCGTTTTATCAGGAAGACCGGTAATCAATTGCGGCCTGTTTCCTCTTTCTGATAAGCATATAAATGAGCAATATCAGATAGCACGAAGCAGATGTCAAAGAAACATATTTACCTATCCTGAAGGCAGGAGGTGAGTATTCCACATGCAACATATGTTTGCCGGCTGTCAGCGGAATTGCCATCAGGACATAATTGGCCGGCATTATTTTATATAGCTGCTGAACGCTATCAGGGTGGGCAACAGCTCGCCAATCCCTGTTATAGCTGTCGGTAATCAAGAGGATTGAAGCAGAATCGGTGGCGACCTTTATGTCCAGGTGATCCGTTGATTTACCGACAAGCTCGACATTGCCCCCCGGCTTTGCCGATTTATCGGGAGCAGGGTCAGGCGATGTTTCCAGGATAACCTGAGTACGGGGGTCGAAATCTTTGTTGCTCAGTTCATGAAAGATTTTGTCCCTGTCTGATATAATACGATAATTTTGAATCAGGTTTAATCTTGGCATAAAATCCTTCATTTCCATTATATCGATTTTGTTATTACGCGGAAGAATAATAAAACGTAGGCGAAGCATATTATACAACCTGTGCAGGTGTTCGAATTTCAGGTATGTTGTGGTTGAATCAGGATTTTTCCCCTGCGTGAATGCCATGAACTGGGGATACCTCAAAGAAGACGCCGGACCATAATTCCATATGTCATAACCCCCTGTCGAGCATGCATTATTATGGTTGACCATGTTCAAAACACGGTAATCTCCAGGGTGTCTGGCGTAAAAGGCTTTAAAGTCATCCATCATTGTTGAACGGATATCGAATGTGGCTCTTGTTAAATAAGCAAATGACAGCATCTCAATCAGAGCAAGTATGACTATCAGATAAGGGGCTTTTTCAGAATGTCTTGCAATGTAAAAAAAGAAAGCCAGAGAGAGGCACAGGAGCGCTGCCAGCAGAAGATTTGCCCTGGCAAATTTCCCGGCCTGATTAATAAATGAGGCATCCGTGAACATCTGTTTCGGCAGGTAGGACTCATTGGTTTCCGATACGGCTTTCATGATACTTTGCCAGGAGAACAGGGGCACATCCGTTGCTAACGGTGAATTGATGAAAACTATCAGCAGGAGAAAAACAATGCAGATTGCCAGCGGCGCGATGAAGAATTTATTTACAGCAGTCCGGTCTTTTAACAGGGTATTCAATCCGATTCCTGCAAGCATGGCAAGGAAAAGAGTCGACAGGAAAATGAATTTCGAAGAACCGCGAAACTTATTAAACATCGGCAGATAATGATAAAGTATTTGATACAATGGCGTGTGCACCCCCAGAGCCATGATCAGAAGTATAACAGCCATGGTTACGGAGTACTGACGAACTGATTTGTCGCCGCAACATGTGCCGTATATCGCCATTATAATTCCAGAAACCCCGATATAGGGGCACATCTCCCACAGGTAACATCGTCCCCAGTAAACCAGTTCTGACATATCTCCGAAAAAGAACGGCGAAAAGAACGTTATAAGATTTTCGGGAGGGAAGGAAAACATCGAGGCAAAGGCAAATGATGTGCCGAGGCTGCGCGCACCGTCTGCTGCCGCTCTGATGCCGCTGAAAATCTGGACAGACGTAATCATTAGACTGCCCAACGGGATGATCATCAACCGCCATAGCAGGGATATTCTATTTGACGATTTTATCAGTAATAGTATGCAATATATTGACACGGCCAATGCCGTGAAATAAACATACTGCATTTGACTCGCCAGTATCTGCATGGAAACGGCAAATATGCCCAGCATGATCCAGCCGGGCGAGAGGCGTTTTGATAAGCCATCGATGGAAAGGAATATTAACGGCACCCATGTCATCGCGCACAAATTTGCCAGATGACCGGCGTATATGTGCAGGTAGTAAGCGCCTGAAAACATCGTAATAACTGAGGAAAAAATACAGGCGAGAAAGTGAAGCCCGCGGTTTTCCGTCCACAGATACATGAAGAAGCCGATGAGCAATACGTGAAGAGCAATGCCGATGTTTATTGCCCGGGTTAACGGGAAAATAAAGTGTATAAGATTTGGCGGATATAGAATATTCGATGCCACGCCGTCGAAAAAAGGCATGCCCGAATTATTATGGGGATTCCATAAGGGAAAGTTTCCCTGCTGCGCTTCCCGAAATTCAAACTCCCTTCCGTACATTTCTCCGGAAAAGAGATCCAGGCCTTCCCTGGAAAGCAGCCGGTTATTTTTTACAAAGAGCACATCGCCAAACATGGCCAGAGTCATTGCCAGAAGGATAAGAAACGCCGCAACTCTATATCGTGTTTGACGATCAATTTTTTCTGTTAACAGTTCTGTAAAACGTTTCATTATTTATGAACAGAAGCACTCAAGCTCTGAATTATTACTTTGAGATTATTGATAATTTTTTTCTGTGATGAATAACACAGAAAAAATAAATCATCTATGTTTTTCTTTGACTGGATATCATTTTAAATGCTATTCTCCTCATAGTTGGAAATATTATGATGACGAGAGTGTAATCATGTATAACAATATCTATAAAGATAAAGTGGTGCTTGTGACGGGTGATACAGGTTTTAAAGGTTCCTGGCTTTCGGCATGGTTAAAGGAATTGGGTGCCAAAGTGATTGGCTATGCGTTGGAGCCGCCGAGTGAACCTAGTAACTTTGACGTGTCGTGCATGCCGGATCACATTACTCATGTTCACGGAGACATCCTTGACTACAACAGCCTCACAGATGTTTTTCAAAAATATCAGCCTGAATTTGTATTCCATCTGGCTGCCCAGGCCGTTGTCCGTTCTTCCTACATAAACCCCAAGTTGACTTTTGATACAAATGCCGGGGGCACTGTTAACGTGCTGGAAGCGGTGCGCAATCATCCCGGTGTCAGAGTTCTGTTGTGCATAACAAGTGATAAGTGCTATGAGAACAGAGAATGGGTCTGGGGTTACAGGGAATGCGATCCGATGGGCGGCTTTGATCCTTACAGCGCATCCAAGGGGTGTGCAGAGTTGATTGTTTCCTCATACCTCAGGTCGTTTTTCAGCAATCCTGTACGTGAAGATCGCCGTCCCGGGATTGCCTCGGCACGGGCCGGCAATGCCGTAGGCGGAGGAGACTGGGGAGCGGACCGGCTGATACCCGATTGCGTAAGGGCTCTCCAAAGAAATGAGACCGTCCAGATACGCAATCCTTTTGCTGTGAGGCCATGGCAGCATGTTCTGGAACTCTTGAGCGGATATTTATGGCTGGGGGCGTTGCTTTGGGATGAACCTGAAAAATACGGCGGCTCATGGAATTTCGGACCCGGCGATGTGGAACACTTGTCGGTCAAAGATATTGTGAGCCGATTTATTTCTATCTGGGGCAGCGGTTCCTGGGAGGACCTTTCCGGCTCAACCGGCCCGCATGAAGCAGCGATGCTGAAGCTGTGTTGTGATAAGGCCAATATTTACCTGAATTGGCGCAACACACTGTCGATAAGTGATTGCATAGAAATGACGGCAGAATGGTACAAGACATACTACAGGAAGACAAAAGGTAAGAGCATGTATCCGTTCTGCGTTAAGCAGATAAATGCATACACCGAAAAAGCAAGGATCAACGGATTGCCATGGGCGGTATAATTTCAAGAAAGCGTGTCGCAGAAGCGGTGAGAGCTTTTTATCAGGAAGCGCATGAAAAAAATTCGTCAGGCTTCATTCCCGGTCAATCAATGATTCCGGTTTCCGGAAAGGTATATGATGCCGATGATATGGCCGCCATGATGGAAGCAGTCCTTGATTTCTGGCTGACGGCAGGACGATTTGCCTCCGCCTTCGAGAAAGACTTTTCAAAGCTGTTAGGCAGAAAGCATACCATCCTATGTAACTCCGGATCTTCAGCCAACTTGTTGGCCATTTCATGTCTGACGTCGCCGAAGCTGAAAGACCGGCAGCTTAAACCCGGCGATGAAGTGATAACTATTGCCGCCGGTTTCCCCACTACAGTAGGTCCTATCGTACAGAACGGGCTTACACCGGTTTTTCTTGATGTTCAGATTCCAACATACAATGTTGACGTATCTTATCTCGAGGATGCATTGAGTGACAAAACGAGAGCGGTATTCCTGCCGCATACGCTCGGTAATCCCTTTGATATTGATATAATCATCGATTTCTGCAGGTATCATGACCTGTGGCTCATCGAGGATAACTGTGATGCCCTGGGGTCTTTATATCGGATTAAAAACAACGAAAATTCTGGCGGCGCATCACGTTTTACAGGAACTTTCGGCCATATGGCCACCTTCAGTTTCTATCCTGCCCATCACATCACTATGGGAGAAGGCGGAGCCGTCGCTGCGGATGACGGCGAACTTAAAAGACTGATCGAATCTTTCCGTGACTGGGGCAGGGACTGCTGGTGCGAAACTGGCCATAACAATACATGCGGTAAAAGGTTCGATAAACAGTTGGGCGATTTGCCCTATGGTTATGATCATAAATATACATATTCCCATGTAGGCTATAATCTTAAAATAACGGACATGCAGGCTGCACTGGGAGTTTCGCAGCTACAAAAGCTGCCGCGCTTCATTGAAGTGCGGAAGAAAAATTATCATGTTTTACGCGAAGGCCTTAAGGAGCTTCAGGAATTTTTTATATTGCCCGAATCAACCCCAAATTCCGATCCCAGTTGGTTTGGTTTCCCTCTGGCAGTTAAGAAGAATGCGCCGTTTTCCCGCAACGACCTGATATATCACCTGAATGAATGCAGGATAGATACACGTCTTCTGTTTGGCGGCAATCTTCTTCGCCAGCCGGCATTCCAGAAGATAAATTGCCGAAAGGTCGGGGAACTTGTCAATTCGGATTTTGTAATGAATAACGTCTTCTGGCTGGGTGTTTATCCCGGACTGACGAAAGAAATGCTGGAATACATGATTCATTCTATCGGAGAGTTTGTGCGTAAGGCATGACATTCATCACCCGGAGACTATAGTATGAAAAAACATATCCCGGTAGTTATCCTTTGCGGCGGTATGGGAACCCGATTGGTTGAATATACGGAAACTCTGCCCAAACCGATGGTTGAGATCGGCGGCAGGCCGATTTTGTGGCATATCATGAAACACTATTCCGCCTATGGATTTCGCGAATTCATTTTGGCGCTCGGATATAAGGGGGAGGTAATAAAAAAATATTTTCTTGATTTCTTTTCGATGAATCAGGATTTCACGGTGTCTGTCCGGGACGGGCGTATCAAGACTATAGGGAATCATGAATTGGAACAGTGGCAGGTTCATCTTGTCGATACCGGCCTGTCAACGCTTACCGGAGGACGCATGCAGAAACTAAAGCCTTTTATCGGTTCCGGGACCTTCATGATGACCTATGGAGACGGTATCTCCGATGTTGATCTTGGTGCGCTGCTGGCCTTCCACAGAAAGCAGAAATCTCTGGTGACCCTGACGGCGGTCAGGCCCCCTGCGCGCTTCGGCGCTTTAGAATTTGAGGGGGCACAGATTCGTCATTTTAAGGAAAAATCCACCCTTCACGAAGGCTGGATCAACGGCGGCTTTTTTGTCATAGAACCGGAAGCTCTACAGTATATTGATGGTGATGTCATGTGGGAGCATGCCCCCATGGAGAACCTTGCCGCCGCGGGGAAACTCTGCGGTTACCAGCATGAAGGTTTCTGGCAGTGTATGGATACTGCTCGTGACTTGCGTTATCTGGAATCGTTGTGGGCGACAGCGAAGCCGCCCTGGAAAGTGTGGTAATAGTAAATGAGGAATCCTTTGGCCGATGATCTTGATCATGTCTTGTATCATACCAAAGATGTTTGGGATCAGTTGAGAGGACAGAGAATTTTTATAACCGGCGGCACGGGCTTTTTCGGCTGCTGGCTGCTGGAAAGCTTTGCATGGGCCAGTGATAAACTGAATCTGGAAGCATCTGCCCTTGTTTTGTCTAGGAATCCGGAGTCTTTTGAAAAGAAAAATCCGCATCTCTATCACCACAAGGCAATACGGTTTTGCAGAGGTGATGTAAAGAATTTCGATTTTCCCGAAGGAAGGTTTTCCCACCTTATTCATGGTTCAGTTTATCAAAGGCCTGCAGGAGAAGCAGATAATGCGGTGTCAATGGTCAATGAGATGCTTCAGGGTACCCGGCGGGTCATGGATTTTTGCGTTCAGGCAAACGTGCAGAAAGCGCTCTTGATAAGCACGGGAGCAGTTTATGGTCCGGTTTCGCCGCAGTTGAATAGAATACCCGAGGATTTTTCAGGATCAATAGATCCCGCCCTGATCTCGGGGGCATATCATCAGGTCAGAAGGATGATGGAATCACTATGTGCAGCCTATGCGGCGCAATACGCTTTCAAAGTCATGGTCGCCCGGTGCTTTTCCTTTCTTGGACCTCATATGCCCCTTAACGGGAGGTTTGCCGCATCCGATTTCATACGCGATGCACTGGATGGAAAAACTATTGTCATAAAGGGTGACGGGAAACCGGTTCGTTCCTATCTGTATGCCTCAGACCTTGCGGTCTGGCTTTGGACAATCCTTGTGAGAGGGAAGTCATCCCGGCCGTATAATGTCGGTTCAGAACAACCGACAACCATTCTGGAGCTTGCCGAGGCAGTGGCGGACAAGGCTGCGCCTCTTGCCGTGGAGGTCAGAGGAAAGACGGTTTCGGGAGCAGCGCCCGACTACTATGTCCCTGATACCGGCAGGGCTCAAACCGAGTTAAATCTGAAGCAGAATATTTCTTTAAACGAGGCAATAAAAAAAACATTGCAGTGGAATAGAAATTACAACCAGTGAAGGGAGAATCAAGATGGCTCAGATAAAGATCGGTAATACGGTTGTCGGTGACGGTTACCCCTGTTTCATAATAGCGGAAATCGGCATCAACCATAATGGAGACATTGAAATTGCAAAAAAACTGATCGATCTGGCGGCCGTTGCAGGGTGCAATGCGGTAAAGTTCCAGAAAAGAACAATCGATGTTGTCTATACTCCCGAAGAGCTGGACAAACCCAGAGAAAGCCCCTTCGGGGAAACAAACCGGGACCTGAAATACGGCCTGGAATTTGGACAGGAGGAGTATGAAATTATAGACCGTTACTGCAGAGAGAAAAAGATATTATGGTTTGCCTCCTGCTGGGATGAAAAATCGGTGGATTTTATAAGCCGGTTTAACGTTCCCTGCTATAAAATTGCATCGGCATCACTGACCGACGATAACCTGTTGCTTCATACCAGGGCTAAGGGACGCCCCATAATCATGTCCACAGGAATGAGCACTTACGAACAGATTGACCATGCCGTTGAAGTGCTGGTAAAGGAAAACCTGATACTGCTTCATTCGTGCAGTACATATCCTGCTGACTATGGCGATCTTAACTTAAAGGTTATCCACTCTTTCAGAGAGCGCTACGGTGTTCCCGTCGGCTATTCAGGACACGAAACCGGTCTGCCGTCATCTGTTGCCGCAGTGGCGATGGGCGCCTGTGTTATTGAACGCCATATAACTCTTGAAAGGGCCATGTGGGGTTCGGATCACGCAGCATCATTGGGGACAAGCGGCGTTATACGCCTGGTCAGGGATATTCGTATAATAGAGACGGCTATGGGGGACGGCGTGAAACGTATTGCGGAAAAAGAGTACGCGATCATGAAAAAACTCCGCCGCGTAGGTTGATGTGATGAGTACAATAAAAGCAATAGCAATGGATGTGGACGGTGTGCTGACCGACGGGACCTTTTATTGGGGTGAGGGGGGACAGGAATGGAAGCGGTTCTCCTTTTATGATGTCATGGGCATCTCGCTGGGACGTAAGGCGGGTCTGATTTTTGCGGTTATATCAGGAGAGGATAACGGATTGATCGACCGGTATGCCGATAAAATGGGAATAGTAGATGTCTTCAAGGGGTGCAAGGATAAAGCTTCCGCACTCAGATCTTTTGCAGAGAGAAACAGCCTTTCGCTTTCCCAGGTCTGTTTCATCGGGGATGATGTAAATGACCTCCCTGCACTGGAAATTGCGGGATTATCAGCCGCTCCTGCCGGCGCCCATGAAGGAGTAAAAAGAAAGGTAATGCTGGTGACGAGCCGTAACGGCGGACAGGGCGCCGTGAGAGAGCTTATAGATCATGTCATTCATAACAACGTTCAGGGATAAGGAATGAAACTTTCCGATTACGTTATCAAGTTTATTGCCGATTCAGGGGTCCGCCACGTATTCATGCTTTCAGGCGGCGGCGCCATGCACCTCGATGATTCACTCGGCCGATGCGCTGCAATAACCTATACATGTTTTTTGCATGAACAGGCGCTTGCTGTTGCTGTAGAGGCCTATGGCCAGAACACGAATTTCCCCGGTGTGGGGCTGGTGACATCAGGACCCGGCAGCACCAACGCAATTACCGGCGTGGCAGCAGCCTACCTTGACTCAACCCCCTGCATGTTTATCTCGGGTCAGGCCAAACGATCTGATCTGAAGGGAAACAGCGGTGTCCGCCAGATGGGTTCCCAGGAGGTCGATATTGTCTCCATGGTATCGTGTGTCACCAAATACGCCGTGACGGTTATGGAGCCGAATGAGATAAGATACCACCTGGAAAAGGCCTGGCATTGCGCGACAAGCGGAAGAATGGGGCCAGTCTGGCTGGATATACCACTCGATGTCCAGGGGGCTACAATTGATGAATCGCAGCTTGCCGGTTTCGTCCCGGAGCGGGAATTCGGAGACGCGGAGGAATTACGGGAAAAGGCATCGCAGATCATCCTTCACCTTAACGACGCCAAACGGCCTCTGATTCTTGCCGGCAATGGCGTCAAACTGGCCGGCGCCCGGGACATCCTGGTCAAATTTGCCGAAGATAATCAAATTCCAATATTGCTCACCTGGAAGGCTGTTGACTTTCTGGATTACGACCATCCGCTTAATTTCGGAAGTCCCGGCATCCTTGGGTGCCGTTATGCCAATTTCATGGTGCAAAACAGTGATCTGCTGCTGGTCATCGGCAGCCGTCTCGAGCCCAGTATTACAGCCTTCAACTCTGCCGGTTTCGGAATTAATGCCCGGAAGGTCATGGTCGACATCGATTCCGCCGAAATCCGCAAGATAGAAAATATCGACATCCCTGTTGTTGCCGATGCTGGCGATTTTCTGCGCGAACTTACTCTCAGGCAGCATGATATCCGTATAACGGAGAGAAACAATTGGCTGACTTATTGCAGCGCTCTTAAGAAACGCTACCCGGTAGTGCTGGATGAATACCGTAAGAGCACCGATAATGTGAACCTGTATGTTTTCACCGAAATGCTTTTTCAGCAGCTTACCAGAGATGACGTGATTACACCTGAAAGTTCCGGGGCGGCGGGTGAGGTCACTTATCAGGCAATGCGCGTCAAAAAGGGACAACTGATAAAAAACGCAGCAGGTCTTGGCGCGATGGGATTCGGCTTGCCGTATTCCATCGGGGCCTGTATTGCCACTAATCGTCGCCGCACTATTCTTATTAATGGTGATGGTGCGTTTCAGCTCAATATCCAGGAACTGGAGACGATAAAGAGACTGAACTTGCCCATCAAGATGTTCATCCTGGACAACGGCGGTTATGGAAGCATCATGACGACCCAGCGCAACATGTTCAATGGTTTTTATGTCGGTTCGGAGCCCGGCAGCGGACTTACCCTGCCTGATGTCTGTGCCGTGGCGGGAGCCTATGGAATCCGCTGTGAGAGTGTGGCTGCCCACAGGGAACTGCCGGATGCCATTGCCCAGACACTAAGCGGCAATGATCCTGCGCTCTGCAGTATCAAAGTAACCAGAAACCATGTCACTGCACCCAGAGTGCAGGCCATGAAAACGGCTGATGGTGGTATGGTTTCCAAACCGATCGAGGACATGTGGCCGTATCTGCCGCCAGAAGAAATTGAGCAAAACATGATTGCCGGACGCAATAATCACCCTCAGGCGCTACGTAAAGATTAATAAACAAGGCTATGGCAATGGATAAAAAGCAGACAGAAGCTTATAAGCGTGAAAAATTGAAGCGCGAGAAACCATTGGTTTTTGACAAGATACTCCGGATTGAAGAACGTTTCAAAGCAGGCATACCTACACCCGTTGTCGACATTTGCTACAATCGCATATGCAACCTGCATTGCCGTCACTGTTTCACTACAAGATTCATCAGGAAGGATCGTTCTCTCACGCCTGCTGACTTAAGGAAATTCAGCGATGAAGCTCATGAACTCGGGTTGTGTCAGTTTGTTTTATCCGGAGGCGAGCCTCTGATATTAAAGAATCTGAAAGACGTCATTGCCGCATTGCAACCGGATAAATTCCATCTCGCAATGAGCACAAACGGCTTTTTTCTTACCAGGGACATGGCACAGAATCTGAAATCCTGGGGACTTGATAAGGTTAAAATCAGCATAGATGATTTTGACGCCGGGGAACATGATCGCAACAGAAATTGCGACGGAGCATATCAAAAAGCGATGGAGGCGCTGTTTAACGCCCAGGAAGCAGGTCTTGGCGTGGCTATACAGACTCTCATCACGCATCAGAACTGCCGAACGGACAGGACCGTGCAGCTTGCAAAATTCGCACAGGAGAACGGTTTCTCTGCCGATGTGATGATCGCCCATGCGGTCGGTGAATGGGAAGCCAAACATGAAATGCTCATTGATGAACAGGATGCCGCCTATATGAGAAAGGTCCATGAACAATATCCGGCACTGCATCGTGATACATTTCCTACGTATGGAATAAACAGGGGTTGCGGATGCGTAAGGTCCAATTTACATTTAACACAGTACGGAGACATACTTCCGTGCGGATTCATGCACATATCCATCGGCAGTATTTTTACGGAGACATTTGCAGATATCCTGCAGCGCGGGGTCAGCATACGACATTTCAAAGAGTACAATCCGCTGTGCCTGTCCGGTGAGGATCGCAATTTCATTATGAAATACATGACCAAATTCTACGGCAAGCCGCTGCCTGTTCATTGGTCGGAGGTTTTCAGTAAAGAGGATTTTGTCCAGTGAGTGAATTTACGATAATTTCTCATGATCGCAGGCCGCTACGAGAAATGCTGCCGCTTAGGAAGCCTTTGTCGCTTTTTATCGAGCCGACGAACCTGTGTAATTTCAGGTGCACCCCATGTGTTCATGGCAGTGCCAATACACGCAACGATCTCAAGCCGCTCAGGCATATGGAAATGAGCCTGTATAAAAAGATGATCCGTGAACTACAGGAGTGGGAAGGGCCGAAGCTCAAGCTTCTGAGACTGGCCATGCTCGGAGAACCTTTTGTTAACCCTGAATTCTGCGAAATGGTACGTATTGCCAAGCATGCCGATGTTGCCGAGAGGGTGGACACGTTCTCCAACGGTTCGCTCTTGACGGAAGAAACATCAAGACAACTTATCGAAGACGGACTCGATGTAATACGTTTTTCCATTTATGCGGCTGAGGACGGACATCACCGTGATGTTACCAGAACCAATTATACGGTATCAGAGATTCGCGACAATATCAGGCAGCTTCGTGAGATGCGGGATGCCTTAAAAGCAAAGAAACCGTATATCTTCGTGAAGATGTTCGACACATACAGCGATGAGAATGATACGTTCTTTGAACTGTATCGCGGGATTGCGGATGAGGTGGGTTTGGAGAAAGTCCATAACGCCACAAATTACAGCGGCAACGACCTCGTAAAGATGTATTACCAGGATCCCGAAAAGGAACTCCAGGCAAACAGAGAGTACAAAGAAAATCTTAACAGAGACCGTGTTGCCTGCCCACGCCCGTTTATTGCCATGGTGATAAACAATATAGGCGACTGTCTGATGTGCACGCACGACCCGGCCAAGGGCACCAGCATCGGCAATGCGTATGACAGTACCCTGCAGGAACTCTGGTACGGCGATAACATGTTTGAATTCAGGAAAATGCTGCTGGAAAATCGAAAACACGAAAACCGCATCTGTGCCAGGTGTGACTGGTTCAAGCTGTTTCCTGAAGAGGATAATGTAGACGGCTTTCCCTTGGAAAGGCTGAGGTCATGATTCCCTATACGAAACTTCCCTGCACAAACCGGCAGAGCCTCATGGATGTTTTGCCCCTGAAAAAGCCTTTTACGCTGCTGATCGAACCGTCGAGCCTGTGCAACTTCAGGTGCATCCAGTGTTTTCAGAGCCTTAAGGATGAGAATTACTTCTCGCGTCACAGGTCCAATATGCCGATGGCGATCTATATGAAAGTAATGGATCAGCTTAAAACCTGGGGCGGCGTGAAGCTGAAGGTGCTCAAACTAAGTCTTTACGGTGAACCGCTCCTCAATAGTGACTTTTGTGAGATGCTAAGACTTGCCAGGACGGCGGATATCGCCGAGAGGATCGAAACGACTACCAACGCGTCGCTTCTTACAGAGAAGGTGGCGGAAAAGATGGTCGAATATCAGCTTGATTACGTGCGTGTGTCCATCTACTCGGCTGTTCAGAGCAGGCACGAGGAGATCACCGGTACGAAAACCGACATCAGGAAAATACATGAAAATTTAAAACGGCTGCAGGAGATCAAAAAAAGTGCCGGCAGTGAGCGTCCTTTTATAGCGCCGAAAATGCTCGATACATACGGCAGTGAAAATGATCTTTTTTTCAGCATGTATCGGGATGTTGCCGACGAGCTGTACATAGACAAACCTCATAACTGGATAAAGACAGGCAAGGCGAGATTCACGAATGCCCTGTATAAGGATGATGCAGACAAAGCCGATGAGGATATCCGTACGGATGCGAAACCCCGTCGGACCTGTCCCATGGCGTTTACGACCATGGCAGTCCGCAGCAACGGTGATGTTTCTCCCTGCTGTGTGGATTTCATCGGCGGGACGAATCTCGGTAATATAAACGACAGCAGCCTTAAGGATCTCTGGCATTCTGAAGCATGGCAAAGATTTCTGACGATGCAGCTCGAAAACCGCATGAAGGATAATAAATCATGCGCAAACTGTGATTTTTATCTGAGCAGTCATTACACCAAGGACAATATCGACGGGTTCGACATAGACAAATTACGATGTTAAACGGCATTCACTATAATCCCACTGTCATTTATTTCGGGAAGGGCATGATATCCCGCGTGGGTGAAGAAGTATCCAGGCATGCGCACAAGGTTATGCTGCATTTCGGCCTGTCAAGTTTCAGGAAATACGGGCTCCATGAAAAGGTTACCGATTCCCTGACGGCATCGGGAGTCAGCTACATCGAACTGGGTGGTGTTCATCCCAACCCGCGAGCGGAACTGGTGAATGAGGGCATTGAGCTTTGCAGGAAGCATGACATCGACTTCATTCTGGCAGTTGGCGGTGGCAGCGTTATCGATTCTGCAAAGGCGATAAGTTTGGGGGTTCCTTACGAAGGAGATTTCTCTCACATCTATGAAGGGAAACATAATCCCGAGAAATCTCTCAAAATTGCGGCGGTTCTAACTGTTCCCGGCACGGGGAGCGAGTCCAACCAGGGGTCTGTCATCACATTTTCGGCAAACCGACAAAAGCTTTCATATTCGCATCCTTTCATGTTCCCTTTATTTTCAATACTTGATCCGGAAGTTACCTGTACTCTTACAGAACATCAAACAGCATGCGGCATTGTTGATGCAATGTCGCATGTGTTCGAGAGATACTTTACCCAGACGGCGTATGTGGATTGCACAGACAGGATCGGGGAAGGGCTTCTTAAGACGCTTATGATATACGGGCGGCTGGTCCGGGAGGACCCGCAGAATTATGACATAAGGGCGGAGATAATGTGGGCCTGCAAACTTGCACATGACAATACAGCCGGTTTCGGCCGCAAGCAGGACTGGTCGTGCCATCTCATTGCTCATGAAATTGGCGGAAGATATGACATCCCGCACGGCGAGATACTCAGCGTAATTTTCCCCGCCTGGATGCAGTATGTGCATCAGGCAAACATGGAAAGGTTTATCAAGTTCTCCGAGCGCGTTTTTGACATACGCATCCATGATGATGCCCGTGAAACCGGCATTCTTCACGCAATTGACAGACTAAAGATGTTTTTTAAGGATATGGGAATGCCGACAATAATGTCTCAAATCGGCATCAAGAACGGGGACATTTTTGCAGATATTGCAGCCCAATGTGCCAGGACAATGCCCAGCGGCACAATAGGAAATTTTGTCAGGCTGTCGCCTGCTGATATCATCCGTATTCTTGAGATGGCGTCATGAAAACACAATACGACAGAACTGATAACTGGAGAACAAAATGAGTTATAAAATTCACATGAAGGGTTACGAGGACCTGAGGACACTCGCTCAGACAGACAGGCTGTATGCCTGGAAACATGACCGGTACTTTCCTCCGGCATTAGTAGAGATCAATCCTACCAATATGTGCAATCAGCAGTGCCGTTATTGCTATACCAACAAGCGAGTCGAGGCTAAGGAAACCATCAGTGATGATCTGCTGATCGACAGCTTCGGCCAGGTGGCGGATGCCGGTGTTCAGGCGATAGTTATACAGGGCACAGGCGAGCCGCTTATGCATAGAGGCCTGACCAGGGCGATTGAGAATGGAGCCAGACATAAACTTGCCATGGGGCTGTGCACAAACGGTATTTTACTGAATGATGCGCTGCAGGACAGAATTCTGGCGCATCTGTTGTATATCCGTTTCAGTGTCCTCGAATGCAGCCCCGAGAGATATTCCTATCTGCACGGATGTCCCGAAAAGCAATGGACCATACTGGTGGACAACATCAAAAAGGCTGTAAAGCGCAGAGACGATCAGGGGCTTCAACTCGGCCTGTGCATCACTGTTTATCTGTACCAGGGAAATTTCCATCATGTCTCGGATATCGTTAAATTTTACAAAGACCTGGGCATTGATTATATCTTTATTCAGGAAGCAACTTATACAGACTATTCACCGGCAGGGAAAGAAGAACCGGTGTCAAAGAAAATTTCAGAAACTGAAATACATGAAATGAAGCACAAGACCATGCTTTTAAGTGATGATGAATGCCGGGTAAAGATTAAATTTCCGGCAAATGAACAGGTATCATGCGGCGTCACAGGCAAGATGAACTGGAGAGAAGATTTCTGCCAGGGGATGAAGTTCTATACCATTATTTCGTGCGACGGCGGGGTATATCCATGCTGGAGGGCATGGGGAAGAAAAGAATTCAGCTATGGCAGTTTGTATGAGAAACGGTTTGAGGAGATATGGAAAGGTGAGAAACGCCAAACGATCGAGAACCTGCTGCTGAAGACCCCCCCCTGCGGTGATGAATGCATGAATTGTAACAATGCTAAAATAAACGAAATATTGGAAGGCTATCAGAACGCCAATACGCGCTGGAAGGATTTTGTCTTATGAAAAAGGATCTGTTTGTCAAGCAGTTGCCGGGCAGTACGAATTGTCCGTGGCATAAGGAACATCAGTTAACAGGTAAAATATACGGGACAGACGAAATTTTTACCAGCAGGGTATGTCCGATCATGTTCCATACGCTTTATCCATATTTTCTGGGCGCACTCTACGGAGCCAAGTACACGTATAATGAACAGGGGGATTGCCATGTCTGCTGTCCTGCGGAGAAAGGGGTTGATGTGCTCGTCCGGATGCGCCCGAACGACGGGCTGTTCGAACCGGGTGTTCCCAAGGACTGGAGAGATGTCATCCATGCGGAAGTTGTCAAAGTTAACGGACCATGTGATTATGGACATAAGGTGGGTGACCGTTTTGTATTTCCCACCTGTATGAAAACACAGTATGCATGTCCGGCAGGCATCCACAACCTGTTCCCGTTTCTCAGGCTTGAAAGATTGAAATGCATAAACCTCCGGCGTCTAAGATGCCCGGACTGGCTGGAAAACATTTATTATTCTCTGGAAGAAAATCATTGAAATGAAGCGCACGGCATTGTTTTCATTAAACGACACATCATGTGCCGATCAGTTTGCAGAGGAACTGATCCATTGCGGGTGGGAAATCATCGCAACGGCGGAAACGGTTGATCTGCTGAGCAGGAAAGGGCTGCCGGTACGAGATATTGCCGAATATACCGGGGTGAATGAAAACTATGGTTTTCCGCCGACGCTGCATGCCAAGGTAGAATTTGCGCTCACCGGTTCATCAGAGCCGTCTATTGATCTGGTTTACGTTATTCCTTATCCTCTTTCGGTGGGAAATGACATCGGCGGCAGGACTCTTCTGGGACTTGCCGTTAAAGGCGGTCGTATCGCGGTCATGTGTGTTGAGGACATGAAAAGGGTTGTCGCTCAGATTTCCTGCACGAAAGACATTTCGGAGCCGTTGCGCCTTGAACTGGCGGATAAAGCATGCGCCGCTATCGCCCGACATTATACCTCACTTGTAAAAGATAAGAGAAAAGGCCGTATTTTATCCGGACGTTTTGCCATGGACCTTAAAAACGGTGAAAATCCGTACCAGAAACCTGCATCTGCCTTTGTTCTCGAAGAAGATGATGATCCTCTGTCCCTGTTGAAATTCAGGCGGGTATCCGGAGATAGTCCATGTTTTACCAACATGGCTGACGCTGACTCTATCCTGTATACGATGTGTCTGACCGCTGAGGCTTTGAGGCTGAATATGTCTTCACTCCCCCATATCTGCATTGCAGCCAAACACGGCAATCCGTGCGGCATGGCTGTCAGCGAAGTGTCCCGGGCGCATGCTGTTGAAGAAACGCTTTTTGGTGATCCGCGCTCCATCTGGGGTGGCGAGGTAATAACAAACTTTACAGTCGATGAAGAGCTTGCCGGACTTCTGCTTGCAAGTTCAAGAAGAGAAGAACTGTTCGGCGCCGGTAAATGGATGCTCGACCTGATCATGGCACCTTCGTTCACGACGCAGGCGATTAATGTTCTGGGCAGGCGCAGTGAACGCAAACTCTATGAAAACAGTGCACTCGAAACGCCTTTTATTACGAGAAACAGTAATGCATACCGCTTTGTACGCGGCGGTTTTCTCAATCAGCCGCCTGCAGATTATATTCTGGATGTCAAGGAGTGCCGTTGGGCAGGATGTAATTCACAGGATCTCGACATAGCTTCACTTATCGTTGCCTGGGCGGTTGCCTTCAGTTCAAACCATGGCGGAAACGAGATCGCTCTTGCCAAAGACGGGATTCTGCTGGGTGCGGGCGGCGGCCCCTCCACGGTTGAAGCGGCCAGAGTTGCTGTAACGCGGGCGAAAGAGCATGGAAATGACATCAGGGGAGCCGTCTTTGCAGCCGATGCATTCTTCCCTTTTACTGATGCACCCGGTATACTGGTTGATGCGGGAGTCACATCGGGTTGTGTCCCGGGCGGCGGTAAAAACGAAGAGGAAATCAAAAATTATTTCAGCAGTCAGGGAATAGCAATGCTCTATCTGCCTGATCAGTACAGGGGCTTCTGCAGGCATTAACATTTTTGGGTCTTCTGGGTTTGTTGTGCATAAATCATGTTAATTTTGGTTCTTTGATA
>CAZLFA010000031.1:0-42825 GCA_964558665.1 uncultured Syntrophaceae bacterium
TTAGAATTGTTTTAAAGGTCATAGATGCCCCGCCCTGTGGGCGGGGTAATTCACTCCGTCATCGCTTTGAATTGCTCCTCGGAAGGAAAATCCTCGACTTCATAGCGCAACGGCGCGTCGATTGATTTGACTACAGGCAGTTTCCCCAAGGCAGCTTCAACCCGCGCCCATGGTATTGGAAAGGATTCTCCATCTTCAGGGACGAATACGATCAAATCGGTTTTGGGAAGCCAAAACGGTATGGTAATGCCTTGAGTCCATGCGCAATAAGTAACGACTCTCCCGGCCTTTTGTGAAACGGTATAAGTGGCAATGAACGGGTCATTGTTTTCATCCTGGTATATCTGCCTGAGCGTTTGTTGCTGCTGCGCGTAAATGTCATCCATCCACAGCTTGAAAAGCTCTTCCTGCATTCCATAGGCCGGATGATCGGCATTGAGCGTAAATAGCTGCCAATAGTTATTCTTTAAAACAAAAAGGTCGGGCGTGAGCGGGCGGCCTTCCTGGAGCAGCGCAGGGGCGGCTTTTTTAATCAACGCAGCCACATTCTCCGGTTTGCTGCCGTCCGTCACCCATACGGAATCGGCATTGCTTGCCATTGCTAAAATATCCTTTTCGATCCCCAGCCCTTTAAATAATCCGGGGATAAGAAGCCGGGACGCATCAAACCCGTCGGCCCAGGCACTGCGAAAAATCCCCTTTTCCACTTCTTCAAAATCGGGTTTGCTCTCTTTTGCCAGATTATTCAGGGCATCATTTTTTACTTGTTCCGTCTTCAAACCCCATTTTAAGATATTTTCCTCCACGACATACTGCATCATCTGGGGATTATCGATTACGATTCCAGTTCGCAAATCCCCCGCCAGTTGCAGCAAGACCTCGCGCCCGGCGTTGATTTTCGACGCCTTGAATTGCAATGCCCGGTTATTGGCCTGCATTTGCGAACGCAGTACGGGCATCAGCAGATGCTTCACCTCCTGATAGTCCTTAATCGGCTTGGGCGGCTGCAAGGCCTGGTATATTTCGTACATGGTCCGATCGTGCCTGTCTGCATCCGCAGCCAAGAATTTTTGATAATAACTCTCCAGCGCAACCATGTCCTCTCCGAGGGTCAGGCTGAAATTTTCACGCCGATATTCTATAAAACGGGGTTCTTTGATGTCTTTGAGATAATTTATCAGCATGGCAGCGAATTCATCGCGTCCTTTGGATTGCTTTTTAAGTGTGCCGAAAAGGGACATAGATTTTTATTTCCTCCAATGGGCTAAATCTTTCGGGTAATTGGGATGATCGGCAAAGGAACTGTCGTCGATATCCCAAAGCCTTACAACAAGAGCGGACTCAAAACACCAGTAACCGAAATAACCGGAGTCTTCATCCTTACCATTATTGTACCAGTATGCCTTTTTACAGTCTTCATACCAGTTTTTGAGAAAGCGGGCCACCAGAGCGGGCTGCTTTTCTTTCGGGGCATCCAGGGCTTCAAACAGCGACTTGTAGGGCCGGGGATAGAGCAGCTTGTCGGATACCTTGTTTCCTGCCCCGATTTTTTGAAGTATCCTGTCAAGCAGCGCATCCTTGCCTTGATTGTTTATAAGGATAATAACCCGCGTCAGCAATTTCGGCTCGGCCTTGAGGATGAAGGCAAAGGAGAGATGCCAGAGGAAATCAAAGTAATTGTCAAAATCAAGCCCAGTCCATTGTTTACGATACTCTTTATCAGTTACTTCCTTTTCCAGATAACCTTTGCAGAATTCCCATGATTCGACAGTTTTCACGAACCAGGCGCTTAACTCTTGCAGATCGTCGCCGCGGGAATAACGTTGATAAAGAACTTCTCTATAGCATCCCCAAATATCGTATAAAAATCCCGCTTGTCTATCCGGATCAGTTGCCGGGTTTGCTTTGGCTTCTTCCTCAAACTTATTAATTATTTTTAAATCATATTCAATCGACTCGTTAAAAATCTTTTTGCTTTTCAGCTTGTCCCTCATCTTCCCCTCCATCAAAATGGTTTGACACCGCGCACTATTTTGCCGCTGCTATCCAACACCTTTCCTTTAACATTGCCGGCTTCGTCCACCGTCATAAGCCATTTTTGAGTTGAACTGTTTTTCATGCTGTTCATAATATCATATGCTGCGTCTTTGCCTACAGCATCTTTTAGCCGAGCTTTCACCCACTTATCACTCATCTGCCGTCCATCTTTTGTATATCCTAACTGTGATGTATTATACTTGGACTCCATAATAACATAATCCGGCGGCGGGTTGGTGTTTTTATATACGCCGTCGATGCCTTTCTGGCCCGGAGCATATTCGCCGCCCTTGTCAATGCGTTTATAACCCAGTTCCTCCATCTTTTGATGGGCCATCTTCTCGCCGAATGCGGCCCCCTTGGCAGGGGTACGCTTTATCTTGACTCCATCGCCTTTGTTGACTGCTCCGGCAAGCGCTTTCTCTTCCCTTGCAATGGCCGCGGCATCTTTCACCGCGGTTTTCCCGGATTTGCCGCCGAGTTTCGCCGCTCCCTTTACGCTGAGCTTGGCACCGCCCTTCAGCAGTCCCATACCGCCGGTTACGAATGAAGCAGCCATGGAAATCACGGCGCCGCCTTCCTGGGCCTGATTGCTCATCTCAAAGGCGGGAAAGCGGACGTCCCGGGAACCTGTTCGTATGGCATCCGCCGAGGTTCTCAGTTGCTCCGCCGATGCGTTCTTGCCGAACAGATCAAGCAGAGCGGCAGTTGTTTCCATCTGCTCTGCATTATCCACAATCCTGCCTTGCATGAGCATAGTGCCCAGCTCAGGAATGGTGTTGATCGTGTCTTTCACTGCACCCTTGATTGCTTCTGCCGGGCGTTTTACCGCTTCCTTAATCTCCTTTTTGGTTTGTTCGTACAACTCATCCAGCTTGTCTAAAAAACCTTTTTCCTCAGGTGCGGTTTTAACTTCCGGTCTGGTGTTGCCATCCGGCTTGCAGTCAGTGCCGATACCGCAGCCCGGCTGAGACTGGATAAGAAAAAGACCGTTGGTATTGCCGTCGTTCATAGTGCAGGTGTCGCGCTCCCGCACAATGTTCTTTCCCCCGGCGCGTACACTGCTGCTGGCACTCGTGGGTTTGGTTTTTCCGCGCACAGTGCCTGAGCGGATACCCTTCGCCGTGCCCGGTTCATCCCCCCTGCATGTCGGTACGATGCTCTGATCGAGAACAAAGCAGGGCTTGCCGTTAAATCTTACATTGGGCACAACTTGTGTGCTCTCGTCTAAATTAGAGATGATCATATATGGCAGCGGCGGTGTGCTTAGACCCACAGGCGTTCTGCAAAAATCAGGGGCAGTGCAGACGGCTTTGAAGCTGGAATCTTTTCGTGCGCCGATCTTGTCAGCCATGTCGGGAAACCTCCTTTGACTGTTCGTTAAATATCAGACGGGCTTCAAGAATCCTTACTGCCGGCTCAAGGGGAAGAAGAATACGATAGACACAGCTTACCCTTCGCTCATCCGGTTCGATGACAAGCGTGTCGAACGAAACGGCCATCGGCAGCATCACGCCGTTTTCATGACGGACCAGGACATAAGGCGTATGACCGGGTAGAGAAAAACGCAGAATGGTGTTGGCCTTATCGTCTTTTGTTGTCCCGGGTGCGTTGTGTGGACACAAATTGAAAAGATCGATGACCTCGTTTCCGTCGGGGTAGGCTATCTGCAGATCAGGATGCGCGCAGTTCCAGAAAGCAAAGTCAAAATCATCGGGCAGAGGCTTTTGGCTTTCAATGAAGGCCTTGTCGATAGTGCCGCAGAGTTTGCGCCGCGGCAGACATCCTTTGGCAATTACGCCAAGGCCCTGCGGTTCGTAAGCCTTTCTGAATTCACGCACGGGATCGTCGGGCGCTTCAATCAGCGGTGCGTAGTAATCCCACAACTTCTTTGCCTTCAGGTACCAGGGTTCGGCATAACCGCATCCCACCGGATTGGTTTCGCAGACCATATGGGCAACGGGCGCTTTCTCCGGCCCGTCGGGATGGGCTGCACGCTGTTCAGGTGCAAGGCGGTACTTCTCCGGCACGTACCTGGCGCCCGGATTGTCGATCTCGATGCGGTTCTGTCCGCCGTAGGCATGCTCGTAGCGTATTGGCAGCGAAATAATCGGCTTGGAATCCGCCAGTTTCCAGCCGCCGAAAAAACCTCTTCGCCATAATCGCGGGCCATGGACGACAAGAAACTTGCTGCAAATAAGCTTCCCGGGAAGATAAGGATTCTTTTCAATATCTGCGACCTTTTTCTTCCAGGCAGCCAGGGCTTCCGGCGACGGCGATGTAAACTGATTGAGGCCGTGAGGGCGGGGCGGGACGGGGCGGCGCTGGAATGCGCCGTATACACGAATACCGGCCATAAACCTTTGCACCGGTTTGCCTCTCGGGGAGTGCGCCGTGGCATTGACAATAACGTCGCACTTCGGTTTGTAGGGAGCGAGATCGCTCTCCTGACGGACGCTGCTTTGATTAAGCTTGCCGAAATAGTCGTCGGTGACAGCGAGAGGCATCTGCTCTTTGGCATATGTAAGGGTACCGTCGTCCTTTATCTCCAGCGTCGCACGCATTACAGCCATGTGGTATTTGTCGTCATTCAAATCTGAGGTAACGCAGGCCAATGCCGGGAAAGGTGTATGATTGATGAATTCCATGAATAACCGCCTTAATATTTTGATCCGTATCGATACGGGCAGGTCTGAGATCTGTCCTTATGAACGGATCAGTCTTTTTCTGAGAAATGGTTTTGTGATTTAAAAATCAGAAATGATAATTTGCCTGCTGTGAGGTGAGGAATTATGGTTTTTATTTAAGCGGAAATTAATGCCCGGTCAACCCTCGAAAAACACCTGAAAATCACCCTAATGTTTCAAGGGTTGGCGGAATGTGATTGAATTAATAGAGAATAATTGGGAGTTCCCTTTGTGCGCAACTTTCATTGTACCACTGCGGTCTGAAAGAAATAATTTTAATGTCCGGTTAAAAATAAGTAGCTGGTAGTTACCGGAATATATGCCAATTCTTTGACTCTTTGACAATTGTTTGCTTCCGCTATAGCTTCAATCCTGAAAATAGCCCTTTCCAGACGGGAACGGTCTTATATGTCCTTGACATTTCATGCCTTTCTGTCGTAAACCGGCCGCATTGCAATGCCAGGAGGAAAAAGCGGGAAGACAACAGCTTGATCGCCTGGATACATTTTAGTCGCCTGGATACCACTTCTGGATACCAATTATCCGGCAGGGGCTGTTTCCGAGTCGGTGTCCGCGTCGGCAATAGCGAAAAAAGACGGGTTTGCAGCCTGTCCCCGAGTGGGCTTTTTATAACAGCGCTACGCTGTTTCCTTGCTGCCGTCTTGATTCCGTCGCTGATTGAGAACCTGACTTATAAAAAAGCCGGGTTTCGATGCGGAAACAATATAGATTCAAGGTCTTCCTGGCATATCAGTTGCAGTGAAACAGGGACTGTAAATTACCGGAAAGCCTGAAATACGCTGATATTTCTTTTAAAAAGTGAAGATTTGATATGGAAGAACACAACAGTTCAGGAAGCGATACAGGGGAAACTCCTGAAAACGCAGCAGAATTGAAGCCTGAAGCGAAAAAGGGGGGCATTGTTTCACACCTCAGGAGACGCTGGTGGTTCTGGCTGCTGGCTGCAATATTGATCGGCGGCACAGCCGGTCTTGTCTTTTTCAGGCCTGCCTTTCTCGGCATGGGGCCGGACAAGCGGTCCGCCATGCAGCGTCCTCAGCCTGTGATGGCCGCGGCTGTAAAAAAGGCCGATGTGGATGTCTATCTGAAGGGATTGGGGACCGTGATACCTGTCAATACGGTGACAGTGCGGTCGCAGGTCAGCGGACAGTTGATGCGCGTGCACTTCAAGGAGGGACAGTATGTAAAGGAGGGGGTGCTGCTTGCAGAGATCGATCCCCGGCCGTTTCAGGTGCAGCTGATGCAGGCTGAAGGACAGCTTGCCAAGGACGAGGCCCTGCTGAAAAACGCGGAAAATGATCTGGTGAGGTATAAACAGTTGCTGGCTCAGGATTCCATAGCCGAGCAGCAGGTGACCACCCAGGAGGCTCTGGTGCTGCAGTATCGGGGCGCCGTGAAGACGGATCGGGGACAGATTGCCAATGCCAAACTGCAGCTCACGTATTCCCGGATCACTGCGCCGATAACAGGCCGCATCGGCCTGCGGCTTGTGGACCCGGGAAATATGATTCAGGCAAACGACACCAACGGCATAGCGGTCATCACGCAGCTTCAGCCGGTAACCGTCGTCTTTTCCGTTCCCCAGGACAATCTCGCGGTGATTATGAAAAAACTGCAGACTGCCGAACCCCTGCCCGTATATGCCTACAATCAGGAGGGCAAGACATTGCTCTCAAAGGGGACGCTTCTTGCCGTTGACAACCAGATCGATACGACCACAGGCACGGTGAAATTGAAGGCCAGGTTTGAAAACAAGGATAATGAGCTGTTTGCAAACCAGTTCGTCAATGCCAGCATGAAGGTAGACACAATGACCGCCGCGACGGTTATACCCACGGCTGCGGTGCAGCGCGGCTCCATCGGCACTTTCGCTTATGTTGTCAAGCAGGACAAGAGCGTAACCGTGAGGCCCCTGCTGCTGGGTCCTGCGGAGGGCGATAATGTCGCTGTTACCTCGGGGTTGTCGGACGGGGAGATGGTCGTTGTGGTCGGAGGAGACAAACTCCGCGAGGGGACGAAGGTGGAGATTGTCACCGAAGAGTCTGCCGGGGCTTTGCGGCAGGGCAAAAAGCCGATGCGGGAAGGCGGTCGCAGGGAAAAGCCTCAAAATAAGGATAAATGAAAGATGCAGCGAACCTCCCTTATAAAAGCCTTGAGCAATCATTAGGGCGGAATGTGCTATGAATCCCTCGCGCCCCTTTATTTTGCGTCCCGTGGCGACGTCTCTTTTCATGATTGCCATCCTCCTTTCGGGCATTATTGCCTACCGGGTCCTTTCCATTTCGGCTCTCCCGCAGGTTGATTATCCCACGATCCAGGTAGTGACGCTGTATCCCGGCGCCAGTCCCGACGTTGTTACCTCTTCAATCACGGCTCCTCTGGAGCGTCAGTTCGGCCAGATGCCCGGTCTCAACCAGATGTCTTCCACGAGTTCCGGCGGGGCATCCGTCATCACTTTGCAGTTCAACCTGAACCTGGATCTCGATGTGGCGGAGCAGGAAGTTCAGGCGGCTATCAACGCCGCCGGCAATTTCCTGCCTACCGATCTGCCGATGCCGCCGATCTATAACAAGGTAAATCCGGCCGATGCGCCCATCCTCACACTGGCGGTGACTTCCAGTACCCTGCCCCTGCCGAAGGTGCAGGACCTGGTCGATACGCGGCTGGCCCAGAAAATTTCGCAGCTGCCGGGTGTCGGAATGGTGAGCATAAGCGGCGGACAGAGGCCGGCTGTGCGCATTCAGGCCAATCCCAGAGCGCTGGCGTCATATAAACTTACCCTTGAGGACGTCCGCACGGCCATCAGCGCCGCCAATGTCAACCAGGCCAAGGGCAGTTTCGACGGTCCTGTCCGCGCGTCGATGATCGATGCCAACGATCAGCTTAAATCGGCCGCCGAATATGAAAAGCTCATCATTGCCTACCGAAATGGAGCGCCCGTCAGGCTTTCCGATGTCGCCATATTGCGCGACGATGCCGAGAATGTCCGCCTTGCCGCATGGTACAACGAGGCCCCGGCGGTTATCGTCAACATCCAGAGGCAGCCGGGAGCCAATGTAATCGAAGTGGTGGACCGGATCAAGAAGGTCATGCCGCAGTTGAGGTCGGCTCTTCCCGGTTCCGTGGACGTTATGCTGCTGTCCGACCGCACCGTTACGATCAGGGCTTCGGTTAAGGACGTGCAGTTTGAACTGATTCTGGCCGTGGCGCTGGTCGTCATGGTGATCTTTCTTTTCCTGCGCAACTTCTCGGCAACCATAATTCCCAGTGTCGCCGTGCCGCTGTCGTTGATCGGCACGTTCGGCGTCATGTATCTGGCCGGATTCAGCATCAACAACCTGACCCTGATGGCGCTTACCATTGCCACCGGATTCGTGGTTGACGACGCCATAGTCGTCATCGAGAACATCGCCAGATACATAGAGCAGGGGATGCCGCCGCTGGAAGCGGCCATCAAGGGATCGGAGCAGATCGGCTTTACGATCATCTCCCTGACCTTTTCCCTGGTTGCGGTCCTGATACCGCTGCTTTTCATGGGCGACGTTGTCGGCAGGCTCTTCCGCGAGTTTGCCATAACGCTGGCCGTCTCCATTCTCATCTCGGGCGTTGTCTCTCTGACGCTGACCCCCATGATGTGCGCGAAACTGCTGAGACGCATACCGGAAGAAAGACAGGGCCGTTTCTATCACGCCGGCGGACAGTTCTTCGACAGGATGATTGCCCGTTACGGCGAGATGCTGGAGTGGGTGCTCAATCACCAGAAGGCGACGCTGATCACGGCTTTTGTTACACTGCTTTTGACCGTCCTGCTTTATATCGTGATTCCGAAGGGGTTTTTCCCTGTGCAGGATACAGGTATGATTCAGGGCATATCCGAGGCCCCCCAGTCCATATCTTTCCAGGCGATGGCGGAGCGGCAGCAGGCACTCGCAAAAATTATCCTTCAGGATCCTGCCGTGAAAAGCCTTTCCTCTTTCATCGGCGTTGACGGGACGAATGTCACCCTCAACAGCGGACGCATGCTGATTAACCTCAAGCCGAAGAACAAGCGTGATCGCGATGCATCGGGAGTGATTCGCCGCCTGCAGCCCAAACTTGCCTCGCTCGAAGGGATATCCCTTTACATGCAGCCGGTTCAGGACCTGACCATCGAGGACAGGGTGAGCCGCACGCAATACCAGTTCACGCTGGAAACGGCCGATCCCAATGAGCTGAGTCTCTGGAACGGCCGCCTGCTGGAAAGGCTCTCGCGGTCGCCGTATCTTGCCGATACGGCCAGCGATCTTCAGGATCTGGGTCTGCAGGCGTACGTAAACATAGACCGCGATGCCGCGGGGCGTATGGGAATAACCGTTTCCGCCATCGACAACATCCTGTACGATGCCTACGGCCAGCGGCTGGTTTCCACCATCTTTACACAGTCCAACCAGTACCGGGTCGTTCTTGAGGTCCATCCCGAATATAAACGCGGGCCGGCGGCGCTCAACGATCTTTATATAGCATCATCGTCCGGCAGCCAGGTGCCCCTGGGATCCATAGCGACCATTGAGGAAAAGCCGGCCACGCTCGCGGTCAATCATCTGGGGCAGTTTCCCGCGGCTACCATATCCTTCAATCTTGCCGAAGGCGCTTCACTGGGCGATGCAGTCAAATCAATCGAGTCCGCCGAGAGGGAAATCGGCCTGCCGCTCAGCGTCCGGACGGGGTTTCAGGGGGCGGCGCTGGCCTTCCGCGCCTCGCTTACAAGCACCCTGCTGCTTATTCTGGCGGCGATCGTTGCCGTCTATATCGTCCTGGGTGTTCTCTATGAAAGCTACATTCATCCGGTGACCATCCTCTCCACGCTTCCCTCGGCGGGCGTCGGAGCGCTTCTCGCGCTCATGCTTTCCCGCACCGATCTGGGCATTATCGGCATCATCGGCATCATCCTGCTGATCGGCATTGTGAAGAAGAACGCCATCATGATGATTGATTTTGCGCTCGATGCGGAACGCAAGGAGGGCAAGACGCCGCGGGAGGCGATATTCCAGGCCTCCCTGCTGCGTTTCCGCCCGATTCTGATGACCACCATGTCGGCGCTGCTCGGCGCTCTGCCGCTGATGCTCAGCAGCGGTGTGGGTTCCGAACTGAGAAATCCGCTGGGCATTACCATGGTGGGGGGGCTTATCATGAGCCAGATTCTGACGCTTTTCACCACTCCGGTAATTTACCTGGCCTTTGACCGGCTTGCCCGGCGCGTATCAAGCAGTTACGGCCGTTCCGCGGCGTACGATGATGAGGTGTGTTCATGAGCATCTCCTCGATCTTCATCTATCGCCCTGTGGCGACAACATTGCTTACGCTGGGTGTAGTATTGACGGGGATCGTCGCTTTTTTTCTTCTGCCGGTGGCGTCGCTTCCCCAGGTGGATTTTCCGACTATATCGGTTCAGGCTTCCATGCCGGGAGCCAGTCCGGAGACGATGGCGGCAACCGTAGCCACGCCGCTGGAGCGGTCACTGGGGCGAATTGCCGGTGTCACCGAGATGACTTCGACAAGCTCACTGGGATCGACGCGCATCGTGCTCCAGTTCGATCTGAGCCGCGACATAGACGGCGCCGCCCGCGATGTCCAGGCGGCTATCAGCGCCGCCCGCAGTCTTCTGCCTACAGGAATGCCGAGAAATCCGACTTACCGGAAGATGAATCCGGCGGAGGCGCCGATTCTCATCATCGCCCTGACGTCGGACACTATGAGCAAGCCGCAGATATACGATGCCGCCTCGACCATACTGGCGCAGAAACTGTCCCAGGTGAAAGGTGTCGGCCAGGTCAATGTCGGCGGCAGCTCTCTGCCTGCGGTGCGGGTGGAGCTCAACCCCACGCTGCTGAATAAATACGGCATCGGCATCGAGGCGGTGCGGGCTGCCATTGCCGCATCCAACGCGAACAGACCCAAAGGAGCGGTGGAAGACGGCGACAGGTACTGGCAGATCTATGCCAACGATCAGGCCAAGACGGCCGCGGCATATCAGCCGCTGATCATTACCTACCGCAACGGAGCCGCCGTGCGGCTGGCCGATCTCGGCGAGGTCGTCGACTCCGTGGAGGACCTGAGGAATGCGGGGTTCTATAACGGAAAGGCTTCCGTGCTCCTTGTTGTCAGCAAGCAGCCGGGAGCCAATGTTATCGAGACGGTCGACCGCATCAAGGACATACTGCCGCAGTTGAGGTCCTCGATACCGAGTGCCATCGATGTGACCGTTGCCAATGACCGCACTCCCACCATCCGCGCTTCTCTGCGCGAAGTGGAGCGCACGCTGATGATCTCCGTCGCTCTGGTAATCCTGGTGGTGTTTCTGTTTCTGCGAAACGTTTATTCGACGCTGATTCCCAGCGTTGCCGTGCCGGTATCGCTGATCGGCACGTTCAGCGTCATGTATCTCGCGAATTACAGTCTGGACAATCTTTCGCTGATGGCGCTGACCATCGCCACCGGCTTCGTCGTGGACGACGCCATTGTCGTCCTGGAAAACATCTCGCGCCATATCGAACAGGGGATGGAGCCCTTCAAGGCGGCGCTCCTGGGGGCGCGTGAGGTGGGGTTCACCGTGCTTTCCATGAGCCTTTCCCTGGTGGCCGTTTTCATTCCCATCCTGCTGATGGGAGGAATCATCGGGCGCATATTCCGCGAGTTTGCCGTGACTCTCTCCGCGGCGGTAATGGTGTCGCTGGTTGTTTCTCTGACGACAACGCCGATGATGTGCGCCCGTCTGCTCAAACCGCAGGACAATGTGAAAAAGGGGAAATTTTACAGGACAAGCGAGCAGGTGTTCAACACCCTTCTCTCCTGGTATGAGCGTTCTCTGGGGTGGGCGCTTCGGCACGGACCGCTGATGATGCTCATCCTGCTTCTGACCATATGCCTCAATATCTTCCTTTATATAATCGTTCCGAAGGGCTTCTTCCCGCAGCAGGACACGGGAAGATTCACGGGCATGATACAGGCCGATCAGAACATATCGTTCCAGGCCATGCAGAAGAAATTGATCAACATCATGAACATTGTCAGAAGCGACCCGGCTGTTGAAAATGTCGCCGGTTTTACGGGAGGCGGGCAGATAAACTCCGGTTTCATGTTTGTGACTCTGAAGCCGCTTGCCGAGCGGAAGGTGTCATCCGACCGGGTGATGGCGCGGCTGCGCCCGCAGCTTGCCGGAGAGCCGGGAGCGAGGCTGTTTCTGCAGCCGGTGCAGGACATCCGCGTCGGCGGCCGCCACTCGGGGGCTATGTACCAGTATACGCTCCAGGCGGAAGACCTCACCGAACTGAGGTTCTGGGAAAAGAAGATCCGCGAGGCCATGGCACAGCTCCCTGAACTGGTGGATGTAAACACCGACGAGCAGGACAGGGGATTGCAAAGCTACGTCAACGTGGACCGCGATGCGGCCTCGCGCATGGGAATATCGGTGGCGCTTGTCGATGCAACCCTCTACAGCTCTTTCGGCCAGCGTCAGGTTTCCACCATCTATAATCCTCTCAACCAGTATCGCGTCGTTATGGAGGTGGCCCCGCAGTATGCGCAGGGCACTGAGTCACTGCGCGATTTGTATGTATCGGTCCCGGTGGCCACAAAGACAGGCACGCAACTGTCAGGTGGGGCCCAGGTTCCCCTGCTGTCCTTTGCCTCATATGGGTTGAGCAACACGCCGCTGTCCGTCAACCATCAGGGACAGTTCGCCGCTTCCACGATCTCCTTCAATCTGCCGCCCGGCGTTGCCCTCTCCGATGCCACAGATGCCATTGCCGACATGATGAACCGCATCGGCGTGCCGGGCTCCATACGCGGCAGCTTCCAGGGGACGGCAAGAACTTTTCAGGCGTCCCTGCAGAGCCAGCCCTGGCTTATCCTTGCCGCCCTGGTTGCCATCTATATCGTACTCGGCATTCTCTATGAAAGCTATGTGCATCCGGTCACGATTCTTTCGACGTTGCCTTCGGCCGGCGTCGGTGCTATCCTGGCATTGATGGTGTTCAGGACGGAGTTTACGATCATGGCGCTGATCGGCATCATCCTGCTGATCGGCATCGTAAAGAAAAATGCCATTATGATGATCGATTTCGCGCTGGACGTGGAGCGCAAGCAGGGCAGAAGCCCGCGCGAGGCCATATTTGAAGCCTGTATCATCCGCTTCCGGCCGATCATGATGACAACGATGGCCGCGCTTCTCGGCGCTCTGCCGCTTGTTGTCAGCGCCGGTGAAGGGGCTGAATTGCGTCGCCCTCTGGGCATTGCCATTGTCGGCGGCCTGATTGTCAGTCAGATGCTGACGCTTTACACAACTCCGGTCGTCTATCTTTATCTTGACCGCTTCCGCCTGTGGTGTCTCGCCGTGACCGGCCGGAAAAACGGCATGGTAAGCCCCGTGCTGGATACTGCGGGAGGTGCGAAGGTATGATGAGTGTGATTAATAAACTCTTTGTCGCTTTTATGCCGAAAGAATACCGCCTGATATTAATGTTACTGCTGGTGGCGTCCATGGCCGCCTGCAGTGTGGGTCCTGATTATGTGCGCCCCACGGCCGTTGTGCCGAAAGAATTCAAGGAACTGAAAGGCTGGAAAGAGGCTACGCCGCGCGATCATGAGATAAAGACCGCATGGTGGAAAGCATTCAACGATCCCGTTCTCAATTCGTTGGTGGACAAGGTGAACGTATCCAATCAGTCTCTTGCCCAGGCGGAGGCTCAGTACAGGCAGGCGCTGGCCATGGTGCAGGGGGCGCGCGCCGCTTACTTTCCAAGAGTGACCACATCCGCGTCCGCCACCCGTTCCCGGCCTGCAAACGTAAGCACCTCCTCCGGCACCGACACCGCCACGCAGTATTCCGTATCCGGCGGGATCAGTTGGGAGATTGATCTGTGGGGAAAGGTGAGACGGCAGGTGGAATCTTCCACAGCGACGGCACAGGCTTCGGCGGCGGATCTGCAGGCCCTCCGGCTGTCGATACAGACGGAGGTGGCCCAGAATTATTTCCAGTTGCGCATTATCGACGTGCAGAAGCGCATTCTTGACGATACGGTTGCCGCCTACAGGAAATCGCTGGAACTGACGCAGAACAGATACAAGGCCGGTGTGGCGGCGAAGGCCGATGTCATTCAGGCACAGACGCAGCTTAAATCGACCGAGGCACAGGCAATCGACACAGGTGTGCAGCGGGCGCAGCTTGAGCACGCAATTGCCATCCTTATGGGGCAGGCTCCGGCCGATTTTGCGCTGCCGGCAACTGCCGAAGTACCGGACATTCCGCAGATACCGGTCGGCATTCCCTCTGATCTCCTTGAGCGCCGCCCGGATATAGCCTCGGCGGAACGCAAGGTTGCCGCGGCCAATGCCCAGATCGGCGTCGCCAGGGCGGCCTACTATCCATCGCTGACGCTGTCGGCGTCCGCCGGATATCAAAATCCGGTCATAGGGGACCTGTTTACCGTACCCAGTTTCTTCTGGTCTCTCGGTCCGGCCCTGCTGGCGCAGACGATTTTTGACGGCGGTGCGCGCGCCGCCCAGACCGATCAGGCCATAGCTTCGTATGATGCGACTGTGGCGGCATACAGGCAGACGGTTCTCACCGGTTTTCAGCAGGTGGAGGACAACCTCGCCGCTCTGCGCATACTGGCAGAGGAGGCGGCTGTGCAGAACGAAGCCGTCAATTATGCAATAGAATCGGTCAAGCTGACAACCAATCAGTATAAGGCGGGAACAGTAAGCTTTCTGAATGTTATTGTCGCGCAGGCCATTGCGCTCAACAACGAAAAGACGGCCGTGGGAATTCGCGGACAGAGGCTTACTGCGGCCGTGCTGCTCATCAAGGCGCTGGGTGGAGGGTGGCACGCCGCGGAACTTACAGGCAAGAAACCGGAAGGCGCCGGCAAAACTTCGGAAGAAGTGAAGAAATAAACCCAGATTAAGCAATAAAGACATAATACCCGTTGGCATCCTGGTCAAAGTGGCTTTCCGCGGCTCAGAATATTTTTCACAAGAAAAATATTTGATTCACCGCTTGAAAATCACTTTGACCAGGATAATATTTACTTATACAAGTGCCTATACGTTCTATTGCGTAATCTGGGATTATTTTATCCTGATTTTTCTATCCTGTTTGATTTGGCGCTCTATCGTGCGACAAAGGCTGTTTCTGCCGGTATAATCCTTTGGTAACTGGTATCCATCCGAAAACTCGAATGCAGAAACTTGTCAGCCCCTGTTTCAAATCAACTCGATTGTCATTGCCGGACTCGATCCGACAATCCATAAAACAAAATCGGCTTTCCGTTATCTGACAAAAGGATGAGCAAACAAAAGTTAAGGGCATCAACAGAAAATCTTTTATTTCAGATCGACACCTGCCATTATCTGAGACGCTGGCACCGGCAATCATTTTTTTGAAAGTCAGTAAAGGGTGGTAATGTCTCAGGGCTGCAGCTTTCATTCGGAACTGTTCAGGTGATACGGAAGAAAATTTATACAGTGCCTATTACGTATAGCAGGAAGCTAGCAAGAACCGGATGAACCAAAATAAGGCACCTATTCGGCGACAATAACCGATGCTTTTTTGTTGAACGGATTTGTCCTCAGGGCCAGCGAGAACAGGAAAGGGTAATTGGCTTTGAGATACTTCATATAGTCCAGCCACTCGTCAACAAGCAGGTGGTATGCCCTTTTTATGTCGCCGGAAAGGTGGTTTCGGTCTGTTGGTGGCAGATCGGAAATCTCAGGGCGGTATGCCATCTCTTCAGCAAGGTGGAACACTGAGCGGAGCAGGTCTGTAAATGTTTCATGTTCCAGAAGAACAGGATTTTCCAACAGCCTGATCAGGAAGTCTCTCTTTCCTGAGAGAAATGAATGCAGGTCCTTGAGTTCGGGAATGCCTATGCTGGTTTTGTAACCATAGGACTTCATGGTACGGCTTGCTCTTGAGAACTGTTCGTCGGTCCATCTTCCGGTTATGATCAGTTCGGATCTGACAGTGTCGAAGTTTTCGTCGTAGGATGAAAACATAGCAAGAAGCTTCAGTCCTACTTCACTGAAAAATACACCGATGACCATGTTTAGCTTCTCCATGCGGCTTTCAATCTCTCTATGTGCCAGGAGCATCTCGGTCACATTGGCGATAACGCCGAGAAAAGTGCCTACACCCATCACGATGAGTATGATTGTAAAGACCTTTCCCCCCTCCGTCACCGGGTGCACATCTCCGAATCCCACAGTCGCCATTGTTACGATAACGAAGTATAATGAATCGATAAGTGACCTGTTCTCAAGATGCATGAATCCTGCGGTGCCGGAAATGATCAGTACGAGGAATATTATTAGGAATATCTTAAGTCGGTTTCTAATTGCCTGCATTGAAGCCATATCTCCTGTCTGGCATATGGAATGAATGGTTGTTTTTACATCAATAATTCCTTGAATCGGTTGCAATTATAGAAAATTGAATATTGCAGCAAGACCGCCTTCCAAATCGAATTGCTTTTTTATTATTTTCTCGTCTCTTGCCGGCTTCACTGCTTCAGCTATTTGATTCTGCGTCATGCACTTTTAGACAAGTTGCGTGGATTCTGCGTAGTAGAGTGCGATCGCTGCAAAGGTCGCCAGGGCACCGATCGCGCAGAACACGGCAGGAATAATGCGGTTGGCCTTCTCAATCAACGGCTCGCTTTCGTTGTCCGGACAATAAAGAAGCTCAACGGTGCTTCCCTCCGGCCATCGTTTCTCGGTCCAGTTTTCTTTACCTTCCATTAGCACAACGCGACCGTCGGGAAGTGTTGCCTGGAAGATCGCAACGTAGCCCTGGCTGCTCGTTCCCCGCATGCGTTGGCGGGAGTAGCGAACTACTTGAGCCAAGACGGGAATGGCCTTCTTTCGCCTGCACATCTGGACTGCGAGAATGATCACGCCGACTGTCCAGAAGATCATGGCCGATAATCCAAAGATGAATGTCCCGACCACCTTATTTCAACCAACCTTTAATAAATTATTGAATTGAACTGATTGATAAGAATTTCCTTTTTGCAACGGGAGTATAAGAAAAACGATTTTGCGTGTCAAGAAAAACAGGGCACCTAACATGGGATGCATGGCTGATGTCTATCGACAAGTGATAAGGATGCTTATTGCCGATTGAAATGTTTCTATAGCGGAGAGACAACACTCTGATATAAAAATGGAGGACTTTTCCACTTCATGGCAGAAATGTTATTTTTAAATTGCGAATATCAATCACCTGAGGGATTCCGTAATCATAAAGTCTTGCTCCGAATGAGAAGTGACGTTTCGTATCAGAAGACAGGGGATTGGCCAAATCAAGGGTGACAGCACCTATGTCGTGAGATTGATAAGTGATTTTACCGTTTCTGATTATTATAACGTGTTTGGCAAAGTTGTCTTGATTTAACCCTGAAAAAACTCCGTTGGGATAGTCTTTTTGTCCTCCGTTAATCATTATTCCCAGTCCTTTTTTTCCGGCATTTTCCCATCGATATGATGCGTATAGTCCTATCAGAGGTATTCTGTTTGTCGTATTATATGCACCTGATCTGTTTTCACCTGATGTGGCCCAAAATGCCGTTGGTCCTACATAGCCCCTTGAAGTAGCTGCTCTTGCCCTGATTTCAAACTCTACTTTGGTGTTGTTGACGGGGAACTTATTTGTGGTTTGAATGAAATCTTCCGTATAAGTATTGTCGCCGGTATATTCAAAATGAAGCGCATTATCCTTAATGCTCCACGGGGTATCGGCTTTTACAGGCAATGCGGAAGTATTTCCGGTGCCGCCTCTTACCTTGAACTTCTGCCACTGGGGACCCAGATCTAAAGAATTAAGTCTTGAAAAATTGTCTTCAAAAATAACATTTTGATCTACGGTAGTGTTTATCGGCCTGTTAACGGGCGTTTGTGTCACGACAGGGCCGCTGGGCGCAAATGTATTCGAAAGTGTATATCCGCCGTAGCCGCCCGAATGAACCTGCAGATAGTAGACGCCGGCCTTTAAATCAACAGGACTTGAGTAAACATATCCATACAGGACATTGTTTTCCCCGGACAGGTTCAATGATGTCGTTAGTGTGGCATCGGAAGAGATACTGAAGCGGAGTTTTCCGCCGGAGGGCAACACTATTTTATAAACATCATCTGTATCGGTATAGTTTCTCAGAGATCTGTAACCTGCGTGCCCCGTCACCTTAGAATTGATTCCCAGGGGGACGGCATTGGAAACGGTATCGTTTGGTTCACGGTCATTGGCCAATGCCTGCGGAGTTGAGACATTGCTGAGCGTATAAGGGCCGGGGTTTGCATAGACATCGATGTAATACACGCCTGCGGAAAGAGGAAGCTTCGTGTCGATCGTTTGCCTGTCCTGATACACGAGTTCTTTATTCTTATCGCTGACGGTGACACCGACATTTTGTCCATCTACCGTGGAACATTTAAACAGCACTTCGCTGTCTGACGACAATGTGAAAATGTAGGTATGGGTATATCCTGTCTTGTCAATAACTCCTCTCACGCTGCTTCCTGGAGCAAGTGTGCCCCTGACGGGGTCAACAACGGCATTTGCTGTCGTTGAAAAACCACTCAAAAATGAAAAGACCACAAATACCAACATGAGTATTTTTATGCGTAATTCGGATAAATATGACATAGTATCTCCTTAAGTCGAAAGTTTCATAAGATGAAATTCAGGAAGGTGTTAAATTAGCTTTTTCGGTTCCATTATAGGAATAAAGAATCTCCTCTGTCAAGAGGAGATACAAGGAGATACAAGGCCCGGCGGAAACTGTCCTCACTGAATTTCATTTGTCACTGCTAGCGAAGCAGTCTCATGAAGTAAATGTACAGAGATCACCACTCCCGATCAGGTCGGGGGCAGGCTCAACGCTGTGCTCCTCGCGACGACTTCGTAGGATTGCCGCGGCGCTCCGCTCAATGACAGACTAAGACAATTTGCAAAGGTTTCCTGTTATAAAATGAAAATTGCCCATATAAGCGCTGGATGCTCATTCTCGCCTTCTTCTAACATTAATATTATTTCCTTAAAAAGCATGATATAAGAATGCCGCACATTACACACAATTGATTATAGTTCACAATGGGTTAACAATCCGGAGGATGATATGCGGTATTACAGAAAAATTGTTCCGGTTCTGGTTCTGTCCGGACTGCTGTTTTCACAAACTGCACAGGCGTTAACTATTGAACCCCCTTTGCCGAGCGATTGCAAAGCGGCCGAAGAAGCTACAGATCCGAATACCAAGGTCAGCTTATACACGCGCTGCCTTGATGGAAGCAATGAGTACGACAGAAAGCTGGAGGCTTATCAGCGCAACAACATGTATTTCCACCGTGCCAATGCGCTGTTCGAGCTGCACCGCTATGCAGAAGCACTTGCCGACTATAACCGGTTTATTGAAAAGACCGGAGAGGGTCATGTCTGGGCGCTGCACCAGCGCGGACTTACACACCAGGCAATGGGGCATCGCCGGCTTGCCCTTAAGGACTTCAAACAGGCATTGAAGTATAATCCCGATGCACTCCAGGTACGTTTTGACCGCAGCCGGCTTTTCACCGGGATGGCTCTGTACCAATCAGCTATTGAAGACCTGCGTATGTTGACAACAGCATCACCCGGGACGGCTGAGTACGCAAACGCTTTGGCCTGGTTGCTGGCTACATGTCCCAATGCAAGATTTCACGACGGTAATGAGGCGGTAAGTTTTGCACTCAAGGCGGTAGGCATCGATAGAAATGCCCAGTATCTTGACACGCTGGCAGCCGCTCAGGCAAGGAAAGGCGATTTCAAACAGGCTGTTGAAACTCAGCAGGCAGTTCTGGATATGCTCACAAAAGAAAAGGCGGCACCGGAAACCATCGAAGAATGTTCCGCCCGCCTCAGCCTGTACAAAGCAGGCAAGGCTTATATTCAGAAGCGATCCAAATAATCGACGGCTGAGTGATCTGTCAAGGTGCCGCCATAAAGGCAATATTGCAGACCGGATTTGAGGTTGACATAAGTGAATACTTCCAGTGAGGACATCATGAAAAAGAAATTAATCGCCGTTATCACTCTGCTGTTATTTGTTGCCTGTTCAGCCTTTGCCGAAGATGCAAAGCCGATAAAACTTCCCACCCCGAAAATGGAAGGAGGCAAAGCACTGATGAATACGCTCAAGGAGCGAAGGTCATCACGGGCATTCAGTTCAAGGCCGCTGCCTCTCCAGACGCTGTCCGATCTTCTCTGGGCGGCCGGCGGTATCAACCGCCCGGATTCCGGCAAACGCACGGCGCCTTCCGCCGTGAACTGGCAGGAGATAGATATTTATCTCGCCATGGCGGACGGTCTCTATCTGTACAAAGCCAGGGACAACGCTCTGCAGCCTGTTCTCTCCAAGGACATCCGTTCGCTGACAGGAAAGCAGCCGTTTGTCGGCGGAGCCCCGCTGAACCTTATTTATGTGGCTGATTATGCCCGGATGGGCGGCTCATACCCGGAAGAGAGGGTACTCTATTCGGCTGCCGACACCGGCTTTATCAGCCAGAACGTCTATCTTTTCTGTGCGTCGGAGGGGCTGGCAACAGTAGTGAGGGGACTGGTGGACAGGGAAGCGCTGGCCGCGGCCATGAAACTTAAGAAGAGCCAGCACATAATCCTCACGCAGACTGTGGGCTATCCGAAGTAAAAGCAGGCAGGGCTCTGATTCAGAACCGGAAAAGAGCCCTTTCCGGACGGAAACAAATTATCTGCGGGAGGCGAACGCACTCACTACTTTCCTTGCCACTTCGAGAAAATTCCCGAGCACGAGTGACCGGTTCCCGGCGGACCAGGCCATTTTCAGGACTGTCTCTGCTTTTCCCGTGATTTTTTTAAATATAACCCCCTCCATGTTCGAATGCCTCATGGAGGCGGGCATAATGGCAATGCCGATTCCTGCGGCCACCAGACCGACGATAGTGTGGAATTGCGATGCTTCAAGAACAATGTTCGGGCTGAACCCCTCCTGCTGACAGAGCGCTATAATATAATCAAAAAATCCGGGGCCGCGCTGCCTCGGAATCATGATGAATGACTCCTTCGCCAGCAGGCGCAGCGGCAAAGTTTTTCTGTCCCGCAGAGGATGACTCCCGGGCATGGCTATAGCCAAAGGCTCCCGATAAACCGCCTCCACAGATAATCCGGTATCTTCTATGCCCGGCGGCGGGCGCATGAATCCCACCTGTATCCTTCCTTCATGAAGGGCTTCGAACTGCTGGCTGGTGTTCATTTCCGTCAGCGTCAGCTCGACATCCGGAAAACACTTCCGGAATTCGCGGATGACCGGGGGCAGAACACTGTAATTTGCCGAGCCGATAAAACCTACGGCCAGGTACCCTATTTCACCTTTGTCGGCGCGGACTGCTCTCCTTACCGCCTCCTCCGACGCGGTAATGATCCTTCGGGCCTCGGCAAGAAACACCTCGCCCGCCTGAGTAAGCTGGACGTTTCTTCTGGTTCTGCTGAACAGACGGACGCCTATTTCCTCCTCGAGCTGCATGATCTGCTGACTCAAGGGCGGCTGTGAAATATTGAGCCTTCCGGCTGCCCGTCCGAAATGCAGTTCTTCGGCGACGGCAATAAAATAGTGCAGGTGTCTTAATTCCATTTATTCGTAATAAATATCAAACTGAGATGAATAATATATTTTATATTTCAGAAAAAGTATACTACGGTGTCTGCCAAGTCAACGGTTAATTTTTGTGCCTGAATGAAAGGGGAGTGTATTAAAACTTCTAAGGGGGGAAGAGTGATGATCACATCACTGGATGATTTTGCCAGACTGGCTAAGCAGAAAGGACCCAAGAAAATTGCCGTTCTCGCGCCCGAAGACGAAGAGTTTATGCTGGCGGTCAAGAAGGCATGGGAACTTGGCTACATTGAACCGGTGCTGATCGGCAACGAGAAAAAGATTGCATCGGTGGCTGAGAAGGTAGCCTTCAATCTCGATCCTTTCAGCAAGATTTCCGGCGCCGAGCATCAGGCTATTTCCGACCTAGGAATCAGGATGCTTTTTTCGGGAGAGGTTCCCATTGCCGGCAAGGGGCAGATCCCCACCTCCTTCATTTACAGATCGATTATCAGGGAAGAAGCAAAGGTCGGGGCCGGCATGACGGTAAGCGTCGTTACTTTCTGGGAGATACCCGGCATCGATCATCTGGTGGCATTCACGGACACGGGTGTGAACATCAGGCCGGACGCCAAGGCCAAAGCGGAAATTATCAAGAACGCCGTCTTCGTCTACAATCTCATGGGATACCCGAAGCCGCGCATCGCCGTCCTGTCGGGACAAAGGGAGGTGGGAGGAAAACTTGGTTCTTATCAGGACTACGAATTCCTGAAAAAAGCAGCAGACGCCGGAGATTTCGGCTCCTGTGAAATAATTGAGGCGACCTCGTTTACAGAGATATTCCTCGGAAGCAGAAAGCGCATGACAGACTACGGATCGATAAAACAGGAAAGGCTGCCTCATATACTGGTCGTACCCTGTCTTGATACGGGCAATGTCATCTGCAAGCTTGATTTTTTCCTCGATGTGACCCGTAGTTCCCTGGTTGCCACTTCAAGAGGCCCGGTCTGCATACCCGCCCGTTCGGATTTCAGCGACAATATCGTGCAGCAACTGGCCATGTGCGTCGCACTTGCCGACCAGATGGAAAAGGAGGTGCGCTGAAATGATAAACTCATTCAAAGAAATCATTGAAGACGCAAAAAACAAGGGAACCCGGAAAGCAGTTATACCCATGCCCGGCAAGAATGACATAGATATCCTTGCCGGCGCGGTCTCATCAGGGCTTGTCATGCCCTGCCTTATCGGCCGTGAAAGCGAGTTGAAAGATATGGTTGACGGCACCCCCCTTTCATCGCTACCGCACGGAATTCTGGACGCGGCGGATCAGCAGGAGGCAATAACCCGTGCCGTCGCACATGTGCGAGACGGCCATGCCGACATCCTGATGCAGGGAGGAGTTCCCCACCAGCCATTTGTGTCAGCAGTGCTGGACGGCAGCGACGGGCTGAAGAAAGCCCGGACGGTAAGTTATGTTTCCGTCTTTGAATTGCTGAAACGGGAAAAACTGATCCTGGTGACGGATACCTTCCTGAACAATCAGCCGGGAATCGCAGAAAAGCAGACAATCCTCGAAAATGCCTTGCAGTTGGCGCGCCTGCTGGGCATCGAAGAGCCGAAGGCTGCTATCCTGGCGGCAATCGAGCAAGTCAATCCCGGTATCCCTTCGACTCTGGACGCGGCGATTCTCTCCAAGATGTCCGAGCGCAGGCAATTCGGGAAGGCGATTGTCGAAGGCCCTCTGGACATCGACTGTGCCCTGAGCAAGGTAGCGGCGGGGCGCAAGGGGCTGCAAAGCGTTGTGACGGGAAACGTTGATATATACATGGTTCCCGAAATCGATACCGGTCACCTGCTGGCGGAATCTCTGGTCTTCTTCGGCAGGATGCAGGCGATTGGCGCCGTCATGGGAACTGCAAAACCGGTGATCCTTAACATGCCGTTTGTCTCCGCCGAAAACCGGCTTTTCGAAATCGCCCTGTCATGCCTGATCAGCCATGACAGCGTTTAGTTTTCATCAGGGAAAAGCCCTTTTCCGGTTATAAATCAGAGCGCCGGATGACGTATTGCCTGTGCGCAAAGGGTTCCCCGCGGCTCAGAATATTTTTTCGACAGAAGCCATAATCATTCTCCATGTCTTGCCTGATGAAAGAATATTTGATTCGCCGCTTGCAAACCCCTTGCGCGATTTGCCGCGTTTCAACCCGGAAACATAAAGTTAATAACTTCAGCAGAATGTGAGGTAACAAATGAATTTCAGTCTGACCGATGAGCAGGAACTCATCCGCAAAAACATGCGGGAGTTTGCCGAACGGCATGTGGACCCCATAGCCGGAGAGATTGACGAAAACAGCCGCCACCCGGTCGAGCTTTTCCAGGAGCTTGCAGCCGGAGGCTGGATGGGCATACCGATTCCCGAACAGTACGGAGGTGCCGGTGCTGATTTCATGACGCACGCCGTCGCTGTGGAGGAGATGTCGAGGTCCTGCTCCTCAACCGGATTCACCCTGTCCTTTCATGCCGGAATTATCGCCATGGCCGTATATCTTCACGGCAGTGAAGACCAGAAAAAGAAGTATCTTGTCCCCCTGGCTCAGGGCCTGCATATGGGTTCCTTCGCGCTGACGGAGCCGGGGGCAGGAACCGACGTCATCGCAGTCACAGCGACTGCCGCCCGCGAAGAGAACGAATACGTTATCAACGGAACAAAGACATTTGTTTCCAACGGACCGATAGCCGATACCTATATCGTATTTTGCTGGACGGACAAGACAGCGGGAAAAAATGGGATGAGCGCCTTCATTATTCCGCGAGGCGCTCCGGGGCTTGAGCCGGGGAAACATTTCAATAAGATGGGACTCCGTTCCTCACAGACGTCGGAAGTGGTTTTCAGAAATTGCCGTGTCCCGGTAGAGAATCTGCTCGGCTCAGAGGGACAGGGGCTTGCCATCGCCATGCAGGGTTTCGAGCGCGGCAGGATCGGAATCGCGGCACAGGCGACGGGTATTCTTCAGGCAGCCCTTGATGAGTCGATCAGATACTCCCGGGAGAGGGTTCTGTTCGGAAAACCCATTGCCCGCCAGCAGGCTATCGCCTGGATGATCTCGGACATGGCGACCGAACTTTCCGCGGCCCGGCTACTGACCCGCCATGCCGCCTGGCTGAAGGACAACAACCTGCCCTTCGGCAAAGAGGCATCCATGGCCAAACTGTTTGCAACGGAAGCGGCCATGAGGCATACAACAAAGGCGGTTCAGATACACGGCGGATACGGCTACATGAAGGGAGCCAAAGTGGAGAGGCTTATGCGGGACGCCAAGATCGCCGAGGTCTATGAAGGGACGTCAGAAGCTCAGAGGCTGGTGATTTCAGGAAACGTGCTGCGCGGCTGATTGTAAAATATCCGCTCCATACGTAACGGACTGGAAAGTGCCGCCGCTTGAAAACCCCTTTGACCAGGATAATATTCTCTTATCCAAGTGTCCATGCATTCTATTGCGTAATCCGGGTTAAATTCTGTTGGTTTTATGTGTAATTCTCTCTTTTAATTCTCCATGATGTAAAGTAATATCACCCGGAACTTCAGAAAAATACCCGACAGAGATATTAATTGTTATCTGAGAAGGACTATGACTGAAACCCTCAAGATTATCGGTGTCTGCGCGACGGCAGCCTGCCTGCTTATCCATCTGTCAACATTCTTGCCAAATCTCGACGTTTCGATGAGACAGGTTTTTTACATGCACTTCGTAATTATTATTCTTTTCGGTTCGATGGTCTGGTCAACTATAAAGGATATCAAATCAGGTGAGGGTTCATATGATCTCCAAAGCAGAATTGGTACCTTTAAGTCGATCCTAAAGGCGATACCGATCCCCGCACAGCTAATGGCAGGCTTCTTTTTTGTCTATGCCCTCATCAATTTCGCTGTTTTTATCGTTCTCATGGAGGGAGGAAGCCCATCTGCAAGCGATGGCCTCTATTATCTTCATAACCACGGTCAAAAAATTCGGGACCTGACATCAGCGGAATACAGAAGGTTTCTTGCCTATGAAGTGAGGGGATTTTCAGGGCACTGGATCATTTTCAGTCTTATACCGACTATTTTCTATTTCTATCGGGAAGGCATTTTGAATGCCATTAGAGGCAATAAAGACGGGCCAGAGAGCTAACGCATGCAGTGGGCTGATGATGGCCGGCTTTGCAGCTTTCAAGCGTAAATTATTGATTCCCGGCAGTATGGCCATATGCACCTTTTGTAGATGCGTGCTTACTGCTATACGTAACAGGCACTGCATGGATTTTATCCCGTATCACCTGAACATCTCCGATTGAAATCTGCACCCGGAGGCATTGCCGCCTGTCGGAATATTGAATTGACACAAAGAAGCTCTGCCTCTATACTTCCTGACAGCTTATCGATAAATATCACTTGAAAATCTTTCGCGCGAACTTCTTAACTTTCATGCAAACTGAATACATCAACAGGGAGGAGAGGCGTATGAAATTAGCAAGAAGAAACTGTAGAATTGCTGTTCCATTGATTGTCTTGTCTGTTTTGTTCACTCTTTCTTTTTTTGCGGGTTGCGGAGATTCACAGGAAAAGGAGGTCAAGGCTGCCGTATCATACGTTAAATCCCTGCTGGATAGAGCCGGAAAGGACACCACGGCATCTCTGTCTTTCAACAGCGTTATAGAGGGAGGAGGAACCCCTGTCACCTATATTGCCAACAATGCGCCTTCTGGCGATTCCGTGCTGAAAAAATTCACTGTCGTCATGGACAAACCCTCCGGCCCCTGGTCCATTGTCATAAAAGCGGGAGCGGGTCCGCGTGAATACATCATCGAGGGTTACGGTGAAAAAACGAACGCCCCTCTTGTTACGGAAAAAGTTACCGTAGGAACCGTGAAACCCAAATAGCAGACATGACGTGTGGCATATGAAAAAGATTGTCGCCTGCACAGCCTGTTTTGTTTTTCTTTTTTTCACCGTGCCGTCATTAGCGGAGATGAAGACCTTCGTACGCGAGTACACCCATGACGCCGCGGAAATGGACAGCAAGATGTCCTGCAGATATATTGCTCTCGAGCATGTCAAAAGACTGCTTCTGGAAGAGTTGGGAACTTATGTCGAGAGCGTCACGGTGGTAAAAGACTATCAGGTGGACCGGGAGCAGATCAGTGTTCTTACCGCCGGCGTCGTCCAGACAACTATTCTCGATGAAAAGTGGGACGGAAAGCAGTTCTGGCTCAAGGCAAAGCTCTCGGCTGATCCCGATGAAGTGGCTGCCGCTGTCAATCAGCTGAAAGACAATCAGCAACTGATGGCAGACCTGAAAGAGGCAAAGGAAGAGGCGAGAACTGCTCTTGCCGAAGTGGAATCGTTGAAGACCGCCATGGCCGCCGCCTCCGCCAAAGAAAGCAAGGCTCAATACGACGATTCCATACGTCAATTGCAGGCGACCGACCTTTATGAGAGAGGGCAGTCCTATGCAACAGCGGGCGATTATCAGCAGGCGATTAACGCCTTCGACAAAGTCACTTCTTTGAGGCCGAACGATTCGAAAGCATACAGCGGCAGGGGCATCATTTTTGCCTTGATCGGGAACTACTCACGGGCCACCATCGATTTTAACAGAGCCGTCAGATTGAATCCTCAAAAAACGATTTATTATGAGCAGCGAAATATTGCCGTCAGGATGTTAAAGGCGCCGGACAGGATGACCCCCGCGGACAAGCAATATTTTGAAAAGAGGCAGATAAAAAGGACCGCGCAGATAAGGCAGGAACAGGACCGAAGGCAAAAGCCTCCTCAGCAGATTCACAGCATTGAAGAAAGGGACAAATACAGAATGCTGCAGAGGAAGGAACAGGAAAGACTGCAAAGGGAACAGCAGAAGATAAGGCAAACGATGGAAAGGCAGAAAAGAGAGCAGCAGCACAGGCAGGAATTGGAAAAACGGCAGGGCGATCAGCAGCGCAGGCAGGCAATTGACAGGCAGCACAAAGATCAACGGCGGGAGGCAGATAAAATCCGGACACAAAAAGATAAGGATAAACATCAACAGCAGAAACACCATGAAGGAAACAAGGGCACAGCAGTAAAAACAAAAGACAGCAGGCACAGCGGGCCTCAGAAAGTGCATACAGGAAAAGACCGTCGCTCCGAGCGGAAATAGACGGCATCCGGTGACGGTCAAATGCATTTGCAGACTTAACCAGTTTTTTTACGGGAGGAAATGTATGAAAATCACGACACTCGAAAATACCGAAAAAGTGAAGATGCCGATGGAAGGAGCGAAAGATGTCTGGAAGCAGGTGCCGATATCCAAAGCAGACGGCACGCCCAATGTCTCAATCAGGGTCTTTACAATCATGCCCGGCGGCCATACCCCCTATCACGCCCATCCCTTCGAACATTTGAACTACATCATAGAAGGCGAAGGAGCAGCAGTAACGGAAACGGGAGAAGAGCGCCCGATCAAAAAAGGCGACTTTATCCTGATGATGCCGGATGAAAAGCATCAGTACAAAAATTCGTCGGACCGAAACCCCATGGTATTGATCTGCGGCGTACCAAAGGATTATGAATAACCGATACCAGCCGGTTTTCTGCGTAATCTGCCTTTCCGGAAGCAGTGCAAAGTGTTCTCTAAAAAGCACATTGACACACGAAACTGTTCTCTTTATACTTCCGCTCCGCAAGAGCAAATTTTCACAATAGACTCTATTTACCGGCAAGACAGGAGATTTATGTTCTTCAGCAAACCCGACCCCCAAAAAGCAGGTTTAAGCAGTCCCAAGATTAAAGACGGCAGGTATGACAGCGAATATGCATTCAGAGGATGCCTGAATGCCCGCATCAGCGGAGGCGTTTACAACGGCCTCTATGCTTACTACAGCGCCAAATCGCCGGAAATTTCCGGCGGTGAATACAAGGCCGGTTTTTCTTTCTATGCCGCGGAATTTCCCAAAGTCACCAGCGGGGTATTCGAAGGGAAAATGGCATTTTACGGATCGGAAGCAGCCGCAGTCCACTACGGTGATTTTTCGGGAGAATACGCTTTCTGTGAAAGCAAAGAGGCCCTGATCGAAGGCGGAAACTACTCCGGCGCAGGCGCTTTCAGTGAAGCGGTCAAAGCCACTATTCTCGACGGCAATTTCAGCGGCCCCGATTTCGGCATCACATCACAACAGATGGTCATAACCGGCGGAACGTTCAGCGGCGCCGGCTTTCTCAAGTTCAGCCGGAACGCGCTCATGGTCGGCGGAAGCATTACAGGACCGGCCGTCTTCCAGGATGCCCAGAGCATAAAGGTTCTTCTGAACGGTTTCATTCCTGAAATCTGCAATCCCGTAAGCGGCATCATAGCGGTAAAAAAAATCGGCCGCATCGTCTTCGATCGGGAAAAGCCTTCAGGCGTCACCATCATTGCCGAATCCGTTGATGAGGGAGCTGAATACGCCGACCTGACAGGCGCCGGCCTTATCGCGGCACCGGCAAAGGAACCAGGCCATGCCTTGAAAATCCTGCAGGAGCTGGCGGCAAAGGTTCGCGCGTAATTTTTATATTCACGGTCCGGTTCGATCAATATTTTCTTCATTAATGAGGAGGCTGCAATGAAAAGCAGACACGGAAGAATTTCAATTTATGCCGCAGCGGCACTTATCTTTTTCTCTTTTCTCCTTTTCTCCTGCCAGAACCTGGTCATAAAGGAACCGTCATTCACATTGCGCAAGATCGGCGTCAGCCACCGCTCGCTGAATGATATGGGCATTATGCTTCATATCGACGTGCTTAATCCAAATCCCTTCGACATCAGGCTGCAATCCTTTGAATACACGATCTATCTCAACAAGGAGGAATTTGGAAAAGGTAATCTGGAGAAGAGCATTATGGCCGCGGCATCGGCAACTACGCCGCTGGAGGTGCCGGTCAGCGTCAAGTTTGTGAATTTGCTGGGCGGTCTCATGGCGGTTATCAGCGCTCCTGACCTGCCCTACAAAATAGAGGGAAAGGCCGGCGTGGCGACTTCCTTCGGCGCCCTTGACTATAAATTTTCCCAGGAAGGAAAGATGCTTCAAAAATGATATTCTTTTCAGGATGGAGGTCAGCATGAAAAATCAAATAGACAAATACTGGCAGAAGAGACTGGACGACGCGGGGAAAAGACTGGAGGATAACAACTTCGAGGTCTTTATAGTCCAGACCGCTGAAGAAGCGAAAAGCCTTATCCTCGAAACGCTGATGCCGAAGATCAATCCTAAGGTAGTGGCATGGGGCGGTTCAGTGACAATCGGCGCAACCGGCATCATGGATGCAATTATGAAAAACCCGGCATTGACCGCAATTAATCCCTACGAACAGGGAATCAAGCCGGAAGAGGCATATGAGAGGCGGCGGCAGGGTCTGCTTGCCGACCTCTTTTTTTCCGGGACCAACGCCCTCACGGAAAACGGCCAGTTGGTCAACCTTGATATGACGGGCAATCGCGTCGGCGCGATCAACTTCGGCCCGAAAAGCGTGATAGTGGTCATAGGCCGCAATAAACTGGTGCCTGATCTGGACGCGGCAATGAACCGTGTCAAGGAATACGCCGCGCCGGTAAATGCGATAAGGCTGGGTAAAAAGACACCATGCGCCGCTACCTCATTCTGCGATGATTGCAAAAGTCCCGACCGCATCTGCAACGTCTGGACGATCACGGAGAAGTCATATCCCAAGCAGCGGATAAAGATTATTCTCGTTAATCAGGATATGGGGTTTTAGACGTCCTGCAGATTATTTCCGATATTGGCAAAGTTATCGTTATTGATGAAGGTCCCGTTGTTGGTTAATTTTCCATTAACATCGATCTGCCCTGTAGCACCGTTTGTTTAGTTTCCCGCATTGGTTTCGACGCCGCCTACATTGTAGTATCCCATAGTGGGAGTGGGAGGGAGGGCGAAGGCCGGTTCAAACGGTACTGACATGGCCACGAAAATAAGAAGAGCCGGCAAAAGCATCCAAAGCCGTTGAGATCCTGCTGAAAATTCCCCTGTTCTTTTCCGCTGGTTCAACTGAGCGCGATCTATATCCTTGCCCCCCCCCTGACAAAGTCTTCGATAACCGGGCTGCAATCTAGCATGAACCGTAAAAAAGATATGCTCTCTTTCAAGGAAATGGCGATAGTTATTATTCGCGAAGAACCGGAAATTCAACTACCAAGAACAGAAAGAGTAAACAACTACCGGCTGAAGCCGGTAGTTGTTTACATGAGCAGTAAAAGAGGATGATCCCTTTTATTATTCATGATGGAAATATGGCTGATTGGAGGTGGGGTGTGTCAGGCATCAGTGGAGCATGGGTCTGATGAAGTGATTCGCAGGTTTATATCAGCCAGGGGAATCACTCGGCGGATTTGTCGAGATCGACGATTTTTGATTCCCCGATGTACGGCTTTGTCTCATAGCGGGTAATGCCCATGAGTTTTCTGGTGATCCTGCTCATCCTCATGATCTGTTCCTTGATGATGTCGATCCTTTTCCGTTGAGGATCGGGTTCCTTTACAGTCATGGAGAGAAGATCGGCTTGTCCAAGAATGGCCTGCATCGGCTGGTTCAACTCGTGGCAGATCATTCCCGCCGTTTCCACGATGGCGGAGAGTTTTTCGCGCTCCCTTTGCTCTTCCTCCACCTTCCGGCGGTCGGTAATGTCTATCGCCGTGGCATGAAAACCTGTAAATTTATCATGGTCATAAATTAGCTGAACCTGCTGGCCGATCCATTTTTCGGAACCATCTTTGAGAAAGAGGGGAAATTCCTGATAAACTAAAGGAGTCTTTTCCTGAACCTGTTTCTTATAAAGGAAATACATCTGCTTGTGGTAATCAGCCCTGACGAACCGGTGGAAAGGCTTTCCGTAAAGCTCTGAAACAGTATACCCGGATATCCGTTCCGCCGCCGGATTGATATAGGTAATAATCCCTTCCAGGTCGGTTGTGATGATGATGTCATTGCTGTTCTCCACCAGATGACGGTAGCGTCTCTCGTTTTCCCGGATCATGTCCTGCATCAGCTTCTGTTCCGTGATGTCTTCGTTGGTGCCTTCGTAGTACAGAAGTTTGCCTTCTCCGTCACGGACTTCTCTTGAGTTGAGCGAAACCCACATCCTGCTTCTGTCCTTGCGATATATCTCCACTGGCATGCCTTCGACGCTCCCTTGCTTTTCCATAATCGATCTGAACCGAGCGCGTCCCTGGGGATCCACATAGTGCTGACTGCCGACATCGGTGACCTTTTCAATCATTTCTTCCGGCGAGTCGTAGCCCCACATCCTGGCCATGGCTGGGTTGACGCTGATGAACCGCCCTTCCGGCTTGATCTGGTATATCCCCTCCCTGGCGTTGTCAAAAATACTGCGGTATTTTTCCTCGCTTTCCAGGAGTGCCGCCTCTGCCTTCTTGCGTTCAATAATCTGTTGTTCAAGGGCCTTATTCACCATCTGGTATTCAACAGTCTGGGTTTCCAGTTTCCTGTTGACCATGGCGATGGTCTCCCGCTCCGCCAGTATTTGTTTGGCTAGGAAGAAATTTCGCCGTGCGTAATATTCCAGAGAATAGCAGGCGATCATCCCTATTATGTTCATGCTGATAAAAAAGAAGTTGTTGTTGATTAGAACTGCAAAAGGAGTAGGGCTGATTTGGATTGCTGCAATTTCATACAGGATTACAACCGTCCATCCCGCGGACGCGGCCCAGGGAAAAGAGATGCGGGCGAAGCCGTAACTCCACATGAAAACAAGCAGCAGTCCTGCGTAGTATGAATAATTGACGGGCGGCGGAGCGATAATGATCATGAAGATAATACCCCCGCCCGCCGTAACTGTGGCAAAGGCCATTAGAGGATTTGCATAACGCTCAAAGAATTTAGAAAACGATACCAGAAAAGTGCCGATGATCACGGGATCGACGATTGCAAAGCGTATCAGCCATGTCGTGGATTTGTTTTCCGGTATGAGAAAGGCATCGAGTATGCCGAAGACCGAGTAAAAGAACAGTCCTACCAACAGGGCAATGCGGTTGAAGGGAAGTGCGGTCCGGAAAAATTCGCCATGAAACTGCGGCTCGAGATGCGACAAATCTCCGGTGAATCGCAACGTCACAAAATCCAGTTTCATGATGCTCTGACTGTCCATGGCTTATTGCTGTCTGTGAATGATTTAATGAGGTGCTTAGCACCTTGCCGGCCATATCACAATCACAAATTCTAGCCTTCCGATACTGTGTTTCGCACTGCCCTGAGTGCACCGGTTTTTTGCCTGTGTAAAGTTTTGTAAAGGTCCATTGACAAATTCAAATGACCATTTAAAATACTCATAAGACAAAAACAGGGGAGGATGAGATGAAGAATCCAAGGGAGGATGCTGCGAGGACCCGTAAGAATCTTCTGGATGCGGCGGGCAGGATCTTCGCGGAAAAAGGCTACCGTGATGCCACCATTGCGGAAATCTGTGGGCAGGCCGGCGCTAATGTCGCGTCCGTAAATTACCACTTCGGGAATAAGGAAAACCTTTATGTGGAAGCATGGAGACGGGCCTTTCTTGACTCGCTGGCAGCCCATCCGCCCGATGGCGGTATGGGCGACGACGCTCCTCCTGAAATGCGCCTGCGGGCTCATGTGACCGCCACCATACGAAGACTGGCCGACAAGAACAACAGGGAATTTATGTTTGTTCAGCGGGAGTTTGCCAATCCCACCGGGCTGCTGGAGGAGGTGATGAAGAAGGCAATTCATCCCCTTCAAAAAAGGACGGAAGGTCTGGTTCGCGAGCTGCTCGGGCCGGGATGCTCTGATGCCGACGTCCGGTTTTGTGAGATAAGCGTCATCAGTCAGTGCATCAATCCCATTATTGTGAAAAGAAAACACGAGGGCAGTAATGCGGGCAGGGGAGGTCCGCCGGTAATCAGGGATACTGATGCCTATGCGGATCATGTCGCTGCTTTCTCACTGGCGGGGCTCCGTGCCGTACGCATGAGAATTGAAGCAAAAGGCCCTGAGAGGCAGCATGTAAAGAAGGGCAGGAAGGCGACAAGCAGGGAGGATGAGTGAGACCCGCCGGTAAAAAAATAAATGTCCGCCTGGCCGGGATCCTGGCGTTGTTTCTGTCAATAACCTTTACGGGGTGCATTAAAGTGGGGCCGGATTATGTTCGCCCGGATGTGCCCGTATATAAGGAATGGAACAACAGATTGAAGAATGGTCCGGATGCCAGGGAAGCGGATGCACAGGACATGGCATCATGGTGGACCACCATCAGCGATCAGAAGCTGTCCGCGCTGATGGAGCGTGCTGCAAAGGGCAATCTCGATGTGAAACAGGCAAGGGCGCGAATCCGTGAAGCGAGAGCCCGCCGGGGTGTCGCCCGGGCGGGGATGCTGCCTTCGATAGACGCCGCCGGCAAGGCCACCAGGAGCAGAATGAGCGAGGAATCCGGCGGAGGCATTACCGCCAATCTTTATTCGGTGGGGCTTGATGCTTCCTGGGAGCTGGATATCTTCGGGGGCGTACGCCGCTCAGTGGAAGCTGCGGAGGCGGATCTCCAGGCGAGTGAGGAGGACTGGCGCAATATCCTCGTATCTCTTTTTGCTGAAGTTGCACTGAACTATGTTGATATGCGAACCGGCCAGGTCCGTCTTGCTGTGGCGGAGGCGAATCTGAAAACCCAGGAGGAAACGCACAGGTTGACCGTATGGCGTTGTGAAGCGGGATTAGGTGACGAACTGGCGGTTCAGCAGGCGTTATACAATCTCGAAAACACGCGTTCCAGGATACCCGCTCTTCGCATTGCTTTGGAAGAGGCCATGAACCGCATTGCCGTGCTTCTCGGCGAACAGCCGGGCGGGATTCATGAGGAGCTGAAAAATCGGGAGCCCATACCGGTTGCGCCGCCCGACGTTGCGGTGGGAGTGCCTGCCGATGTCATGTGGCGACGCCCCGACGTGCGCAAGGCGGAGAGAGAACTGGCCGCTCAGACGGCCAGGGTGGGCGTGGCTACAGCGGACCTCTATCCAAAGTTCAAGCTGAACGGCTCAATCGGTCTGGAATCCCTTTCAACAGGCAGTCTGTTTTCCGCAGCCGCCAGATACTTCAGCTTCGGTCCCAGTATCAGCCTGCCGATTTTTGCCGGAGGATCCATCCGTCAAAACATAGAAGTGCAGTCAGCGCTGCAGGAGCAGTATCTGATAGCTTATGAAGCTGCCGTTCTTAATGCGCTTAAGGAAGTTGAGAATGCCCTTGCGGCATACGCGGAGGAACAGAAAAAGAGACAGTCCCTGATCGATGCCGCGGAGGCGGCCAGGCAGGCGGCTGATCTGTCCAGGAAAAAGTATCAGGCTGGTCTTGCGGATTTCAACAGCGTCCTTGATGCCGAACGTTCACTACTGACGTTTGAGGACGGACTTGCGCAGAGCGAGGGCACGGTTGTTTCAAATCTGATCCGCCTGTACAAGACGTTGGGTGGGGGATGGACATCCGCAGCCGCCGTCACGCAGCAGTGAAACAGCTAAAGGTAAGCACAATTGAACAAGGAAGATATCATATGGAAACTAAACAAACTGAAGAATCCGATATTGCCGGGATTCTGGAAATCGACCGGCCTTCGGGAGGAAGAAAAGGCCTGAAGCGATTGATTATCGCGGCAACACTTGCCGCGGCGGTTATTGTAACAGCTTTCATCTGGTGGCAGAAGTCCGCTTCGTCTTCAGCCGTCCGCTACAAAACCCAGGAGGTGCAGCGCGGAGACCTGACGGTTATTGTCACAGCCACGGGCACGCTGCAGCCGACCAACAAGGTCGAAGTGGGCAGTGAACTCTCGGGAATAATCAAGACGGTTGAAGCCGATTACAACAGCAGGGTAAAGGTCGGTCAGGTCCTGGCCAGACTCGACACCTCAAAGCTTGAGGCGCAGGTCACCCAATCGAAGGCCGCTCTGGAATCAGCTAAGGCCAAGGTGCTGCAGACAAAGGCAACGGTCAATGAAACGCGCAGCAAGCTGAAGCAGCTCCAGAAGGTCAGGGAGCTGAGCGGCGGCAAGATGCCGTCTCAGGCAGAGATGGACGCGGCGGAAGCGGCTCTTGAGAGGGCGCTTGCCGACTATGCCGGCGCCAGATCGGCTGTCTGTCAGGCGCAGGCTACCCTGAATGCCAACCGGACAGACCTGTCGAAGGCCGTCATCAAATCTCCGATTAACGGCGTTGTCCTTGCCCGCAACGTGGAACCGGGCCAAACCGTGGCGGCGTCTTTTACAACCCCGGTAATGTTTACGCTGGCCGAGGATTTAACGAAGATGGATCTTCACGTGAACGTCGACGAGGCGGATGTCGGAAATATTCGCGAGGGCCAGAAGGCCACATTCAGCGTCGCCGCGCATCCGAACAGGGTATTCGATGCCGTGATCATCCAGGCGCGCTACGGCTCGTCAACGACGTCGGGAGTTGTCACATATGAAACCGTGCTGAAGGTGGATAATGCGGATTTGGTCCTGCGGCCGGGAATGACGGCAACCGCGGATATCATCGTCAAGAGGATTGATGAGGCCGTCCTTGTACCCGGTGCTGCTCTCAGGTTTTCACCGCCGGTTCAGAAGGAAAAGAAGGCCGCCAACGGCCTGGTCGATGCAATACTTCCGCGTCCGCCCACCACCGGAGGACAGCAGCGCGAGGAAACGGCAAACAAAAAGCAGCAACGCGTCTGGGTGTTGAAGAATGAACAGCTCACTGCTGTTCCGGTAACTGTGGGATCGACAAACGGCGGCATGACGGAGATTCTGGCCGGCGATATCCAGCCCGGAATGGCAGTGGTGGTGGATATGATTACGCCGGTGAAGTGAGGATCAATGCCATGACCCAAACGAGCAACAGACCTGTTATAGAGCTGGAAGGCGTGACAAAGATTTACGGCGCCGGCCAGGCGGCCGTGCATGCTCTGCGCGGTATCGATCTTCGCATCCGCGAAGGCGAGTTTGTCGCGGTGATGGGGCCGAGCGGATCCGGCAAGTCTACGTGCATGAACATTCTCGGCTGCCTGGACACCTCAACAGCAGGGGCTTACAAATTCAAAGGCATGGAGGTAGGCAAACTGACCCGCAATCAGCGCACGAAACTGCGCCGGTTCTATCTCGGCTTCGTCTTTCAGGGATTTAATCTGCTGAGCCGCACATCGGCTCTGGAGAACGTGGAGCTTCCTCTCATCTATCGCGGCACCGCCGCCCATGAGCGGCGCGCCCAAGCCCTTCAGGCTCTGGAGACCGTGGGGCTTAGAGGATGGGAAGCGCATACTCCGGGAGAGCTTTCCGGAGGGCAGCAGCAGAGGGTCGCCATTGCGCGCGCCATCGTCACCAAACCTTCTGTGCTTTTTGCCGATGAGCCCACCGGCAATCTGGACACGGCGCGGAGCCGTGAAATCATGGATCTGCTCACCGGGCTGAACCGCGACAGGGGCGTCACTGTTGTCATGGTCACGCACGAACAGGATATGGCAGCCTATGCGGGCCGCATCGTTCACTTCCTGGACGGCATGGTGGAATCGGACAAACAGAACGGGAGGAGGACGTAATGCTGTGGAACACAATTCTCCTGGCCATGCGTGAGATCAGACGCAATGTCCTGCGCTCGGCGCTGACAATCCTCGGCATTGTCATAGGTGTCGCCGCCGTCATCACAATGGTAACCATCGGCGGAGGCGCCACGGTGCAGGTAAGGCAGCAGATTGCCAGTATGGGCAGCAACATTCTGATGGTCAGCCCCGGGAAGAGGATGGGTCCCGGCCAGTCAACCGGCAGCGTTCCCTTTAAGCAGTCCGACGCCGAGGCCATTGCGAGAGACATAAGTTCGCTGAACGCCGTGGCGCCGGTCTCGTCGCAGTCACTTAAAGCGATATTCGGCAACCAAAACTGGTCAACCCAGGTAACGGGAAGCGACAACAATTATTTCACGGTTACCAACAGGTCTGTCAGGTCCGGCAGGCAGTTCAGCGACAGCGAACTGCGCAGCGGCGCCGCTGTCTGCATCGTGGGGGAAACGGTTGTTAAAAAGCTCTTCGGCGGCCAGGAGGCGATGGGAGAAAAGATCCGCCTGCAAAAACTTTCGTGTGAAGTGGTCGGGATCCTGGAAGCGAAAGGACAGAGCACCATGGGTACGGACCAGGACGATATTGTCGTCATCCCCCTTGCCGCGTTTCAGAGGCGCATTGCGGGGAATCAGGACGTCGGCTTCATCCAGATATCGGTTCGGGACGGCGAGGAGACGGAAAAAGTCCAGCGGGACATCGAGCAGTTGATGCGGACGCGCCGCCATCTCTCGCCGAGTGATGACGATAATTTCAGCGTAATGGACATGAAAGAGATCGTCAAGATGCTGACCGGGACTACGCAGATGATGACCGCTCTGCTGAGCGCCGTGGCGGCTGTCAGCCTTCTGGTCGGCGGGATCGGCATCATGAACATCATGCTGGTATCGGTAACGGAGCGCACCCGCGAGATAGGCATCCGCCTGGCCATCGGTGCCCTCGAGAAAGAGGTGCTCATGCAGTTTCTGGTGGAAGCGGTTGTCCTCTCGTCTTTCGGCGGCTTGATCGGGATTGTGCTCGCACTTGCCGCATCCGTCTGGCTTGCAGGGATACTGCGCGTTCCTTTCGTTTTCAATCCCGGTATTGTGATGCTTGCTTTCCTGTTTTCGGCAGCGGTAGGCGTGATCTTCGGCTACTTTCCGGCGCTGAAGGCCGCCCGCCTGGATCCGATTGAAGCTCTCCATCATGAATAACGGAGCAATGCAGTTCATGGCCGTCATCTGTTTATTCACACTTAGACACGTTACCCGGAATGTGGTATGGGAGTCGCGGGTCGCGCCGATGCGGATAATGAAGCAAAGGTCCCGTGAAATTCCGCGCGGTCCCGGCCCGGAGAATTTATAAGATATAAGGAGTCGAATAAACGGCATGAAAAGTATGGAAAAGTTCTTCTACCCCAGGAGTATGGTGGTCATCGGCGCCTCGGTGACGAAAATGAATCTCGGTCAGATCATCCTGCTGAACAACAGGCAGAACGGCTATGAAGGGACTTTGTACGGCGTGGGCCGTGAAGAGGGCGAGGTTGCCGGCGTTCCGGTATATGACAGCGTTGATAAAATTCCGGAGATACCGGATGTAGCGGTCATCATTTCTCCGGCCGGGACCGTCCCAGGTTTTCTCGAAGCCTGCGGGAAGAAGGGGATCACCCATGTCGTGATCGAGTCCGGAGGATTCAGCGAGTACTCAGACGGGCAGCATGCCCTTGAAGATCAGGTCCTGGAGATCGCCGGCCGTTACGGAATGCGGCTTGTCGGTCCGAACTGCATCGGGATGATCAATTTCGATATCAAGATGATGATGCCCTTCGGCTTTTTTACGGAAACGCCGAAAGGAGGCAGCGTGGCCATGATTGCCCAAAGCGGCGGCGTCGGTGCGACCTTTCTGGGCGAATTCGGCGACAATGCCATTGTACCGGGCAAATTTGCCACGGTAGGAAACAAGCTTCAGACAGATGAGGTGGATATTCTCGAATATATGATCTCGGACGATAAAACCGACGTCGTTGCCATGTATCTCGAGGGCTTCAAACGGGGAAGGGCGTTCTTCGACCTCGCCGTCCGTTCGGACAAGCCGTTTGTCGTCCAGAAGTCCAACCGCAGCGAGGTGAGCGCCAGGATTGCCCGGTCCCATACGACGGCCCTCTCCGCCGCAGATGACGTCGTGGACGGCTGTTTCCAGCAGGCTGCGGTTATCCGTGCCGAGGACGACATAGATCTCATCAACGCGGTGAAAATCATCCGCCTTCCCCTGATGAAGAGCCGTCGCGTTGCCGTCCTCTCGCGATCCGGCGGCCATGCCGTCCTGTCCGCCGATGCCTGCGAAAAATCAGGCTTTACCCTCGTGGAATTTCCCTCCGAATTCATCGAAAGGCTCAAGACCATCTACCACACCCGGGTCATCGCCCATCAGAACCCCCTCGATCTCGGAGAGATTTTTGATTACACGATCTTTACGCAGATACTGGAGGAGGCCCTGAAACTGCAGGAGGTGGACGGCATACTGTTTAACCATCTCTATGCATCGGCCTACGAAGCGGAAATGTCCAGAACATTCCTGGGAAATATCGGCAGTCTGGTGAAGAAGTACAAGAAGCCCGTGGCCGTTGCCATGATCACCGACGCCGGGGAATTATTGGACATCTCGAAGAATCAGGGGTATCCCGTTTTTACGACGCCCCTCATGGCGGTCAGGGCGCTTGATGTCTCCGCCACCTATTATGAGGAAAAAACGGCAAGGGATATGCGGGGATCATGCACTGCCTTCCCGATCGATTCAGAGACGATCTCCGCCATCGGCAAGCGGTGCCGGACCGAAAAGCGGATCCCTTTGACTGATGAGGCTCTCGAAATTGCGGCAGCCGTCGGCATTAAGGGCGTTGCCGGCATTGTTGTTCAATCAGCGCGGGAGGCGGAAGGGCTTTCGCTGAACTATCCCGTTGCCGTGAAGCTTCTTTCCCGCGATGCATCTCATAAGTCGGATGTGGGCGGTGTGCGGCTGAACATCGGCAATTCAGGAGAACTCGCCGCCGCCATAGATGAAATGGAAAAAACCTTAGGGAGCCTGGCGGCAAAACCGGCCATCGATGGCTTCCTTGTTCAGGAAATGGCGAAGGAGGGTGTTGAGTGTTTCGTGGGCGGCCGTCAGGACCCTGTCTTCGGTCCCATAGTGATTGCCGGATTGGGCGGCATCTTCCTTGAAGTTTTCAAGGACACGTCCATCCGCCTTGCACCGGTGACAAAGAATGAAGCGACGGATATGCTGAAGCGGCTTCAGGCCTATCGTGTTCTGCAGGGGGCCAGAGGAAAGTCGGAGGCGGATATGGACGTGCTGTGTGATATAATCTGCCGCGTATCTCATCTGCTGGCGTCAACGCCTGAGATTGCCGAAATCGATCTGAATCCGGTGATTGTCCATGGAGCGGGAAAGGGTTTGTCCGTCGTGGATTGCCGGGTGTTTTTCAAATAATCGCCCGCCGCTTGCAAACCCCTTGCGCAGACTTCACAAAGCTCCTGTACAGAGACCTGAAGTTTAAGCATCTGCCGGAGTTTCCAGACGGAAACTATTTAGAGGACTTCTCTTTTGCGGCATAAAGCATACATTCCATGCCGGAACTGATATATACCTCCATTGAAGGCATTAATCGCGATCTGAAACCTGCCGCCCTGCAGCCATAAGGAAATTGAACATTGGCCATTAATAAACGTTTAAAGTAAACCCTTTAGCCAATATCACCAATAAAACAACCAATCACATAGTTCTATTTTACCCTGCCTATAGGAAAGTCCTGTCCGTTCACTGCCTTTGTCGGATACTGAGCCCTCTTGAAAAAACTTTCTGCTATCTCAGGAACCTTCTCCTCAACGTAAGATGCCAGGTCCGACGTTTTTACATATCCACTTCGGGATATATCCGCACTACCTTTCATTCCCTCTGTCAGGACATAGGTGAATAAGCCATGGTCTTTATATCCCTCGAGCGCATCCTGTAGAGAGGTAGACGCAGAAATTATCGTGGAACCGACTGCACGACTCAGTATTTTTATAGCAGTATCTTCGCTCATTCCCCTGGTAAGCATTGCCACCTGTAACTGCTCTCCCAGTTTGCCAGCGTTGCATGTATCAATGACAATCAGTTTTTTTGTGGCAGGTATATTTGCAATGTGTTCCCGTAGTTCACGTTGAGTAACTGCGTCTGTTTTAAGCTTCTCGGTGCTGAGCGGCCCAACATTTGAAGTTATCAGGTAATATTCACCGTCATCTACCGTCCCATGACCAGCAACATAAAACGCGAAGACATCATCAGGGTTAATCAATTTATATTTTTTAAGTTCATTTAATATGCTGTTTTTAGAAGCTGAATCTTTAGATATCAGCCTGGTTACTTTCACTTCTTCAAACAGACTGCCCGCCGTTTCTTGCAGCGTATCTGCAAAAAGCTTTGCATCTGCAGCCGCGTACTTCAATGTCAGTTTGGGATTCTTATATTCATTAATACCAATGACTATAGCATGCAGAACAGGCTTTTTTGCTTTTTTGAATGATGCCGTAATCTTCTGTATTGCCGGATGGCTCTGCACAATATTCTCTTTGTCAAAAGCAACTGCTTTGATTGTATTTTCTCCGTTCAACAGTTTTATTGCATAAGTTCTAAGAATCTCTTTCCTGTCTGCCGATGCCTTCACCTTTACGGATCTAGAGCTATCCATCATAACAGAGGTGTCGTTCAGATATAATCTGACATCGCCAATGCCTCCACCTGTGTCAGTAATGCTGACAGTAACTTTGAAGGAATCAGAATCAGTTTTAGCCGGGATGTTTTCTATCTTGATCAATGGGGGACTGCCGACATTTGACAAGGTTTTATAACCTTCCAGGTTATTTCCCTTGAGGGCGATTTTTACGAGATTAGGGCGGAAAAATGTTTCCCGGTAATTCTCGATATTGTATATGTTGTCGCCGACTCTCACTCCCAGATATTTATCGCCGTTGGCTGATGCGTTATAATAGCCGTCAGGCGTGATGATAATCCATTCTCCGTCATCAAAAATATACAGATCAGCAAGTATCCTGGACGTTTTCCTATCCTTTAAAGCCAGCTTGTGTTGTTTTGTCTCAGCATAGATATCTCCATTGTTCTTCACAAAATAATACAATAGATAGCCGTAATGATCATCTGAGCGGGAATTTTTGTCTAAAAATTCTGCCGGAATTTTACTGTAGAGACTTTCCGGATTGGAGGAAAAACAGCCTGGTGCATCATAGCCTCCTATTTTGAACGTCTTGCGTCGCGCCTTTGTTGCAGTAGTCACATTTTTTTTATTCACGCTTGCGTTGCTTAGATCCACTAGATGGAATCGCAGTGTATATTTATCTTGCTCAACAGAACAGTCTTCAGAGTAGTTCATAATAATGCTGCCAGCATTGGCAGAAGATAAAAATATGGAAGGCCTGATACCAAAAGCCTTCGTCTCAAGACCAGTGTTTACATCTATCATTTTGACATCGCCGTTGGCGAAACCGATAAACAGCATACCTTTGTCATTCATTGTGTAAGGACTGCATTGAATACCGGTGAGACTGTGCAGGCCGTCAAACACTAATTTTTTTTCCGTATATAATCCATTTTCTACAGGGTTGATTATCACAAACTCCGTACGAGAGGTCTGCTCTGTCTTGCTGGAAATGATATATTTAACACTGAGTCTACCATCTGGCATAAAATCAAAATAAAGCCATTCTCGATGATAACGCGTATCCTCATCAGCAAGCACTCTTGGCTTGTATTTTATACTGAGCGTCATATTTAATTGCCGTTTTAGATCGTTTATGGTATACAGCTTT
>CAZLFA010000032.1:0-42190 GCA_964558665.1 uncultured Syntrophaceae bacterium
AAAACGGGGGACAGCACTGCCGCTTTTGGCTCCTTCTAGCCGCCACCAACAGGAGTGAAAGGTGGACAAAGATCGTGTTCGATCTCAACGGCCTCCAGCACCCGTCGCATGTGATTTGCGGTGAAATCGTTCCCATTGTCCGTTCTGAGAACCTCCGGAACACCCCAATCAATCAGGGCTCGACGGAGGAGCGTGGTTATAGCCTGGGCTTTTGATGTTGGGGTAACGAGTAGTTTAGCACGACGCGGCCAAACGTCGATCATGGCGATGACCGTATGACGCCCGTCAGTGAGCATGATATCTGCCGGTGTCGCATCTGACTCCCATAATTGGTTAAGCCGTACAATATTCTCTGAACAACTACCCAGAGCAAATTGATGTTTAGAACGCCACTCATCAGGATTTTTTAGTGCAAGCAGGTTGTTTGAGTTTTCATCACGATATTTTCTGACGAAACGATTAATCACATGTGATGCTGGAATGTTGATTCCTTGAGGTATAAAACGTGCTTCTAGAGCCGCCATAATCTTCGGAATTAAAACATCTGGATGGTTTGTAATCATGGCTATTATGAAGTCACGTTGCGCTCTTGTTAGCTGTGTGAAACCTTTACGATGGCCATAGATTCCGGCTAGTCCGAATAGACCTTGCTCTGTATAACGTTTTTCCCAACGATACAGAGTGGATCGATCTAACCGTTTGTTGCCTTTTATTACGTCACTTACCCAATCAGGAAGAGCAATCTTTCCTTTATTATATTGATCACGAAAGATATGCATGCCTTTCTCTTTTCCGAAATTCCCTGTTTTAATGAAGGCATTCATGGTGGCCAAAATCTCGTAACGGGCTTCGGCTTCACGCTTTCGTGGATCTGGAAGTTGGGCGAATTTAGCGAGTCCCATTTCCTTTGCCCGGCGCTTCACTTCCTTTCCCCGTCTCAAATCTTCGAGATAGTTTATCGCAGCAGGTGAAGCGCCTTGTGAGGTTTCCCATGATAATACGATCGATTTAATATCATCAGGTAAAGCGGCGGCAGGGATTATGTACTGCATTCCGCCGTTCCCTTCATTAATGTCAGCCTTCCATCCTTCTTGCCGACAACGATAATAAAGAGTTCCTCTGGGAATTCTCGTGATTAGCGATAACTGCCGCAATGTATATCTCAAAGGCTTATTCATCTTTCTTTCTACAGTATAATGGGTGGTTCAATACCAAACTTACGCAAGCGCCCGTGCATGGCAGCTTGATAGAATCGATGGATTGCTGATTTTGACGGATGCTTGTCTGGTTGCCCCTTCCAACGTTGCCTAATGTCAGCGGCGATAGCTTCAAATGTCATTCCATTATTGCGAAGCTCGATAATAGCAGTGCGAATCTCCCGATCCCTAAGGCCACCCCGTAAGTTTTGGATAAAGTAATGCTTTTGCTCTGTGAATAATTCTCTCGTAGGAATAATAGAAAGGGTCTCCTTAATATCAACAACATCTTTTTTTATAGCGGCTAGGAGATCAATAATTTCTTGTTCACTCATAAATTTCACCCAATGTTTTGATGCTTCAATTTCACAGAAACTGCTTATCTGTCTGTTCAAGCCCTAATTTCTCTATTATCAAATCTGCTTCCTCTTCTGTGGGATGCCGAAGCCCTAAAACAATTCTGGACACCCAATGTTCAGATTTATTACAGACCCGCGCAAATGCTCGCTGGGTTCTGTATTTAGAAATAATCTTCATCTTTAACCATATATTCATAATCCCTCCATCTATCTGTCTATACATGTCGATGTATCATTATGCGCAAAAATAAACGATACCCTAACCTAATTTTTTAATTCCATGATCTATTTCGCGCTTAATTTTACTCATATTGACGGTGATCATACCATTGCTATCAATAATTTCCTGAATATCCCCTTGATAATCGAAAGCCTCAAGAGTTTTGCTGAGATCCCACGGAGATATGATTCTCATCGTTGTTTTGTACTTCTTTTCCGGAAATTCATTTAAGATAATATAATAAAGAACGCCTTCTTCATCTTCCTTTTTATCAATACCAGATGGTATATATTCTAAAGTTCCACCAAGTCCAGTTGGGTCATTATCGCGAACCGTTATCGAAAAATCAGGATCTCCCCCCTCATTTTTCTTACCCTTGGTAACCATTCTTTCTGTAAAACTTAAGCGATACGCGGAATAATTAGATGCCCATAACTCCATTTCACCATCATATCTCAAATCATCAAGTATCATTTTCGCCGTGAAAACTTGAACCCCAATAATGTCCATCAGACACTTTGCAAGTCCCAACTCTAATAAATTTAAGTAATTATATCCTCTCATAGTGCCGGCTTTCTGAGCTGGTCTCACCGGACAAACGAGTCCTTTTTCAGTCAGACTAATAATTTGCCGTTGGCTTAACCCAGTGATCTTTGCTACTTCATTATTTAAGAAGAGACGGTCGACCATAAATACTAACCCCACCATGCAGATCGATGTATCGTTGTATGAATCATGCGCGATCATTGTTCTTTTGTCAAGCAATTTTTCCAAAAATATTTTTTAACACCCTTTAGGTCGCTTTAAATCTCTATTCTTCTATAACTAATTGATATTCAAGGAATAAGCACCTTTTAAATACCTTTCGTTATAAAGGTGCTTAAAAGGTGCTTAATAAATCGGCGCGAAAATTGAAATATACGATCAATTTTATTAAGTATTTAATGAGTTTGATATTTGTCGCAGATTATGCGTTATAGGGAAGTTATCAACAGTTGTATCGCAATCTAAAAAACTCCGGGATTGAAGACACCTTATCCCACTATATCCTTGTAATTTCCATTAAATCCCGCTTCATTTCGGCCAAAACATCATTTTTTAACCTTGTCGCATTCTATTTGTATTCTCACAAAAAGAATGGCAGCCGATTACAGATGACAGTCTATTTGAAGTCGACTCCTCTTACAGCGCCTCGACACGGCAGCGAACGTACCGGTGCATGGGCGTTCCCAGCCAGTCGCGGTTGGTATTCTTCGTCAGACGGTTCACGTTCACCCCGTGCACCTTACCATCGTATATCATGCCGAAGCCATGGGGAATCACCACATGCCCGCGGTGGGCCATTTCCGTTACTTCCACCTCTATCTCCACGGCGCCCGCCTCTGTCGTCACCCTTGCCATCTGGCCGTCTTTGACTTTCAATGCCCCGGCATCGTCGGCGTGCATCATGAGTGTGCAGTCGCGCTTGCCTCCGTTCCACGCGGGATTCCGCATCAGTGTGTTAGCATTCATATTGAAGTGACGGCCCGCCATGAGAATGAGAGGGAATTCGGGGTCCGGCTTCAGGGCCGCCTCTTCATGTTCATAGTCAAGGCTTTCCAGTTCGGCGCGCAGTTCGGGAATAACCAGGTTGATCTTGCCGTCGTCTGTTCCGATATTGGCAAGATTCTCCTCCGGGTCAACCTTGCCTACCCAGAGCCCCTCGGGGTGGTCCATAATTTTCTGGAAGAGTTCCTCCCCCATCAGCATTCCCGGCGTGAACCCTGCACGGGCGGCGTTTTTGCGGAAGACCTTGGGGACGGTCTGCATCATCCCCCACAGGGCGGCAAGGTGCACGGATCCCTTGGCCTTGCCCAGGGTCTTGCCCAGAATGAACGGCATGGAACCCATCGCTGCCGGCTCCTTAGTGGCGTAATCCATAAGGGCGAGGCCGAAAGCCGCATGGCCCTCCTCAGCAGCCTTGTACAGGCTGTCGGGAATCGGCGGAATCAGCCCCAGCCGGTCCGCCAGGCGCAGGTGAATTTCCCCGAGTTCGAGAGGCTCCCCTTCCGGCTCGATAATGGGACGCCGCATCTGGAAAAAAATCCCCGGGAAAGAAAGCGGGAAAAAGGTGCCGTCCCAGGATTCGTATGCCGACCTGGAGGGAAGGACATAGTGAGACAGTACCGCCGTCTCCGTCATGGCCAGTTCCGCAGTCACGAGCAGATCCAGGCGCTTGAAGGTCTCCTCGTAGGCCGTCGTGTCCGCATAGGACCGCAGGGGATTCGCTCCGGACACGATGACCGCTCGGAGGCGCTCGGGATGGTCAGAAAGGATCTCCTCCGGCATGGCATTCGGCGGGAAACAGCCGACGACGGCGGGGAAGTTTGTCGTCACCGTCCTCCACGTCTTGGGATCACGTTCATCGGAGTGTAAGCCCATAGGCATTATCAGTCCGTGGAAGAGGTTGCCGCCGCGAACGCCGATCCGGCCGCAGATCGCGAGAAGTGTTGCGGCCAGGCAGGACGACACGGCACTGTGGCGGTTCATCATGATACCGAGATCATAGCGCAGGGATGATCTGCGCGTGGCAAACTGGCGGCAGACTTCACGCACCTGATCAAAATCGAGGTGGCAGGTTTTGACGGCCTGCCGGGCATCGAAATTCATGAACAGGCTTTTGATGTCATCGAAACCGGTGGTGTGCTTTTCTATGAATTCCCTGTTCTCCCAGCCTTCCTGGAGAATAACGGCAATCATGGCCCGCATGAGAAGGGCGTCCGTTCCCGGACGAACGGGCAGATGGAGGTTGGCAACCTTTGCTGTCTCGGACAGGCGCGGATCGACAACGACCAGGGTCTTATCAGGATCTTTGGCAATCCGCAGGAGATGCCTCGGCGCCTGGGGTATCTGGTGGCTCTGCATACCGTTCCAGCCGAAGACGAGGAGATAGTCCGTCTCCTCAGCATCGATTTCGATGTGAATATTCTGACGGCCGTACATCCGGCCGTTTACCCAGAACAAACCGGAAAACTCCTGAGTCAGGGCGCTGTAGTGGTAGCGTGATCCCAGGCCGCGCAGCAGACGGACGCCGAAGGCCGCCTCGAAGTGGCATCCCTGGCCGCCGCCGCCCATGTATGCAAATGATTTCGGGCCGTATTGCCCTACGATCTCCTTAAGCTTTGCTGCGATCTCGTCGATGGCCTGCTCCCATGAGATCCTCTCGAATCTGTCCCCGACCCGCTTCAGGGGATACTTCAGCCTGTCGGCGTTGTGCTGGTGGTTGGCGATATTCATTCCCTTCCGGCATACGTACCCTTCGCTGCGGACGTTGCTTTTATCTCCTTTCACCTTGACGATGCGGTTGTTCTCCACCTCCACCTCCAGGCCGCAATTCTGGGCACAGAGGACACAGCCTGTCTTATGCACGGTTCCCATGGTTCTTCCTTTCCTTGATGGATTGTGATCCGTTCATCAACCCGGGTTTGCCTGATCACGGAGCTTCCGGATGAGGGTCCGCAGTTCCTCCTGTTCGGGTTTCGTCAATGTCTCCATGAACTCCCGGTTGGCTTCGGCAATCAGCCGGACCGCCCTGCCCGCCATCTGCCTCCCCTGTTCCGTCAGATGAACCTTGATGGACCGCCGGTCGGCGGGATTGCCCCGGCGTTCGAGGAACTGTGCCGCCTCCAGACGGTCAATGATCCCCGTCAGGGTGGCGCTGTCCAGTTCTGTACGCCTTCCCAGTTCGCTGGAGGTAATCTGGTCCTGATCGCTGAGAAAGCCCAGCACAAGGGCCTGGACGGGGGTTATATTAAGTTCGGCCACCTTTTTGCCCAGGAAACGGATCCCGAGCTGATTGGCCTTGGCCAGTTGGAAAAAGATGCAGTCGTCCGATTTCAAAAACAGCCTCCTCTATTGCTTGTCTGCAATTTACTTGTATACAAGCATAATCGGTCTGTCCTGCTTTGTCAACAGGGATGTTTTTGGCCGTTCAGAAAGCCTCCAATATTCGACAAAAAAAGGCCGGGGATTATCCCGGCCTTTTTCCAGAATGCTTTAACCCGGATTACGCAATAGAACGTATAGACACTTGGATAAGTGCATATTATCCTGGTCACAGGGGTTTTTAAGTATCTTTCCCTCAGTACCGGGCAATTCCGGATGTTGCAGCCGGTTTCGCCGTGATCATGTCTAGAAGGATGTTGACCCCTTCCGCGACATACGTCGCTTCCCGTTCATCGGTCTTCTTCCGCAATTTTTCTTCATGTTTGCCCTCTGTCTTCTGGGCGGTTTCCTTTTTGTTCTCCTTCTGCAAATCGGAAACCCGGATTATCCCTTTCCTTCCGGCGATCTCCTTTTCAGTTTTGATGATCTCGGCAAATTTCCCGTCGCCGGCTACCCTTGCCGCCGACTTCTTTGAGAGGGCCGTAATAAGGGATGGGTCAACCTGCCGCCAGGCGGGATGTGAACTCGATGATTCACCCAGTGTGTGGATGAAGGGAGGGATCGCCTGCGCCGGCAGGGGATAATCAAGAACCGATTCGCCGATCTTTTCAGAGCTGAAAAGCCCGGGCAGAATAATATCCGCCGCTACGCCCTCTTTCTGCGTCGATTTGCCGCCGGGGAGAAAGTACATCTGTGTGGTGACGGAAATCGCGCCAAGTCCGTAAGCCAGCTGTGACATAGTCTGGACGGAACCTTTGCCGAAGGTGTGGTCTGCGCCGACGATGACCGCACGGCCGTAGTCCTTCAGCGCCCCCGCGACAATCTCACTCGCTGATGCGCTCAAGCGGCTGGTAATCACGACCAGAGGTCCCGTGAAGACGGCGGCCCGATCCTCTCTGGGGTGGGAGAGGACCCTTCTTTTGTCCTCCCGGGATTTTTGCGTGGTTATGCCGTTGGCGAGGATAGTGATGTTGCTTTCCGCGTCCTTCGTCGCCACAACGCCGCCCCTGTCAAGGAAAAGTCCGGCAATGCGCACGGCGTCGGAGAGAAGGCCTCCTCCGTTTCGGGAAAGGTTCAGGACAATCCCGTCAACCTTTTTACCTTTGGCCTCTATCAGGAGATTTTTCACATCCTTGTAGCATGACTTGCCGTCCTTCCCGCCCCCGTAAAACGACGGCAGATCGATGACGCCGAAGACGTATTTTTTCCTGCCCGCCTGCCTTGTTTCATATGTGAGCTTTGCCTCCTGCTCCTTGATGTTTATTGTATCGCGCACGATAGTCACGGTAAAGCGGTTCATCCGGTCGGCCTGTCGCAGGATTGTCAGGGTAACCTTCGTACCCTTCTTTCCCCTTATCTTCCTGATCACATCCTTCAAATCCATGTCGATCACGTTGACGGGTTTTTCCCCTTCCTGGGCCACGGCAATTATCTTGTCCTTGGGTTTCAGAACGCCGGAGCGCTCAGCTCCGCCGCCGGGGATAAGCTCCTCGATGACGGTGAAACCGTTCTCACTGCTGAGGGCGGCGCCGATCCCCTCAAGGGAAAGCTGCATCTTAATGCGGAAGTCCTCCATGTTCTCCGGGGACAGGTAAGAGCTGTGCGGATCGAGTGCGAGGGCAAAAGATTCGGTAAAGGATGCCACCAGCTTACCTGACTGACGCTCACTCAGGCGCTTTGTCTGCAGTTCATAGTGGTGAACCTGCTGCTTCCTGGCTTCTTCCAGGCTGTTCCCCGCCAGCAGCAGATTTGCGATCTGGAAATGGACATACCTTTTGAGGATATCCTCCTTTTCCGACCTTGTTTTCGGGTAGGGGCGTTTGTCCAGATCAGTGTTCAGCTCAACCGTCTCATCCAGTTTATAGTCCGGTCCGAGGAAATTCTTCACGAATCTCTCGTTTTCCCTGGCCCTCGTCAGCAGCAGACTGTAAACCCCTTCCAGTGCCGCGCAGTTGCCATCCTGCATGGTGACGAACATGCCCATTATATCCCTTTTGAGCTTCTGAACGTCTGCTTCATACAGAAGGGTTTTCGTTATATCAAGCCGCTTGATCATCTGATCGACTGTGTTATTCCTGATCCCGTCATCCAGTTTCTTCATCGCATAATGATTGGCAAGAAACTCTTCCATAAGCACGGGCAGATGGTCGCAGGTAAGGTTCCTGGCCGACACGCAGGTCGGCAAAAGAAAGAGCAACGGAATGATGAGCAGCAAACGCAGGGTGTTGTAGTATTTCTTCATGGTGTTGGTTATTCCTTCCCGATACGGAAACTCGAAATTTGAGCATCCGGAGTTTCTCCGAATGGACAATAACTAGTTATGACGGGCTGTTTTTGTCAAGGAAAAAGGTTTGCAGATCTCCTGTCCAGGGACTTTCCTGTCAGCGGATGCGCAGCGAGCGGGGAATGAACAACCGCATGACGATGAGGCGGCTGAAGGTGGAGGCGTTCCTCATGGAATCCACAAAACCTCGGAAATGGCTGATTCTCTGCGCAGGCGGCTGGTAAGTGACACTGACGGGTGCTTCGATGATCTGCATTCCTTTCCAGGCGGCGCGCACCAGTATTTCCACCTCAAACTGAAAGCGCCTGGCCTGCACATTCAGGTTCATTGCCTCCGGCAGAGGATAGATGCGCATTCCGCTTTGCGTGTCCGATACGCGGGGCCCTCCTGAAAGCTGCACCCAGAAATTTGAAAAAAGCCTGCCGAACCGGCTCGTCCAGGGTACTTCCGCAGCCGACATGCCCTCTCTTCTCCCTATGACAATGGGCCGCGCGCTGCTTTTGATCGCCTTCATCATGTCCAGGGCGTCTTCGGGATGATGCTGTCCGTCCGCGTCCACGGTTATCGCCCAGTCGGCCGTTTTCACCGCTGCTGCAAATCCGGTCATGATAGCCTCTCCCTTGCCCCTGTTTTCTTCATGGCGCAGGACGGTCACGCCTTTGATGCCCCGAACCCTCTCGTATGATGAATCGGTGGAGCCGTCATCCACTACAAAGACGGGCATGCCCAGGGAGACGGCTTCGTGAGCGACCTGAGCAACCCCCTGCTCATGATTGTAAACCGGAATGATGAAGGCAAAACGTTCCACGTTCATATTTTCAGCGCCCGTCCGGGAGCTCCGGATTGGAATTTTAGATGTCTGCGCAAGAGTTTTGCAAGCGGCGAATTTGATATTTTTTCATCGGGCAAGGCCTGGAAAATGGTCACGTCTTCCGTCGAAAAAATATTCTGAGCCGCGGAAAACTTTTTGCGCATAATTCTGTTCTCTATGAAAAACTATCATGTTAATCAGTCGCCCGGAAGGTAAGCGACAGCCCACGTTCCCGGGCCCGTGTGGACTCCCGTTGTCAGCGACAGCGGCTGGATGATAATCTCCGCCGATGGGTGGCATTTTACGATCTCCGGCTTTACAACATCACTTATCCAGCTCCGGTTGTCGCTGTATTCAAGCATGATGACCGCGCCGCTCTGCGCGGCGTCTTCCGCCAGCCTTGCCAGCGCATATTCAATCTGTCCGTCGCGGTTTTTTACCACGGCAACCTTTTTTGCTCCTTCGGCGTCAGGTACGATTACCGGCTTCATATTGAGCATGTCCCCGAAAAAGGCGCCTGTTTTTGATACGCGCCCCCCGGCGGCAAGATACTTCAGCGTATCGAGAAAAATATATTCGCGGCAGCGGTTCACCGCACGGCACGCATAAGCAACAACATCATCACTATCGACAGCCGGAATGCTGTACCTCGCAGCGGCAATCGCCGCCAGCCCCAGCCGGCCGGATGCCGTCCCCGAATCGATGACGGTGAGGCGGCCGTCTTTGTCGTGGTCGCGCTTCCATGACGTCACTATATCATAGTTTCCTGTAAATACGGAGCCCACGCAGAGATAAAGAACCCGCCCGTACTGGTCCAGCGCCGACGCATAACAATGATGCCTTTCAAACAGCGACGCCTGGGAGGTGGAGGCCTTCATTCCTCTTTTCATGCCCGCGTAAACCTCTTCCTGGCTGAACAGCGTCTCGGGGAGGCATTTGTCTTCCAGTGTCACATAGCTGTCCATGAGCGTGATGCCGTAACGCTGTGCGTCTTTGCGGGTAACGGAGCCCGCCGCATCGGTCATGACATGAATCGCCCCGCTGACCGGCTGCTGGCGGAATTCGCCGGTCTGAATGCCCAGATCGTCGACGGACCATCGAACCGGTTCTCCAAAGGCCGCCAGTTTTCGACGTGCTTCCTTTTCATCGTCGGTATGCAGATGTATCTTCAGATACCTGCCGTTTCCCGCTACTGCTATGCTGTCACCCAGTGCGGAAAGGGCCTCGATAGTCCTTTCCGAGTAGTCGTCTCCGGCAAGGACGGTATCGACGCAGAATCCCCCGGTGACATCCTCCCTGAATTCCGCTCCTATCTGAAGCCCTTCACGGAAAGTGTCGGTTATGCTGCGGTATGATTCCCCGGCGCCGCACAAGGCATGGAAAAAACCGTCGAAGAAGATGAACATGCCGAGGGCGCCCGAATCCACGACGCCGGCACTTTTAAGTTTCGGAATGAGTTCGGTAGTCGATTTTACGGAATTCTCCAGAAGCTTCATGATGCGCGGCACAGAACCGGCATCCAGAACATTTTCGCCGTTCAGGGCTTCAACGAGTGCATCGAAAACACTCAGCATCGTGCCCTTCAGAGGATTGCCGACAGCCTTCCACGCCCGGTCTCTGCCTTCAGCGGCGCGTATTCCGAGTTCACCGGTTGAGGAAGCCCTGATGAAGCCGGAGAGGAAATGAGCCGCAATATTTCCGGAGTTGCCGCGGGCGCTGAAAAGCAGATCCTGTATGATCCGGTCATTATCCTTTTCATGAAGGCGAAGCGGCGAAAGGCTGATCACCAGGTTTCTTCCCGTATCGCCATCGGCCACGGGAAAGATGTTCACACGGTCGAGGAGATCCGCCCATGCGGAAACCTTTTCAACACCCGCAATCAGTGCTTCCCGCAAAGGTGCAGACATATCAGAATCCAAAGGCGCTGCGGATATCATCGGGGATCGAGAAGAGGATCTCCATCTCCGGCGCTTTGACCGCCACTTGCTCGGTCCTGCCCCGCGTGCAGACCGTGCCGTCGGCCGCGAGCCTTATCTCAAAATCGACGACAAGCTTGAAACGGGCATCTATCATGATTGCCTTGCAGATAAACTCATCATTATAACGCAAGGGAAAGATATGCTTCGTGGATGTCTTGATGATAGGAAAGACATAGCCTGTTTTTTTATAGACTTCGAACAGGTCGATGCCGTTCCGGGCAAAAAGGGCAACCCGTGCATCTTCAAAGTAATTAAAATAATTTCCATGCCAGACGACCTGAATGGGGTCGAGATCGTAAAACGGCACTCTCCTGGTTATTTCACAGCTTTTAATGGCGGTATTGTTCATAATGTCAGAGACGTTCCTTTTTCCGATTACGAAGTCAAAAATAAAAAAGATTCAGCCTCCTAACATTTTAAAGGAGTTTTTTCAATCGAGTACAATCACTGCTTCGCCAGTTCTTCGGTTGCCATCTTGTAGAACTGCTGCGCTTCTTCTGCCTTTCCCATGCGGGCCTTGACGACACCCATATTGCGCAGGAAATTGGCGGAGCAGCGGTTGTCGCTGATCTGACGGCACATGGAGAGGCATTGCTCATACAACCGGAACGCCGAATCGTTGTCGCCCGCCGTCGCCTTTACATAGGCCTGGTCGGACAGCTTCTGAATCTCCGTCATTACCTTGTATTTTTCCTGCTGCTGTTTTGCCCTTTCTTCGGCCTCCGCCCTTTTCCTGGCCTCTGCAACCTCCCAATCCGGCCTGTCCATTTTACCGAGCGGATAGCCCCGTCCCGGCGTAAGCGAAGCTACTTTTTCACCTGCCGAGCAGAAGTTTATGTTCTGGGCACGGTTTCCATACAAAATCTGCGCGCTGGCAACGCCCACAACCTCGCCTCTCATATTGACTACCGGACTGCCGCTCGATCCGGGGGAGATGGGGGCCGTAACCTGCAAATACTTGCCGTTGCCCTCCTTGGTCATCCTGATGGCTGACACAATGCCGTCCGTCACGCTCTGATCAAATCCCAGCGGACTGCCGACGACAACCACCCGCTCACCTATTTCCGGCTGTGAGGAGCTTACCTGCAGCGGAACCACTTCACCGCGATTCATCTTTACGGACGCCATCACTACGTCGCTGGCCACATCTTCGGCCAGGATGCTCTGGATTTCGTATTCGGCGCCGTTCGCGGTCTTGACCTTGGCGGCAGTGGCTCCTCTAAGTACATGATGGCTGGTAATGATATCGCCGTTATGGTTGACGAAAAAACCGCTGCCGCTTCCCCTTCCTCTGTCCTTCTCAACATAGATGACTACTACTGAAGGCCTTATTCTCTGGTACAGGGCATTGATCGTTTGTGCATTTCTCTCCGTAAGCGCGTTCGGCATCTGAGGGGATGCTCCTCCCGGCTGTCCCGGCAGTTCCTGAAGTTCGATGGCAAATTCCGGCTTCACTGACTTTTCTCCGGCGACATTGGCCGGTGGCGGAGGCGCTGCAGGAGTGCGGCTTTTATTGTAATAATACATCCCCCCCGCTCCCGCGGAGACGAGAATGACCGCAAAGACGGCAGTTATGGCAATATTCCGCATGCCGCGACTGGAATCCGGTGCTGTCTCCCCGTCCTCTTCCTTTTTCTTCCCGCCGGCACGCATCACGATGAAGACGATTATTCCTGCAATCAGTGTAATTATTACTACATGAATGATATTTCCCATGATCCTTCTCCTCTCCTGGGTAATCGGGAAGAATATCAGCAATCCGTCTCGGCGCTCCTGGAAACGGGGAATCTTGCGTCAAGAGCTCCGGGAATTTCCATCAGGTCGGCGCCTGCGGTGGTAAGCATGAAAAAGTCCGGCCTGCGCTGCCCTTCCATGGTGCTCCTTGTTAGTTCCAGCAGTCCCGCGTCACCCAGGTAGTAAAGATCAAAGAGGTTGACGCGCGCCTCCGCTGTTGACCAGCCAAACTCATCGGGGTCGCAGTACCTGTATTCCGGATAGGACTCGTAAGCGATCTTCAGCAGCCGGCGCCTGTTGAAATTGATCTGCTCATAAGTCCTTTTTAACAAGGCTGGCGTGTTTTCCATGTGATGAAAAATATCATTTATTAGCTCATATTGTCAATCGAGTTTCATGAAGCCCCCGGCCGATAATTCTTCCTCTTCCGCAGCCGCTCCGGATAAACCTCTCAGGGATTATCCCGGTCAAAGAGGTTTTCAAGCGGCGAATCAAATATTTTTCCTGTGAAAAATATTCTGAGCCGCAGAAAGTCTCTTTGACCGGGGCGCCAATGAGTTTTACTTTTTTTCGGGTAATTCGGGTTAATCTATTTTATGAAACTTCTATACCCTTACCTGGTGTGCTTTATGGCGAGAACAGCCTGGTTGCGAAGGGTCTTCATATAAGTGGGCTGATTGCCGGCCAGGATGTCGCCTTTATGAGCCTTGTCCGCATAGAATATGCCGATCGGCTTATCCTTTACCACAATCGGATACACCGCAAATGACGGGGCGCCTACGAGTCTGCGGTACCAGTCGGGAATCTTCTGCTTCACCGCAGGATCTTCAGCGTCATTTACGATTATGTCGGCGTTCTTCGAAACCGAATCGTTGAAGATGTCCGGGGAGGAACTCAGCTTGAAGCTGAAATGGTTAAGAATGTATTGCGTGTCGATGCCGAAGGCGAAACGGGCGGCCATCCTTGTCCTTTGCGTATCGGCGATGCAGAGGACAACCCTTTGAAATCCGAATCCCCGGTACATCGTCTCAAGGATCATGAAAAGAATGTCGTTGAGCCGGACATCCCCCAGTAAAACGTTGCTGATTTCCTGGATGCCTTCGATCAGCACGTTTTCAATCTCTTCGTCTGTCGAGAGGTCTTTCTCTATTTCCGGCGCATCGGCCGCTGCGGTCCGGCGATAATCCGCTTCTCCCGACGGTGCTGCCGCGGCAGCTTCGGAGCCTGCTTCCTGATTCTGAGAAAGACGGTTCAGGAGATCGCTTTTGCGAATGTCGATATTCAGGATATCGGCGTATCTGATCATTTTCTCTCTGGCTTCCAGCAAAAGACCGGTAAGCTGTTTTTCGTTAATGGGGACACAGTCCCGGAAACGTCCGGTCAGCGACTTCATGGACTCGGTCCGCTCTTCGCCTTCGGTCGTGCCGACGATGTCGCACAGAGAGTTTGCATAATTGGCCACCACCTTCAGGACATCCTTCTCGGATCTCGGTTTGTCGACCTTTCCCTGAGGCAGACGGGAAAGGCTGCCGATTATCGAGTCCGGGAAATTCCATATCTTCAATACCTCGATTGCCAGCTCTTCATAGGAAATGCCAAGGACTGAAAGGGACGCCGCCTGTTCGGCAAGGTCTTTTTGCGACATCCTGCTTCGAATGGCTGTATATTCCTCCGGAAAATAAAAGATTACCAGATGCCTTCCCAGATTGTGCAGCATGCCACAGATAAAACTTTCCTCAACCCCTTTGGCGCCGATGCATTCCGCCATTTTTCCCGCAACCAGTCCCGACATAAAGGCGGTGATGGCTGAGTCTTTCAACTCCGCTGCCTGGCTGTGGTTCTGCAGTTGTTCGAAAAGCATGAGGCTGATCGCCGTCATGCGGACCTGCTCAAAGCCGAGCACTACGACAGCCCTGGAGACGGTCGTTATCTTGCCGGATAGTTGTCCGTAAAAAGCGGAATTGACAAGCTTGAGCAGCTTGCTGGTAATCGAGTAGTCTCTCAGAATGACATTGGCCAGTTCCGATGCGGAGGTGGAACTGGTCCTGGCTCCCGAAGTCTTCTGGTTGATCTCGATGATATTCTGTGAAAAGGTCGGGAAATCCTTCATCCGGTACATACGCCGGATCAAAAAATCCACCGTGCCGTGACTCTTCGCTGCAGCGGGCATGCCTGAGTCGTCTGCCTGGGGATTCAGATAAACGTCGATCTCCCGCTTCATCTCCACAGCGCCGGCATAACGGGCCTCCGGCTGCTTCTCTATCGCCTTCATCACAATCTGATCGATGCGGGCATCGACCGCTTTGTTTCTGGACGACGGCGGCTCAACCGGATCGAAGGCAATCCGGTAAAGGACCGACATGTCGCTTCCCACATCGAATACGGGCCTTCCCGTGAGCATTTCATAGAATATCAGCCCCAGTGAGAAGAGATCGGATTGGGGCCCCAGGGACCTTTTTGCCAGATGCTCAGGGGACATGTAGCCCATCGTTCCGGAAAGATCAGGTTCGGCACCCATCATCACGGCAATTCCGAAATCAAGGACACGCGGCATATCCTTGCGGTCTATGAGAATGTTCGATGGTTTAAGATCACGATGCACAATGCCGTTTTCATGCGCATAGGCGATGGCATCCAGAATCAGGACCATCAGCCTTGCCGCATATTCGACATCGAGCTTTCCCTTGAGGGTGATGAGGTCTTTGAGAGTTATGCCGTCTACGTATTCATAGACTACGTAAACAGCGCCTTCATATTCATCTGCATCGAAAACGGATATGATATTCGGATGCTGGAATTTGCTTACCGTCCGGGCTTCCCTGATCAACTGCCGGGACCGGTCGCCGCGATTCCCTGCATTCATGTTGAGGATCTTGACGGCAACGCGGCGCGCCAGATGAGGGTCTTCGGCGAGATAGACTCTGCCCTGCGAACCTCTGCCCAGTTCCTTAATGATTTTATACCGGCCTATCTGGCCTTTTTGCGCTGTATTGACCATGGCACGCCCGGCGAATTTTATTCAACATCTCAGCCCCCCCGCCATGTTGCAATAAAATGACATATAAATAAGGAGTTGGCAACAAAAAGCTTAAAATATTTGACATTCATGCCCCGATGCTGTCTAATCCATGGCCATTCCAGCTCCAAATCCGGGTTTAATTCAACAGAGAGGCAGACAAAGGACAAATATTGACAGCATAGAGGAACTGAAGTCGTTAAGAACAGCGATGGCGTTTTGATTTTCACCGCGATAACTCATTACAGTGAAAGGCTCTCTTTATGGATATGATCGAGATGTTATCCCGCATTCCCTTGTTCAGCAAGCTTCAGCATGACAATCTCAACGCCCTGGCTGAGCATTCCTCCTGCCGCCGGTACGTCGAGGGTGAAATAATCATCCGGGAAAACGAACGTGACGGCAAACTTTTCATCATCATTGACGGAGAGGTGGATGCGGTAAAGAATCATGCCTGCAAAAACGAAATCAGGCTCCGGCGCATGAGCAGCGGAGACTATTTCGGAGAGATGTCTCTCATAGACAACCTGCCCCGTTCCGCCAGCGTCATCGCAATTACCGATACGAAGGTCCTCTCTCTGGACAGAGCAAACCTTCTTCGCACAATCAACGAGCACCCTGACATGGCTGTCCAACTGCTGCAGGTTTTAACAGTCCGCCTGCGCGAAATGGAAACAAAGATGCTCAACACCCTGAGCTCTTTCATCGTCGTCTGCAGCAGCTGCAAGAAGGTATCTGAAGAAGACGGAACATGGGTGTCCCTGGAAAGATACATCACCAATCACTCCCCTTCGGAACTGACGCACGGACTCTGCCCGGCCTGCATAGCGAAGCTGTATCCTGAGATTGCCGGCAGGGTGCTGAAATAGTTTCCGTCCGGAAAGGGCTCTTTTCCGCTCCGGCTGTGTCGATCTGCGGTATTGCTTGTGCGACGTACATTAAGTACGCCTCCGCGCAATCCCTTGATCTCCTTGCCGGAACGAAAAATAACCTCTTTCCAATCCGGAAACAGAAAGTTTCCGTATCAGGAGTTTCCGGATGGACAAGAGATAGCCGGTAAATATCCCTCTGCGCACAGTGGCTGATATCATCAAGGAAAGCTTTGTTCAGACGGCTCACTAAATATCATAGAGCCTCGGCACCCTGATGATGTGAAGAAATCTTTCGAGACCGACAGACCTGAATTTGTTTGCAATGATAGCCTCCAGGGTGCGGGTGACATCTGTAGCCGGACGGGGGGTCTGACATTTAATGACCAGTCTGTTGCCGTGTCTTTGAAAACTTGCATTGACCATATCATAAGCCAGATAAACGATGCCGATGAGAGAAACCTGATGCTCTTCCATGATTACGGACTGGGCAAGAATGACCGTTTTCATGTAGTCCGGCAGACCGTAACGCTCCACTATTTTCACTCCCAGATAAGGATGATAAGAATTGATAAATTCATTGTCCAGCTCTTCGTTATCGTCCGGATACATGTTTTTGTAGAGCATTATGGCCTTCCTGCCGATTTCCAGGAAAAGACCGCATAACTCTGCTTTTGCGACAGCGTCGTCCCTGAAACCATACTGACTTGCGAGCACGTGTGCCATCACGGATGTAGAATAGGATTTGGCAAAAAGAGTTTCAATGCCGGGATCGCATTTTCCCTCAAAATGATTGGTCAGTGCCACTATCATAGCCTTGGTTCTTTGCATGCCGAGACGGCTCACAACGTCGTAGAAGCTGCCTATCTCACCACTGCGGAGGTTTCCCAAATAAGCGGAACCGGCCACAGCCGTCAGTCGCAGGTAGATGTCCTGGGAAATTCGCCTCCCGAGATCTTCAATCTCATGGCGGCTCGCATCGGGATTATCAAGGATACGGAAAACATCGGCAGAGACGGGGCCCGCATAAATCCTGCCGGCCATGATGCAGTCGATTTTGTTTATCAGGCTGAGGGCGGCATCAGTTGTGATACTCAACATAAAACCATGCGTTTATCGATCATACTGACTCATTCAAAGGAGCAGATATATTCTGTTATACCTTCATCAACGGCTATTTCAAAAGAAGATTTGCCCGGCACCAGGAAAAATGAACCTGCGGCATATGATTTCCATTTCTCCTGTTCTGCCTGTTTTACCCTGCACTGTCCCGATGTAATCTCCATGCGTTCCGGTGCGTCTGTGTTGAACAGGAATGACCCTGGGAAAATCAGACCGACCGTCTTTTTGACGCCGTCCTTAAACAGGATCGTATGGCTGATAACTTTGCCTTCAAAATAGACATTGGCCTTGCATATCACGCTGACATCATCAAATTGTTGGGGAGTGGTGCCTGCCATGGAACTATTTCTCCTGTGTTGAGATATTTAAGCAATCGCCCGCTGTCTCTGCGAAAGAGCAGGCTTAATCTTTATAGAGGCTGTTCTTGGCAATATAATGCCGTACTGTGTCGGGTACGAGAAAATTTATCGACAGCCCTTCATGGACCCTTCGCCTGATATTGCTGGATGAGATGTCAAGAAAGGTAACTTCACGGAAGAATATGGTGTATCCCGCAGGGCTCTTAAATCCTTTCGACGCCTCATCATAGACAAAACGGGATGCAAAATCGGCGGGAAGAATCCCGGCAAGCCCTTTGTTCTCGTAACCTGGACGTGTCATGACAATAAAGTTGCACAGGAGCAGAAGTCTTTCCCAGTCCTTCCATGTCTGAATGGCGTGAAAGGCATCTTGGCCCAGGATAAAATAAAGATCCAGATCTTTAGGATATTTTTTTAAAAGAAATTCCACCGTTTCCACTGAGTAGGAGGTGTCGTCCCTTTTTTTTTCCACGTCGCAGAACGAAAATATGGGATTTCCCTCTATTGCCAATCGCACCATCTGCTCGCGATGGTAAAATGAAGTAATGTCTGCATGGAGTTTGTGAGGCGGTCTTGAGGCCGGCACAAAGAATATTCTGTTAAGGTCGAAAATCTCTAAAATCTCCTCCGCGCATCTTAGATGCCCGATATGCACCGGATCAAACGTGCCGCCCAGCAATCCCCATTTCATGTTCTCACCTGCCCGTTTCCGTAAATTATGAATTTAGTGGTTGTCAGTTCCTCCAGCCCCATAGGGCCGAAAGCATGCAGTTTTGTTGTGCTGATGCCGATTTCCGCGCCCAGCCCCAGTTCGAATCCGTCGCTGAATCTTGTCGATGCATTTACCAGAACCGTTGAAGAATTAACCTCGTTGAGAAAACGCTGAGAGTTGTTATAGTCACTGGTGACAATCGACTCGGTGTGGAGCGAGCCGTATTTATCTATATGCGCCATCGCTTCATCGATGTCTTCAACTATACGCACTGATAGAATAAGATCAAGATATTCCGTGTACCAGTCTTCTTCTAATGCTTCCTGAACGCCGGGAAGCAGTTCACAGGTCTTTCTGCATCCCCTGATGGCAACCCCCGCTTTAGTCAACTGCTCCGCCGCCTTCGGAAGAAACTTCGCCGCAATGTTTCTGTGCACCAGCAGGGTCTCCATGGCGTTGCAGACCCCCGGACGCTGAACTTTTGCATTCATGCTGATGGCCGTAGCCATATCCGGGTCAGCGCTCTCGTCAACGAAGACATGACAGACTCCCTTGTAATGCTTGATCACGGGTATCCTGGACTGGCTGACGACGGCTCTTATCAGAGCCTCCCCGCCGCGGGGAATGATCAGATCGATGAGTTCATCAAGCTGCAGCATTTCATAGACGGCTTCCCTGTCTGTTACAGGAATGACCTGTATGGCATTTTCCGGCAGCGAGCATTTCACCAGCACACCCTGCAGGATACGGGCAATTGCCAGATTGGAGTGAATTGCCTCCGATCCTCCTCTCAGTATGACGGCATTGCCCGACTTAAGGCAAAGCGCGGCTGCATCGGCTGTAACATTGGGGCGTGATTCGTATATGATACCGATGACGCCAAGGGGTATGCGCATCCTGCCGACGAGCAGTCCGTTGGGCCTTCTCCACATGGAAGTGACCTTTCCGACCGGGTCGGGAAGCGCTGCCACTTCCAGAAGGCCTTTGGCAATTCCTTCTATTGTGGAATGTTTTAATGTAAGGCGGTCGATCATGGCGGAAGCAAGCCCCGCTTTCGCTGCATTCTCCAGATCCTTTTTGTTCTCTGCTATGAGAAAGCCTGCTTCAGCTTCCAATTGCGCTGCCATGCTCTGCAATGCCAGATTTTTTTGATCTGCCGATGCACGGGATAAAACACCCGCGGCAGCCCGGGCTTTTTCCGCCACGGCCTTTATTTGTTTTTTTAGGGACAAAACGCGCTCCTTTACATCTGGAAAAAACCGGAGTTCAAACTGTTATGGGACTTACATAATTGCCATTGACAAAGCAGCGCCGGTTTGTGTATGAACCGCCATCCTGGCCACGTTATCAGGCCGGTTCTTTTGTATGGACTTCTTTGCCGAATTGCGGCACTGTACAAAATGCATTCACTTGTGTCAAGGTCAATCGGGCGTTATTACCACTTGATAAATGGAGACCGCAGTTCGGCGCAGCCGTTCGCCTCAGTCCTGATTTGAACGGAGATTGCTGCGGTAGCGGAGAGCGGAAAAGCATGGACGATCTTTGCGTCAAGGCAGGGCGTAGAGCCTATGAGATAATACGGAACGGCGGTTTCAGCCTGGACCGTATAAGGACGTATTTTGCCCCGGCGGTGGGGCCAAGATGGCTGATCGCCAGCGGATTTGACTTGACCCTGATGGGGAAAAATGTCCTCGGCCGTTCCAATCTGGTCTGGCTTGTCGGGGCCTCGGCAGGGGCGTGGCGTCTGGCCGCTTGGCTGCAACCGGAGCCGGAAAAAAGTTATCGGGCTCTTATGGAGGCTTATACAAACACGACTTACACAAGGCAGGACACGCCTGCAACGGTGCTAAACTCGCTCAGCGGTATCATAAACTCCTATCTGGAGGATGATGCGCTGCCCTTTGCCCTTTCCAATACCTTTTTCCGGCTTGCGGTTATAACGGCTCGAGGCAGGCATTTGGTGGCTTCAGAAAACTCCCTGGTTCAAAGGATAGGACTTGCCGTCTGTTTTCTGGCCAATGCCCTGAGCAGGTCGAGCATTCACAGCTTCGCAGAGCGCATTGTCTTTTACAACGGAGCAAGACCTCCCTATTTCTGCCTGAAGCCCGGATTTAAAGGGCGGTTTATCCCTTTGAGCAGCACAAATTTCAAGACGGCCGTTCTCGCTTCCGGTGCAATACCTCTTGTCGTGGCAGGTGTCCGCGACGTCTTCGGCGCTCCGAAGGGTATCTACAGGGACGGTGGTTTGATCGATTACAACATATCAACTGACTACACTGAAAAACCGGAAGAGATCACCCTCTTTTTTCACCACCAGGAAAGAATCATCCCCGGCTGGCTGGACAAGCGGTTAAAGAAAAGGCAGCCGCCAGAGGGGAGCCTGGACAATGTCCTGATGATTTATCCATCCGAGAATTTTGTCAGCAGGCTGCCCGGGGAAAAGGTTCCCGATCGTGATGACTTCCTGACATTCATAGATGATCCGGCAAGCCGAATCAGGAACTGGCAGAAAGCCGTCGAGATGTCTTCCTCTTTCGGCGAGCAGTTTCTGAATATGATCGAAAGCGGACGGATTCGCCACCTGGTCGGCAAATTGAAATCATCGGAATAATTCCTTTGCGCGCCAAGGTTCCTCATAGTTCACCTGTTGCAGTCCTGCACGGCATTCTTAAAAAATGCGCTCTTTGCCCAAGGCGCTGCCATGTCGACAGAACAAAAGGAGACAAAGGCTTCTGCGGTCTTGACGAAAAGGCCGTTATGCGCCGTGCGCTGGCTCACCATGGTGAAGAGCCTCCCATATCAGGAACAAGAGGGGCGGGAACCATTTTTTTTACCTCGTGCTCCCTGCGGTGTTTGTACTGCCAGAATTATCAGATAAGCCTTCAGCGGGAAGGTAGAGAAATAAGTGATGGAAAGCTGGCGGACATTATGATTTCCCTGCAAACATCAGGCTGCCATAACATTGAACCGGTAACGCCGACGCCACACCTGTCTGCACTTATGGCGGCGCTTTCCCGCGCACGCGCCGGAGGTCTTCATATTCCTCTTGTTTACAATTGCGGCGGGTATGAGAATCCGGATATTATCAGGCTGCTCGAAGGGATGGTGGAAATATATCTTCCCGATTTCAAATACGGATGCCCGGAGGCGGCCGGGGCTATGTCCGGTGCAGCAGACTACACGGAGTTCGCAGAGGCCTCCATAATAGAAATGGCGCGTCAGGTGGGTGACGGACTAGAATTGGAAAACGGCATTGCCAGGCGCGGATTGATCATCAGGCACCTGGTGTTGCCGGGAATGACGGACAACAGTATCAAGGTCCTTAAGCTGATCAAGAAGAACATATCCACGAATGTGCACATAAGCATCATGTCCCAATATACCCCGATACCCGCTGTCAAGGACCACCCCATACTGGGAAGGCGCATAACGAAGGAGGAATATGATCTGGTCGTTGAACAGGCGATGGATATGGGGTTTGAGAATATATTCTCTCAGGAAGTGGACAACCGGCAACTCACCCCGGATTTCCAGAGCGACAGGCCTTTTGAATGGGAACGTTAACGGGTGACATGCAGTTAATGTTACATAATATTGCTTGACAATGCCCGATGACACTGCTATGTGACTCGCTCAGGGGCAATTTGGCATGTATCAGATAACTGACTCAACACACAATGTAATCATTACCATCATCATAATTATCCCCGACTATATCGGGGCTGGGTGATGGTTCGTTAAAAAATCAACATGACAAGAAACCGTTACCAGCCCTGGTAACGGTTTTTTTTTGACCGCAAACTATTCGAACAGGGGGTGTTCAAGTGAAATCACTTACAGGGGCGCAGATACTATTTGAAGTTCTGAAAAAAGAAGGCGTGGAAGTTATGTTTGGCTATCCCGGAGGCGTTGTTCTCGGCATTTACGATGAGATGTGCCGGCAAAGCCTCAGGCATATATTGGTGCGGCATGAACAGGGCGCAGTTCACGCGGCTGACGGATATGCAAGGGCGTCAGGCAAGGTGGGCGTATGCCTGGTTACGTCAGGTCCGGGAGCGACAAATACCGTCACCGGTATTGCGAATGCTTATATGGACTCCATTCCCGTCGTCGTCTTCACGGGACAGGTGCCTACCGGCCTGATCGGCAATGACGCCTTTCAGGAGGTCGATATAACCGGCATCACGAGGCCCTGTACAAAGCATAATTTTCTGGTAAGGCGTGTAGAGGATCTGGGAAGGACAATCCATGAAGCTTTCCATATTGCCCGTTCGGGACGCCCCGGTCCCGTTTTGATAGACCTTCCCCGGGACGTTTCCGGCGCAGCACTTAATGAATCAGACATCTCTTATGATTTTGATCTCGAAATGGAACCGCCAAAACCGAAAGATGATCAGGTCTCCAAGGTCATTGACATGATTCGCGAAGCCAAACGCCCCCTCGTCGTCACCGGAGGAGGGGTTCTTCTGGCCAGGGCTTCCGACGAGCTGAGAACATTTATAAAGAAGGTCAACATGCCTGTTACATCGACGCTCATGGGGCTGGGAGCCTTTCCGGGAACCGATCCCCTTTGGCTCGGTATGCCCGGAATGCATGGCACCTATTATGCCAACATGGCCATCAGCAACTGTGATTTGATGATCGCGATCGGCATGCGTTTTGACGACAGAGTTACATCAAAGGTCGATGCATTCGCACCGCATGCCAAGATCGTGCATATAGATGTGGACCCCGTTTCGATTGACAAGATCGTCAGTTCTCATCATTCGATTGTGAGCGATGCAAAGGCGGCGCTGAAAGCCCTGAACTCAGCAATTGAAAGCAGTGGCTTGAATATTCCGGCGGAACAGACAAGAGAATGGCTCGATCAGATTCGTAAATGGAAAACCGACTATCCGATGGTCTACAGTACCGGCGGCACGACCATCAAGCCGCAGTACGTAATAGAAAAGCTTTATCAAATGACGGAAGGAAAGGCCATCATCGCGACGGAAGTGGGGCAGAACCAGATGTGGGCGGCGCATTATTACAAGTATGACCAACCTCATACTTTTATATCCTCGGGTGGATTGGGAACCATGGGTTTTGGTTTCCCTGCGGCAATCGGGGCAAAGGTAGCCTGTCCGGACAAACTGGTTGTTGATATTGCCGGGGACGGCAGCATACAGATGAATATTCAGGAACTGGCGACGGCTGTTTTTTACGATGTACCGGTAAAGATTGTAATCTTGAACAATCAGTTCCTCGGGATGGTTCGTCAGTGGCAGCAGCTTTTCTATGGAAGGAGATACTCACACACGGATATGACAGGCGCCCCTGATTTTGTGAAACTGGCGGAAGCTTACGGGGCTACAGGCTTGAGGGCTTCAAATCATGAAGATGTGGAATCGGTGCTCAAACAGATGATAGAAGCCCCCGGTGTTGTTGTGGCCGATTTCCGGGTTGAGCCTGAAGAATGTGTCTATCCCATGGTTAAACCGGGTGCTTCATTAACGGAGATGGAGTTGGGTCCCGCAGCACAGAGCAATGGACAGCTTGGCGTCGGAGAGGATCCCAAGACGCGCAGCTTCAATTAGTTTCCGTCCGGAAAGGGCTCTTTTCCGATTCGTAAACAGAAAGTGTCGTCATCCGGAACTTCCGGAAGGTGATTATTAGAATAAATTGTTAGGAGAACAAACAAATGACAAAGGTAAGAGAAAACACCATATCGATGCTGGTACGAAACAAGCCCGATGTGCTGGCTAGAATAGCCGGGACTTTCAGCGGCCGCGGCTTCAATATCGAAAGCATTTCGGCCAACATCACAATCAATCCGGAGGTGACGCGCATCATCATCACCACGATGGGCGACAAGGCAACTGTCGATAAACTGATGAAGCAGCTTAATCGCCTGATTGACATCATCCACGTGGATGATCTTACGGGCAAGGAATCCGCCAAGCGCGAAATGCTTCTCGTGCGGATGCATTTGACGGATGAACAGAAAGTCAAACTGATGAAGGTCGTCAATACATACAACTGGCGGGTAGTAAGGCTTGACAACGGATACTTTACACTGGAGATTACGGGTGAAAAAGAAGACATTGACAGAGCTCTGACTTTGCTGTCACCTCTGGGTATTGATGACTTCTCGAGAACGGGAACAGTAGCCTTGGAAAGACGTAAAAAATCATAAAGGGGGTTTTATGGCAAAGATAGATTTTGGAGGAGTCCTGGAGGATGTTGTCACATCCGATGAATTTACATTGGAAAAAGCCCGGAAAGTTCTGGAGAAGGAAACGGTGGCCATCCTCGGCTATGGTGTACAGGGGCCAGGGCAGGCGCTGAATCTCAGGGACAACGGCATAAAGGTTATCGTCGGCCAGAGAGAGGGCGGGGCAACATGGAAGAAGGCTGTTGACGACGGCTTCGTTCCGGGGCAGACTCTTTTTCCTTTGGAAGAGGCAGCGGAGAAGGGCACGATTGTCCAGTATCTGCTTTCCGATGCAGGACAGAAGGCTATGTGGCCGACTATAAAGCCTCATCTCAAAGAGGGTGACGCCCTTTACTTCTCACACGGGTTTTCTATCGTTTATAAGGAACAGACAGGGATAATTCCGCCGCCCAATGTTGATGTTATACTTGTTGCACCGAAGGGTTCAGGGCGAACGGTGCGCACCAACTTCCTTGCCGGCAGCGGCATCAATTCCAGCTATGCCATATTCCAGGATTATACCGGGCACGCCACGGAAAGGACTCTGGCGCTCGGCATCGCTATCGGTTCCGGGTACCTCTTTCCGACGACCTTCGCGAAAGAAGTTCACAGCGACCTTACCGGAGAACGCGGTGTTCTCATGGGGTGCCTGGCGGGAGTTATGGAGGCGCAATACAATGTGCTCAGAAAGAACGGCCATTCACCGAGCGAAGCGTTTAATGAAACCGTGGAAGAATTGACACAAAGCCTGATCCGCCTCGTCGCCGACAACGGCATGGACTGGATGTACGCCAACTGCAGCACCACAGCACAGCGCGGAGCTCTGGACTGGAAAGGAAGGTTCCGGGATGCCGTTGTGCCGGTATTCGATGAATTGTACGAAAGGGTAATCACGGGGAAGGAAACACAAATTGTCCTGGAAGCCAACAGCGCCCCCGATTATCGCGAGCGGCTGGACAAGGAGCTTGCCGAAATAAAGAATTCGGAGATGTGGCGGGCCGGAGCAGCAGTTCGCTCGCTCAGGCCGGAAATGAGAAAAAAGTAGCATTTCCAAACTGACGTTGTATCGGAGAGTTGATTTATGAAAAACCAGTTGAGAAGCAGCTTGATGACCAAGGGTATAGAACGGGCGCCGCATCGATCTCTATTCAAGGCAATGGGATATACTGACGAAGAGCTTTCCCGGCCGCTGATCGGCGTTGTCAATTCGGCGAATGAAATTATTCCCGGCCACATTCACCTCGATATCATAACCGGTGATGTCAAAGCCGGTATACGCCTGGCAGGAGGGACACCTGTCGAATTTCCCGTAATAGGTGTTTGTGACGGCATAGCCATGGGACATACGGGAATGAAATATTCACTGGCCAGCCGGGAACTCATCGCCGATTCCATCGAGATCATGGCGACGGCTCATCCCTTTGACGGCCTTGTTTTCATTCCCAACTGCGATAAAATTATTCCCGGCATGCTGATGGCTGCCATGCGTCTGAACATACCGGCCATTTTTGTCAGCGGTGGACCTATGCTGGCAGGGCGTCTTGACGGCAAATCGGTCGATCTGATAAATGTCTTCGAGGGAGTGGGGGCCGTCAAGGCCAGACGCATGTCCCCGAAAACACTAAAGTCGCTTGAAGACTGCGCATGTCCCGGTTGCGGTTCGTGTGCCGGCATGTTTACGGCCAACTCCATGAACTGCGTAACGGAGGCTCTCGGACTGGGGCTTCCCGGCAATGGAACGATACCCGCTGTAGAGGCGGCGCGCAGGAGGCTTGCCAAGCATGCCGGTATGAAAATCATGGAACTTCTGAAAAAAGGAATAACGCCAAGGAAAGTAGCCGTTCTTGACGCTTTTAAAAATGCCATTGCCGTTGATATGGCACTGGGATGCTCCACAAACACGGTACTGCATATTCCGGCCGTTGCCCATGAAGCAGGCATAAAGCTGGACCTTGATCTGTTCAACTCCATCAGCAGGAAGACGCCCAATCTCTGCAAACTTAGTCCGGCCGGCCGGCACCACATAGAAGATCTCAACGCCGCCGGGGGCATCCAGGCCGTTATGAAGGCAATAAATTCGCTTGGTGTCATAGAAGGAAAGGCGCTTACCGTTACGGGAAAGACTGTCGGTGAAAATCTGAAGGCAGCACGTGTGTATGACACAGAAGTGATCAGACCTTTGTCCAGCCCTTACAGTCCTGAGGGAGGAATTGCCATTCTCAGGGGCAATCTTGCCCCCGAAGGAGCCGTGGTTAAACAGTCTGCTGTAACTCAGGATATGCTGGTGAACGAGGGACGAGCCCGTGTCTTCGACTCGGAAGGAACGGCCATCGAAGCGATATTAGGGGGCAGGATCAAGCCGGGAGATATTGTCGTTATACGGTACGAGGGACCCAAAGGAGGTCCGGGTATGAGGGAGATGCTGGCGCCCACATCGGCTATCGCCGGCATGGGTCTTGACAAGACCGTCGCCCTGCTGACGGACGGCCGGTTCAGCGGGGGAACAAGGGGAGCCGCCATAGGCCACATCTCGCCTGAGGCGGCGGAAGGCGGTCCTATTGCTCTTGTCAAAGAGGGCGATTTAATATCCATCGACATTCCCAAAAAAACACTGCAGATAAAGATAGACAGGCAGGAACTGGCCAGACGGAAAAAAGCCCTGAAGCCTTTCCAGCCGCGCATTACAAGCGGCTATCTGGCAAGATATGCCCGGATGGTCACGTCGGCCAGCACCGGAGCAATTTTTTATGATTAACCTTTACTGAAAGGCCGGTGTTTATCACACCGGCCTTTCCATTTTAGAAAAACCGTCATGCCTTCCATCAGCCATCGTCTCGGCAGCTTTACAGAATCGGTAATCCGCAGGATGACACGGGTATCCAACGAATGCGGCGCCATTAATCTGTCTCAGGGATTTCCGGATTTTGATCCGCCGCCCCGACTTATGGAAGCGGCCGCACGCACGGCAAGGGAAGGGCCGCATCAATATGCAGTCACCTGGGGAGCTCCGGGATTCCGTTCCGCGCTGGCGAAAAAGCAAACCCGGTTCATGGGCATCCCTGTTGATCCGGACGCTAACATAGTCGTCACCTGCGGCAGCACGGAAGCCATGATGGCAGCCATGATGACGGTGTATAACCCCGGCGACCGGGTCATCATATTTTCACCATTTTATGAAAACTACAGTGCCGACACCATTCTTACAGGCGCCGTACCGATCTTTGTACCTCTTCATCCGCCGGAATTTGTCTTCGACCCGGATGAGCTGAGAAAAGCTTTCCGGCAGCGGCCCAAGGCCGTTGTCCTTTGCAATCCTTCCAATCCGAGCGGTCGGGTATTTTCCAGGGAGGAACTGGAAGTCATCGCCGGATTGGCAATAGAATATGACACATTTGTCATCACTGACGAGGTCTATGAACACATCGTCTATCCTCCCCATCATCATACCTACATGGCCTCGTTGCCCGGAATGTTTGAAAGGACTCTTTCGTGCAGTTCTCTCTCTAAAACGTATTCCATCACCGGCTGGCGGCTTGGCTACATTATTGCCGCGCCTGATATCATTGACGGCGCCCGGAAAGTCCATGATTTTCTGACCGTCGGGGCTGCTGCTCCGCTACAGGAAGCTGCCGTGACGGCCCTGGGATTTCCTGATGAATATTACGCATCCCTTCAGGCAGATTATGCCGTAAGGCGGGATACCTTTCTGGCTTTTTTGGACAGGGCGGGCCTCCACTATACGACACCGCAAGGCGCCTATTATGTTATGGTGGATATCAGTCCTTTCGGCTGGAAGGATGATCAGGATTTTTGCGAGTGGATGGCCAGAGAGATAGGTGTGGCCGCTGTTCCCGGGTCCAGCTTTTTCCATGAACCTGTTTCGCATCTCATCCGTTTCCACTATGCAAAAAAACTCGACACGATCCGGGAGGCGGGTGAGCGGCTCCTGAAATTAAAAAGCATTCTGTAGTATTATCCCAATAGTTTGTTGACAACGGACAAGGCTTTTTTATATAAAAGGTTTCCGTCCATAGTTTCCACATAACTTAACAGCCCAACGGGAGGTGACGAGATGGCTTTGTTGAAGGAGGGTGGCATACCTATCGGCCGTATGATGCTGGTTAACAAAGACGGCAACCTGAAGATGGAAGACCTTGAAATTGAGGCAAACGGACAGTACCAGTTGATGGAAAAGCCGGACTGCTTTGTCATTAAAAACGCAGAATGCTGTCGCAGCATCCTGGTAAAGGTGAGAAGCAAAAACTAGCCTGGTTTCCGTCCGGAAAGGGCTTTTTTCCGCTCTGACTGTGTTGATCGGCGCATTGCCGGTGCGCAAAGAGTTTTCCGCGGCTGCTGAAAAACGCTGATCCGACATTTCCGCAGGGGCTGCCTGCTGTATTATGCTGTAAGCCTGTTCACTGCAGGGATTGCAGATATGCCCTCAGATTTGCCTTCCTGTTTTTCAGTTTCAGTTTTTTCCTGATATTGTCCCTGTGACATTCAACAGTTCGTGTTGATGTAGTCGTCAGCAGCGCTATCTCCTTGGAGGTACGCCCCTCTTTTATAAAGTTGATAACCTGAATTTCCATGGGCGTGAGATGGGGATATTTTGAAGACAGGTTGCGCAGAAACGGGGAGATGATTTCGTTTATGTTGGCCTTTATGATATTCAGATGAGTGGAATGATGGCTGTCGGCGTTTTGCATTTTCATCTTCTCAATATAAGGTAAAATAAGCTCCCGCATATTAACCGATTGGCCGTGCGCAATTCAAATCTATTTTTCAACCCGTTAAAAAAGAGGGGTAAGTATTCCTTGCCCCTCATGCAATTATATGATTTTCAGAAATTTAATCCTCACTTTTCCTTCGAAAGTTACATATTGCTGTATAATACTTAATTATCCCTCTTGACACAATTATGAGCATATGCTTATAATTAGCCATGCCTAGACCTAAAAAATGCCGCTGTATAAATTGGGACCCCCGAACGCTTTATTTCAAGCCGAGAGGCATACCCATGTTCAGACTCGAGGAGACAGTTCTCGATATGGATGAGTTGGAGGCCGTCCGCCTTGCAGACCATGAAGGACTGTATCACGAAGACGCAGCTCAGAAGATGGAAGTCTCCAGGGCGACCTTCGGCAGGATTCTCAACAGCGCCAGACGCAAATTGGCCGATGCCGTTATAAACGGCAAGGCTCTCAAGATAGAATCAATATCGTCAAAAGAGGAGGAAAATAATGAAAGTCTGTTTTGCAGTTCAAAATGATGACGGATTGGAAAGCGCCATATACGGTCATTTCGGATCGGCGCCCCTATTTCTCGTGGTAGATACAGAAAGCCGGACTGTGGAAAAGGTCAACAACGGTAATCTGATTCATGCCCACGGAAAATGCAATCCGTTTATGGCCCTGGGAGGCCGGAATGTCGATGCCATTGTCGTCGGCGGGATCGGCGGCGGCGCTCTCATGAAGCTTAACGCATCGGGAGTGAAGGTCTATGGATCGATGGCGGCGACGATTCAGGGAAACGTCGATCTGCTGGTGCAGAACCGCCTGCCCGAACTTTCCATGGAGAATACCTGCGCCGGGCATCAGGGAGGATGTGGCCATTAGGAATCGCCTGATGACCGCAAAATAAAACAATCAATCAAGGGTAAATAATATGCCGATTTACGAATACCGATGTAAAAAGTGCAACGGAGTAGCCGAATTCCTGATAATCGGGAGCGATCAGCAACCTGTATGTAAGAATTGCGGCAGCAGCGATCTGGTCAAGTTGATGTCGGCCCATAGTTCTTTTTCCGCTTCGCATGATCGTGAGACACCCCTTGCGGGTGGATGCTGCGGTTCTCCAAACTCCTGCGGCATGCCGGGAAGCTGCTGTTCGGGGTGATTGATGCCGTCGAATAAAGAATAAAGCAGGATGTTTTTCAAATAAAGATGTGATTTGTAAAGCAAGCGAGTGGAGTTCTGTCCCTGTTTCGACAATGACCAGGAAAGGACGCAAAAGGCAATGAAAGAACCGGTGAAAGGCTGAAAGGTGACCAGCTCAACACTTAATAATCCTTTATTTGACCCTGAAAGAGAAAAGAGCATCATTCTGGATTCCATTGCCGATGGTGTTTTTACGGTTGATTCGCAGTGGCGTATTTCTTCATTCAACCTGGCTGCTGAGAGAATAACCGGAGTACCCAGAAGCGAGGCTATCGGGCAGCTATGCAAGGATGTCTTGAAGGCGACGATTTGCGAAAAGGATTGTTGCCTGAGGAAGACGATGAAAACCGGAGAAACGATTGTCAACAAGACTATTCATATAATCAATTCAAAAGGTCGGCAATTGCCGGTAAGCATATCAACCGCTCTGCTCAAGGATGAAGGAGGAAATATTTTAGGCGCAGTCGAGACGTTCAGGGATATCAGCGTCGAGGAAAAGCTTCGGAAAACGCTCGACAGGAAGTACGTCTTTGAAGATATTATTTCCAAAAACCACATGATGCAGCAGTTGTTCGATATACTTCCTGATGTTGCCGGCAGTGTCAGCACGGTCCTGATCGAAGGAGAAAGCGGCACGGGCAAGGAGCTTATCGCCCGTGCCCTTCATAATCTCAGTTCCCGGAAAAACAAGCCTTTCATTGCCGTGAATTGCGGGGCCCTGCCGGATACTCTTCTGGAGTCCGAACTCTTCGGGTACAAGGCAGGGGCATTTACCGACGCCCGTAAGGACAAGCCGGGACGTTTCAGTCTGGCAGATAAGGGGACCATTTTTCTGGACGAGATCGGAGACGTATCCCCGGCCATGCAGGTCAGGCTTCTCAGGGTATTGCAGGAAAAAAAATTTGAACCTTTGGGTTCGGTAGAAAGTCAGCAATCGGATACCAGGGTCATTGCGGCGACAAACAAAAACATCATGGAACTGGTTAAAGAGGGCAAGTTCAGGGAAGACCTCTATTACCGCATCAACGTTGTACAGCTTCATCTGCCCGCACTGCGGGAACGCATGGAGGACATACCTATTCTTGTCGATCATTTCATACTTCTAAACAATGCCATTCAGAAAAAAGACATAAAGGGCGTTACCGACGAAACCCTTTATTGCCTTATGTCTTATGATTATCCGGGAAATGTCCGGGAGTTGGCGAACGTCATAGAAAGGGCTTTCGTCATGTGCAAATCGGAACTCATCCAGCCGTACCACCTGCCGGCACCGGTCTGTACACGTTATTCAACTTTAGATAATCAACCGGCCATGGATGTATTGTCCTTTAAGGAGATAGAGGCCGTATTTCTCACAAATGCACTGCGAAGAAACGGTTGGAGCCGCATCAAGACGGCTCGGGAACTCGGCATACACAAATCCACCTTGTTTCGTAAAATCAAAGAACTCGGCTTGCATATTCCTGAACTTAGTAAAAGAATAAACCAATAGTTGCATTACAAAGACTGTTGTCCATAATAACGTCGCATTTGCGCGACCCTATCTTTTTTAGCCCTATTTATAAACCACCGTAATTTCAGTGATATCATCACTAGTCCAGTGCGGTATCAACTCTGGCATACTTGTTGAATTTTAAAAAGCGGAGGCCAATAGTGTGAAGATTGCCATACCGGTGTGTAATGATCGGATCTCGACGGTTTTCGAAGCAGCTGAAGAGCTTTTGGTTGTTGATAACAAACCAGGGACAAATACGATCCGGTTCCGGGCGGCTTGTCTGCAGAACTCGATGATAAGCAGGACAGCGCAGCTCAAGATTCTCGGTATTGACGTTCTGATCTGCGGGGCTCTTACAAGGCCTGTGAAACACAGGATTGAAGCCACCGGCATCAGAGTTATCTCTTTTATGAGAGGGAACGTGGATGAAGTTCTGGAGGCCTTCAGCAAAGGCGAGTTGGCCGACCGGAGGTATATTCTGCCCGGATGTAGCCCCGATCATTGTTTTGAGAGGAGAAGATGCCGCCGGCGCGGAATGCAGCACAAGGCAATGAAAACGGATGAAGAATCGACTTAGAGTCGAAGATGGGAGATGAAAAATATGCCAAGAGGTGATGGTACAGGCCCTAGGGGCATGGGTGGCGGAGGCAGGCAAGGCCGGAACGGTCAAAGGCCTGGACGCCGGGGTGGAACCCTGGCTGCTGGTCCCGTCGGCCACTGCGTTTGCCCTCAGTGCGGTCAGAGAGAAATTCATGAACGCGGAGTGCCTTGTATGGAACGTAAATGCCCCAATTGCGGGCATCTTATGATGAGGCAATAGCTTTAATCCTTAAGAAAGGAGGATATTAGAATGCCAAGAGGTGATAGAACAGGTCCCGCAGGTATGGGACCAATGACGGGTCGCGCAGCCGGATTCTGCGCAGGCTGGGGTGTGCCTGGTTACGCAAATAATACACCGGGACGAGGTCTCGGTATGGGATATGGAAGGGGTCGTCGTTTTCTCGGCCGCGGATTCGGCAGAGGCGGCTATGGAAGAGGGGTTTTCCAATACCCTTATCCTTTCGATTCCGAGTCGGAAAGAAGGGAGTTGAAAAGTCAGGCTGATGCATTGCAGTCAGAACTGGAATTTATCAAAAAGCGGCTTGCCGAGATCGAAGGTGCGGCATCTGATTCTTAGGAAGACAGGTACAATCAGAAGGTTGCTCTATATTTGAAAAAATATGGAGCGCCTTCTGAATTTAGAAAAGGAGATTAACTTTGAAGATTGCATTTACAACATCGGGAAAAGAATTATCTTCACCGCTGGATGGGCGTTTTGGCCGCGCTCAAAGGTTTCTGATCTATGACACAGACAGCAAGGAGTTTGATCTGATAGAGAATCAGCAGAATCTTGAGGCGGCACAGGGAGCCGGAATACAGGCAGCGCAAAACGTAGCGAGAGCAGGCGCTGAAGTAGTGGTAACGGGGCATTGCGGCCCCAAGGCTTTCAGTGTTCTCAAAACGGCGGGAATCAAGGTTTTCAATACCGACGCGCCTACCGTTGCTGAGGCTCTGCAAAGGTTCAGTTCAGGCAACCTGAAACCGGCAGGCTCTGCCGATGTTGAAGGGCACTGGTAATAAGCATGAAGGCCATTTATGCAAGGATGTCATGCGGACAGAGGACAAAGATATCGGACTTCAGCAATATGAACCTGGAATCAAGCATCACAAAGGCGCCGATAGGCAAGCGCATCCATTTTCATCTGATGGTCTGTTTCTTTCGTCTCCGTGACCTGTTTCATCCGCCTTACAGAATACTGCTTGAAACGGGTATGCGGAACGGCATGAAAGTTCTGGATTACGGTTGCGGCCCCGGAAGCTTTTCCATAGCGGCAGCAAGGTTGGTAGGGCGGAAGGGACTGGTATTTGCGTTGGACATCAATCCTCTTGCAGTCGCATCGGTAAAGCGGTCTGCCGGTCTGCTCGGCATGGACAATATGCGGCCGCTTCCCGGAAGCAGCCTTGATGACCTGCCTGAAGGAGAGATCGATATTGCTCTGCTTTACGATGTCCTGCACGAGATTGCAGAACCCGCAGCGCTGCTGAACAAGATACGCAAAGCACTGAAGCCCGGTGGGCTTTTGTCCGTCAGTGATCATCATCTGACAGTTAAAAATATAATAGAGACTATTACCGGTACTCTGTCGTTTAGATATGCCGGGCAGCGGCACAGCACTTTGCGATTTGAACCTGTCTCGGGAAGCGGGAATGCCGGATGATTTATGCGATTGCATCAGGCAAGGGAGGCACCGGCAAGACAACGGTTGCCGTCAATCTGGCGAAGATTGTCAAAACGGATGTGTTACTGTTGGATTGTGACGTTGAAGAGCCCAACAGCAATTTATTTTTGAAAGGTACCTTAAGAAGCAGCGATGAGATAACGGTTCCGTTGCCTCAGGTTGACGAGTCCCTGTGCGATGCCTGCGGGAAGTGCGGACAGTTCTGTGAATACAACGCGATAGTGTCTCTTATGACCAAACCGCTGATTTTCCCTGAACTATGTCACAGTTGCGGCGGCTGCATGAGGGTCTGTCCCCTCAACGCCATCAGCGAAAAGAACAGGCGAATAGGGGTCATTGAAACACTGGATTCAGGCAATATAACCCTCTTCCGGGGGTGTCTCGACGTGGGTGTGGCGATGTCGCCTCCGCTCATCCGGGCGGTAAAAGAGCGCATCAGGAATGGCTTCCCTTCCATTATTGATGCGCCGCCGGGCACCTCCTGTCCTGTAATCGCTACGCTCCGCGGGACACGCTTTGTCGTATTGGTAACGGAACCGACGGCGTTTGGCCTGTACGACCTGACGCTGGCGGTTCGCATGGTGCGGGAATTGAAAATACCCTGCGGCGTTGTTATAAACCGCAGCGGCATCGGCGACAGCCGGGTAAATGATTTCTGCCGGGAAGAGAATATACCCCTCCTTGCGGAAATTCCCGATGACCGCAGGATTGCCGAGGCCTACTCAAGAGGGGAGATAATCGTCGATGTGCTTCCTGAGTACTGCAAGCTGTTTGAGGGGCTGTGGAAAAGAATCATGCAGGAGGCGGGTGACGCTTAAGGAGTTATCATATGCCAACATATGAGTATCAGTGCCGTTCGTGTGGTTACAAATTTGAGGTAATGCAGAACATAACGGAAGCGCCTCTCACAAATTGTCCGCAGTGTGGCGGGAATGTCAACCGGTTGGTCAGCGGCGGCAGCGGATTTATACTGAAAAGTTCCGCTCACGGCGGCAGCGACGGACAGAGAAGCGAGTGTTTACTGGAACAGACAGGCAGGACCTGTTGCGGTCGCGAAGAGCGTTGCGGAAAACCGGCCTGCGGAGACGGATGATGAGCAAACGAGATCACAGATATGTTTACGGTCCTGTACCGTCACGCCGCCTGGGCAGATCTCTCGGGGTTGACCTCGTGCCGTTCAAGACCTGCACCTTTGATTGTGTCTACTGCCAGCTCGGCCGTACGACAAATAAAACAGTCGAACGCAGGGAATATGTTGACGCGGAAGAAATCCTTGCCGAAGTGAAGGAGAGGTTGTCAGGCGGTACAAGTCCCGACTATATAACCATTGCCGGTTCAGGAGAGCCTACCCTGAATTCGGCAATCGGCATTATCATATCAGGGATCAAAGAAGTGACTGATGTGCCCGTGGTTGTGCTTACCAACGGTTCACTGCTGTGGCGGCAGGACGTGCAGGATGATTTGATGACGGCCGATATCGTCATTCCTTCTCTGGATGCCGGTGATGAAGACATGTTTTTTTACATCAACCGGCCACACCCGGATATCTTTTTTGAGCATCTGATCGACGGTATTGCCTCATTTTCAGAACGCTTTCGAGGTGAAGTATGGCTGGAAGTTATGCTGTTGTCGGGAATAACCGGTCTGCCGAATGAGGCGAAAAAGATTGCCGCCCTGGCCGGACGTATTGCCCCGGAGCGTATTCAACTGAATACCGTCAGCCGCCCCCCGGCAGAAGACTTTGCCTTTCCCTTGTCTGATAATCAGATGTCTCTAATAAGAGAGGTGTTTCCGGAAAATACGGAGATTGTCTGTAATAAGAAACATGGGGGTCATGATTATCCGGATGTCTTCGAGGCGGAAGACAGAGAAATCCTTTTGATGATCAGCCGACGGCCCTGCACTGTCCAGGATATCGCGGAAGGTCTTCGTGTGAATATTCTTGAACTGTATAAGCGCCTTGATGAGCTCATCGCTGCCGGAAAGGCAAGAAGAATTATTGCGGGAGGGCAAACCTTTTTCTCTGCCGGGAACCCGGCTTAAATGAGGAAGTTGAAAAAGTAAATGAAGGAAATTGTTATCATCAGCGGCAAGGGCGGTACGGGTAAAACGAGCCTGACAGCCTCGTTTGCCGCTTTGGCGGAACGGCGCGTCATTGCGGATTGTGATGTGGATGCAGCCGATCTTCATCTGGTGCTTTCCCCCCGGATAACCGAGAGACACGAGTTCAGAAGCGGGCGGGAAGCGGTTATTCGCAGCTCCGACTGCGTCGGTTGCGGCCTCTGCATGGAATATTGCCGCTTTGGGGCGGTTGTGCAGAAAAACGAGGCAGCGGGAAGGACAGAGTATGTGATTGATCCGTTTTCCTGCGAGGGCTGCGGCGTCTGCGTGCATTTCTGTCCAGCGGAGGCCATTGATTTTCCCGAACGGATGTGCGGCGAATGGATGATTTCGGAAACCCGCTACGGTCCGATGGTACATGCTCAACTGAGTGCAGCTGCTGAAAATTCGGGAAAACTGGTTTCCACCGTCCGTCGCGAGGCGCGACGCATTGCCGGGGAGCAGAACCTGGATATGATTCTCGTTGACGGTCCTCCGGGCATTGGTTGCCCCGTCATCGCTTCGGTTACAGGTGCTTCTCTGGTGCTGGCAGTCACGGAACCCACCGTTTCCGGCGAGCATGATCTTGAAAGAGTGCTTTCTCTGGCTCGCCATTTCGAGATTCAGGCGGCAGTTTGCGTAAACAAGTGGGATCTCAACCCCGGCATGGCGGACAGAATTGAAGAAAAGGTGCTTTTGTCGGGTGCCGTGATTGCAGGGCGGATTCGTTACGACGGTGCAGTAACCTCTGCTCAAATGCAACAGATGGCTGTTGTGGAGACGGATGCACCTTCCGCGGATGACATCAGGCACATTTGGGCTCAGCTTTGTTCCATGACGCCGTGAAATACAAAAAATAACCGTCGAGGGGAAAGATTTACAGACCCTGTGAAAGGACGGATTCAACAAGGAGCGTGTTTACAATGAAGAAACTTGAAAAGATCGGAGATTGCAGAGGCGCAAAAGAAGGTCAGGATGACAAGAGCCGGGAGCGCCTGAAGCAGTATGTGGAAAGCGATAAGTTGAAAGATCGCATGAAAAAGATCAAACACAAGATCATGGTGTTGTCCGGCAAGGGAGGGGTGGGCAAAAGCACTGTGGCGGCGAATATCGCGATAGCTTTGGGAATGAATGGGATGCATGTCGGCCTTCTCGACGTCGATTTTCATGGTCCCAGTATACCCAAATTGCTCGGTCTTGAAGGATGTCAGTTTCGCGTTGAGGGAGAAGAGATGGTTCCCGTTGAATTCGCTGCCAGCATTAAAGTCATGTCCCTGGGGTTTCTTCTTCCGAAGCAGGATACGGCGGTGATCTGGCGCGGCCCGGTCAAGATGAGTGCCATCAAGCAACTGCTCACGGATGTCCGGTGGGGGGAACTGGACTATCTGGTCATGGACTTTCCCCCGGGAACAGGTGACGAGGCGCTCTCTATCGCGCAACTTCTTCCGGACAGCGAAGGCGCCGTTATCGTCACAACCCCCCAGGACCTGGCGCTTGCTGACGTGCGAAAATCAATAGATTTCTGCAGGCAACTGAAGATACGCGTAATTGGAGTAATCGAAAACATGAGCGGCCTGTCCTGTCCTCACTGCAATAAGGTTATCGATATCTTCAAAAGCGGCGGCGGCGAAGTGATGGCAAAAGAACAGGGGGTTCCTTTTCTGGGGCGCATACCAATTGAGCCGAAAATCGTCGAGGCGTCCGACATGGGCACGCCTTTTTGTTACAAGTATAACAAGATGGAGGCCGCTGCTGCGTTTTTAAAGATTGTGGAAAAAATAGCAGAGATAGATAGCAAAGAGGAAGAAAAGGTGGTCACCGTTAACAGCAAGATAGCTGAAACAGTCAGAATGGCGGTTCCCGTGGCGGGCGGGCGACTGTGCAGCCATTTCGGCCACTGTGAAACATTCGCCCTGTTGGACGTCGACATGGAGAATAAAAAGATAATCGGCCGTGAAGACATTCCGGCACCTCCTCATGAGCCGGGACTTCTGCCGCGCTGGCTTGAGGAAAAAGGCGCATCGGTCGTGATCGCCGGCGGCATGGGTTCGCGGGCGCAGGGGCTGTTTGCGGAAAGAGGCATAAAAGTTGTCGTCGGCGCTTCCGAGGGAGACCCGGAAACGCTGGTCATGAACTTCGTGGGCGGCTCGCTCGTTACCGGAGCCAATGTCTGTGACCACTAAAAGAAAGGAGAGTCATCATTGATAGGTCTTGTCCCCAACCGGTTTTTTCTCACCAAAGGCGTCGGAGCCCACAAGGAGGAGCTCCACTCATTTGAATTGGCATTGAGGGATGCAGGAATAGAAAAGTGCAACCTCGTGCAGGTGTCGAGCATACTGCCCCCGGGCTGTAAAATGATTCCCAAAACTCATGGCCTGAAATATCTGAAGCCTGGTGCAATCACCTATTGTGTAATGAGCCGATGCTCCAGTTGCGAGCCGAGAAGGCTTATTGTTTCATCAATAGGCTGCGCAATCCCTGCCGATAAGAATGTCTACGGGTATATAAGCGAGCATCATGCCTTCGGCCAGACGGAAAAACAGGCCGGTGATTACGCGGAAGATCTGGCGGCGGCCATGCTGGCCTCCACCCTGGGTATTGATTTCAACGCCGACGAAAGCTGGGATGAGAAAAAAGAGATTTTCAAGATCAGCGGCAAGATTGTGCGGACGAGGAACATCACTCAGTCCAGTATACTGAAGAGCAAAGGATATACAACTGTGCTGGCTGCGGCGGTGTTCATTCTTCCGGATAAAATCAGGTAATGATTCGTATCCGCATAATCATCCTGATCCATTGCTTTGCATGATGAGGCCGGGATAATCTGCAACAGTTATACTATGAAAAAAGACAGCGATGCCTATTCCGCAGAAGATTTTGAAACGCTTTCGGAAAAGATAAAGGAATATGGAACAAATCCGGAACACCTCGGCCGCATGTCAAGGCCGGACGGATATGCACGAATTACGGGTCCTTGCGGAGACACGGATGAAGTCTACCTGCGCGTAAAAATCGGTAAGGTGGAAGAGGCAACATTCATGACGGATGGCTGTCTCTTCAGCCGGGCTGCGTGCAACGCTGCTGCGCATCTGGCGATAGGGAAAGCCCTTCACGAGTGCCTTATCATAGACCAGGAATCCATAATGAATCATCTTGGCAATATGCCCGCCAGTCATGCCCATTGCGCTCTGCTGGCATCCGAAACCCTTTCTGCGGCTGTCAGGAATTACGTGCTTGACCATACGAAGTCAGCTTACAGGAGTACAAGACCTTTGAAAAGTTCATTAAAGAAACGGTTTGTTTATTCGGAACCATCTTCAGGGAAGATGACGAATAAAGATTTCTCAAAAATATTATGACAATATCTATGGGACAGACGTTAATGCAGCCAGATTGCAGATGCGCGTCAGAGATTGCATGCTTAGACAGCAAAATCGATGATAATTCTTTTGAGCAGATACTGAAAGTTGTTCGGCTCCGCGGGAAGAAGGAAATAATCAGCCTTTGGCTTAACATAATTGAAGCGGCCGGGCATCGTTTCGTTTACGGACCGATATCCGATAACAATGGTGAAAAAAACGGTAAACTGAGACTTGCTCTGGTGGGCAAAAACTGTACAGTGAAGAAAATATCGGGCTTCTGGCCGGAGACCTCCGGGTACCCATTGACGGAAGAAGAGATGCCGCTGACATCGGCTTATTTGAGCTCGATGGACGGAAAAGACGTAGAACTGCTCATTCCGCTTCGTAACGATAGGACTCCCGTCCGCTGGTTCAGCTTTGAAGATTCCCGGGAGTTTGAAGTGTACAGAGATCTTATTTATCCGGTTATCCTGGATTGTTTGAAAGGAGTTCCATTCCGGACTCTGCTGGATGTAGGGTGCGGCGCAGGTAATCTTCTTGCAAAAATCAGTAAGGAATATCCTGAAGCTGTGCTTTATGGAGTGGATATAAGCTACGACAATGTGGAATCTGCAAGAGAAAAGGGGTTAGCGCATGTCTACGAAGGCAATGCTTTGAATCTGAAGCCACTTTTGCCCGGCGCTTCCTACTTCGATGTCGTTATCCTGTGCGGAGTACTGAACAGGCAGGTTGTTGATGAAGGGACAGCACGGGCAATGCTGCGTAAAACTTTCAGGCTATTGAACCCAGGAGGATATTTTATTGTTACTGGCTATTCTTCGTGCCATTTCAGCAGCAGTGATTTTCAAAAAATGGGTTTGACGGTACTGAACAAGAGCATACCATCGAATCTATTTAAGAGTTACGATAATTTTGCCCTCCGGCAGCTTTATGTCGCCCGGAAAATGTGAGAATATGAAGAATTGGACCAGGCTATTGAACGGAATGTAAAAAATGTCGTAAAAGAGACCTGCAAAAGAGAGGACAGACATTTATGCGTATAGCAGACGGCAGAGAGATCTGTCGTGTATGCCGGAAGCTTCCCTCTGTTATTTACTGTGATGGTTGTAACAAACCATTATGCAGATCTTGCAGGAAGTTCGATATGTGGCAACATGATTGCGGCTCCATTACCACAAAGGTTTTTTGCCCGGTATGTGCAAACAATCCTTGGATAAACCCCTGGGGGAGCGCCATAGATTAATCAGTGCAGAAGTCATCACCAGTTAGCAGTTGCTATTTTTCTCATTATTAATGATAATTCGACATCGGTAGAAATAGTGGGGATAAGGAGGTCGCTATGAAAAAATTGGCACTGTTCGTGTTTAACGGTGACCCCATGTGTTTTGTCCATGTTCTCTTGAATGCACTGGACATGAAGGACCGGGGCTATGACATCAAGGTGATAATAGAGGGCACTGCTACAAAGCTCGTCGGTGAACTGGCTGAGGGCGGCAAGCCATATTCCCCTCTTTACGAAAAGGTGAAGAAGGCAGACCTTATCGACTGTGTATGCCAGGCATGTTCAAAAACAACGGGAAGCCTCGACGCAGTGACCAGGCAGAATCTTCCCCTGTGCGGCGACATGATGGGACATCCCGGTATGGCCCGATATATGGAGGCCGGTTACGAGCTCCTTATTCTCTGATTGTTGACAAGAACAGGTAATATGATTGTTTATAAACCCATCGGCATGATACACTCGCCATTCCGCAAACCGGAGGGCATGCCCATACAATCCCGGGCGGCAAAGGGCATCACAGGGTGGATTGAAATAGAAGAAGATTATGTGCAGGGCCTCAAGGACCTGGAGGGATTCTCTCACATAATACTGCTTTATCATTTTCATCTTTCGAAAGGCTTTGATCTTCAAACGACGCCGTTTCTTGACAGCGTAAAACGAGGCGTCTTTGCGACGCGCGCGCCGCGGCGTCCGAACCCCATAGGACTTTCTGTGGTAAAACTCATTGCACATGAGAATAATGTTCTCAAAATAGAGGACGTGGATATTGTAGACGGCACACCTCTTCTGGACATCAAGCCGTACAATCCGGCCTTTGATCCCATAACCGTCGCCGCCTGCGGCTGGATGCAGGGCAGGGAGGAAGCCATGCACAGTACACGTGCGGATGGCAGATTCAGCAGAAATGAAGAAGAACCGTAATTGATACGGCAAAATAGATGCGAAATAAAATGGAGGT
>CAZLFA010000033.1:0-41073 GCA_964558665.1 uncultured Syntrophaceae bacterium
CCCCCAGACGGGTGTTCTCGCCCATCGTGACCACGTCTTCACCGATGAGCTTGAAGCGGCACTTGGAGCTCTTCAGCGTGAAGATGACATCCTTTTCAAACAGCCTGTCACCCGGGGCGGCATGGTAGGCGCTTCTCAGGTTTTCCCGCGCCACTACTACATGGCCTATGACGGTCTGAATAGCACCAACCTGTTTGGTTCCCGACCCGGCGTAGTAATCCTTGATGTCTGCCCTTTTCAGCTCATTGGGGAGCTGACTCGCCGGCACGGAACGGCCACGGTTGGCGGCAAACGCCGGTTGAATACTGAAAAACAGAATGAAGAAACAAACAAGGAAGCTGAATATTTTTGGCATGATGTGTGTATTCATGCTAAACAGTCCTAAAAATTGGACAAAAAGTATTATTTATGAACGACGATCCATTTTTCTATTATATTACCATACATATTATTCGTCATACAATTTAAATAACTTAAGGAGTTTACTGTTTTGATAATTCTGCGTAAGAAGTGTTGCCATAGTATATTTTGTCTAAGTGCCTTCCATATGTGCAATCCATGAGGCTCTTGATATTAAATACGCGTGACGCTGCCAACCCCTCATCCGGTGGTGCCGAGGTCTATATTCATGAGATCTGCAAATACTTGGTGAATAGGGGTAATGAAGTCACGATGATTGCTGCCGGTTTTGCCGACGGCAAAAAATTTGAAAATATTGATGGCGTGGAAATTATCAGGCCGGGAAGATTCCCGTATGTATATACATTGGCCAGGGATTTATATGAACGAACCATGAAAGGTAAAGCAGAGCTTATTATCGACGCATATACCCTGAGGCCTTTCCTGAGCCACCGGTACGCAAAAGAACCCGTTGTCTTTCTTGCTTTTGAGCTTGCCCGGGAGAAGTATTTCCATGTCCTGCCGCCCCTGTTCAGTCATGCAGGATATTACTGGCTTGAACCATCCTGGCTTAAAGGATATCGTGATAAAAAAACAATAACGATCAGCAATTCAACAAAAAATGACCTTCTGAGATTAGGCTTTTCAGATGTAGATGTTGTTCCGGTAGGGCTTAAGGCAATTCGTACTGATAGCTGTGCAGACAAAGAGAGCATGCCGACATTAATATATGTCGGCATGCTGAAGAAATTAAATCTGATTGATGACGTGCTTCGCGCATTTCAATATATCATCAGGGAAATTCCCGATGCCAGACTCTGGATTGCAGGCAGGGGGCCCGAAGGGAAGAAACTGGAAAAGATTGTCGAAGAGAATAATAACATTACTTTCTTCGGTTTTGTTGATGAAACGAAGAAGTACGAATTAATGGGAAAAGCTCATGTCTTGATGATGCCGGCAGTCAGGGAAGGCTGGGGGATGGTGGTCACGGAGTCCAATGCCTGCGGAACGCCGGCGGTGGGATACGATGTCCCCGGTTTACGTGATTCAATAAGGCATGAAGTCACAGGTTTTTTGACGGAAAGAAACCCGCGTGCCATGGCTTCGGCCGCGATACGGATCATCAAGGACAGGGCACTGGGGAGCAAACTGTCAGTGAACGCGCGGGATTGGAGCAAAAACTTTTCCTGGGACAGATCGGCAGCTATGTTTCTTGAGATCCTTGAACGGGAGAGAAGCAAGGCGTTTCCGAGATAAAGTTTATAATGTCCGGTTCAATCTGATCATAGAAAGGAAATTGCTTTGCGGGGCAAAAAAAGAAAGAAGAAGTTGCAGGCAGAGGTTGTGCGGGAATCGTCAAAAGGGATGCTGTCGGTGCCGATTGCTGTTGTCTTGATGATCGTACTGTGTCTCCTTGCCTATGCGAACAGCTTCACTGCACCCTTTGTCCTTGATGATATTCCGAACATTCTGGACAATCCCTCCATCCGTAATCTCAGAGATATAAAAAGCGTTTTTCTTCCTCCTTCTTGGTCGGGAGTCTGGGACCGGCCGGTTGTGAATTTGTCTCTGGCTGTGAACTATGCCATCAGCGGTGAGAGGGTCTGGAGCTATCATGTACTGAATCTTCTTATTCATGTGCTTGCGGGGCTAACCCTTTTCGGGATTGTACGCCGGACCTTTATCTCCGGCAGCCTGCAGGAAAGATACGGCAATTATTCCCTGTATCCGGCGCTTTGCCTTTCCCTGATCTGGCTGCTGCATCCTATCCAGACACAGGCTGTCACATATACCATACAGCGCTGTGAATCTCTCATGGGGATCTTTTTTTTACTTACCCTGTATTGCGCCATAAGGGGCTGGCAGTCATCGTCCGGAAACGTATGGCGGCTGTTGTCTGTTGTGTCCTTTCTGATGGGTGTCGGATCGAAGGAGGTCATTGTCACCGTCCCCTTTGTCGTACTCTGCTTTGAATGGATCTTTGTGCGCAGTTCCCTCAAGGAAATTTGGCGGAACTCATGGCCTCTTTATGCGGGTTACTGTATCGGGTTTGTTGTGCTGGGAATTTTCATCATCTCCGGCGGCAAAGTAACGTCCGCCATCACTCCCTGGCAGTACTGGCAAACCCAGCCGGTGATTATCCTCCATTATATGCGCCTGGTTGTCTGGCCGTACGGGTTGACTTTTGATTATGGCTGGCCGGTCTCGTCTTTTGCGGCTTCATTACCAGCCATAATCGTCCTGGCCGGTCTTGTCGCCTGTACGGCGTGGCTTCTGATCAAAAGAACCCCCTCCGGATTTTTCGCTTTCTGGTTTTTTGCAGCCCTGGCGACGACTTCCCTTATGCCGCTTCCCGATCTAGCCTGGGAATTCCGGATGTATCTGCCGCTGGCGCCCATGCTGATTTTAATGATGTTCGGAACTGAAAGAGCTTGCGTACTTGCCGGAGACCGTTTTCATATTTTAAATGAAATGAAAATGAGAGACGCCTGGTTTGCTCTTGTTGCCGTTATTGTAGTTACAATGACTTTTGCCACCCATCAAAGAAATGAAGTATACAGAAGCGCTCAGGTCCTCTGGGAAGACACCGTTCAGAAAAGACCGTCCAACAGCCGTGCCAGGCTCAACTATGGCGTGGAACTGAACCGATCGGGGAATCTGCAAGAGGCGGCCGGGCAATTCAGGGAGGCTATACGGCTGAAACCGGATTATGCGGAGGCATATTCTAATCTGGGGAGTGTTCTTGCCAAGACCGGCCGTCATCAGGAAGCGCTGATGCATTTTACGGAAGCGATTCGCCTGTCCCCGGGATATGCAAACGCGTATATCAACATGGGCGGCGTGCTCATACAGATCGGAAAGGCAAAGGAGGCTGTTGCTCCCCTTGAGAAGGCCATACAGCTTAAGGCAGGAGATTACGAAGCCCACTCCAATCTTGGAGTGGCTTTGGGCGAGACCGGAAGATTGCCGGAAGCGGTTGCACAATTAGAAAAAGCGCTGGCGCTGAAGCCTTACTCTGCCGAGATACATTCCAACCTCGGTCTTATTCTGGCATGGATGGGCAGGCTAGAGGATGCAAAATCTCATTTGCGGGAGGCCATAAGGCTGAAGCCCTACTATGCGGAGGCAAGGATGAATCTGGAGATGCTGGAAAAAAGAGCCGGTCCGGACGGCATGCAGAAAGGAAGATAAAAAAGAAAGGATGGCTGTATTGCTGCCATCCTTTAACTTACTTTCCTCATTTTTTATTTTCAGTTAAGGTCTTGTACCCTGGTACATGAAGACGGCATGGGCGCCATGAACGGCGGAATCCTTTATTGCTCCCACTCCCCCGATGGCTTGGCCGTTGCTGCCGTAGACAGCTCCGTTTGATACATGTGAGAGAGATCCCACCTGCCCTGTTGCTGCAACCGTTCCCCCGCTGACCTGGAATTGACTGGATGTGCTGGGGTTGAAGGCGCCGCTGGCGCCTGCTATTGTTACTGTATTGCCGCCGCCACTGAGGTTAACGTTGAAATTATAGAGCGTTCCGGATCCGAAACATACGGTTGTGCCGAATGAGCCCGTCAGGTCCGCCGGGCTGGAGCCGTACTTCCAGTATGTGCCATAGGCATTTCCTGAATAATTGGCAACCAGAGCCTGCTGCTTGAGTGTAGCCATCTGGGCGTCGGTGGTCAAGTCGCCGTGGACGTAATAGCCTTTGTTAATAAACGAGAAGTTATAGGACCCGCTTATCACCATGGTCTGAGGCTGTGTCCAGTAGCCCCATTCTGTGTATGTGTTGTAGCCGAGCTCAGTAGAAGTGACCGGAAGGTTGCCGTTATAAGTTCCATAGCTTGTCATGAGTGACTTGATTATGAAGTTAATGTAATCGCTTGAACCGTCTGCGTTGAGGAGCGCAGAGACCGAAGAATCCTCTCCATATATGGAAGAACTCTGAAAGTTATCCGGACTCGGTGACCTGAGGGCGGCATAAAGGGTATTGCTGTTGTCATATTTTAAAAACACGGACAGGAAACCGTAATGTGTAGTCGGCCTGGTTGGCGTCGTTGTCTGGGATGACGAACTTTGCTGGGTCTGTTGCTGGGTCAAGTTGCTGATATCCGGCGGCGGTGGCGGCGGCGGTGGTGGTGGCGGTGGCGGCGGTGCACCAAGCAGCGTTGGCGGTGGAGGCGGGGCGCCGGAGTCGCCCGGAGGCGGCGCGAATGTCCCCGCGGTGAAGGAGTTGGCAAGCGATGGCGGCGTTATGGACGGCGGTGCGGGCAGCTGTCCCGTCCCCACGGTCGTCATCTGCCCCTGGACAAGGGTGACCATAGGGGGAGGCGGCGCTCCCGGAGGGGGCGGCGCCGTGGAGCCGGTAAAGACCGTTCCCGAGAAGCAGAGGATAGTTGTCTGGAACAGAGGCAGAGACGGCGGATTGGCCTGAGCCAGCAGCCTGTATCCCATATTTGATGTATCGGCTAACTGGATGGGCAGCGAAGCTATCTCCTTGCCTGCTACTTCAACAACATCGATGCCCCACTTCGTGCCCCTGACGCCGCTGACTGCCGTGGGTGTTTCCACCACCATGGCGTTGCTTCGGTGCTTGAAAAGCCTCAGGGCATAGAACATCGCCTTGCCCCTGGCTATGGTCATGACTGATGATTTGGTGCTTCGCCGCTGATTCTCCTGAAAGTTCTTGACCCCCAGACGGGTGTTCTCGCCCATCGTGACCACGTCTTCACCGATGAGCTTGAAACGGCACTTGGAGCCCTTCAGCGTGAAGATGACATCCTTTTCAAACAGCCTGTCTCCCGGTGCGGCGTGGTAAGCGCCTCTGAGGTTTTCCCGCGCCACCACCACATGTCCAATGACAGTCTGGATGGAGCCGACCTGTTTCGTTCCCGATCCGGCATAGTAGTCCTTGATGTCTGCCCTCTTCAATTCATTGGGGAGCTGATTTGCCGGTACCGAACGTCCACGGTTGGCGGCAACCGCCGTTGTGCTGGTTGAAACCAGGAAGCAGCAAAAAACAACAATAAAAATGAGAAGAAGTTGCTTTTTCATGGAACGCCTCCTTAAACCCTTAGAAGTAAGCCCCGAGGCTGAACGTTACCGTCCTCTTGTCATAGCTGTAAATCGATGCATTGGAGCTATTGTCTATATAGGTGTAGGCAAGAGAGGCAAAGTAATGCTTGAGAAAGTTCTGGCTAACAACTGCCGTGTACATGTTGCGCGTATCATAACGCCAGTCGGTGTACATAATCGGCTTGTCCTTGTAGTCCTTGTAGTTCCTCTGGAACTTGAAGAAGAGTTCGGTATTTGTCGGGAACCTCATGAAATAGGACACAGCGTAGTATTTATTGTCAAAGGTGTTTATCCGCGCATCCGCATCGCACTTTTCGTATCCATATGGCATGATAGATAGAACATGTTGACGATTGAACAAATAGAAATTTAGTGTGGCTGGCTCAATTCGTCTTGTGATATTATCGAACTGGTTCTGGTCGTTCCATGTCGCAGTGTCCATGCTCCACTTCTTGGCGTATGTCTCCCTTATGTATGTGAATGCTGTTTTGAGGCTGAAGTACTGGTTGAAGAAGTATTCGAAACTGGGATCAAGGTGAGTGATGTAGGACAGACGGTTCATGCTGTTGTCCTGTCCCAGTGAAAAATTACGCTTTACCCATTCGCTGGGGGTCAGATAGCCGGCCACCTGGCTGCCGCTCCACTGAGAAGTAGTGAAGGAATCTTTGTCGGCGTCGCCGAAGTACTGGATCGTATACCCTATAGGCAGCTTGGCAATAAAGTTGCGTCCAATCCACCAGGGGCCGGTTGTGGCATCCAGCATCAGATAATCATATTGGGAATACTTGTTGTACATGATGCTGTAATAGTCGAAAGTGGTGTTCCACGCCGGGCCGGTCGGCGATTCCCGGAACTTGTAAAGTGCGTTGGCGCTCAGGTTCGTTACATACCCCGTGTCGCTAACCCTTCTGGAATCCTGCGCGAGGGTAAGCGGCCCTATGGAAGTGCCGATAACGGGATTGGTGGCCCCGGCGCTCACATTGTTGTCTGATACAATTCCCATGGAGACGCGCAGGTTCCAGCTGAACTTCTTGGTGGCCTCATCGATGGTGGCCAGCAGCCTGTCGATGTTCTTGACGACCTCTTCCGGCGGTTTGCTTGCCTTCACTGTGGCCAGTTCCTGCCTCGCTTCCTTGTACTTCCCCATCTGGAAATATGTCGCGGCAAGTTCCAATCTCACGCGGGGAAGATTGGGATCAACCTCCAGCATCTGCTTGAACTTCTGCACCGCCAGATCGAGGTTGCCGGTGTTCATGGCGCTGGTACCTATCCACCACATGATATCGGTCGTCTGGATGTCGTTGCCTATCTGGTTGAATATCGGCAGGGCCTGACCGTATCTGCCGTCGTAGTACAGCATCAGCGCCTCAGCGAGTTTGCTGTCCATTTCATCAATCTTTTGAGGGGATTTTTTTCTGAACCGCTCGATGGTCTGCCTGTCCTTCTTCGCGCTTCCGGCTCCGGATGCCGACTGGGCCTCTTCTACATAGTCACCTTCGGCGTCCTCCACCTGCTTGACCTCCTGATCGGTCTTGATCTCTTTCTGTGCTGGACTGGCCGGCGACGATTGCTGGGCGGATGCCCCGAGAGGAAGAGTAAGGAAAGGAATAACTAGAAAAAGTAAAAAAAAGCATTTTTTGCCATATCTGCTTTTCATAATTCGGCCCCCGTTAAATAATGTTTAGATATCAAAACGCAGAAATAGACATATGTATGCTAGATACTTGAAGCATTTTGGCCTGTTTGTCAAGAAATTATATGATTTACCCCTTAAACGGGAGAGTTCTCCTGTTTATTGACGGCGTGAGGCAGTAGCCCCCTTTCTTCTTCCGACAGGAAGCAGCCGCTGAGGCAATATCCGTTGCATCCATGTTTGCAGGGCTCGATGTGAATGGTAACGCTCGTCTCCGGGAATCTGTCTTCGATATGCCTGGAGAGATCTTCCGTGATCAGGTGAGACGCCTCCACGCTCATTTTGGGATCAACCTTGAGGTGAAACTCTACAAATCTGTAGTGGCCTGATTTTCGGGTGCGCATCTGGTGAAATCCATGGACATCGGGCCTGTGCTCCCTGATAAGCTGCCTGATCCAGGACTCTTCCTCGTCCGGCAGCTGGACGTCCAGAAGATCGCGCGCCGAATCAACCGTCAATTTGTAGGCGGCTTTCATGATGAGAAGGGCTACGGCAATGGCGGCTGCCGGGTCGAGCCAGTTGAGGTCGGTCCCCGGAAACAGAAATCCCCCTGCCCATATGGCAAGCAGGCTGAGCATAACGCCGGCGGATGTGTAGACATCGGTCCTCAGATGCCAGGCATCAGCCTGCAGGGCAACAGAATCGGTTTCTCTGCCGACCTTGAAAAGCATTTCGGACACCAGAACATTAACAACGGACGATATCAGCATGATCAAAACGCCCCAGCCGATCGTTTCGATTGGCTGAGGATTTGATATCTTTTTTACTGCTTCGAAAATTATCCAGACGGCGGCTGCAAATATAAGCACTGCTTCTATGGTGCCGGATATGTTTTCAACTTTTCCATGGCCGAAAGGATGATTCCTGTCCGGCGGCAGGCTTGACGTGCTGACGGAAAAAAGGGCGATGACGGCGGCGAGCAGATCAACACCGGAATGGATGGCTTCGGACATAATGGACACCGAGCCGATGATGAGGCCGACGGCAAGCTTTCCCGCAACAAGTGTGGCGTTGGATAACACGGAAATGCGCGCGACGCGGATTTTGCGCTTATGTATGGTGCTGCCCTGATTTTTCAAAATAAAGACCTTCGGTTAAAAATGTTATCTGAAACGGATAGTAATTTTTATCCAATGGAACGCAATTATGCAACTGTTTTATAAAAATGTGCGGGCGTTTCATGTTATTCTGTTTTAAATTATTTTTTTTATGGTACAATAAAATAATAGTTTATCTTTATTGATGTTAGTGACGGAGAGCCCCTCAAGCCAACATGAAAGGAAGCGCCATGACGCAGGAGAGAAGAAAACGTACGCGCGCGCACGTGCACTTTGAAGTTGACGTGCTTATCCGCGGGGAGAGTATACGCCTTGAAACAGAAAACATCAGCCTCACAGGAATATTGTGCACTGCCGACAAACGTTTTCATTCAGGGAAAAACTGCGAGGTCGTTATCAGGCTGAACCCGGAAGTTGTTATTGATATTGATGCCGTAATACTCAGGACGAGTGAGGGGAAAACCGCCATCAGCTTTGTCAGAATGGATGACGAAAGTTTCTATCATCTGAAGAAGCTTGTGCAGCTGAATGCGGAGGATGCGGATCTCATAGAAGACGAACTTCTGAAGCCGGCATTCGAATGATGCTGCAAAAAGCCGGGCTCATTTATGACGGACAGTGTCAGGGGGCAAAAAAGGAATCATGAAATCGAAGGAATACAGGGATTCAGTCTGCCGATACTTTAAGCGGGCGGGGAAAAAGAATACCGCTGCTGTTATGGAGGCCGCGGCAAGACGAGCCGGGGAACTGGGCATAAAGCGTGTTCTCATAGCGACGTGCAGCGGCAGAAGCGCTTTGGAGGCTTATAAGGTTTTCGACCGGTCTGTGCAGATATCGGCGGTCACGCATGTTACCGGATTTGTGAAACCCGATTTTCAGGAATTGAGTGGAGCAAACCGCAGGAAACTCGAGAAGCTGGGGATAAACGTTCTTACCTGCCAGCATGCCTTCGGCGGTGTGGGGCGCGGTATCCGCAGAAAGCTGTCCACGTATCAGGTCGATGAAATCATGGCCTATACCCTGCGAATGTTCGGCCAGGGCACCAAAGTTGCGATTGAGCTGTCTCTGATGGCTGCAGATGCCGGTCTTGTAAGAACGGACAAGGATATAATTTCCATAGGCGGTACGGAAGAGGGAGCCGATACGGCGCTGGTAATCAAGCCGGCGAACAGTTCCAATGTATTTGATCTGAAGATCAGAGAGATAATCTGCAAGCCGGCAGGTTTTTAATGATGGGCTTTTCGGTTCATACAGTAATTGCATAGGAGAGGTGATCATGAAGAAGATATGTACTTTTATCACAGGCATTATCCTGTTCTGGGCGGTTAACGCGGGAGCAAACAACATGACGGTAACGGGCGACATGGGGTCCGCTATCCGTTATCAGCTTCAGGAACAGGTTACCGCAGGTGACGGAATGAGGACGCTTGTCTTGAGCTTCGTTGTCCCCCAATCTTACGAGTCGCCTACATACAGACAGGAGATATCCGGTTTCAATCTTACCTTTTCTCCTCAGCCCCAGGATCGCAAGGAAAGCAGGGATGATCGCGGCAACAGGATCATTACGGCTACCTGGTCGGACCCGCCGCGGACTGTCGATGTCCGTCTTTCATGCAATGCATCCAATGTCACTAAGCTGAAGACACTCGCAACACAGGCCCCTTTTCCTCTGAATTCGGTAGACCCCGGCGTAAGGGTTTACCTGAAGCATACCGACCTGGTGCAGGTAAATGAACCGCGTATCCGCGAACGTGCCGCTCAGCTCACTTCGGGAGTGAAGACGCAGTACGACGCAGTGCAGAGGGTTATTTCGTGGGTTGTGGATCACGTACGCTATGTAACCCCGCCCCAGCAATATGACGCCATCTACTCCCTCGAATCAGGAAAAGGCAACTGCCAGAATTACTCGCACCTGAGCGCTGCACTCTTAAGATCGGCAGGTGTGCCCGTGCGCATCGTGAATGGAATAACGCTTGACCGCGGGTATGACATCTCATGGCAGAAGGGCATCATGACCTTCAAGATGGGCAAGGGTAGACATTCCTGGATCGAAGTGTGGTTTCCGGACCTCGGCTGGGTGCCTTTCGATCCGCAGAATACTGTACTTTTTGTTTCCAATCGCTTTATCCGTGTTGAGGTCGGCATGGATAACAATGAAACAAAGAACGACGGTCTGGTGCGCTGGTCACAGACGGCGAACGCCCGCACCAAACCGACTCTGCAGGAGAATATCGGTGCAGAATTTGTAAATGACGCAGTCAAGATAAAAGGCAAACAAGAGGCTTATGGTCCCAAGAACCTTCTTCTGACTCCTTCCGTAAAAGCGGACTTCAAGCAGATCGAAGTGGAGCCGACTCCGCTTCCGCCGGTCATTTCCGATGCGGAAAGAAAAAAACTGAAATTCGTAAAACGTTTTCTGTTCGGGAATCTTGAGTATCCGGAGAACATCGATTTTGCCTTTCCGCGGGCTACCAGGAAAAAAGGAAGAAATCAGTTTGAAATGTCCAGGAGTTTTCTGGTGGAGACGGCCGAGTTCGTTACCCATAAAGGCATTCAGTATGCCCAGGTAGTCGTTCTGCAGAAGCCGGTAAAGCTGGAACAGATAGGTCTTGCTCTTCATAAATTCGGGGGCGACGGACAGATATGGTTGGATTTGTTCCGGGATGATCAGGGAAAACCGGGGGAATTGATCGGAAAGAGTAATTTTAAATCTCTGGATGAGCTTTCTCCCCGACCGGGTTACCGTTGGGAGAATTTTGATTTTACCAGAGAGAACATTGTCCTGATGCCCGGGTCATACTGGATCGCCCTGGGCTACACGGGCGACCCTGTCATCAACTGGTTTTATACATATGGAAAGCCTGTCGGTCCGGTTGAAGGGACTCGCTACCGCAGAGAGTTCGAAGACAGGGAATGGAGCAATGCCCTGAGTTATGAGTTTAATTATAAGGTAATGGGGCTCACCACAAAATAATATCCGGTTCTGAATCGGAGTGCTGGCTGCGTTGGCATCGTTGTCGGCTCCTCGACGTACCTTAAAGTACGACTGCGTCGCCTCCTCCTCGCCGCCTTGCCATAAGGTCTGATTGAGAACCGGAATAACAGGCACAGTTGAAATGGATGATGACAGGTGGGAAGTCGTCTATACGGCATCCGGCATGGCCCAGGCGGCGATTGTTCAGGGGAGGCTGGAAGCGGAAGGAATTCAGGCTCATCTGCAGTATGAAGCGGCAGGGCAGATTTATGCCATAACAATAGACGGCCTGGGCGAAGTCAGGGTGCTCGTTCAGGAGCATGAGGCCGGTGCTGCCAGACAGGTTCTTGAGCAGACGTATGAGGATGGTGACATCGACTGGGAGCAGTGAGGGCGCTGAAAAAATTAAAAGATACCGTCGAGGGTTGTGCCGCATGCAGGACATAATGCGCCTCGCAGCCTGATGTTCTCAATGAGGTAGCCGTATCTCCTGATCAGCTTTTCTCCACATTTTGAACAGAATGTATCTTCTCCCCCGTCGCCGGGGACATTGCCGCTGTAGACATACTTAAGACCCCCGGCCTTTCCTGTCTCTATCGCCCGATTAATGGATTCCAGCGGTGTCGGCCCCGGGGTATTCATCTTATAGCGGGGATAAAAACGGCTGATATGCCAGGGAGTTTCCGGTCCGATCGAATGGATGAAACCGGCTATTTTACTAAGCTCCTCCTCGCTGTCGTTCAGGCCGGGAATAAGGAGAGTCGTTATCTCAACCCAGATTCCCAGGGCTTTCATTCTTCTCAAAGTATCAAGAACCGGCTGCAGGTGCGCCCCGCAGTGTTTTCTGTAAAATTCTTCACTGAAGGATTTGAGATCAACATTGGCGCCATCCAGGTATGGCGCGACGGTTTCCAGCGCCTCCCCGGTCATGAAGCCGTTCGTTACAAAGACGTTCCTGATCCCCTCCCGGCTGGCGAGTTTTGCGACGTCGAGGGCGAATTCGAAATAAATTGTCGGCTCGGTGTAGGTATAGGCGATGGTTTTTGATCCGGAGCGCACAGCCCCCTTAACGACTTCGGAGGGATCGATTTGTCTGCCGGAGATAAGCCCCGATTCTGATGGCATCTGGGAAATCTCGTGGTTCTGACAAAAAATGCATCTCAGGTTGCATCCCATGGTGGCGATTGAATAGGACTTGGAACCGGGGAAGACGTGAAAAAGAGGTTTTTTTTCTATGGGGTCGATATTTTCGGCGATAACCATGCCGTATACCAGGCTGTATAATATGCCGTCTCTGTTCTCGCGCACCCCGCAGATGCCTTTCCTTGACGGTGCGATTGTACAGCGGTGAGCGCAGAGGGCGCACTTTACCCTGCCGTCTTCAAGTTTTTCGTATAGCATTGCCTCGGTCATTTGGTGACCCGTATAGCGCCCTGAACGGGCATGCCTCTTTCAGCGTTCATTTTAAAAGGCACCCTCAGAGGGTCTTGGATCGCCCGGTAAGAAAATGTAACCGGAAAAGAAAGCCCCAGAAACGCTCCAAAAGGATTTTTGATAACCGGCATCGCTTCCTCGATCATCGTTGCGAAGCCGTACCATCCATAGGGGAAAAAGAGAACGCTCCCCCATCTGATTCTTGCCCCCCTGAGTTGATTTCTTACCATGTGGGTCAACTCGAATATGGAGAAGAAGCGGGCATGGTTGTATATGGAATCTCTTGTCATGCCGGAAAGCCTGCGCTGCATGGCGATAAGTGAGTATTTGTTCAGCACGCCGAGGAATATGCGTCCGCGGCAGACCCTGATTGCTTCGCTTATGGCTTTTTGTGGATCGGTTGTAAATTCGAGTGACGTCATCAGGGTGACGATGTCGAATTCGTTATCGGAAAAAGGAAGGTCTTCAGCGCTTCCCTGCTGAAGATCGGCGTGCGAGCCGAACTTTTTTCCGGCAATGTCAAGCATGAAAGGGGAGGGATCGATGCCTGTTACATGGCATCCCTTGGCATGGTACAGGAAAAGGTGATCTCCCGTGCCGCAGCCGATATCCAGAAGCCTTTCACCCGCCCGCGGTTCCAGCAGATCCAGAATGAGGTTCTTCTCGCGGGCGTCTATATACATGCCGGTAGGCGTCTGCAGCCAATCGTCATATGTCCTGGCGATTTCCTCATGGAAGATCATATAGAATAACCTTTCCCGATAAGAAAATATTATCCTCCGATAGCAGACATTCCTTTAAGACACTTTTTTACGGCAACGGTCTCCTGCAGAGAGCCGTGCCTCAGGGGTTTTCTCGCAATAGCATCTTTTATAATAGTCTTGAGTTCCTCGTCCGTGCATCCGCTTCTCAAAGCGTCTTTCAGATCGGTTTCCTCTTCTGCCAGAAGACAGGTGCGCAGATGGCCTTCTGCTGTAAGGCGTAAGCGATTGCATGTCTCACAGAAATCATGGCTTACCGGACTTATAAAGCCGATTTCACCCAGTCCTTCATCAATACGGTACAACTGAGCCGGCCCGTCAATTTTCCTCCGCTTCTTTTCTACAGCCTTCAGGATGTGATGCCTGCGAATACGCTTCTTGATTACATCATTGGAGAGATAACTGCCCAGATTGTGTATAAGCGCGCCTCCCATCGGCATCAGCTCGATGAATCTGATTTGATAAGGCTTCTCGACGGACATCCTGGCAAAGTCGCCAATCTCGTCATCGTTCAGGCCGTTGACCACCACAACGTTGATTTTAATGGGGGAAAACCCCAACTCCTGGACGGCGTCTATGCCCCGCAGAACCGTATCAAGATTACCTCCCCTCGTTATGGATGAGTATTTTTCCCTGTTCAGGGAGTCCAGGCTGATGTTGATGCGTTTCATGCCGGCGTCTGCGAGTTGCGTTGCGTACTTTTCCAGAAGAATTCCGTTTGTCGTCAAACTGACGTCTTCGAGGCCTTCAATGTCTCCCAGAGAACGGATAAAATCGATGACGCCTCTCCTTGACAGCGGTTCTCCGCCCGTGATGCGCACCTTTGATATGCCCATCTTCACGGTTTCCCTGATGACCCTGAGAATTTCCTCATACCGGAGAATGTCGTCATGACCGAGGAGAGAAAGTCCCTCTTTCGGCATGCAGTAAATGCACCGAAGGTTGCAGCGGTCTGTGATGGAAACCCTCAGATAATTGATGTCGCGGTTGAACGGATCTATCATTTATGGTACCTGTAAATACTTATTTTTAAAATGCACTAACATAGTTATGGGTTCATGACAAGCTGTGAACTTGCCAAGGCCGAAGAGGGGGCAATTGCAAAGGCATGCTGCGCTGACGGATAAGGTTTTGCTTGACAAAGTGTCCAAAAAATAATAGTAAAATCCAAATATTGGTTGATCGTCATCACGGAAACTCACAATATCAGGGCTTTTCCAGCAAGGAGGGTTAAGATAATGAGAACACACGGGAAATACAAAATACACTTTTTCCTCTCCGCATTGATTCTTTTTTCCATTGCCGTCAGTTTTTCCGGTTGCGGCACTCCGCAGTTCAGATCCCCCATGTTTCAGTATAACGATTATACAACCTGGGGGCCTAATGCTCTTACCTGGAACGGAAGAGATCTGATTATGGGAGACCGTAATCTTGTCATGGAAATAAATTTTATCGATACGGAAAGATACATGGCCGTCGATTTTCTTAATGAGGTTGAAGGCTATTTCCGGTACTCAAGAGATCCTTATTCCATTTCGAGTGTAAAAAATTTAAATATTTCAGGACTTGCCTGGGAAGGGGAGTCCGCTTCCAAAGGATATTTGTGGGTCGCCGACAGCAATAACAGGCAGATCGTAAAGCTTGGCAATAATTATGAAGTCATCCAGCAGTTTGATTCACCTGCCGAATTTCCGAGAGGACTTGCCTATGACGGCGCCAACCTGTGGGTGGCTGATGCAAAGAACGCGAAGATTTACAAGATTTCCGCTACTGACGGGTCGGTGACAGGCGAGTATCAGTCACCCATAAAGTCACCCGTTGGTATCGCCTGGGATTGTGAAGGCTTATGGATTGTGGGCATGGATACCTGCAAAACGGTAACCAGTTCATGTTACACACCCGCTCTGATCAAACTTGATGTCAAAAGCGGCAAGATTGCACTTGAATCAAGTCTGCCGGGACAGATTTCCCGGCCTTCCGCGATGGCGTGGGTGGATGGTATCCTCTGGATCAGTGATTCCCATACAAACCGTGTCTTCAATATCTCAGCAGGCGGCAGCAGTTCCAAGGACGATACGGTTTACTTGCGCAAATAGTTTACATCTATAGCAAACTCCTGCCGGCTGTTGGGATGATTATTCGACAACAGCCGGTTTTTTTTTGAGGTTTCTTTTCCCGCGCTGAAAAGGTTAAACCTTGACAAGTGCCCGCCTATCTCCTATACTCCCGTCATAAAAATCTTTTTTCCAAATCCACTTAATACTTGCAGTTAATTAACTCAAAATAATCCAAGGAGGAACCTGATGGCAAAGATAGATGCCTTTTTTGAACTCATGAACAAGGAAGGTGCCTCTGACCTTCACCTGGTTACCGGACAGCAGCCTGCACTGAGAATACGGGGAGAGATTGAAAGAATAAAATATGATGTCCTCGACAATGACGGTTTGAAGGCCATGCTGTACGAAATCACGCCCGAAGCCAAGGTCAAACAGTTTGAGGAAACCGGCGATGTGGATTTCGCTTACGAAATCCCGGGTCTTGCACGGTACAGGGCCAATTTCTTCCAGCAGAAGTACGGGTGCGGCGCTGTCTTCAGAGAAATCCCCAGCAAGATTCTAACCGCTGAACAACTCGGATTACCGGCGGTTATATCAAAACTGGCTTCACTTCCCCGAGGACTGGTGCTGGTTACAGGCCCTACGGGCAGCGGCAAATCGACAACGCTCGCGGCGATCATTGATGAGGCGAACCGCCTCCGCAAGGATCACATCATTACTGTTGAGGATCCCATCGAATTTGTTCACCAGAGTCAAAGTTGTATCGTAAATCATCGCGAGGTGGGGCTTCATACGAAATCGTTTTCTGCTGCTCTTCGCGGCGCCCTGCGTGAAGATCCGGACATCATCCTGGTCGGTGAAATGAGAGACCTGGAAACCATATCGCTGGCCATTGAGGCGGCATCAACAGGTCACCTGGTATTTGGAACTCTGCACACGACAAGTGCTGCAAAGACGGTGGACAGGGTCATTGAGGTCTTTCCCTCCAGTGAGCAGGCGCAGATCAGATCCACACTTGCGGACGGCATCAGGGCTGTCGTGGCCCAGGTTCTATTTAAGAGAGCGGACAAAAAGGGTCGGTGTGCGGCTTTGGAAATCATGATTGCCAACTCGGCAGTAAGAAATCTGATTCGCGAATCCAAGACCTTCCAGATTCCATCCATGATCCAGACAGGAAAGAAGTTCGGCATGCAGCTTCTGGATGACGCTATCATGGACCTTGTCAACAAGGGATGGATCGCCCCGGATGACGCCTATGCGAAATGCAACGACAAGGCAAAATTCAGACCGATGCTGAAGTCCCCGCCCACCGATTTTACAGAGGTATAGTTTAACCGTTTTTTACCAGACAATTCCAGATAGAGGTAAGGCTATGAGAAAACAGGAAATTGATTTTATTCTTACCAAGATGCTCGATTCGCATAAGAATGTCTCGGATCTAAATATTACCTCCGGAAAACCTTTTCAGGTTGAGACGTCCGGCGTCCTGGTTCCCGTAGAACTTGATCCGCCTTTCAATGTTCTGACCCCCCTGCAGACAGAGATATTTGCCCTTAACCTGATCAACAGGGATCGGCGCCTGACGGAAATCCTTTTGAAAGAAGGATCGTGCGACTCTGCCTACGAACTTCCGGGCAAGGCCCGTTTCAGAGTCAATATCTTTTCACAGCGCGGCAACTATTCAATCGTCTTGAGAAAGCTGGAAACAAAGATTCCAACAATTGAGGAAATGAATCTTCCCGAAGCGTTCAAGAAAATTTCACAGGAAAAAAACGGTATTGTTCTGGTTACGGGAGCTACGGGAAGCGGCAAGACGACATCGCTTGCTGCCGTCTTAAACGACATCAATGAGCAAAAATCATTGCATATTGTAACACTCGAGGACCCTGTCGAGTTTGCCCATCCCCAAAAAAAAGCCACATTCAACCAGCGTGAACTGGGGCTCGATTATGACAGCTTTGCCACGGGCCTCCGTGCGGCTCTCAGGCAGGCGCCCAAGGTCATTCTCGTGGGAGAAATGCGCGACCGGGAGACAGTGGAAATTGCTCTTTCCGCGGCGGAGACAGGCCATCTTGTTCTCAGTACTCTTCACACAGTGGATGCCGGCCAGACAATAAACCGCATCCTCGGTATGTTTTCCATAGAAGAGGAGAAGCAGATCAGAATCCGCCTCGCTGACACGGTACGGTGGGTTGTATGCCAGAGACTTCTTCCCCAGGAGGGCGGCGGACGAGTGGCTGCATTTGAAATTATGGGAAGCAATCTGCGGGTGAAAGACACCATCCTGAACGGTGAGTCGGAAGGCAAAACTTACTATGAGATTATCCAGGCGGGTGCAGCATTCGGAATGGCCACCTTTGATGATTTCATTGTCAAATTATATACGGAGGGCAAGATCAGCGAGGATACGGCAAAGGCCTATGCTTCCAATAAGGGTATAGTGGGTCGGGGCATAGATTCCGTGAAAAGCTCCAGGGGAGAAAAGACAACGGAACTCGGAAAACTGGAAGTGGACAAGAAATACGGAAAAGCCGACCCCGTCAAGCCGCCCTGGGAAAAATAACTTTCCGTTTCGGGAGTTATCGTATCGGTATCCGGAATTTCCGGATGCTGACGAGGAGTGGCTGTCTTTCAGATTTGAGCTTGCTTTGATAACTTTCAAAAAGAAAGGATGCAGGATAGATGACAGAAGAGAATGCAAATTTAGATAATGTTGCTGATTCCGACAGCTATGATTCAGCGGACCGGCCGTTTGATTTTGTGGGCGTAGGAAGCGAAACGGCTCTTGTCTGTGATTCTGATCCGTTATCCAGGGATAAAATAAAAGCCGCCATTGCGGAGCTGGGATATCAGATTACCGAATCCCAGTCATCCAAGGATGCCCTGAGAAGCATGCGCTTTCATGTCTATGATCTTGTCTGCATAAATGAAAATTTTGTTGCCGGGCAGGAAGACGCTACGGGAAAAGGCACGGTTCTCAGTTATCTGGAAAACCTTTCCATGGGCACACGCCGGCAGCTATTTGTTGTGCTTGTCGGCGAGAATTATCGTACCATGGACAACATGGCCGCTTTTAATAAAAGTGTAAACCTTGTCATTAATCCGAAAAACATGGATGATGCAGGAACAATCATAAAAAAAGCCCTCGAAGACAATGAAGCATTTTACTACGTGTACAATGATACCATGAAAAAGCTGGGCAAGCTTTGAGGGATGGGAGGATCGGCAGTAAAGATTCCGTCAGTTGTGATTTAATTCTCGCAGTGTCTGTTCTGCTTCGGCAAGAAGATTACCGGACCTGTATGCTTCGGTGAGATGAAGCCTGTAGAGAACATTCCGGGGTTCATGCCGTAGCGCTTTTCTGAAGGCATCGGCTGCCTGCTCAAAATGCCCGGCGTTCATAAAACTGTTTCCCAAACGATTATAATAAATCCCTGCAGATTTGCCGTCCAGCCGGACAGCATTCTCATAGGAGATTACAGCTTCAACAGGTTTATTCTGCCGTATCAGGCAATCTCCCAGTGCACAGTGGTACAGCGGCTCTTCTATTTGATGTTCAATGCACATTTTAAAATGGGTCTCTGCTGCCGGCGCATATCCTCCTTCCATAAGGGCATTGCCCAGCTTGAACATGAAATTGACGATCTCCGAAGGGTCGATGGCGATGGCCCGGTTGTATGCCTGTGCAGCGCCTTCCAGATCACCCAGCTCTACAAAAACATTCCCCAGCAAACAGTGGTAAACTGAGGCGTCGGGTTCCATATCAATCAGCCTGCGGAATGTCTCGGCCGCTTTTTGTGTCTTACCAGCTTTGCGGTATGCGTTTCCCATTTCATTCAGCAAAGTTATGTCATCAGGCTGTGCGGAAACGGCTCTTTCGCAGATGGAGACAAGGCGGTCGTATTGAAGCGTCTGCTTATATATGCGGACAAGCTCATCATAGGCAAAGCCTGTGAAGGTGTTTCTTTTTAATTCATTGTCCAGGAGCTTTTCAAAACAATCCACCGCTTCCGGGAACATCCCCGAGTCGTGATACGCCCAGGCAAGCGCAAGCAGGTGAGACTCCTCATGCGGATGCTCTGATACGAGTTTTTTTAAAATCTGTATGGCGTCGGCAAAGTTTTTCCTGCTGACCAGTTCATCAGCCAGGAGACGATCCTGCTCACTTGAAATATCCATCGATCACCTCAAATCTTGCCGTCCGAAATGATTTGGCGCTCCATCATCATAATCTTTTTCCCGAGATAGTATTCAAACTCCCTTTGCCCCGGTTCAAACTGAATTGACAGGTACTGTACAGGTTTCACCGTGTCGGCGTCGGCATTGGACCATATTCTCAAGACGATCGCCTTGACTTCAAACCGCCTGCCGTCGAAAACGAAAATGAGGTTCAATTCCTGCCTGGGGTGTACAATGTTGGGTTTGGGGTGGGAAAATTTTGCCCCGCCCAGAGATATGTCGATGAGATTAAGTTTCTCAGGTCCGAAAAGCACGACAATATTACTGCCGACGACGGATTTAACCCGGAAGAACATCCTGATGTTGACTTCTTCGAGAACTGTCTGCTGCTCCAGAAGAATCGCCGGTACCGTAAGCGATGAAGACATCTCGTAATCGGCAATGAAGTTTGTTATTATCGCCGATGCCGCAAACCTGGCCGGTTTCGATTCTATTTGGGTAATGAAGGATATCTGGATTCTGCGGTTGATGCTTGATCTCAGGATGGGGGGTGATGTCTGGGAGATGATTAACCTGTTATCGAGGACGTCAAAAATAGTAGCCTTCAAAACTCTCGTGGTGTTTACCAGAAAGTCTGTCTCGAATATTATATTTACGGCTATTCCAGGCTTGAATTGCATTAATGCTCAACTCTCTCCGCTTCCATATTTGTCCTTTTGCATGGATACAATGCATATCCATATTTACTTAGGCTAAATTATTTTCTCCGTCAAATGGAATATTTTTCCTCTTATCATAGTGTTCGAAATGCAGACATGCTATAATACAACATTCATGCCACTTCTGCGTCCGCTGATATTCCTGATGGCCGCGATTATTAAAACAAATATGGGAGCTTCCTGATGGGAGACAATTCCACTGTCCTGAAAAAGGTTATTGAAGCACGTCATCTCGAGAAAAGATATGGTTCCCTGGTGGCAGTCGATGATGTGTCATTTGACGTTTTCGAAGGTGAATGCTTCGGCATTCTCGGTCCCAACGGCGCCGGAAAGACGACGGCTGTCCGCATGGTATATGGTTTTTTTCAGCATTCGTCAGGAATTTTGAACATCTTCGGAATGGAGATGTTAACGAACATGCGTCAAATAAAAAGCAGGATAGGTGTATGCCAGCAGGAAAACAGTCTTGATCCTGATCTGACAGTCTTGCAGAATATGGAGGTGTTTTCTTCTTATTTTGATATCAAGGCGGAACTCGCCGGAGAAAGAGCGAAAAATCTGCTGCAATTCATGGCGCTGGATCACAGAAGCGGCACCAGAACGGTAGAGCTGTCGGGAGGAATGATGAGACGTCTGGTGATAGCAAGAGCCCTGATAAATCAGCCGCAGCTTCTTGTTCTCGATGAACCCACGACCGGCCTTGATCCGCAATCACGCCATCAGGTGTGGAGCCGTCTTGAGGAATTGAAATCCAATGGCCTGTCGATTCTGCTGACAACTCATTACATGGATGAGGCAGCGCGCTTGTGCGACAGGCTTGTTATCATGGACAAGGGGAAAATCCTGGTCGAGGGAAAGCCGGGGGATCTCATCATCGAGCACGTAGGAACTGATGTCATCGAGGTCAGCGATCCGGGAGCGTCTATTCGCAGATATCTGCAGGAGCAGGACCTTGAATATGAAGATCTCGGGTATCGGCTGATTATCTTTGGAAACGGGAATCAAGACGTCTATCACGAAATAAGCACCGGTTTTTGTCAAGCAGGATGCCGGACGAGACCTGCGACTCTGGAAGATGTGTTTCTGAAGCTGACGGGGCGGGAGTTGAGGGACTGAATCATGCACAAGGAGAAAATCTGAGAATGACGGAGAAGATATCCCGGCGATTCTGGAGGGTATGGCAGAGAAACCTTGTTGTGTACAGGCAAACATGGCGAATTAATTTTATCCCCCCTATACTGGAACCTCTGTTTTATCTCCTGGCTTTTGGCGTCGGCCTCAATCAGCTTGTAGGAAACATTGATTACCGGGGTGCCAAAGTATCCTATATAGAGTTTCTGGTTCCGGCACTGATTGCCGTTAACATGATGAACAACGCATTTTATGAAAACACCTATGCCTCCTTTGTAAGGATGTACTATCAGAAGACCTTTGATGCCATGATGGCGACGCCGCTTACCGTTCAGGAGATAATAACCGCGTCTGGGGGGCAACCAAATCGGTCATCGCTACCGTGATTATGATGGCCGTTATCGGCTTGTTCGGATATATCAGTTTTCCCGAAGCCCTTTTGATTATTCCTCTGGCCTGCATAGGCGGGATGGTTTTCGGATCGCTGGGGATGTACTTTACCGCTGTCGTACCCAGCATCGAGCTCTTTAATATCCCTGTTTTTCTGTTTGTGACGCCGATGTTCCTGTTCAGCGGCACGTTTTTCCCCATGGACAGCCTGCCGGACTGGGCTCAGTCGCTGGCACTGGCATTGCCGTTGACCCACCTTGTCAACATTACCCGCGGTATCACCCTGGGGAACCTGGATCGTGATGCCGTGTGGGGGTTGTTATACCTGCTGGGGTTTTTTGTTGTCTTTTTCCCCCTGGCGCTGTCCGGCATGCATAAGCGGCTGATAAGGTGAGCAGCTCCGTCAGGAAAGATATCCCGTCCCCGGGTCTAATGTCAGTATCCGGGACCGGACGGCATATGTCCCGGTAATCTAATCTGCCGAAAATCTATAAAAGAATTTGATATTTTGCCGTGAGATGGTATAAGAAACCTTTCACTCGCAGAAGAAAGACCATATGAAGCTAAAGAGATTCGTCCATATCTGTTCCTTTTGTGCCGGGATTTTTCTTTTGTCAATGGTAATCAATGCCTGTGCATCGAAGGCGGAACAGCCTGACAAGCAGACCCCGCCGCTGCCTAACCAGGACCAGACTCTTGCTAACATGGGCGTAACGCCTGCAAGGGGTTTTGCCGCCGGCGGTATAAGAATAATCTATTCTTCTGCAGAAAACCTTAACTTCTATGAATCCGGACCGCATACCGTCACCTTTGTGGTTTATCAGATGGAAGGAGCCGGCAAGTTTAATGATCTGGCCAAAAGTGAGGATGGGCTTCTCCAGCTCCTTCAGGCGGAAAGATTCGATGCCGGCGTTGTCGGCGTTGATCAATACTTTATTGAGCCCGGTGAACAAAAAACACTCATTATTGATCGTGCTGAAAAATCTAAATGGATTGGAATTGTCGCAGGGTACTACAATATGTCCCCCGGCAAAGTGACCCGTGTGTATGAGATTCCGGTTAGTGTTGAGAAAAAAGGCGTCTATGGCTTCAGGACAACGGAAGCAAAGGTGGAGAAACTGGTTATGAAGTTGCACTTTGGATCGGATTTTGTGCAGGAAATCCAATCTAAAGAGAATTGATTTTCTATTCACTTGGCAAGAGGTTGCAAACGATGGAACCGAGAAAACCTATTTTCTGGTATCAGGGACTTTTTCTTCAACCGCAGCATTTTCAGCAGCATGATCTTTACCTCAAATCATTGATTAATCCTTTGCGCCAATATCTTCAGCCTCATTTATGGGGTGTATGCAATATGCGCATATTGGAGGGGGCCCTCAAGAACGGGATGTTTGAAATCGAGGACGGCGATTTTATATTTCCCAGCGGAGCCTGCGTGTCACTGCAGGGGAATGCAAGATTTCAGCCCAGATCCTTCAAGGATGCATGGGTACAACTGGACAAACCTTTCAATGTCTATCTGGGGCTCCGCAAGTGGAACCAAAGTGAAGGCAATGTTACGGTAATAAAAAGCGCTGAGGATGCGCAACTTGCGGCGACGCGCTTTGCATCCGATATTGATCCCGAGGAAATACGTGATTTACACCAAAAAGGCCAGCCCGCCCAGGTCAAGTTTCTCCATTATCTGTTAAAGGTTCTCTGGGAGAACGAACTGGATGGATCAGGAGAGTATGAAATCATACCCGTGGCGCGTCTTGAATTTGACGGGCAGGACGCCAAGCTTTTCAAGGATTATGTGCCGCCGTCCGTTTCCATTTCCTGCGATGATTTTCTGCTGCATACGGTGAGAAGCATCAGAGAGCATGTAACATCCCGCTGTCACGTCCTCGAAGAGTATAAAAACCCCCGTGGAGTAAGAACGTCGGATCTCCAGGCCAACTATATAAATTATCTTCTCGCTTTGCGTTCTCTCAACCGCTATGTCCCTCTGCTTTATCATTACACGGAGATACCGTATATCCATCCCTGGCAGGTGTACGGCCTGTTGAGACAGATGATAGGAGAATTGAGCACTTTTACCGACAGGGTGGACGCCCTCGGAAAATTGAGGGACGGCACAGATCTGCTTCCCGCTTATGATCATGAAAATATCGGTTTCTGCTTCCGTGAGGCGGAAACCCTCATCAGTGAACTGCTGGCAGCCATACTTATCGGCGCTGAGAACGTGATTCATCTGGTGAGAGAAGAAAATTACTTCAAGGCGCAGATTCCCAAGGATGTCTTTGATGACAGGAACCTCTTTTATCTTATCATCAAGACCGCGGGAGAGACCGGCTCTGTTCTCAGCATGGTACAGCGTGTGTCGAAAGTAAGCAGTGAAGAAAAGATGCCCATGCTGATTGCACGGGCCCTTCCGGGATTGCCTCTCGAACATACGACAGAACTTCCAGCCGGTTTGCCTACCCGTCCGGACTCCTTTTACTTCAAGATTGATCGCGGCAGCAGGCATTGGCAGGATATACAGAAGAGCCAGAACATCTGCATGTACTGGGTTGATGCACCGGAAGACACAACGGTGGAAGTGGTAATCATCAGGACCTGAGAAGGCCGGGACGGGAAAGATCATGAAACTGGTTGACTGCTATACCGAATTGATTACTTACACGGCTTACCTGGCTGAGAACGTCAACACGCAGCAGATGCCCTTTGATGAAGTCTCTGCAAAGTATCAGGAACTGCTTTCGCGCGCGGATGAAAGCGGAAGCCGCGGAGAGTTTTCAGAATACGAAAGGCGGGAGGCCCTTTTTGCCGTATGCGCCTGGATAGATGAAAGCATTCTCTGTTCGTCATGGCCGGAGAGGGCCAAATGGGGTCAGCAGCAGCTGCAGAGAATTTATTTCAACACGACCCGCGCCGGAGAAGAGTTCTTTACACGACTGGCTGCCCTTGATGAAGGCGCAAAAAGCGTCAGGGAGGTTTACGACTACTGCCTGGCCCTGGGATTCAAGGGACGTTTCTTCCGTGCCGAAGATTCAGGGACTCTTGACCAGATAGAGTACAATAATCTTTCTCTAATTACCGACAACCCTGTGCTTCCTATACCGGATGCCATTTTCCCGGACGCATACGGCAAACCGGGAGCTCAAGGGGGTAAAGGCATCGGTTTTTCCCTGATAACCATTTTATTCATGGCAGCTCCGGTAGTGCTGTTTTTGCTGCTTTATTTCTTTTACAACAGTATATTGGAAAATTTGGTTTCATCCTATTTGAAGTAGCCTTATGATTCCATCATTCGAGTTTGGTGCCAAGTGCTGAAGAAAATTCTCAAGATAACTCTTTATATAATCATTATCGGGGCAATCGCCGCTCTTGTCACCTGGGTGACATGGAAGGAAAAGTGGCCGTGGTGGGTAGGGCTGTGCATCCTGCTGGGCATTTTCGGCATATGGGTAGGGGCTATCTTCCTTAAGAAATATCTGCTCCGGCGAAGGGAAAAGCAGTTTGTCCGCAGGGTAGTCGAGCTTGATGAAGCCGCCATCAGAACTTCGCCTCTGCATGAAAGACAGCAGTTGCAGGATCTCCAGCAGCATTGGAAAGAGTCTGTGGAAATGCTGCGTGAGTCTTATCTCAGAAAGAGGGGCAATCCCCTGTATGTCCTCCCCTGGTATCTGGTTATCGGGGAGTCCGGATCGGGAAAAACATCGGCCATCAAAAACACGCGCCTTAATTCTCCTATTGCGGATGTCACCCGCACGGCGGCCATAACCGCCACCAGAAACTGCGACTGGTGGTTTTTTGAAGAGGCCGTTATCCTGGACACGGCGGGCCGTTACACCATCCCTATCGATGAGGGTCCCGACAAGGAGGAATGGGAGAAGTTTCTTGTCCTCCTTGCAAAATACCGCCGGCGCGAACCCGTCAACGGGGTAATTATCACCATGCCGGCGGATCAGCTTACGGATCCGGATTATGTCAAGCTCAGGGAAGACGGTCAGAGCATCCGCAAACGGATTGATCAGCTCATGAGGACCGTCGGTGCGAAATTCCCCATCTATGTGCTTGTCACGAAGATGGACAAGGTGCATGGGTTCGTGGAGTTCAGCAGCCATCTTCCGGAGGAAGACTCCTCACAGGCCATGGGCTACATCAATGAAGGGTTAAATCCTCACTGGCAGGAGGTTTTAACCGACAGTTTCGAGAGAATCGCGGAGCATCTCCGGTCTCTGCGCCTGATATTCATCCATAAATTAAAAAATCTGAAACCGGGCGTGCTCATTTTCCCGAATGAGTTTGCAGGGCTTAAACCGGGACTTCATGAATTTGTAAAAGCTGTATTCGATGAAAATCCGTATCAGGAGACCCCGCTTTTCAGGGGGATATATTTTTCAAGTGCCCGACAGGATGGAGAACCTATATCCGATTTTCTTAAACTCGTCGGATTCACGCCCGGGACCTCTTCGGAAGCCAAGGTTGACAAGGGTGTTTTTCTTAAGGACCTCTTTTCCGGGATTCTGCCTGCCGACCGCAATCTGTTCAGCCCTATAAAGGAGTTCCTGCGCTGGCGAAGGCTTACGGCAAGCCTGGGCCTGATGTCATGGCTTCTTGTGTGGATATTCCTTTGCGGTATAATGACCTTCTCCTTTTTCCACAATTTAACGACCATCAGGGATTTTATTACCGAATTCAAAGAGCCGCCTGCTCTGAAACAGGATACAACAACCGATCTCTGGACGCTTGAAAGGATGCGGATAGAGATCATTGATATAGAGAGTGACAACAAACGCTGGTTTCTCCCCTGGTTTGGTTTCGATTCCAGCAGGCATGTCGAAATTGAACTCAAAAAGCGTTATGTGAACCTGCTCGGCCGCGGTTTTTTGAGACCGTTTGAGCTTTCACTGTACAAGAAGATGGAGCATGTCAGCAGAGACACGTCTCAGGACGTCATGGCGGACTACGTGGGATATAGCGTTGCGCAACTGAGACTTCTGACATCATTTCTGAAGACAGGAAAAATTGCAAATACCGAGGAGTTCAACAAAGTCAGCGCAAGCCTGATGAAAACTGAATTCCCAAATGTTCCACCGGAGATTTCATCCCTGTTCGGAAATCTGTACTGTTCTTACATCATGTGGAGTGAAGACAGAACAAAGATGCGTGCCGGCGTTGATCTGATGCAAAAAGGATTGATCAATCTTCTGGGAAAGGGTGAGGATTTCCGATGGCTGGTAAGAAAAGGCATTCCTGATGCCCCGGATGTGCAGTTGCGTGATTTCTGGGGTGCCGCGGATACTATCCCGGCAGATGCCGACGTAGCAGCGGTGTCGGGGGCATATACCAAGCTGGGAAGAAAGCACATTGAGGATTTCATAAAGTCTGTTGAAGAAGCTCTTACCGACAAATCTCTCATTGAACATAAAAAGAAGAATTTCTGGATATGGTATGAAGACAGATATGATGAAGCTTGGGAGATTTTTGCCCGCCGCTTCCATGAAGGGACCGACGGCCTTGAAGCAGATGTGGCCTGGAAGAACATGGCAAGCCTGATGACAACAGGCCACAGCCCTTATTTCCGTGTCATTGAACGCATGGCGGAAGAACTGGCGAGACCGGACAAAATCGGAAAAGACGGGAAAATTGTAAAGTCCGTTAAAAAACCGCCGTGGATGGCCGTCATCTTCGAATTAAACGAGATTCAGAAAACAGCGAAGGAGGATGCAGGCAAGCAGGGCAAAGAGAAGGCCACTGTGATAGACAAGATAACGGGTAAGGAAAAGCAGATAGTTCAGGAGATCAAGGGCGGCATCGATCCGCAGGAAGCAAAAAGGATGGAAAAGCGCCACGCAATAGCGAAGGTCTGGACAGAATATCTCAAGGCCATGGAACTCCTGGTGCCGGTTGCCGTTTCCCGTGAGACGGGCTTCAGAATGGTCTCCGAATATTTCACCTCACTGACAGCCACGGCCGAAAGCAAATCTCCTTTCGCTCAGGCATACGGCAACTATATGGTCATCAAGAGCATGCTCAGTGATATGGGAGATGCACAGATAGCATGGGATCTTCTGGTGGGACCGCTTGATTTCATGCTCTATTACAGTATTGAGGAGGCAGGTTGTTATCTCCAGGAACAATGGGAAGGGCAGGTATTGGGGAAGATCAGCGGTGTATCCCCTGAAATGCTTCCCGCTATTCTTTTCGACAAGACGGAAGGACTGGTCTGGAAATTCTTGAACCAGACAGCCAAGCCGTTTATCGGCGAAAGCAGGACGGGATATTATTCCCGCAAGGCCTTTGAAAGGTCGGACTTTGAGCAGTCAGTGCCCTTTACAGAAGAGTTTTTTGCGTTTCTGAACACCGGTGTCAAGGGAGTCATAGGCCGTCAGCCGAAATACGATGTGAAGATAGAGACAATCCCCATGGAGACCAACGAAGGTGCGCGCATCAAGCCGTATGCAAGCATCCTCAGCCTGCAGTGTGCGGATAGCAAAACGATTATCAAGAACTACAACTATCGTCAGAAAAAAGTGTTCCGCTGGAAACCGGATCAGTGTGGAGATGTTGAACTGCAGATACTGCTTCCGGACCTGACTCTTACCGTTACATACAGCGGTCAGATGGGATTTGTGAACTTCCTTAACGATTTCAGAAGCGGCAGCAGGACGTTTGTCAGCGACGACTTTCCGGATGCCAAGGAAAAACTGGCGAAGATGGGAATTACCTCGCTCAGGATCAGATATGTAATAACCGGTTTTGAGCAGGTTTTAAAGACACTGGATAAGGTCCCATCACGGGTGCCGTCTGAGATTGTTACCTGCTGGTCAAACTAGTTTCCGTCCGGACACTGACTTAATGACCGGATAGGAGAGCGCAAGAAAGCAGCATGCGCTGTTTTCAGAAAATTATTATCATTAATTTGGACTTTTTATGGAACTTGCACAACTAGGCAGAGAACCCATTTCTGAAGCGGCTCCGGCGGGAACTGACGCACGAATGGAAGATGCTTATGATGCCCTTTCGACGGAGATTGAAAAGCTGTCCTCTTTTTCTGCTTCCAGCGGCATAGACTGGAAGAAGGCTCTGCAGTTGGCCGCGGATATATCGGCAACGAAATCGAAGGATCTGTTGGTGTTCAGTTACCTGTGCGTGGCGTTGATGAAAACGGAAGGGCTGGACGGTCTTGCCACGGGTGTCCATATAATGCGCGATCTGCTGGAAACCTTCTGGGAAACGATGTTCCCGGCCAAGGCACGCATGCGGGGCAGAAAAAATGCGATTGAGTGGTGGGTTGAACGCATCAAGGCAGGCCTGGGAGACATCGGTCAGCAGACATGGGAAGTTGCAAAAAGAGATGCCTTTATCGATGATCTGAAAACCATCGATGAGTTTCTCGGGAACAACATGGAGGATGCGCCTATACTCAGCCCCATGATCTCTTCAATTAACGGGCTGATAGAGGTAGAAAAGGAGATATCGGCTGAACAGGGAGCGCAGCCGTCGGGAGATGCCGGACAGTCTGCCGATTCCGTACAGAAATCGTCTGCTTCAGGGATCGAAATTCAAACGACCGAAGGAATCACGGACAGGGAGATCCTTTTCAGGCAGGGACTGGACTTTCTGGACAAGTATTCATCTACGGCTCCGGAAGGTGATGCGGATGTTGTTTCTTTCCGGCTGCGGCGTATGTGCGCATGGTTTCCTGTAACCGAGGTTCCTTTTCATGATGAGGAAAAGACTTTGATAGCTCCTCCGGACGAGCAGGTGGTGAACATACTTGAAGGACTATGCCGGTCCGGGAAATGGGAAGACCTTTTGCAGGCCGCTGAATCAAGGATCAGCGAGCATCTGTTTTGGCTTGATCTGCACCGTTATGCGGCTGAATCACTGGATAACACGAAGCGCGCCTATATTGCGGAGGCTGTCGCCCTGGAAACCCATCTTTTCGTCAGGCGCTTGCGGGGCATTGATCGGTTGACTTTTGCAGACGGCACGCCTTTTGCGAATGAGGAAACGAGGCAATGGCTGAAGGGATTGACGGGAACGGCAGATGAATCCCGAAAATCACCCGCCGGCGGGGCAGACGTGAATGCGGCAGTGGCTAAGGCGATCTCCGACTCCGTGGAAATGGCCAGGGCAGGAGAGCTTTCCGCTGCGCTTTCTTCCATAAGAGAGAAGATGAACCAGGCTTCGGGACTGCGTGAACGTTTTATCTGGGAGATTGGTTTTTGCAGATTTCTGATCCAGGTGAGACAGATACGGGTGGCAATTCCTTATTTGAATGAATTGGTTTCATTTATTGACCAGTACCAGGTTGAAAGATGGGAGCCGTCGCTGGCTACGGAGGCGCTGACGGTAGTCCTGACCGGATTGCGTCTGCAGGCAGAGCCAAGGGATGAGGCACTGATGGAAAGCGTCCTGAACCGCATAGCGGCACTGAATCCGATGGCGGCGCTTGAATTTATATAAGAAAAATTTCCACCGCAACGATAACGAAAAAATGAGATTTTTTAATAGTAAAGGCGGTAAAATCTGTGTTATAAACAGCCCGGATAAGATTGTGGACAACGCCTTGCTTAAGACATTTTAATATAAATATAAACACATTATCAAACAGGGAGGTGACAAAATGGCAAAGGAAGCTTCTGTGGCCCCGAAGGAAAGGGTCAATATCGTTTATAAGCCGGCAACCGGCGACGCCAAGGAAGAGGTGGAGTTGCCCTTGAAGGTTCTGGTCATGGGCGATTTTACCACGGCAAAAGATGAGCGGCCGGTGGAAGACCGTGCACCGGTCAATATTGATAAGGATAATTTTGATGATGTATTGAATGCCACCAATGTAAAAATGGAAGCGGTTGTGGCTAATAAACTCACGGATGAGCCCGATGCTCAGATGAAGGTCAGTCTTGATTTTAAGCGCATGAAGGATTTTGATCCGGACACCATTGTGGAAAAGGTTCCCGAGTTGAAAAAGCTCATGGAATTGCGCAATGCGCTGAAGGCGTTGAAAGGTCCGTTGGGCAATGTTCCCGAGTTCAGAAAGAAAATCCAGGATATCGTCAAGGATGATGGAACAAGGGAAAGACTGTTAAAAGAACTGGGAATTGAATCATAGGGGGGAGAGACATGGCTGAAGAAGAAAAAAAGGTTCAGGATGCATCAGCAGAGGCGACTACACAGGAGGTCTCTCTCCTGGATGAGATTGTACAGGCCACCCGGATGAAGCCCTCTGATGAAGGCTATGCTGCAACCAGACAGGGTGTCCAGGCTTTCATTGATGAACTGCTGAAACCGGGCAAGGAAATTCGGGTCACACAGGCGGTTGTAGACGACATGATCGCCAATCTGGATCAGAAACTCGGTGCGCAGATGGATGCAATCATCCACAGTGATGAATTCTGCAAGATCGAATCAGCTTGGCGTTCCCTGAAGTTTCTGGTTGACAAGACGGACTTCAGAGAGAACGTGAAAATCGAGATGATGAACGTGAGCAAGCAGGACCTGCTGGACGATTTTACTGATGCCCCGGAGATCATGAAATCAGGCCTCTATAAAATCGCCTACACCAGTGAATACGGGCAGTTCGGAGGTAAGCCTTACGGCATGATGGTCGGCAATTATGAGTTCGGCCCCGGCCCGCAGGATATCAAACTGCTGCAGTCTCTGGCAAGCGTATCCACCATGTCGCATGCCCCGTTTATCGCGGCCGCGGGTGCATCATTCTTCGGGGTGGAAGAGTTCGCAGGGCTTCCCAACCTGAAGGATCTGAAATCGATTTTCGAGATGCCTCAGTACACAAAATGGCAGTCGTTCCGGGAATCCGAGGATGCAAGGAATGTCGGTCTGGTGCTGCCCCACTTCCTGCTGAGATTGCCCTTCGGTCCGGATTCCCAGCCTGTAAAGAGCTTCAATTACAAAGAGGACGTTGCAGACGGCAACAACAACTTCCTCTGGGGGAATGCCGCTTTTGCCTTTGCCTCGAGGATTACGGACAGCTTTGCCAAGTATCGCTGGTGTGCCAATATAATCGGCCCCCAGGGAGGCGGCGCGGTGGAAGACATGCCGTTATATCAGTATGAGGCCATGGGAGAGCTCCAGACAAAGATTCCTACGGAAGTCCTCATTTCAGAGCGCAGAGAATTTGAACTGGCTGAGGAGGGCTTTATAGCCCTGACCATGCGCAAAGGCAGTGACAATGCGGCCTTTTTCTCGGCGAATTCGGTGCAGAAACCGAAGGTATTCGCCAATACTCCGGAAGGAAAGCAGGCGGAAACAAATTACAAGCTGGGAACACAGCTTCCCTACAACTTTATCATCAGTCGTCTCGCCCATTACATCAAGGTTATCCAGAGGGAGAATATAGGAACCTGGAAAGAAAGAGGCGATCTGGAGACAGAATTGAACAACTGGATCAGACAGTATCTGGCGGATCAGGACAACCCATCCCCGTCCGTTCGCAGCCGCAGACCACTGAGAAAGGCGGAAATTTCCGTATCCGACGTAGAAGGGGACCCCGGCTGGTACAGAGTGCAGATGACCGTTCAGCCGCACTTCAAGTACATGGGGGCTTCATTCACACTCTCTCTGGCCGGCAAACTCGATAAACAGTAGCAACAACGCGAACAGGCGGATTCAGTTGATATTGCCCGTTATAACAGGTTGGCACCTGCCAACCAGGTTGGCAGGTGCCAACCCGGTTGGCGGGCAGCAACCCGCTTCTCATTGAAAAACCTCCATGAATACAATGGTATTGATTCTGGCATTATGATTGCGTAGTAAATAGTATAAAAAGGTACACGGGCGTTTCATCGGTCCGTTATTGAAGCAGTTGTACTAAAGTCGGAGTGAAAATATTTTAACCTATAATGTGAAAGAAAGGAGAAAAGAACCATGGCAATGACGAGTTATTTGAAACTGGAAGGTAAAAATCAGGGATCCATTGAGGGCGATTGCACCCAGAAGGGACATGAAAAATGGGTTCTGGTTTATGGTCTCGAATGGTCGATGGAAATTCCGAGAGACACCCACTCCGGTCTGCCGACAGGCCAGAGGATCCATAATCCCATAACCATCAAGAAAAAACTGGATCCGGCGTCGCCCCTTATCGCCCAGGCATGTGCGAGCGGTGAGCAGATGAAGACATGGCAGCTCGATTTTCATCAGATCAGTGAGAAGGGTGCGGAGGAATTGTACTATACGATCGTGCTCGAGAATGCCATTATTGTCGGCATCAAATACGAAAAACCTTTGACGTTCCTTGAGGCAAACAAGCCTTACCATGACATGGAGTATGTATCATTCACGTATGAAAAGATAACGTGGTCGCATAAGAAGGCCAACAAAGAGGCGATTGACGACTGGAAAGCGCCTAAATCCTGATGACGCCTGTGGTATATTATACCGGTGTCGCCGCAGGCGCGGTGACACCGGGACCACTTGGCATAAATCAAATACAAGGTTTTTTTCAGCAAAAACTGCTGAGGCTGAAATATCATGTATGAAGGTTGTCTGCTCGAGCGAATCAGGCATCTCGAAGAAAAACCGGCCGAGAGAGGAAGAAGGGATGTCTCCGGCGGTGTCCGTTCCATCATCAATTATTTAAAGAAGGTCCTCAATACGAGACAGGGAAGTGTTCCGGTCGCGGACGACTTCGGCATGCCTGATATTACAAATTTCCAGGGCGATGATATCACTACCGCGGCTAAGGAGATTGAGTCCATCATTTCTCAGGTTATACAGAAATACGAACCCCGCCTGCAGAACGTCCATGTCAGCTTCGTCCCTCACGAGGCAAATATGATGTCTCTTCGGTTCAAACTAGAAGCCGAAATGATCGGCTCAAGAGAGAAAGAGGGGGCTATCCCGGTGGTGTTTGAAACTGTTGTTACATCCGAAGGCATGGTAAAGTTGGAAGAATAAGGGAATCCGGCGTGTATAGCAAATATTACCAGCATGAGCTTCAAGCACTGCGTGAACTGGCATCGGAATTTGCAAAAGTCCATCCGGCAATAGCGCCCATGCTCAGCATTCAAACGGCCGATCCCGACGTGGAGAGACTGCTTGAGGGTGTTGCCTTTCTTACGGGAATGCTCCATGAAAAACTGGATGACGATTTCCCGGAATTCATCCACAGTCTGATGGGGATAATTCTGCCCCACTATACCAGCGTCATTCCTTCGACCTCCATTGTTGTTTTCACGCCTAAACCAAGCCTGCAGGAAAGCATTAAGGTGCGCAGAGGAACATCCCTGGCGACGGTTCCCGTGGAGGGAACTGCATGCCGCTTCCAGACCTGTTTCGATCTGGAAGTGCATCCCCTGCGGATGGTTGCTGCGGAATCAATACAGAAGGCAGGAGAAAACAATCAGATCCGCCTTACCCTGGAGCTTGGCGGCCCGAATCTCTCGCAATGGCAGCCCAATAAGCTGGGGCTGTTTCTGGGAGGGAGCTATGCCGATTCCACAGATCTGTTCATGCTTCTGGACCGTTATCTGTCAAAGATAACCCTGACACCGGTTGAAGGAGGCGCCCCGTGTGTCCTGTCTCCGCAATCACTGAGGCCGACCGGTTTTGATATGCAGAACAGTCTGCTGCCGTTTCCCGCAAGATCTTTTGCCGGATACAGGCTGCTTCAGGAGTATTTTGTGCTTCCCCGGAAATTTTTATTCTGGGAAATTGTGGACTGGGACAAGTGGCGGGATCGCGGACGCGGAAAATCCTTTCACCTTGTCTTCGAATTCAAGACGGCGCCGGTTCCGCTGCCGAAGGTAAGCGCCGATCATTTCATCCTGTATGCCACACCGGTCATCAATCTGTTCCCTCACGAATCGGATCCTTTTATCCTTGATCATTATCAGGAAAAACTCAGATTGAGACCCGCCATAAAAAATCCCGAACATTACATGGTGTACAGCGTTGACAAGGTCGTGGGTTACAGCCAGGGGACAGTCATCAAGAAGGAATATTCGCCTCTGGAGCTTTTTCAGCAGGCTGACAGCGAGCGCCCCGTGTATCAGGTCCTCCGTTCACGTTCTCCGATAAACGATGAACCGGAAGCGTATCTCAGTTTTACCTACCCTCCGGGAAGCCCTGAACCGGAAAAGGAGATTCTGACCGTTACGATGACCTGTACAAACGGTAATCTTCCGGAACGCCTTCAGCTCGGCGACATCAGTCAGCAGACATCGGATTCTCCTGAACTGCTGACATTCAGAAACGTCGTTCCGGCGACCCTGCCCATTGACCCGCCGCTGGGCGGCAATGTATTATGGAGATTCCTTTCCCATCTGTCGCTGAATTACCTCAAACTGGCCAATAAGGACAATATCAAGGACATTCTGAAACTGTATGTGTTTCCGGATTCCAGAGACAGGGCGAGGGTGGCTGCCAACATCAAGCGGATAGAGGGGATTATCGGTTTTGAAGTAAAACCCACCGACCGGCTGACTGCGGGTTATGTGATGAGGGGGCAGATATCTGAAATGACGGTGCGGCGAGACAGCTTTGCCGGTTTCGGTGATATGTATCTTTTTGGCGCAGTGATGGATCTGTTTCTCGGCGTATATGCCAGTATGAACACATTTATGCAGTTCCGGATTAACGAAAGCCTCTCTGGGGAATCATTCACATGGCCGGCAAGAATAGGGGACAGGCCCCTGATTTAAAACAGCGGCTGCTTACGGAAGGGCGGCGATTTTCCTTTGTGCAGGCGATAAGGATGCTTCGCCACGTGCTGCGCAGTAAGATGGATCCGGAGGCCGGTGAAAAGGAGATGCAGTCGGCTATTCGCGTCAGGCCGGAACTTTCTCTAGCTTTTCCGGAAACGGATATCACAGTCATTGAGGACACATCGAAAAAGTCCCCGAGTTATCTGATAACCGCCACTTTCCTGGGCCTGTACGGAACTTCCTCCCCTTTGCCGACTTTCTACACGGAAGATCTTCTCCTGGAGCAGAGCCAGGATCGCTCCATCAGCAGAGACTTCATCGATGTAATCAATGCACGCGTCTACTGGCTGTATTTCAAAACCTGGAGGCGTTACCGCTTATTCTTCAATATTATTGACGACCCGGATCAGGACACGCTGCAAAGACTGTTTTGTCTTTTGGGATTGGAGAATGAGCAGCTCAGGGGCAGTGTTTATGATGCATACGGGCTTCTGAGATATACCGGCCTTATAATGCACTTTCCAAGAAGCGCTGAAGGTTTGAAGGCAATGCTTCTTGACGGGCTTCAGCAGCCGACGGTAAGGATTACGCAGTGTGTCGAACGCCAGGCAACGATTCCTCGCGATCAGAGATTCATAATGGGCGAGTCGGGCAACCTCCTGGGTGAGAATGCTTATCTGGGAATGGAAATATCCGATAGGATGGGCAAGTTCAGAGTTCATTTCGGTCCCCTGGGGATTGAGGAATTTGAACGCCTCATGCCGGATCAGAAGCTTTTCGAAAAGATGGAAAACATGATCGGGTTTTATATGGACCAGCCTTTGGACTGGGATGTCGAAGTTGAACTCAACCCGCAGGAGATAGAGACTGCTCGCCTCGGCGAATGCCGCTGGGCGAGGCTCGGCTGGGATACATGGACCTTCTCCGGATATTCACAACTGGATCGCGCTTCGGTGAAGTTAAGCAGCCCGGGGAATTATCCGGTAGGGATCAATTGAGAATGCTTTTTATATCCGGTGAAGATGCATCCCGGCCTTGTGAATTACATGTAAAACGTACAGCGCGGTTTTATTTTTTTAAATGAAGATGATTGAACATCTAGAATAAAAATACTGGAGGATTGGATATTATGGTTACAGTTGATATGAAGTCTTTGCTGATGCATCTCAATAATTTCTGCACCGGCGCTTTGCAGGGCGCCGCGGGATTGGCCGTCTCATGGACGCACTATGAGGTTACAGTCGAGCATTTTTTGATGAAAATTATCGAAAGTCAGCGCACTGACTTGTTTCCAATCTTTCAGAGATTCGGCATCGACATCGGGCGCATGCAGAAGGCGTTGAGCGACGTACTTGAGGACTTGAAAGACGGCAACTCCGGCAAACCCGTGTTTTCTCCTCTCCTGATAGAGCTTATTCAGGATGCCTGGCTGATCTCGTCAATCGATCTGGGGGAAAAGAAGGTGCGTTCGGGAGCGATCATGCTGGCTTTTCTTGCCAAGCCTACATTCTATGCTTCGGGACGTTATGCGGAACTGCTGAAAGGTATGGGAAGAGAGGCTCTGACATCAGAATTCTGGACGTTGACGAAAGGTTCCGACGAAAAGGAAGCCGGGATAAAAGAAGCCGCGGCGCCGGGTGCACCGCAGGCAAGGGGAGACGGCAATTTCCTGGATCGTTTCTGTACCGATTTTACGAAGAAGGCAGGCGACGGCGGCATTGATCCGGTCTTTGGAAGAGACAAGGAGATCCGCCAGATGATCGATATCCTGGCCCGCCGCAGGAAAAACAATCCTATTTGCGTGGGTGAGCCGGGGGTCGGTAAAACCGCCGTGGTGGAAGGACTGGCTTTGCGCATTACCGAAGGGGATGTGCCGGATATGCTCAAGGATGTGACACTGCTTGGCCTGGACATGGGACTTCTCGAGGCAGGCGCAGGAATGAAGGGTGAGTTCGAGAATCGCCTCAAAGGGGTTATCAATGAAATCAAGTCCTCGGAAAAGAACATCATACTCTTCATCGATGAGGCCCATACTCTTATCGGCGCGGGCGGAACCGCCGGAGGATCGGATGCGGCGAACCTGCTCAAGCCGGCATTGGCGCGCGGTGAGCTGCGAACAGTGGCGGCAACCACCTGGACGGAATACAAGAAATATTTTGAAAAAGATCCGGCGCTGGCCAGAAGATTTCAACTGGTGAAGCTTGATCCCCCCGATGTGGACACTACGATCCTCATGCTCCGCGGGCTTAAGTTAAGCTATGAAGCCGCCCACAAGGTGATAGTTCGCGACGACGCCGTGGAAGCCGCGGCGCAGCTTTCCGACCGGTATATCACCGGCCGCTTTCTCCCTGACAAGGCTATTGATCTTATGGATACAAGCTGTGCCAGGGTCAAGATCAACCTGACTGCCAAACCTGCAATCCTCGAAGACAAAGAAAGGAAGATCCAGGCGCAGGAACGCGTGATCAAGGGTATGGATCGTGATCGCACCAACGGCGTGACTGTTGACGAAGAGAAGTACCAGGCGGCTCTGGATCAGAAAGCGCAGGCAACGGAGGAGGCGGAAAGAATTCGTGAGCGCTGGCTGAAAGAAAAGGAGGCTGCCGCCAACGTAATCGAGGTGAGGGAGAAGGTGAATGCCGTGCCGGCAGAAGATCCCCAGAGAGAGGAACTGTCAAAGGAACTGGATGAAGCCGACAAGGCTCTGGCCGACATACAGGCCGGAGAGCCCATGATTCAGATTGAAGTGGAGCCTGATGTCGTAGCCCAGGTGGTTTCTGACTGGACGGGCATACCGCTCGGCAAGATGCTCAAGGACGAGGCGGAAACGATCATCCATCTCGACGAGCGCCTGAAGGAAAGAATCAAGGGGCAGGATCATGCGATGGCGGCACTGGCCGAGGTGATCAGGGCTTCAAAATCAGGCATCAAAAATCCCGACCAGCCTATCGGCGTCTTTCTGTTTGCGGGACCGAGCGGTGTGGGCAAAACGGAAACGGGACTCGCCATGGCCGATCTGCTCTTCGGGAGCGACCGGCATGTAGTGACGATCAATATGAGCGAGTTCCAGGAAAGCCACACGGTGAGCCGCCTTATCGGTTCTCCCCCCGGCTATGTAGGATACGGCGAAGGCGGCATGCTGACGGAGGCCGTACGCCAGAAGCCCTATTCCGTCGTGCTTCTTGATGAGGTGGAGAAGGCGCATCTGGATGTCATGAATATCTTCTATCAGGTTTTTGATAAGGGCATGCTGACCGACGGAGAAGGTAAGGAGATTAACTTCCGCAATACGATTATCATCCTGACAAGCAACCTGGCCACCGATATCATCCAGGAGATGACGTCCGGTGAAGAACGGCCGCCCATGGATGTGGTGATGGGAGCTGTCCGGCCGGTGCTTTCCGCTCATTTCAAGCCGGCGCTCCTGGCAAGGACGACTGCTGTTCCCTTCTACGGACTCAGCAGGGACGCAATGCGCATGATCGTGGATCTGAAACTCAGGAAGGTGCAGAAGAGCCTTATGGAAAACAACCGCATGGCCTTTAATTACACAGACGCAGTTGTTGACCAGATAAATGCCCGCTGCACAGAAGTGGAGACCGGGGCGAGGAACATCGAATACATTTTGAACGGCAATGTTCTGCCCAAACTGTCGCAGACGATACTCACGCACATGAGCGAAGGCGGCATGCCCTCCAAAGTCCTTCTGGATGTGGATGAGAGCGGTTCGTTTAATTTTGACTTTGCATGATGTATTACGGGGAGGAGAGATGAAGATACCCGAAGTTCCTTTTTACATTCTGGCCATGGCCCCTTTTTGTCCTATATCGGAAGCAAACCCGGCTACAGGCAACGTTCCCGTCGTGACAGTGAATTCCGTTGACGATGCCGTTGCCTTTCTGGCGCCGTCGCTCTGGGTATCTCTGCCGCAGGATATCTGCCCCGCCGGCGGTGTGACAATAAGTCCCATGCGCATGCGGCATCTTAACCCTGACGGAATGATCCAGTCAACGCCCTATCTGAAGGAACTGTACGATGCCGCTGCCTGCATCGATGAGGCGCAGAAGAATCTTCAGAGCGCGGGAGCTATCGCCGAAAAGATCAGATCGTCATGGCCCGGGTTGCCGATCGATCTGAGCCATGAGCAGCAGGAACAAGCGCCGTCTTCCGGTGCTGTCGCTGTGGACGACATCCTGTCAATGGTCGCCATGCCAGGCCAGGAATCATCTCCCTCTGTGGCAGACCCGCAGGCGGCAAAATGGAAGAAACAGTTGGAAGGGATGCTGTCCGATGCCGTGGCATCCATTTTTGCCGACAGGGAATTTCGCGTCATGGAGGCCGCATGGCGCGGCTTGGAAGCTACGCTGAAGCAGATGAAAAAGGGTGATGACGGCGCAGTGAAAATGGATATTGTGTCTGTTGCTCCCGAGACGCTGACGGATGTCTTTGCCTATATGAGAGAGCGGCTGATAGTGAATCCTCCCAACATGATTATTATTGATCTGCCCTTCGAAAACAATCCCGACTCGCTGGAGAAACTTGCTGAGATATCCTCCTTCGGCGAAATGCTTCTGTCTCCGGTCCTTTTCTGGCTGAAACCATCCTTCTTCCATCTGGGCGGATGGAGTGAACTGGGACATCTGCCCTATCTGGGAAACTACATCGATGATGCGCGCTATGCGAAGTGGCGCAACCTCAGGAAGGAGCCGGCCGGCAGATGGCTTGCCGCAACGTGCAACGGCTTCCTGATCAGGCCTCCCTACGGGAAGGACTACCGTCCGCGGACCGTTTTTTTCAAAGAGGAGGAGCCGCTGTGGATAAGCCCCGTATGGGGTTTGGCAATGCTTGTTGTCAAGAGCATGAAAAAGTTCGGATGGCCTTCCCGATTCACGGACTACAGAAATGTCATGCTGGAAGACCTTGCCGTTGTTATGAATGAAAACGGAGGCTCCATCTCAACCGAGACAATCTTCCCCGATGAGCGTATCAAACAGTTTACCGGAATCGGCATCACGCCGCTGGCGGGCTCCCTCAACAACGATGTTGCCCTGGTGCCTCATGAGGCAACGGTTGCGGAAGGCTCTCTCCAGGAGCATCTGTTTTTTTCATTTCTGATCGGATTTCTGCTGCGCTGCAGAGACAGTTTCACGGTTTCCTCCCGTGATGAAAACTTTGAGGGGCTGTTAAGCGAGATTTTATCCTTGTTTTTCAGGCAGCACGGAAATGAACAGCCTGCGGATTTGAAGATCGTATCCGGCGAGGGTGACAGGTCAGGCTCGGTTCTATTGGATATTTCATTTGTGACGCCGAAGAGCGCGCTGTTCGGCTCCCAAAAAATCAAATTCAACTTTGTTTGGTAATGGTGATTTATGCCCGGCGGTGCAAAGAAAGATTCAATTCTGCTCAGCCGTTTTTCTGTGTGGATGCATTTGCCGTTACACCCTCGATCGGCGGGAGATAGAAGAGAGTTTTAGTATATGGCCTACCTGACTGACAGGAAGTTTTCATTTACATCCCAGGGATTGCCTGCGGACACGTTCGGTGTGGTGCGTT
>CAZLFA010000034.1:0-41071 GCA_964558665.1 uncultured Syntrophaceae bacterium
TCCTGGTGGAGGCGGCGGGAGTCGAACCCGCGTCCGAAAATATTCCACGGCAGTTTCTACGTACGTATCCTCTGATTTAGATTTCGCTCCGGAAGACTCCCAGGGGCAGGATTAATCCGTCGCTATCCTGTTTGGTTTTCGCCTTCCTCCTGCCAGGAAAAGGAGATCGGCTATCCTGACTAAATGACGCCCTGATCTGATCCGCCAGGCGGGATCAGGAGGACGTTAGCCGTCTTAAGCGGCTAATGCGTAGTCGTAGTTGTTTGCGACTGTGTTTTCCTGCCTGTTTAACGAGGCCTGCAGGAACCTCGGTACGCTTCTGACGCTTCAACTATCCCCGTCGAAACCGTGACGCCCCCAATATTGAGTTGAAAAAGAGCTATAGAAACTGGATACCCGCTTCCGCAGGTATGACGACCTATGCATGTAGTATAGTCATATCCCGTGAATAAGTCAATCGCGGTTTTTGGCCCGGAGCCCCCGTTCCATATCACGGCGGTCTTCCTTCAACTTCATGTCCTCGCGCTTGTCGTGAAGTTTCTTGCCTTTGCCGATGCCGACCTCGACCTTCACCTTGCCGTTCTTAAAGTAAAGCTTCAAGGGTATGAGGGCAAGTCCTTTCTCCCTCGATTTGCCGTAGAGGCGCTTGATTTCGCGCTTGTGAAGCAGAAGCTTGCGCACCCGCAGCGGTTCATGGTTGTAGCGGTTGCCGAAGGAATAGGGGCTCACGTGAAGGTCGTAGAGAAAAACCTCTCCGTCCTTGACGCGGGCATAACTGTCCTTGAGGTTTGCCCGTCCATCCCGCAACGACTTGACCTCCGTGCCCACCAGGACGATACCCGCCTCGAACGTGTCGTCGATGAAGTAGTTCATCCTTGCGGTCTTGTTCTGACAGATTATCTTCTGCGCTTCGTCTTTCTTTGCCATCACTTGTTCCTGTCGCGGGGGAGCAGATAGTCCGTCTTGACGTGGCTCATCGCCCGGAAGATGTTGTCCCTGACGTCCTTGTTGTCCTTTTCCACTTCATTGAGAAGGTTCTTGATATAGCTTCTCTTCGATGTCCTGCTTGTGGGGCAGCCGTTCTCCACCGTGGGGAACGACCTTTCCCGTGCGTATTTTTTTACCAGTTCTTCGCGGATGAGACAGAGCGGCCTGATGATGTGCATCTTTCCCCCGAAGATTGTCTGCGTCGGCAGCATCGTGCTTATTTCACGTCCGTAGAACATGTTGATCAGCAGCGTTTCGATGATGTCGTCGCGGTGGTGTGCAAAGGCGATCTTCGTGCATCCTGTTTCGCCGGCAATCTCGAATATGCGCTTACGGCGCAGGCGCGAACAGAGAAAGCACGGGTTCTTGCGGTTGACGGAGCTGTGAGAGAGCGGACCGATATCCGTTTTCTCCATCCTGTAGGAGCAGCCGTTCTTTTGCAGGTAGTCCTCAAGAATGTTGTAACCTTTATAATCCGGATCGAAGCCGTTATCGATGTTCACGGCGAGGATCTCGAATTTCGGGATGAAAACCATCGGCGTGTTCAGAAGATCCAGCAGGGCAAAGCTGTCTGCGCCTCCGGAGACACCGACGAGCACGCGGTCTCCCTCTTCGATCATTCCGTAGTCCATGGCTCCCTTTTCCAGCCACTTCTTCAGATGCAGGAAAAGCCTGGTCTGTCTGCCGTTATTGTCCGTTTGTATTAGTTCCATATTAACACCGAAATCATTCTTATATTAATAAGCGCCGTAAGAGCAATGAAAATTTTCTTGACATAATCCGTTCTTTTGTTTTAAATGTTCGCACTTGATTGGAGTGAAGTGAAATGAAGTTCAACATAATCAGCAGCCGGATGTTTTCCTTTTTTGCTTTTTTTAGCTTTTTTAGGGAGGTCTGCCTGCTGAGCTCATGACCTAAAGTGTCAATTGAGCCGTGGGCAGACCTTAGCGGTTGCCCACGGCTTTTCTGTTTTATGGGGCCGTGGTTTACCACGGCCTTTTTTTGTTTTTGGGGGATGTAATAATGCTTAACCTAAAAAAGGGAGGATGGAGATGAAAAGGTTGTTGAGAATATTGACGGCAATAAGTTTGGCGGGACTGCTTCTGCTTGTGTCCTGCAGCTCGAAGGAAGAGAAGAAAATAAAGGTCGGCGCTGCAATCAACATGACGGGACCCGCTTCCACATGGGGACAGTATCACGCGAAAGGACAGCAGGACTATTTCCGCTACGTGAATGAAGTCAAGGGGGGCGTGGGCGGATACAAGATCGAAATGATCCTGGTCGACACCGCATACAAGGTTCCCGAGGCATCTGCCGCGGTAAGAAAATTCGCGGTTCAGGACAAGGTGGACATGATCGCCACCTGGGGCGCCGGTGAAGGTCTCGCCGCCAAGCCCATCATCCAGGAAAACAAGATTCCCACCATCAACTATTCAACCAGTTGGGAGATACTCGAAGCGCCGGTTGATTACATGTATCTTCCCTTCGGCAGCTACAAGATGGACTGCTACGCGGTTCTGGAATACATACGCGCCATACACAAGGGGAAAGACGCCCCGAAGGTCGGTCTCCTGACCTACAACAATGCATACGGGCGCTCTATTCATCAGCCGAGTAAGGACTATGCGGCAAAGATCGGTGTGAACATCGTCGCCGTAGAGGAATTCCCGCCCAAGACGGTCGATCTCACGACGGAACTGCTGAGGCTGCAGAAAAACGGAGCGGAGTACGTCTTCATTCAGATGCTTCCCGCCGCCATCGTCACGGCCTTCAAGAGTGCCGACCGTATCAAGTATGATCCGATGTTCCTCGGCACCTGGACCTCGACAGATCCCGACTTCTTCAAACTGGGGAAGGGCGTGATCAGGGATCGCCTCAGCATGCAGTTCCCCGGGGTTCTGCCGGGTGACGGCACGGAGGGTGAGAAGCTCATGACGGAGCTCATGAAGAAATACAAGACGGTCGAAAAGTTTGATGCTGCGTACTGGGAAGGTGTTGTTATAGGCATGATCATGGAAAGGGCGTTCATCAGGGCGAATGAGAAATTCAAGAAGATAGACCGCGAATCGATAAACAATGCCATGGAGTCCTTCAAGGATGAGGATTTCGGCGGTTTCGTACCGAAGATCACCTATGCCAAGGGGAATCACGGCGCATCTTTCAAGGCGAGGATGGTGAAGGTCAGCGAAGACGGGACCTACAAGCCGCTGACGAACTTCTACGAACCCGGGAAAGAGAAGATAAAACTGTTAACAAAATAGGGTAGTTCTGATGAAGGCATTTCGCGGTCAGCCGGAAATATACGTATCCGGAAAATCTGAAGAACGTCACGCCGATCTCACGGTCAGGAATCTTTCCCTGAGTTTCGGCGGCGTGAAGGCGCTGAGCAACATTGACATCGAGGTCCGAACGGGCGAACTGCTGGCCGTCATCGGCCCCAACGGCGCCGGCAAGACGAGCCTGCTCAACTGCATCACCGGCTTTTACACGCCCCAGGTGGGGAGCATCACTTTCAACGGCAAAGACATCACCAGGATGCCTCCGCATGACCTCGTCCACGTAGGCATCGGCCGCACCTTTCAGAACATCGAGCTCTTTCCGGGCATGACGGTGCTGTCCAACATGCTTCTGGCGCGCCATCTGCACTGCGGATACAATCTGGGTCTGGCGTGCCTCTTTTCGAAAAAGGTGAGAAGCGAGGAAATCAGGCACCGGAAAATACTGGAAGAGCTTATAGACTTTCTGGAGATGCAGCCGATACGCAAGAAGACCGTGGGATCGCTGCCGTACGGCCTGATGAAGCGGGTGGAGCTGGGTCGCGCTCTGGCTCTGGAACCGAAGCTGCTGGTTCTGGACGAGCCTTTCGCAGGCATGAACCTGGAAGAGAAGGAGGACATGGTCAGGTTTCTGGTCGAACTGAACGAGGCCTGGGGACAGACCATGATTCTTGTCGAACATGACATGTCCATCGTCATGAGCATATCGCAGCGCGTTGTGGTGCTGAATTTCGGGGAAAAACTTGCGGAGGGATCGCCCGCAGAGGTTTGCAGCCACCCGGAGGTAATCAAGGCGTATCTGGGAGAACCCGAGACAGCGGGAGGTATTTAAAAAGAGTGAACGAGCAGGACGACATACTTCTATCTCTTTCCAGGCATACACTGCCGCAGATTCTGGTAATGCAGGCGGAGAGGTTCGGCATCAATATGACGGCCATCCGTGAAAAGGCTTACGGCATCTGGCATGCCTTCAGTTGGGACGACTATCTGAGATACGTCAGGCATGTCGCACTCGGATTGAAGCAACTGAAGATCAGGCGCGGCGAAAATATCGCAATTGTCACCAACAACCATCCCGAATGGCTGTTTTCAGAAATCGGCGCCCATGCGGTCGGCGCTGTAACGCTGAATCTCTTCACTTCTTCCGTGGCAAGCGAGCTGGCCTCTTCACTGGAAAGGATCAATGCCGCCTATGTGATTGTCCAGGACCAGGAGCAGGTGGACAAGATGATCGAATGCCGCGACAGGCTGAAGTATGTAAAACGCGTCATCTATATCGATCCGACCGGCATGCGCTCATATAAGGATGATCCCTGGCTTCTCAGTTTCAGTGAACTCCTGGCGATGGGCGAGCAGCTGGACGGAGAAAAACCGGAGATGTTTGCCGCCGAGATTAAGAAGGGCAAGCCGGAGGATGTAGCGATAATGATCCAGACCTCCGGCACAACGGGCATATCGAAGCTGGCCATGCTCTCGCACCGGAATCTTGCGGAAATGGGGGTTCAGTGGATCAGATCGCAGGACCTCAAGCCGGGAGAGAACTGGCTTTCCATGTCGCCTCCTGCCTGGATTGTGGATCAGATGTGGGGGGCGGGCGTTGCGCTGCTGGGCGGCATGACGATGAATTTTCCCGAGACCCTGGAAACGATTGATCAGGATTTCCGTGAAATAGGCCCTTCCGTTATAATAACGTCATCGCGTTTCTGGGAAGACCTGGCGTCTAAAATAAGAGTTAAAATATCCGATGCCGGCGCCGTCAAGCGCAAGCTGTTCTACATGGCGGAAAATATCGGCAGGAGGATTGTGGATTTGGCCGCAGAGAAAAAGCCTGTGCCTTTCTGGCTCAAGGCGGCGAAACTGCTGGCTGCCGTTCTCGTTTACCATCCTCTTCTCGACCGCATCGGGTGCGCAGGATTCAAGGGTGCATACACGGGCGGCCATCCGATCAGCCCCGACGTCATCAGGTTTTTCAGGGCAATCGGATTGAACCTGAAGCAGTGCTATGGCCTGACGGAGGCCGGGGGCATATTCCAGGTTCAGGACGATGACGAAGTCAAGCCGGAGACGGTCGGCAAGCCGCTGCCGGCAACCCAGGTGAAGATTGCCGACGACCAGGAGGTGCTTGTCTTCAGCAGGGCGAATTTTTCGGGGTATTATCAGGATTACAACGCCACGGAAGCAGCGTTTCATGACGGTTGGCTGCGGACGGGCGATGCCGGATATTTCGATCCCGACGGGCATCTTGTCATCATCGGGCGCAAGGAGGAGATCATAAAAAATAAAAGCGGCCAGGCTTTTTCGCCCGATTTTATCGAGACGCGATTGAAGTTCAGCCCTTACATCAAGGAGGCGGTCGTGTTCGGCGAGGGACGTCCCTTCATAACGCTGATGGTAAACATAGACATGGGGAACGTCGGGAACTGGGCAGAAGATCGCATGATCCCCTATACGACTTACATGGATCTGTCGCAGCAGCCCATGGTCGAAAAGCTCATCAGCGAGGAGATCGAACAGGTCAATAAGCAACTGCCGGATATCATGAAGATCAAGAAGTTCCTTTTGTTGTATAAACTGCTGGATGCGGACGATGATGAACTGACGAGGACAGGGAAGGTGCGGAGACGCTTTATTTACGGGTTGTACATAAAGCTGATCGAAGCCATGTATGGTGAGATGAACAAGGTGGATGTCAAGGGGAAGGTGCGTTACCGCGACGGACAGACGGGAGTTATCGAAACGTCCGTCAATATCATTAATATGAATTAGTTTCCGCCCGGAAAGGGCTCTTTTCCGCCCTGGCTGTGTCGATCTGCGGTATTGCTTGTGCGACGTACATTATGTACGCCTCCGCGCAATCCCTTGATCTCCTTGCCAGAACGAAAAATAACCACTTTCCGATACGGAAACCGAAAGTTTCAACATAAGGAGTTTCCGGATAGAAACGAATTAGATAAAGGGAGATGCAGTATATGGATTTTTTCCTTCAACTTCTGGTGAACGGGCTCAGCATAGGATTTCTTTACGGGCTGTCGGCAATGGGGTTTGTCATGATCTTTAAGTCGTCGAGCGTGCTGAATTTTGCCCACGGTGAGCTGCTGGCGATAGGGGCCTTCTTTTTTCTTTCGCTGGTCACCTGGGCGCAGGTGCCTATTGTCGTTGCCTTTCTTATCACACTGGTAGGCTGCTTCATCATGGGCTTCGTTATAGAGAAGATGTTTCTGCGCCCTCTCATCGGCGAGCCGCTCATTTTCGTCATCATGCTGACGGTGGGTCTGGCGGCGATGTTCAAGGGACTGCTGCTTCTCTTCTATGGAGGAAATCTGAGAACGTATCCCGACTTCCTGCCGTCCTGGCTGGGCATCCAGATGGGGGCAATCAACGTGCCGCCAGTTTACACGGCCACTCTCATCATCGGCCTCGCCTTTCTGTGCATGTTCGGGCTCTTCTTCAAATATTCCGCACAGGGAATTTATATGAGATCGGTGGCGGACAACCAGAAGGCCGCCCTTTCCCTCGGCGTCCATGTGCAGCGGGTATTTGCATTGTCCTGGGCGATTGCCGCCCTGGTCGCGGGCATGAGCGGCATCGTTCTCGGCATCATCAACGGCATAAACGTTCATGATCTTTCCGCCGTCGGCCTCAAGGTTTTCCCGGTGGTCATCCTTGGCGGACTGGACAGCATCGGGGGGGCGATCATCGGCGGAATTATCATCGGCCTCCTGGAGACCTTTACCGGCGGCTATCTCTCGCCTTCGCTGAGAGATGTTGTACCATACATCGTGCTGGTGTTCATTCTGCTGATTAAACCTTACGGGCTGTTTGGTCTGGTAGAGATTGAGAGGGTGTAGCTATGCGGACGCTGCGATTTCATCCCTGCGGGAATTACAGGGAAAGATATGATGAAGAGCTGACGATCTTCGAGACGGATTTCGGCAGGGCCGCAATGCTCGTGGGCGCGCTGGTATTTTTTGGAGTGGTTCCCTTCGTCAGCAGCCCTTATCTCCTCTATGTCATTAACACCATCGGCATTGCGGCAATGGCGGCCATCGGCCTCAACATCCTCATCGGATATACCGGCCAGATATCCCTGGGGCACGGCGCCTTCTTCGGTGTCGGGGCATATGCCGCGGGCGTCCTGGCTGCCGACTACAATCTGCCTTTTCTTGTTATCGTTCCCGCAGCGGGGCTGATCACCGCCATGGTGGGCATGGTTTTCGGCCTGCCGTCCGTAAGGCTGAAGGGGCTCTACCTGACGATTGCCACGCTGGCCGGCCAGTTCATCATCGAGTATGTCCTGGTGCACTGGGAATCGGTCACCAAGGGCACCATGGGCATCACCCTGCCCAAGGCCGGCATCTTCGGATGGGAGATGAGCGGGGGCGTCCATTACTTCTTCGTGATCTTTATAACGATGTCTGTTCTGCTGTGGATGGCCGTGAACATCATGCGGACAAAGTACGGCAGGGCGTTCATTGCAATCCGCGACAACGACCGTGCGGCTGAAGGCATGGGCATCCCGATCTTCAGATACAAGCTGCTTGCATTCGGGATAAGCTCCTTTTACGCGGGAGTCGCCGGCGCGATCTTCGCCTTCTACATGGTCAGCATCACCACAGAACCGTTCAATTTGGCGCTGTCCGTGGAATACATAGCGATGGTCATCATCGGCGGCATGGGGAATATGTCGGGGGCAATCTTCGGCGCCCTTTTTATCACGTCGCTCAATGAGATTCTGCGCTGGGTGACCGATCTCATGATGAACATGGGCGTATTTTCCTCTTCCGGCCTTAACCTGGCGCCGCTGCGGGAATTTGTGTTCGGGCTGGCGATTGTTCTCTTTATACTTTTCGAGCCGCGGGGACTGGCCGAGGTGTGGCGCATCGTGCGCTCCAGCTTCCGGCTCTGGCCGTTCTCCTATTGAGGTTGACAAATGAGCGAGACGCTTCTGCAGATAAATAACATATCGGTTGTCTATTCAGACGTCATCCAGGTCCTGAAGGGCGTGTCACTGGCGATTGAACGCAACAGAATCGTGTGTCTGCTCGGCAGCAACGGCGCGGGCAAGACGACGACGCTGAAGGCGATATCCGGACTGCTGAAGCCGGAAAACGGCGAGGTGACGGACGGCACGATAATCTACGACGGGAAATCGATCCAGAACAAGGCTCCCGAAGAGATTACGCGCACGGGCATCATTCAGGTTCTGGAAGGGCGCCAGCCTTTCAAATACCTGACCATCGAGGAAAACCTGAAGGTGGGTACGGCGACGAGATGGGGAAAACCGTATCGTCAGGATTTGGAGATGGTCTATCATTATTTCCCCGCTCTGCTGAAGCGCAGAAAGTCCCTGGCCGGATACTGCAGCGGCGGAGAACTGCAGATGCTTGTTATCGGCAGGGCTTTGATGGCGCATCCCCAACTGCTGCTTCTGGACGAGCCTTCGTTGGGTCTCGCTCCCCTGGTAGTTGCCGAGATCTTTCGCATCATCAAAAGAATTAACGAGGAGCAGTCGACGACGATCATGCTCGTGGAACAGAATGCCCATATGGCCCTGCAGGTGGCCCACTTCGGATACATCATGGAGAATGGAAAGATCGTCATGGAAGGGATCTCGGCGGACCTTGTCGAGAATCCGGACATAAAGGAGTTCTATCTGGGCATGGCGGCCTCGGGAAACGTGCGGTCGTACAAGAATGTTAAGTCGTATAAGCGCCGCAAACGCTGGCTATAGGGTGTGCTGTTGAAACACAAGTTCGGGAGGTTGATCTGATGGAGAACAGATATTACGACAAGCGGGAGGCGATGAGCCGCGGGGGAAGAACCCTCAGCCAGGGCCGGAAGATTCAGCAGATGGTGAAGAGCGGCTATGAACGCTCGGCCGGTTTTAAGAAGATGCTGGACGGTCTGGGAATCAATCCCGCAGATATCCGGTCGGTCGGCAATATGGAGAAGCTTCCGGTCATAACAAGGGAGGCACTTGTCGGCCTCGAACAGAAGACCGTTCCCTATGGCGGCCTGGCGGATGACAGAGCGGATATCGACAGGATATTCATCTCGCCGGGGCCGGTTTACGAGCCGCATCTTTCGGAAAGCGATCCCCTGTGGGCAAGAGCCTATCATGCGGCCGGCATCAGGAAAGGGGACATCGTGCTCAACGCCTTTTCCTACCACATGGTCGCTGCGGGGCTGACCTTTCACGGCGGGCTGAGGCACGTCGGCGCAACCGTTGTTCCTTCAGGAACGTCGGGTTCGGAGATACAGGTCCATCTGATCCGCGACCTGAAAGTAACCGCATACACGGGAACCCCGAGTTTCCTGATGGCCATCATCAGGAAGGCTGAAGAGCTGGGGCATGATTTCAAAAAGGATTTTCTTTTGAGAAAGGCCTCATTCGCGGCGGAGCCGCTGCTGCCTGCGGTAAGAGAGACCTTTGAAAAGCGTTACGGGATCGACACCTATCAGATGTACGGAGCCACAGAAGTTGGTGATGTCGCCTACGAATGCAGCGCCAAGGCGGGATGGCACATCTGCGAGGAGGTACTTGTCGAGATCGTCGATCCGCAGACGGGAAAAAAGGTTCCGGACGGACAACTGGGAGAAGTGGTGGTAACACGCTTCAATGATATTTTCTTCCTGATGAGGTTCGGCACCGGCGACCTTTCCAGGATCATAACGGAAAAATGTCCGTGCGGGAGAACGTCTTTCCGCCTGCAGGGTATCGCAGGAAGGGTAGGGGATGCCGTAAAGGTCCGGGGTATGTTCGTTGCCCCGAGCCAGTTGAAGAAGATCGAGGAGAAATTTCCGGGAATAAGGCTGCAGGCTGTCGTGAGCAGGAAAGGACACGCAGATCATCTGACTGTAAGGATTGAACATGCCGAATATGGTTCAGGATTAGAAGAATCGCTAAAGAAATACTTTAAAGAAATCTGCACCGTCAGGATAGACGCTCTCCAGGCCGTTGACAGGGGAACACTGAAACAGGACGACAAGCTGATAGTAGATCAGCGGTCCTGGAGCTGATGTCCTGTTCAAGATGAATGGAGTCAGCGGTTTACGGTGAAAGAACCATTACTTTAGACTGACTGGGTACCAGGTCTGCGCCGGGGCAGTTGGTATTGTTCTGCAGCGACATGCTGGTCATTCTGGTGGCAGGCATCCCGCCGACAAGAAAAGTGAAAGCAGCAGTAATATTTCTTTTCGGCCCCATCACCGTGCCGGATGCAACACCTGTATTAACGCCGGCGTTATCGCCGTTTGTCAGGGGAACAACAGTACTCATGTTGTGGGCCGGGGCGCAGCTGAACAGAACGTTGTATACCGCCGGCGTGCCCATCATCTGTGTGGAAGTGTTGGGATAAGGTGTCGGGATCGGTCCCGCAGGCGTCGGCGTCAGGCAGACATCCGGAAATCCCATGGCCGTGCCTCCCAATTGAGCATTTGCAAACATGATTGTAGTTCCTCCTATCCGACGTGGATCTGTTCCCCGTCCAGTTTTACAAGTTCCCGTGCGTTGATTACGGCATTCTTGCCGCGCAGGTTGAGCAGTTTCTCCGCTCTGTGGTCAATATTCTCAGCCCGCATCTGATCAGTTTCCTCGACGAAACGATAGGAGCGCTTCACCCTCTGGTATATGCGGTCGAGAAGCGAATCGAAACTGCCGGCAAACAGTTTTATTTTTTCAAGTGAAGCTTGAAGAATGGTTCCTGTTATCGAGGTATTCTGAACAGTAAGGTCGGCGGATAAAGCCTGTACATCGAGTTCTGCGGAAGTCATGGAAATCTTGCCCGCTGAGGCAAGTCCTACCCCGTCCCTCGCATCAATGGAAAAGCGGCCGGCATCAAGGAGCAGCTTAAGGTCTCCATCGACGGAAATAGTGGCGGCGGTGCCTTTCCCGCGTTCAAGAACGGCCAGGATATAAGCATTGTCGCCATCTGCCGTGCAGAAGAGTACCATATCTCCTGTCTCAGGCTCAATCAGACAACTGACTGCCCGCTGGGCTTTATAGACGCCGAAATCGCTCCTGACGAGAAGATTATTTTTTTCGTCGGAAGAAACTGTTCCATAATCCTGGTACAGATCTTCACGTTTGTGACATACAGCTATGTTTTTCATGGGTGTTTACCTCCCGTTAATGTTTCTTATCATGATGGTGCCGGCGATGGTGGTGTTCGGCGTGAGACGGGTGCGGTTTCCATTGTTCCGCCTCAGCCAGATCGGTATCGTCTCCCAGGGCCATCTCCCAATTCGATCCTTCCCAGAGAGTCTTCTCTTGCTTGATACGGTGCAGCTTGGTGCGAAATAGATTGGCAGAGGTCATATCGGCCCCGCTCAGATCGCTGCGTGAGAGATCGGCATAAGTCAGATCCGCGCCCGCAAAGACGGCGCCGCGGCAGATTGCGTCATTCATGATGCATTGCTGCATGTTGGCTTTGGTAAAGTCGGTCAGCAGCATGTTGGCGCCCGGAAAAAGCGATTGATATAAGTATGCGCCGCGCAGGCTCGTTCTGGTCATATTGGTGCCGATAAACAGTGCATTGCCGGCCCTGGAGCCGTCCAGCTTCGCCTCAGAAAGATCGGCATCCTTGAAATTGCACTGAGTCAGGTCTGCATTCCTTAGGTCGCATCCGGTAAGGTTGGCCTTTGTCAGTTGGCAGAGAGGCAGGTGAATCCCCTGCAGTTGCTTGCCTGAAAAATCGGTCTCCAGCAGAACAGCGGCTTGAAAAGACGCCCCCTGAAGATTTGACTCGGTCAGATCGGCTTTCATGAGCAATGTCTGCTTCAGTATGGCTTCACTTAGATTCAGACCGCGTGTCGCCCCTTCCGTAATGGTGGTGCGGTCAAGCAGTGCCCGCGACAGGTCGGCGTTCTCGAGATTGGGTTTAACAATAACCGCTATGGTCATATTCGCTCCCTGCAGTGAGGTGCCGGATAGATCCGGTTCATTGAGGGTGGCAAGGACAAGATAAGCGTTGTTCAGGCAGGCATCTTTGAGAATCCCTTTTTCAATTAACGTATGGTGCATATTGACGCCGCACATGTCTGCACCTGTGAAATCAGGCTGGTAAAAAATCGATTCCTTAAGCGTTGCATCGCGGAGATTTGCATTGCGAAATACGACCTCCTCGAAAACGCCTCCGGACAGATTGGCGCCGGACAGGTCCAGTCCGGACAGATCAATTTTCGAAATCACTTCGCCGCACTGGATGAGTTCAGTCAATTCAGCCTTGTTCACGTTCTTCCCCGGTTTCTGCATCGGCAGGCTGTCTTGTAATAAGACCCGACTGTTCCATTTTTTCGATAATTCCCTGAATAATTTTATACGAGCTGACAAAACCCTCTACCGGCATTATTATGCGCTGGCGGAAGGCCATCTGTGGTTTGTTGTCCTCACCGCGCGGTCCGGGGACAATGCTCATCAAATCGATCCGTATGACCCCTCCTTCAAGTACGATGCTGCTGATGCCGTCGGCAAATATCTCCTGTTCCATAATATCCTTTCCTGTTTATCATTCATGAGTCTTAACAGGTTTCCAGGCAATCATCCTTGTCTTTTTCAGATTGGCATGACGGAAATCGGTATGCCTGTCACCCTTTGACTTTTCAAAATCTACTTCGTAAAGATTGGCGCCATAAAAAGATGAGCCGTGAAATCGTGCCTTGCGCAGGGAACCCTGCATGAGATTAATGGAAACAAGGCTGGCCCCCGTCAGATCGGCCTTTTCTAATTTCGTTCCCTTGGCCACCGCCTGGTGCAGATTCCCTTTATGTATATTGCACTGGCTGAGATCGGCATTATTGAGGCTTGCTTTTTCAAAAGAACATCCTTCCAGATTCGTTCCCCGAAGATTTGCCTTGTCCAGTTTTGCGCCCTGGAAATTCGCGCCTGCGAAGTTTGAATCTTTTACGACACGCAGATTTTCCAGGACGGCCTCTTTAAAGGAAGCTCCTTCTCCCTGTGCAGTCACAAATGTGGCCGATGACAGCTTTGCTTTGTTGAAGTCAACTCCGCTGAGGTCGGTTTCGATGAAAGTCCCTTGTGTGAGATCAGCCCCGGTAAGGCGCAGTCCTTTGAGGTCAGACGAGATGAAGAGAAGCTGGGGGGCGGTTACACCGGACAGGTCCGTGTTGTGAAAAATGCATTCGCTCAGGTCGACTCCGTTTAAATTAGCCCCGTTGAACTTTGCACCGGAGAGGTCCGATTTGGCAAGTACCGCATCGTGCATGTCGAGTCCGCCGGAGAAGTCGGCGTCTTTCAGTATGGCACGGCCGATGTTGGCCCCGCAAAACTTCGCACCGGCACATTTTACTCTTGTGAGGTTTGCTCCGGCGAGAACGGCGTTGCTGAAGTCTGCACCCGTCAGATCGGAGTCTGTAAAATTTACCCCCTCAAGAATAGCATCGTGGAAATCTGCCTTTGTCAGAATCAGGTTGGATAGATCAGCGCCGGTCAGATCTGCCCTTGCAAAGCTGTCTTCGGCTGCATAACCGGATACGACAAAAGTTCTGAGCGCCATGGCATCTACATGAGAGAGTTCCGGGGCCGGTGGAAAATGCTGTGCATATTTTCGGTAAGTCGCCAGCAATTCTTCCTCCGTCATGCGCAGCTTTCGCTCAAACTCCGGATCGGCAAGCAGTTTGTCCAGTTCCCGGTTGGTTTGGCCATGAAATTTCAACTGAGCCTGCATCTGTTTCATTTTCCGGATCTGCTCGTCGGCTGAAAACTTCGGCCGGCCGCCCTGCTGTTTTTTTGCCTCCGCAACCATCTGATCGTAGTTCATTCCCTGTTTTGAACAGAGCTCCCGCATCTGCTTTTCGATCTCCGCCTGCTTCAATTCGGCATCTGCAAGGGTTTTTTTCTTGATTTCCTCGATCTCAAGCAGCGTTGCATCCAGTTTCTCCAAGTTGGGAGGCGGCGGATCGGGCGGCATAGCAGCCGGGAGGTAATCGTCGGGATTCATTCCCAGCCTGGCAATATTCTCACGCGCCTCGGCCAGTTTCTTTTCTGCACGCGCTGTCATATTCTTGCGAAGCAGGTCTTCCCTGGAGAGAATCTGTTCCATTTCCGCCAGCTCATCGGGAGTGCCCGCCATTTCAGGGATAACCGGCAGCAGATCGCTGTCACGCAGCGAATGAACAGCTCCCATGTCCTTGTCGAGTCTCTTTCCCACAACGTCGCAATAATGCTCCAGCGCCTTCGGCTCACCCATCTTTTCGGCTGCTGCCAGGATGATTGAGATGTCATCGGCGTCATCCGTCGTAATTTCGACGCCGCCGCGAAATATCAGTATTCCTTTTTTGGCCTCCGGAAAAAGGTGGACTGTTTCCGGTCGCATGGATATCTCTTCCAGTGATCCCGGGTCACCTGTCGTACGCCGTATAAAGCAGCGGGCCGTCAGGCCGGGAAGCCGTCCCGAGAGCACCGGGTGTTCAGAATGCATGTGTTCGAGTGTGAAGGACTCATTGCCGGTGAAATACCCTTCAATCCACTGGTCTTCAGGGGCGGTGTTGAAAAAAGTCGGGTCCATGTCCGCGGCGTAACCGGGAAAGCGCGTTTCGAGCCACTCATTGTCATAAGTTCCGGACTTGCGTGACCGTTGCGGCCAGGTTATATCTATCGGGGAAAAGCCGGCAGGAACCGGCCTGTCATCAGGGGAACCGACCAGCGCATCCGGGGTTTCTATGTTGGGCAAAGGATGGATCTTTTTCCCGTTTTCCACAACAATCGGGGCATATCCTTTGCCGACGGGATTCAGGCTGTATCCGTCTCCGCCAAAAGCATTCCGCCAGGTCAGGGGCATTGTTCTGAACGGCTCATGTTGGGAAATGCCGCCCAGCGGTGTCCAGTAGCGGTTACCGAAAACAAAGAGTGTTTTAGCAACACTGCCGATCTTTACAGTGACCGGGCAGGCGGGGAGCGGCTTCCCGGCCGGTGTATGACAGGCGCCGCTGACAAGCGCTTCGCCGCGCGGCTTCGGCATACCCATGTCCAGGATGGCATCCTTACCGAGTTGTTCGGCTGCCAGTTTCCACATGGCGACTTCGGAAAGTATGGCCGGCGGGTTGTCGAAGGGGAACAGCATAAAGACAGCAGGGAATAAGAAACATTGTCCCGCTGCTTCATAAACTTTGAACTGCAGGCTCAGTTTTTGAGGTTTGATGATCTTCATTTAGGTGTCCCGCTGTAATCAGGCTACAGACCACAATCCTGCCAGATAAGTTTTAATTTTTCCCGTACCCGCATGAACATCAACATTGCCGGCTTTTACTTTGGTGGTATAACTTTTCAGCCAATGTTGATCTACCTTTACCATTCCCAACTTTATACCCATTGATTTTTCATAATCGATTTTGAATGCCAACATAAATGACATTATAAGACCCATATTGATTGTGTTGGCGTTGATAACATTAATCATAGTGTTCGATCCGACATGTAACTGCATACGCTCTGCCCCATAAAAAGCATTGAATGCACCCGAATTAACATCAAGTTGTTCCCCCAAAAACACGCTATGCTTGAATCCATACGAAAGAGAGAATTCGTCGCCTTTGTATTCTTTCCACGCATCTTTTGTGTATTTCTGAGTCAGCTTGCCGGTAATATTCTGGGTCAGATCACCGTCATAAGTTTCATATGCGTTTCCCGTTACATGAATGTTCTTTGTTCCGGCGATAATTTCAGAATAATTCTGAGAAACCTGAACAATGAGATCACTCTTGTTTGCAGATGACCCGACATTAAGGACATATTTACCCTTGGTTGTCAGGTAATAATCACCTTCGGAGGGCTTAGCAACTGTACCGGCGGCAGCGTTAAAAAAAGTCGCTGTTGTGTCGGGCGTTGATACGCCGCCTACCCTGTTTTCCATGAACTTGTCAGCATCTATAGTGATGCTGGCGTTGTTGGTGGCGTCGGTTGCGGCTTTTTTAGCTTCGATGGTCATTTCTTTTCCGGTATGGATTTTCCCGGTGCCGTCGGAGCTTAAGACAAAATCCTCGCTGACGTCGGTGTTTATGTTCACGGCGGCGCCGAGTGAATTTGCCCCTGGTAGAGGCGGAGACCCCATGTGCAGAAAGGTATTCTTGAAGGGAGTAGAGAACCTTACCCGCTCCGAGCCTATCTCGTCCTCCATTTCCATACGATTGTCCGCCGCTGAGCGGATGATGTTGTTGGTCTGGTTGTATTCCGTGACCGGGCTGGGAGTGAGCGGATTGGTTACCGCAGCGGCGATGATCGGCCGGTCCGGGTCACCGTCGATGAAAGTAAGCAGAACCTCCGTCCCTTTATGCAGCGGGAAGTGCATGCCATGGCTGCTGCCGGCGTAAGGCTGGGCCATGCGGAGCCATGAAGAGGCCTTGCCTCCTCTGGAGTTGCTGAGATCGAACGGCAAGCGTACCTTGTAGCGCCCCTGTTTGTCCAGTTCTGCATACTGGCCGTTTCCCTCGGCGTCGATGTGGGCGTTGATGGTGCCCGGCATGCGCGGTTTTTCCGTGACTCTTTCAGGACGGAACTGGCTGTCGTTGAGGATGGACGCAAAAGAATTCCTGTAATAGGAAGTCTCTTCCCTCTCCGACGTGGTCTGACCCAGGCCGGCGCTGAAGAAGAAGGCCTGGTTGCCGTTGTGCTCGATATCGGTGGTGAGGTAACGGACATTGAAGTCCTTCCTGAAGTGTTCGCTCAGCAGAAATGTGTAGCCGGGCCTGAGAAACGGGATAAGGCTTTCGCCGTGGAAGGTTCTGGCGCGGCATTTCAGTTCCTCGGCGCGGACCTTGGCCAGGGCGGCCCCTTCTTCCGGTGTACTGAAATGTTCGCCGTAGATATAGACATCGCCGATGCCTTTGTCGGAAACCTGCTGTACGGCAGACAGTTCCAGCGACGGCTTGCGATAGTTGTAGTCTTTCAGCATCACCTGGGCGGGGAGGGCCTTCTGGACGCAGACCAGGGTTTTGATCACTTCTTCACGCGAGACATCATCCAGACCGGAAACAGGGGAGAAGATCATCTTGTCGCCCTCTTTCATGAAGGAATGCACCACGCCGGTATCGGTGATTATCATTTTCTCCCGGTCGGCATCCTGCTCGAAATAAAAATAGATTCCCTCCCGTTCCATCCAGCGGGTCACGAAGTTATAGTGACTTTCGTTATACATGCAGACGTATTCACGAGTCGGGTAGGTCTTTGTCAGCCGCAGTTCAAAGTCCAGACCATTGTTTAAACCGCCGTCCTTCAGGGCGGATTCGATGATCTGGGGCACAGTACTGTCAAGAAACACCTGATTATGGTGAGTCAGCGTCAAGCGCCACATAAGCGGCGTAAGCACCGCCCGATATTGACTCTGCTTGTTGACCGACAGCATCTGCTCAAAGGAGACGAGAATGCCGTGAAAGTCGATATTACCCGTGTCACGCAGGATGGTCAGGGTGGCGCGGGAGTTGATGATCTTTTCCAGGTCCAGTTCGGGGTTGTCAGAAATCAGCAATATTTCAAAGCGATAGAGTTTGGAGAGACCCTCGCTTCCCGTGAAGCTCAGCACCTCAAACGTTTCCGGCTTGAACGCCGATGAGACAAAACGGAATTTCTTCTGCTTGATATCCATAAAGACTCCTTTTGTTTACAATAAGACCCCGTTATAGCCGGTATTCAATTAAACATGCATCCCTGCTTCGCTTTGGCTTCCAGCCGACGCAAGTTCATGACCATGACGTCTGTGCGGGAGCAAAGATTGATACGGATATTAAATTGATATAGAAAGGCATTTCCTTAGGCGGGACAAAGTATAAGTGCGTCGATTTCATTCGTCAAGAGGTATTTGGCCGCGCTTGAGTGAAGATCGGCGCCAAAATATTCCGATGGACATCGGGCTAATCTTCAGCCTTTGTGTCGAGCACTTTTCTTACCGTCGAGGCCAGAACTTTCCTGAACAGCGGTTTCATAATGAATCCGCGGATGCCGGCTTTTTTCGCTTCCCCTTCGGGGATGATTTCACTGTAGCCTTTGCAGAGGATGACAGGTTTTTCGGGGTTGAGTTGTGCAATCTGCCTGGCAAGGTCCATGCCCATTAAATCGGGCATCGTCATATCGATGATGATGAGATCGAATGCCCCCGGGTCCTGACGGAAAATCTCCAGCGCCGCTGCGGAGTTCTCTTCGGTAACTACCTTATAGCCGCATGATTTCAATATGCTGTCTCCCAGTTTGGCGACTTCATGATTGTCGTCTACGAAGAGAATGCTTTCCGTGCCTTTCGGCAGGTCTTCCTTTACCGATTTCTTCGGCGCAGCTTCATGAGACTCCGGTATAACTACGGTGAAGGAGGAACCCTTTCCCTGCTCGCTTGTAACCCTGACAGATCCGCCGAGGTCTCTTGCCAGTGCATTGACCACCGTAAGCCCCAGGCCGGAACCTTCGCCGGGAGTTTTGGTGGTAAAGAAGGGATCGAATATCTTTTCCAGATTCTCCGGGGCAATGCCGTGCCCGGTGTCTGTAACCGTAATCCGGACGCCCTTTTCTGATTCGTCGCTTTCCAGCCGTACCTCAAGAACGCCGCCTTTGCTTTTCATGGCGGAGGCTGCATTGGTGAAAAGGTTTGCTATTATCTGCCTGATCTGCTCGGTATGCGCATGCACCGTAAATTGCTGATCCGCAATAAACGGACGCACTTCGATGGAGGTAGGCAGTGAGGCGCTAAGTTCCTCTACGGAGGTTCTTACAAGGGCGTTCATATCAACAGCGCTCTTTTCTGTTTTTTCATTACCGCTGATTACCCTGATCCTGCCGAGCAAATCCCACCCGCGCCTGCAGGAGAACAATACCTGCTCCAGCATCTGTCTTATTTTTTCTTCCGTTGCCTCATCTCTGGCAATTTCCGCATAACCGTTGATGCATGCCAGGAGATTGTTCATTTCCTTCTCGAGTCCTTCTGATATTTCCCCGAAACTGCTCAGCTTGAGATCAGTCAAAGCCTTGATTTCCGTGTCCCTGTATTCCGTCATGTCCAGGAATGCTCCCAAAACTGACTTCTTGCCGGCGTAATCGATGCCCGCAACGCTTCCTATCAGCGTACGGATGTTTCCATCCTTGTTCCTGATCCTGAACCAGTATGGAGAACCTGCACCATCGCGCAGTCCGTCCTTCGCCTTTTTCAGAACGTGATCGGAATCTTCAGGAACGACAAAATGCATCACGTCCTTGCCTGCCAGTTCTTCCGGAGTGAAGCCGACCAGGCCGGCACCCGCTGCGTTAATGAACCTGAAGATACCGTTCTGGGCGACATAGACGCCTGCGGGACACCTGTCTGCCAGCAGTTGAAAGTTGTCTTCCTCGCCTTTGCGATAGGCGATGTCATGGCTTGTCCCCCGGAATCCCTTTAATGCGCCGTCGTCGCCGGCAAATGAAACCGCGCTGGTTTCCATGCACACCGGCTGCCCGCTTTTGTTGATAACGGTGATCTCAAGATTTTCTATCGGGCCTTTGGATAAGCCTTCTTTGAAAAGGGACGATATCCGCCCGGACTCTTCACCGGTCATTAAATCAAAAATAGGCCGGAAAAGAAGTTCGTTCTGCTCATAACCGAGAATTTCGCGCACCCGGGGATTAACATAGGTAAGAACGAAGTTGTTGTCTGTTTCCCATACCCAGTCTCTCAGGGAATCGACGAGGTTCGTGAATCTGCTGCATCTGGCAAGGGCATCTGTTTCTGTTTTTTTTCTTTTCAGCGCCCTGCCCATATTTTCGGCAATGCCTTCAAAAAATAATATCATATCAGGGGTGAAGGTGTTTTTAATGCTGTCCAGTATCTGGATAAGGCCGTACATCTCATGATCGCATTGAATCGGTATCAGAGCGAGAGATTCATAGCCCGCAACGTTGCATATGTCGTGAAGATTTATTGCCTCACCCTTCAGCACGCCTGAAGCAATCAGATCGGAGGTGCTGTTAGTCCAGAAACTGCCGCCTTTTGTAAAGCCGGGAATCTGGGGATTTGTTCTTCCGGACAGGACCAGTCCGCAGATGCATTCAAGACACGGATTACCGTTTTCGTCTTTGACCGTTTCTCCTACTTCATTTCTTAGGATCAGCCCTTTTTCCTCCTTGAGGAAATGTTCGGGTAATCCGTCGACCGCTGCGTATGGAAAGTCTTCATTATCATGCAGGCGGACCGCCAGGCCGTCAAAATCCTTATAACTCCTGATTGCAGCAAGCACTGCCTTCATGGTTTCCTGCATTGAATCCATATTGTTCAGGGAAATAAGTATCTGACTATTTATTTCTTTTTTGCGCTCCTCTTCCTTGCGATCCCTGATGTCGCGGTCAATGCCCCTGTAGCCTGTCAGATTCTTTTCAGCATCGAAAACCGGAGTGGCAATCGTTTCCAGCACCATAACTCTGCCGTCAGCGTGCCTGCAGACCTTTTCCAGGCGCATAACCGTTTTCTCTTCCTGCGCTTTTTTAAAGGTCTGTTTGGCGGCTGCCTGTTCCTCCGGTACCATCACGTCAAAAATACTTTTCCCCAGAAGAAGGGAAGGGTCATAACCCAGCAGATTGTGAACCTGCGGACTGGCATACATATAGGTGCCGTCGGCATCGGTTTCCCATATGCACTCACTGACAGTCTCCAGCAGGCTTCGATAACGTTCATGGGTCTCGAACAGGGCTTCTCCCGCCAGCTTGAATTCAGTATTGTCGAGGATAACGCCGTCAATAACGAGCGGTTTGCCGTCATTGCCGAATACAGGCCGGCCTTTTTCAGAGAAATGCCTGATAGAGCCGTCCTTGTGTCTTAATCTGTACTCCACCTGAAAGGGCCGGTTGTTGATCAGTGTCTGTTCAATAGTATCGGCTACATGAGACCTGTCTTCGGGCATAAGGAGATGATAGATTGAGCAGACGTCATCGTGGGTGATCTCTTCTGCGCTGTACCCTGTCAGCGACTGGAGCATGTCGTTGAAAAAGGTCATATTCATGTTCTTGCGCAGGTATATCCTGTAGATCAAGGCAGGTATGTTCTCGGCCAGCGATTTATAGGAATCCTCTTCGTCCTTGACTCTCTCCTCGGACTGTTGCCTAACTGCTTCTGTGTCCTCGAAGTCGGATACACGTTTTCTCAAGGCATCAAGTTCCGTAATAAGCTGCATTTTTGTTTTGAGTTCATCGTTCATAAGGCAGAGCTCCTGTTTTATGTTAGCCGGGAAACTGCAGAATACTTTTACGTCCTGTCAAAAAAAAACCCACTTGCAATTCCGAAGCGGGTTATTTTTGTCAGCATTTCATTTTATCCCACTGATCAGATTTTAAATCGCCAAGATGAGATGCACAAAACTATCCTGTAATTTGTATGAATACGGTTACGGGAACCGTTATGAAAATGATTTATTTGATTGATGCCACTGATATCAGAAATTGATGCATAAGTACAGGCAATTTTTTTGCTTTTTTTCCTTTTCAGGCAGTTTGCGTATCATGGGAATTTGGCACATACGAGTGGGAATAATCGAATAACACATTGATCTTGCAGAGGATATGAGAAAATGAGCAGTTCCGGCGATGATTATCTTGTGTAATTTATGCGGCTTTTATCCTGTCTTTTAAATCACCATTTTTACTGTCGATGATCTCAAGTCTAAGTGTTGCAATCGCATTCAGGATATTCTGCACATCAGAGTTGTGATTTGTTCTCATCATTTTGATGTCTTTTTTCAGCAGAGATAAAATCTCCGCTTTTGTTTCGTCATCACCCATTGCCTCTATTTTTTTTCTTAAATCGGCAATATCGGATTTGATTTTGATTATGTCGTCTCTGTTGCCGTACAAGGGGCTGCCTGCAAGCAGTTCTTTAAGGGTGTCCGCCCATAGATTTATGACCGCAGAAGCCATCAAGGGGGCATCAGGAAAATAGTGCTTATCTTCAGTCCCGCAGGCGTCGGCGCGGAATTCAGAAACTGCAGAATCGGCAATTTCAGCGATTTCATCGATGTAGTTATTGCAGTTGCCTGCCAGTTTCACAGATGTTTCCTTCCAGACGGCGATTAAAAATTCATTATGTCTGCGGCATGCGGCGAGATACTCCTCCATCCTGTCAAGCAGCAGCGCCATGTTATTCCGGTATTCCACAAAAACGGGGAATGCCAGGTTGAAGGTCTCTGTTAAGACATGACCATTGCGGGGATCGCCGTATGCTTTTTCATTGGCTTTCAATCCCCAGTATTTCAGGAACTCCTTAAAATCGTACAGGTGTTTTGGCATGGATTCCTCTTCCGTGATGCAATTGCCTGCACAGCAGGTTAGCGGCAGATATTTTGAGTATTTGGCCATTTGCTTCGCGTTAAATGAGGTGCACAGGTTAATGAATTTTTCCGGGTATTTTATCCATGACGACATGAAACTGCCGTTTTCTTTTGATAAAAATTCGCTCATACTCAGTCCTCCCAAAAATTTAAAAAGAGTAATCGACGTTTACAATGATGTTCATGTCTCTTTATTGTGCCGACCCGGAGCTGTAGCGCATGATATAAGAAAAACAGATGACGTATGCAGCATTTCGGGAAAGGTTTTCCTTTCTTTGAGAAGATCGCCGAATTATATCAATCTATGCCTTAACCGGCCGCATATAAATTTCTTCGATGCCTCTGCAAGGATGGAAAACCCTTCCCGATAACGCCTGCAGACGGTTTTCAGGCTGCGCCCTTATCCTTGGGCGTCAAGTTCTTAAAAAACTCAAGACATGAATTGGCTTCTTCGGTGCAGAAGTTGTAGTATGCCTCAAAAAGGCTTTTTGAGGATTCCGAAAATGCTTTCACCATCTGACCGGGTTCGCCGGATTTAGAGGCCTGAAGCACATTCTGCATAAAATCAAACTGGCTGCGGGTAAGTTTTGCATAGCCTTCTCTCATTTTATCCGACATCTCGATGGTGATGCGTGCAAACTCCTTCATGCCGTCCTTTGCCTTGTCGATGTTTTTCTCGGGAGATCCCAGCATGCCCTGCCATGCCTTGAAGATGTCTGCAGTGTAAACCTTATCCATTGCAGGGAAGGGCAATCCCTGGGCAAAGATCGGTTTGTAGAATCTTTCCATGCAATCATTGTATGCACTGGATACAGATTCAGAAAACTGACCGAACATCTCCTGGGTCTTGTTGTCTTTGAGAGGTGTAACGGCGGCAAAGTTGAGCCATGCCTCCGTCATCTTTTTGTACATCTCCGGCATTTGAGACATCATTTCAATCTGCTCCTTGCCGGATTTGGAAAAATTCTGTTCCGTTGCCTTCTTTTCTTTTGCGGTACTTGAACTCATATGTTTTCTCCTTTCTCAAATGGTTCGTTTTGCTTATTTCAGTCTGGGTACGATATTAAACAAAAACATTCTTTCTACAATCGGGGATTCCCCGATTTGAATGTGCAAAAAACCTTAGAAGGAGTCCATCCGGAAACTTCGGATGCATAAACTTCAGGTCTCTGTATGGGAAATCTGTGAAGTCTGCGCAAGGGGTTTGTAAGCGGCGAATCAAATATTTTTTCATCAGGCATGGCCTGGGGAATGATTATGGCTGTCATCGAAAAAATATTCTGAGCCGCGGTAAACTCCTTGCGCATAGGCAATACCGCAGATCGACACAGCAGGTTGTTTCGGTTCGAGACTGGTGGTATCCCAAAATGTCACGATGGATGCCGGCTGATATTATTTGTCGGCAGTTAGAAGAAAACCCGCCGGCAAAGATTATCAATTATCATGCCGGCGGGTTATTAACGGTCGGTTGTACGGCTAGCGGCCCCAGAATCCTTTCTTCTTTTTGGAGAGGGCAGGGTCTGTTTTTCCCCCGGAATCGTGAACCTGCGCAGTGTCTTCTGAAGGCGGTGATGTCTTCAAAGGTTCTGATTCCGTTGCGGATGGAATATCCTTTGCGTCGGATGCCTGAATTTCCTGACTTGCAGCCGGTGTCCTGTGTTCAAACGGAGGGGGTGGGGGAATTATTTTTTCCGGTTCGCGAGTCGCCGGAGGCGGTGTATATTCTCTGACCATTATGCATGATCCATTAAAGATTGAACCGTTCTCGATGATGATGTTCGGTGTGGCAATATCACCCATAATCCTGGAATTTGTCTTAAGAACGACGTTTTCTTCGGCTGTTACATTGCCTGTTATGATGCCGTAAGTGATCAGCTTGCTGGTTTTTATGGTTGCCTTTACGTTTGCGGTTGCACCTATTATCAGCAGCCCTTCGGAAAATATTTCTCCCTCAAAATTTCCCTTTATCATCAGGGAACTCTTAAATCTGATTGATCCCTTTATCTCCAGATCATCAGCGATAACGGTGGTAACCCTTGACTCACTATCGTCAATTCTTGCGGGATGAGATGTTGTCATTGTCCCCCCTATCGATGCGCTTTTTATTATATGGTGTTGCGCTTCACGGGTTTGGAACCCCGGCGGCGCTATTGTAAATCGGCTGAAACAAGCCTGCCCTGCACAGTTAAAGGGATGTTCACTTATTATCTCTTGCCATGACGCAGGAACCGTTAAATATTGCTCCGCTTTCAATAATCAGATTAGGTGTTGTGATGTCTCCCTTGTGATAGGACGTGCTTTTTAAAATCACATGTTCATTGGCCGTGACATCTCCTTCAACTTTGCCGTGGGATATCAGGTTGTTGGTGGTTATGCGAGCGGTCACTGTCGCCGTGGGGCCCACGATCAGCAAGCCTTCAGAGAGGATTTCGCCCTCGAAATTGCCTTTTATCATAAGAGAGCTTTTAAACTTGATGGTTCCCTTGATTTCCAGATCATCAGCGATAACGGTGGTAATCTTTGATTCACTTTCTTCGATCACATTGGGATTGGTACTTGGCATTTCTGTCTCCTCCTCTCAAAGCTTAATTAAAAGTCCCCGACGCGTTCAGCCCGGGCTCCCCATGGAAATGCATTGCCTTATGAAAACAGTGAAACAGTACTTTCTCCTTTAAGTGAAGCTGGAAAATGCAATCAGCGGAAACATGCCTGATTTAATATCCAAATGTAATGTAATATATCATAATAGTTACGAAAAATGAAGAGAATTTTTATAGATTTAAAGTGATGTCAACCCTTCGCGTATTGCGTATTTGGTAAGTTCCGCAATGCTGCTCATGCCGAGTTTGGCCGAGATCTGCTGACGGTGGGTTTCCACGGTCTTGATGCTGATTCCCAGGTCAAACGCTATCTCCTTTGTCGTCCTGCCTTCAGCGAGACGCTGGAGAACCTCTCGTTCCCTGGATGTCAGAATCGAGTAAACAGACAGATCGTCCTTTGTTGCAAGATCTATCAGATCCTTTAAAATACTGTCCACGAGTACAGGGCTCAAATATGTCTTGTTGTCCATGATGGCCCGTATCGCGTTGGCCAGTTCCTCCAGGGCGCAATCCTTCAATAGATATCCTGACGCCCCGGCCTTGAGCATATTGATCACGTATCCCTTGTCCGCATACATTGACAATGCCAGAACCTTTATGCCGTCATTTTCGGATAAAATGCGCTTGGTGGCTTCAATCCCGTTCATGTCGGGCATGTTTATATCCATTATAATCAGATGCGGGCTTTTCTTTTTTGCAAGGGAAACAGCCCTGGCGCCGCTGTCCGCCTCTCCGATGACTTCCATGTCCGGCTGCTTTTCCAGAAGGGCACACAAACCCGCCCTCAGTATCTTGTGATCGTCTGCTATAAGAATCCTGGTTTTCATTTTATCTTTTCCTGTTGGTGAATGGGAACACTTATTGTGGAAATGCTTCCTTTCCCGTCCGTTGACAGTATCCGGAACTCGCCGCCTGCAATATTTTTTAATCGTTCACGTATGCTGAAAAGTCCGTAACCTGCATCCTTGCGTTTTTTTACATTGCTTTTCGACGGGTCAAACCCCGTGCCGTTATCCCTGATTTCAATCAGGACTTTGTCATTTGTCCGTCCTATTGAAACATCCACCCTGTCAGCATGGGCGTGCTTTGCAATGTTGATAAAAAGCTCCCTGACAGACTGAAACAGAAGCACCTTTATCTCATCGCTTAACGGCTTTGTCTGCCCGTCGTCCTTGAAAATAAACCGTATCCCCTGTTTTGAGAGGAACTGTTCGCCCAGCCACTCCACTGCTGGTTCAAACCCCAGTTCATAGAGGATAGGGGGGCTTAGATCGTATGTCAATGTTCTTGTGTATTGGATGGACTGCTCGATCAATTCGCGCATCTCGATTATTGAGCCGGAGAACGGCTGATCCAGTATCTGCTGTTTCAGCTCACCGAGTTTAATCTTGCAGTATGCCAGATTCTGGCCGACATGATCATGGAGCTCCGCGGCTATCCTCCGTCTCTCTTTCTCTTCAGCCAACACAAGCTGCGAAGAAAGCGAGCGGAGTTCTTCCTGGTATTTATGGAGTTTCGTTTCCGCATTTCTGAAATCGGTGATATCGATACCCATCCCCAGCGCCAGGATAGAACCGTCAGAATCCGTGAAAGGGTAATTGAACATCTGGTATATTTTGCCGTCACGGGATTTGGACCACTCCCAGGTATCCTGCTTCCGCGTTTCAAAAACGTTGAAGGGCCTGCATTTTGTGCATGGTTTGTCATACTTCATCAGTAGTTCATAACAGTGCTTTTCATTTGGTTCTCCGAACTGATTGCGGAAATAGCGATTTGCGAAATGTATGCTAAACCCGCTGTCAACCAGATAAATGAAAAGGGGCAGCTCCTCAAGAAGGTCAAAAAACCTCTGCCTTTCCGCCTCGATCATCATTGCAGAATACTTGCGTTCGGTGATGTCTCTTGCGATTCCCGCCGTGCCGATGACCGTTCCCGATTTGTCATATATCGGAGTCTTGATGGTCTCCACCCAGATCGCCTTGCCCTCTATATCTACAAGGGGTTCTTCTATATGCTTTCTTGCTCCTGATTCCATCACTCCGAAATCGTCTTTCCTGTATTTTTCCGCGAGATCTTTCGGCCATAGGTCATGGTCCGTTTTCGATACGATTTCTTCAGGGGGCTTTCCGCATTTCACGGCAAAAGATTCGTTCACGGCCAGGTATATGCTCTCACGGTCCTTAAGCCAGGCTATGTCAGGTATGTTGTCGAGAAGCGCTTTCTGCTGCTGCCTTATTTCATTGAGAATCCTTTCCGACTCCTTGCGGCCGGTCACGTCGAGGCTTGCCCCGACAATGCCTACAATGCTGCCGTCGCTGATCACAGGCGCCACAAAGTTTTCAAATGACTTTGTATTTCCTTTAAGGTTAAATTCATATTCGCTGTGTGTCAGGTCTCCTTCCAAAGCTCTCACGTTTTGATCAAGCCGCAGCTCTTTAAGAGAGGGAGGGATGTCCAGATCCGAGATGGTTAAGCCTATTATGTTTCCGTAGTTTTCACGGCTTTTGGCATTTTGCATGGTGTAGCGGAGATTTGCATCTGCCGACCATATTTCAAGAGGAAGGTTGTCTATCAGAGCCCTGAGGCGGGCCTCGCTCTCGCCCAGAGAAAGCTCCGCATGCTTTCGCTGTGTAATGTCTTCATGTGTTCCTTCATAATAGAAGCCGCCGGTCTTTGCATCCTTCACAACACGCGCATTTATTAAAACCCATATGCTGCCCCCGTCTTTTCTATAGACCTGGTGTTCGAAGTTCTTGACCTGTCCGTTTTCCTGTAGAGTCTTTTCGAACAGTTTGCGTTTTTCCGGATCGACGTAATGCTGTCCCGCAATGTCGGTAATGGTTGCCGTCATTTCTTCGGGTGAGTCATATCCGCACATTCTTGCCATTGCAGAGTTAACACTTATGAAGCGTCCTTCAGGTGTACTCTGGAATATGCCGCCGATGGCGTTTTCAAAAATACTCCTGTATCCGGCTTCGCTGATTTTCAGGGCTTCTTCAACCTGTTTGCGTTTTGATATGTCGTGGCTGACAACGACGGCGTGGGTGATACTGCTGCCGTGAGCGGAGTACGGATAATACGAAATCTCCAGATAGCGTTTTCCGTAGCCGGGGAAATCTATCCAGCTCTCATCATGAACGGTTTCTCCACCCATGCATCTGTCGAACAGAGGTTTTATTCTTTTGGTGAATCTATAATCACCCCATAACCGGGATATCGATCTGCCGATGATCTGTTCCCTGGGTTTATCCAGCGCCCTGCAGTATGAGTCGTTTACGGCCTCATAAACATACTCATTGTTTATCAGCGTCATGAACTCCTGGGCGGAGTTGATGATAAACTCGCTTCTCCTCCATCTGTTTTCCATCTTTTTGCGGTCGGTAATGTCATTGAACTGGATTATATGGTTTGTCTTCAGTGAGGAATCAATGAATTGCGCGACACGCACCTGGCCATGTCTTTTCTCCCCGTTTTTGCTGATCAGATCCAATTCATAGGATGAAGGTAGCTCCTCCTTTTTCATTCTCCGCATACGGCGGTCGAAGACCATCCGCCTGCTTGCATCGTCGAGGAAATCCGTTGTTGCCCTGCCGATGATTTCGTCAAAAGAGTATCCGCTGATCCTGCACATCTGATCGTTTGTATAAGTGATTTCATGATTTTCATTGACAATGATAATCCCATCATGGGAATTTTCGACGATTGAACGATACCGGCTTTCACTCTCGCGCAGAGCGGATTCTATGATTTTCCTTCCATTGATAACCGCCTGCAGGAAGTCATTGACCCTCTTGAGATCCTGGGTTCTTTCCTCCACACGATTTTCCAGCTCTTCGTGAGATTTCTTCAGTTCCAGCTCCATTGCCTTGCGCTCCGAGATATCGCGGATAATGGAGAGGATGTCACTTCGTCCGCATGGAACCATGCGTGATTCCCAGTAGTGCTGTTTGCCGTCTTTCACGGTCGTGTATTCATATACCTGCATTTGTCCGGACTGCAGTGTTTTCTCCATGTAGGTTTTTGTCAGTTGCGCCAGCTCAGGGGGAAGAACATCTGACATATGCCGGTCAAGAAAGGTATCGGGGTGAAGCAGCAAATCATCCGGATTGGAGGCACAGTAATCAACAAACCTGCCGTCCGCGCTCATCAGGAACATGATGTCGGGCATTGCTGCAAGCAGAGCGTTTTTTTCCTCTTCCGCCTGTTTGCGCTCAGTGATGTTTTCTGCCATGCCGATGGCCAGCCCCGCCGGCTTTTCATTATCGAGAGATATGGAAATAGTGGTTTTTATCCGAAGAAATCCGCCGGTTTTGTTCTGGCAGCGTTTTTCAAACTGGAACCAGTTTTTGTCTCCTTTTCCCGCCTCCCTGAATAGACTTTTTTCCGCTTCAATATCGTCGGGATGTGTAAGGTCGGTGAAACGCACGCCCACCAGTTCATTTTCCCGGTGTCCCATCATCTTGTGAAAAGAGAGATTTGCATAGGTGATGATGCAATCCGGGATGCTCATGACGAACATGCCGATTGCCGATCCGTGAAATATGGATTGGAACTGGGCGTCTCTTTCCCTGAGAGATTCCTCTGTGCTTTTGCGCTCCGTGATGTCCTGTATAAGAGCCTGTTTGGCTACTGTTCCGTCGGTCTTGTAGAGGGGAGTATTGACGGTATAGTACCACCGATTGTCCTTCGGGCTTTGAACCTCCCAGCGTACGGTCTCGCCCTTAAATACCTTCTCGTTTACGCACCAGGGACAGACGGAATTCCTGTCATGCAGCACCCTGTAGCATAATAATCCGGTGCCGTCATAACCGGTGCGCCTGATTAATGCCTCGTTCATGAACTCAATGCGGTACTGGCTGGAACATACATAAATAAAGCCTTCAAACCCCTGAATCATCCCTGTAAGCATTGCATTCTTTTCATTGAGCTCATTGATGCTTTTATTCAGCCTTACGGAATAAATTATTGATCTTGATAAAAGCGATTCTGTCAATTCCGCTTTGGCGAGGCAGTCGCAAACACCGTACCCGGCTATCATGGTCTGATCTATTATGTCCGGATCATCGCTTATGAGAATGACGGGAGGCTGTTTGCCGCTCTTGCGAAGGCTGGAGAGGATATTTTTAACATCCAGGGTGATGGAAGATAATTCAAGGATAATGACGTCGAAGGATTCTGGATGGAATTTGTTTTGAATACTATCGGTGCTGTCCAGGAGATAAACCCTTGAGGGGATACTGGTTTTTTTTATAATGGCCTTTGTCGTGTAAAGATCAGCGGCTTCATCTCCTGCCATGAGTAGTATCTTCAGAGGTCTTGTTTTCAATGAATTCTCCATGGAAAAGGGTGAAGGATTCCCGCTACAGATACTCCGGGTAGATAGTAACACAATATTATGTTATGAATCAACAGGTTAAAATCGGATTACGGTTGGGATGCTGCGTATTTAATTGCAGGCTGTCCGGAAAGTGGATGGTCAAATATACAGGATATATTACACGCGAATGTCGATGTTGTTTCCTTTATCTGCAGATTCAGGAGAGTTTTGATTCTTATCACCGGATTTTGTTACTGTCGTCGTCTCGCCCCCGGAGACGTATGAGCGTCCTCACTCAGGACATATGGCCGTGTGGATGGATACAGACTGATAGACAACCTCACCGCCGCTTTCCGCAGCCTTCGCCTGTTCATGCCGGACATGCTCCTGCTCGTGAGCCATGACGGCCGCCGGTGCTGCGTCGGGCGAAATATGCGTCGCCGTCTGAAAGGATACCGAAGGATCATTAGACCGATCCTTATACGTCCTGTTCCGTCAGGTTTCGCACTGCTGAGATTTTGGTTTTAAAGAGTCGGCTTTTTCCTGTGCTGTAACTTGACCAGTGGTGAAGTTTTCGTAAGGATTGTAAGCCTGCCCGTAACCGCTTACCGGAGATATGGCCATGGAGCCCTCCATTCAATGTTAAGCAGTAAAATAACATGGATATATGACAATATCAATCATATATTCAATGTCCTTATGTCATTGATATTAATCGGTCTTTTATTATAAAACTTTACTTTTTTTCGCTTATGGGCTTCCTCTTGTGTTTGACAATCATATCCGATATATTCATCCAATAAATGATAATTGAATGTGAGGATTAATGGTTTCAGTCGATCTGATGATTTTTGATCTCGACGGCACATTGATAAATTCCGGTCTTGATATCGCGAATTCGGTCAATTACAGCCTCAACGAATTGCGGATGGATACGCTTGATACAGAGACGATAATAGGCTACGTGGGCGACGGTGTGCACACGCTGCTTGAGAAGTCGCTTGGACGGCAAAACGGTCAACTGGTAAACAGAGCCGTTGAGATATTCAGTGCCCACTATTCGGAGCACATGCTCGATACAACAGAACTTTATCCCGGAGTCAGAGATGTCCTGGAGAGGTTCAGCGATAAAAAAAAGATAATCATAACGAACAAAAGACAGAAGTTTACAGATAAGATTATCCGGGCACTGGAGATATATCATTACTTTGATGAGATAATAGGCGCGGACAAGACCCCCTTCAGAAAGCCGGAAGCCCGTCTTTTACTTCCCGTCCTGGAAAGATACAAACCGTACAGTGATAAAACCGTGGTCATCGGTGATGGTATAAATGACATATTGCTGTCAAAAAACTGCAAGGTCATGTGCTGCGCCTTTTTGAACGGATTGTCGCAGAGAAGAGACCTGGAAGCCCTCGAACCTGATTTGACGTACGAAGTCCCTGAAGAACTGATAAAGATATTTTCATGATTATTCGGCCATATGATCAAAAAGATTATTGAAAACATCAAGAAACACGGGCTTCTGAATGAAGGCGATACCGTTGTTGCTGCCGTATCCGGGGGCCCTGATTCCGTGGCGCTTCTCAAGGCTCTTGCGGATATTTCATCCTCCTTTAATCTGAAATTGATCGCCGCTCACTTTAATCATGCATTGAGGGGGGAAGAGTCTGATCAGGATGAACGTTTTGTGTCTGAACTGGCCGGTAAATTCGGAATTATATTTGAGACGCGGCGGGCAGGCGTACAGACGGGAGAAAATTCTAAAAAGGCGTCGATAGAGAACACGGCAAGGATTGAGCGTTACGACTTCCTGGCCGAAGTCGCAGGGAAATATAACGCAGCCAAAATAGCCCTCGGCCACAATTTGCATGACCAGAGTGAGACAATTATCATGAACCTGCTGCGCGGTTCGGGGGTGGAAGGTCTGCGGGGAATAGTTCCTGTCAGGGAGGGCATTTTTATCCGTCCCCTGCTTGATATAACAAGAGAAGAAATAATGGATTTCTTGAAGGCTCGTAGTCTGGAATTCAGGAAAGACAGTTCAAATCTTTCAACCGCCTTTCAAAGGAACCGTCTCAGGCATCAGCTTATTCCTGAACTCAAGAAAAATTATAATCCCAGGCTGGATGAACACCTGGGCCGGTTAGGTGAGATCGTCAGGCTGGAAGACGAATTCATAAACACCCTGGTTTGGGAAACACTGAAGACATGGGGGATTGCGCTTGGCGGGGAAGAGTATGACATTGGAATCGGCGATCTGCTGGGTGTCCATGAGGCGCTGCAAAGGAGGATTGTAAAGTCCATCCTGGAGAGCATGTCTCCGCAGAGGAACGGCATAGAATATAATCACATTCTGTCTGTTATAAATCTTTGCCGATATGCTAGTCCGCACGGGAGGCTCAGTCTTCCCTTCGGCATTAGAATAAAAAGGGACTATCAAAAGCTTTACATATGCAAAGATAGCGGATCTGCAAAAGCGGGTTCGTTCTCCTACTTTTTTGAAGTGCCGGGAGAGATAGACATTCCTGAAGCCGGCATCAGGATGAGGGCGCGTTATATTGATGCGGATCTCGTTGATTTTTCAAAAACGAAGACAGCATATCTGGACTATGATAAATTAGCACACCCGCTGGAAGTGAGAAATTTTCGGCATGGTGACAGAATGCAGCCTCTGGGGCTGAGAGGTTCACAAAAGATAAAAAAGGTATTTATAGACCGCAAGATTGACACTGAAAAACGAATGATTATACCAATGGTAGCAGACAGGATGTCGGTGCTTTGGATACCGGGAATCAGATTCTGCGAGCGGGCAAAGGTTTCGGAAGTTACGAAACAGGTCCTGGAGATAGAAATTGTTTGAAATATCAAAAGGGTTATTATAAGGAGGAATGCTGACCGCGAGGTGATATTAACTAATGTTTAATAATATAAGAGATTTAGGGCGACACAAAAGATAGGAGAAAATATATTGAATCCACTTCAGAAAAACATAGCGCTCTGGCTGGTGATAAGTTTGGTTATAGTACTTGTTTACCATTTGTTTAATCAGCCGAAAAGCAGCCAGGAAACAATAATTTACAGTAAGTTCATTGCTACAGTGAACGAAGGCAAGGTCGCCGAAGTGACCATTCAGGGTGACAATATTACCGGAAAATACAAGGACGGGAAGACCGCTTTCAAGACCTTTGCGCCGAAAGACAATGCAATGATCACGCTGCTCCAGGAAAAAGGTGTGCAGATTGCGGCAAAGCCTGTTGAGGACTCACCCTGGTATATGACCATACTCATTTCGTGGTTTCCCATGCTCCTTCTTATCGGCGTATGGATTTTCTTCATGCGCCAGATGCAGACGGGCGGCGGCAAAGCCATGGCATTCGGCAAGAGCAGGGCCAGGCTTGTGACCGACAAGACAAAGAAAGTCACTTTCGCGGATGTGGCAGGTATCGATGAAGCCAAGGCGGAACTTGAGGAAGTTATCGATTTCCTGAAAGATCCCAAAAAGTTTACCCGCCTGGGCGGCCGCATCCCCAAAGGGCTGCTGCTGGTCGGTTCTCCCGGAACGGGCAAGACTCTTCTGGCGAGAGCGATTGCGGGCGAGGCTGATGTGCCTTTTCTCAGCATAAGCGGCTCCGATTTTGTGGAGATGTTTGTCGGTGTCGGCGCCTCGCGGGTCAGGGACCTCTTCGATCAGGGAAAAAAGAATGCCCCCTGTATAATTTTTATCGATGAAATAGATGCCGTCGGCCGCCACAGAGGTGCCGGACTTGGCGGCGGGCATGACGAGCGCGAACAAACCTTGAACCAGCTGCTTGTGGAGATGGACGGGTTTGAATCCAATGAAGGGGTTATTCTCGTTTCTGCAACGAACCGTCCCGATGTCCTCGATCCGGCGCTGCTGAGGCCGGGAAGGTTTGACAGGCAGGTTGTGGTTCCGCTTCCTGACATCAAGGGAAGGGAAAAAATATTTCACGTGCACGCAAAAAAAACGCCCTTGAATGAAGATGTTGATTTTTCTGTTATAGCTAGAGGCACCCCCGGTTTTTCCGGAGCCGATATTGAAAACCTCGTAAATGAAGCAACTTTGTATGCGGCCAGGATGAACAAGGACAAAGTCGGCATGAGTGATTTCGAGTATGCGAAAGACAAGGTCCTTATGGGAACTGAACGCAAGTCAATGGTCATAAGCGATGAAGAGAAAAGGATCACCGCGTATCATGAGACGGGGCATGCCCTTGTGGCCAAGCTTTTGCCGGGCACCGATCCGATACACAAGGTAACCATAATCCCGAGAGGAAGGGCTCTGGGCTTGACGCAGCAGTTGCCCATCGATGAAAAGCATACCTATCCGCGGGAGTACCTTTTGAATAGTATAGCCATTCTTCTCGGCGGCCGCGCGGCCGAGGAACTTGTGCTTAAGGATTTTACAACCGGCGCCGGCAACGATATAGAAAGAGCCACGAATCTTGCCAGGAAAATGGTGTGTGAATGGGGGATGAGTGATAACATGGGGCCGCTGAGTTATGGCAAGAAGGAAGAACAGATTTTTTTAGGCCGCGAATTTGCCACCCATAAGGACTATAGCGAAGAAACCGCTGAGAAGATCGATAAAGAGATCACAGGCATTGTGGCGGGCAGCTACGAGAAAGCCAAAAAGCTTTTATCAGACAACATGGATCTTCTGAACAGGATCGCCGCTGAACTTCTCGATAAAGAAGTGCTTAATTCTCTGGAGATAGATTCGATCATGGGTATTGCTTCCACACCCGCTGAAGAGATCGAAAAATCGACTGAAACAATACACTGAAACACTGTATATGGAGTGCTTCTTCATCAGGGAAGGCTGACAATGACCGACCATCCTGAGTGTCAATACAAGGTGAGATATCTGCATCTGTGCAGCGACTCAGACAGAATATCGATCATGCAAAAGACCGGTGTCGATCCTTACGGTATTAAGGCTATGCTGCCTAAGATGTCGGGATGCTGCATCCTTATCGAGGCGATTCCCTGTAAAATGGCCAATATCATAAAGCAGGAAATGCTCTCTGTGGGCGGGGATGCCGCAGTATCCAGGAATTCGGTTTCCTGCAGCGTCGAAAAGACGGACGCTGTTATCATCGGTTCGGAAAAACAGATCAGGCGCTTTGCAGACAAAGTGAGCGAACAGCCTTTTGGAATGAGCGGCATATCGCGGGAGGTGAAGGCGCTGATAGGGAATATGTCTGTCGAGAGCTATGATCTTGAAACAGGGAAGAGAAATATCCGCATCGGCGACAAGACCCTGATTATGGGGATCCTGAATGTGACGCCGGATTCCTTCTCTGATGGGGGGCGCTTCAATTCTACACAGGAGGCGGTGGAAGGCGGGCTGCGGATGATAGATGAAGGAGCCGACATTCTTGATATCGGCGGTGAATCGACAAGACCGGGTTCTGATCCCGTACCGGTGCAGGAAGAGATAGCGAGAGTCATTCCCGTGGTGAGGGAACTGGCCAAAAAGACATCGGTGCCGATATCGGTTGACACAACTAAATCTGAAGTCGCGGAGATGGCCGTTGATCAGGGTGCCGAGATAATCAACGATATCAGCGGTCTCAGATTTGATGCCCGCATGGCTGAAGTTGCGGCCAGGACAAAATCGGCGCTGATCCTTATGCACATGAAAGGAACGCCCAAGGATATGCAGACAGGCGATATCCGTTACAACAGCATAACGGGCGATATTCTGACTTTTTTGAAAAAGCAGATGGAGTATGCAGAATCTTCGGGCATTCGACGGGAATCCATAATGATCGATCCTGGTATCGGGTTTGGTAAAACTCCCGGCGACAACTTGAGAATTTTGAGAAACCTGCGGGAGTTCAAAGCTGCAGGAAGGCCTATTGTAACCGGCGTATCGCGTAAATCGTTCATCGGACATCTGACCGGAGGTCTTCCCTCCGAGCGGATGGAAGGGACGGCAGCCGCCGTTTCTTCCGCCATTCTGAACGGCAGCCACGTGATAAGGGTTCATGATGTAAAATTCATGAAAAAAGTGGCATCCGTAGCAGATGCAATACTGAGGGCTTGAGATGATCGTTGGAATAGGAATCGATCTGGTTGAGGTCAGGAGAATAAAAAGAATTATCGACCGGTGGGGAGTCCGGTTTACCGAAAGAGTGTTTGCAGCCTGTGAGAGCGACTACTGCGAAGAGAAGGCCTTCCCTGCGATACATTATGCGGCAAGATTTGCGGCAAAGGAGGCGTTTCTGAAATCTTTCGGAATCGGCCTGGGCATGGGCGTCAGGATGAAAGAGATCGAGGTCAGAAATGCATCATCGGGAAAGCCGGAACTGGCACTCTACGGAAGAGCGATGGAGATGATACGGGAACAGAAGATCATCACTTCTCATTTAACGCTGAGCCATACGAAGGATTACGCCATGGCTGCCGTTGTTCTGGAGAAAGTATAGACAAGCATTATAAGAGCAGGCAGGCAAAATGGCATCAGGTAAATCGTCTTTAGAAATCGTTTCCGGAAGTTCTGCCCGCACTTTCGACATCGGCTGCAGCATCGGCAGGCGGTTATCAGCAGGCGATATCGTCGCATTGACAGGTGAACTGGGGGCAGGCAAGACATCGCTGACGCAGGGAATCGCTTCCGGCCTCGGAGTTTCAAATAAGTATCAGGTAACGAGCCCGACTTTCACACTGGTCAATGAGTATCCCGGACGGCTGACTCTTTACCACGTTGATGTCTATAGATTAGCAGGATCCGACGATATGCTGGCTATGGGTTACGAGGATTTCTTTTTTGGAAAAGGTGTTACTGTCATTGAATGGGCTGAAAAAATAATAGATATCCTGCCGGCTGAATCATATGCAATAAGAATGATATATGTTGACGAGGATACAAGAAAAGTAGAAATAGACGGCAATGATCAGGTTTTATCTGCGCTTGCAAAAGAATTGAATGTGGGAGGTTATTGAGAATATGGGGTTAGTCGTTCAGAAGTACGGGGGAACATCAGTTGCAGACATAGAAAGGATAGAAAACGTCGCCCGCAGAGTAATCAAAACCAAACAGAGCGGTAATGATGTCATCGTCGTTCTGTCCGCCATGGCCGGAGAAACAGACAGGTTGATCAAACTTGCCCACCAGGTTTCTGCAGAGCCTAATGAGAGAGAATACGACTCTCTTATATCGACCGGCGAACAGGTTACGATAACGCTGCTTTCCATGATGCTCAACAAATTGGGCTTCAGGGCCAAATCTCTCCTGGGTTTCCAGGTACGGATTACGACGGACAATGCATTTACGAAGGCCAGAATAGAGAACATTGATGAAGCTAAGATACGCAATGAACTGAAAAAAGGATACATAATGGTTGTTGCCGGTTTTCAGGGAGTTGACAAGGACAATAATATCACGACACTGGGCAGGGGAGGTTCCGATACCAGCGCAGTAGCGCTGGCGGCTGCTTTGAGGGCTGACTACTGTGATATATATACAGATGTCGACGGCGTTTATACAACGGATCCTAATATATGCGATAAGGCCAAAAGGCTGAACAAAATATCTTATGATGAAATGCTGGAGATGGCCAGGGCCGGCGCAAAAGTGTTGCAGCCCCGATCAGTGGAATTGGCGAAAAAATTCAATGTGCCCGTTTATGTTAAATCATCATTTACAGATGAAGGTGGGACTCTTGTAACAAAGGAGGATAAGGACATGGAGAAGGAAGTGGTATCAGGAGTGACATATGACAGAGATCAAGCCAAGATTACAGTTGTCCGGGTTCCGGACAAACCGGGAATAGCCGAACGGCTGTTTACCCCATTGGCGGAAAATAATATTGTCGTTGACATGATCATTCAGAATGCAAGTATTGACGGTTTCACGGACTTGACCTTTACCGTATCAAGAAAAGAAATCAAGGCTGCTCAAAAGCTTGTCGAAGCCGCCGCCAAAGACATTGGGGCGCAGAGGCTGGAGATTGATGAAAACGTGGCTAAAGTATCCATTATTGGAGTCGGTATGATAAGCCACTCCGGCGTGGCTGCAAAAATGTTCTCCACACTTGCCAAAGAAGGAATCAACATCGAGATGATCAGCACATCGGAGATCAAAATATCCTGCGTTGTAAAAGCCAAATATACTGAATTGGCGGTCATGGCGCTTCATGACGCATTTGAACTGGAGAAGAGATCTTAGCAGAGCATAAAGAACCGTTTTCTTAATCAAAACAATTACCGGATATATGACGGAACGCCAACTCACAGGTTCGGTATTGCTGATGCTTATTGCATTGCTGATCTCGTACCTGTGTACGCCCGGCGTATTGGACAGGGCCGGCATTAAAACCATCCCCTATGCTGAACCGGCTGCAGGAAAGTTAGTTGTAGAGCTGGACGGCGCCGCAATAAACACCGGCATATATTTCCTCGCTGACGGTTCATCAGTTGCGGATTTGCTCACCGTTTCCGGGCAGCGTGCTTTCGGCAGCATTGATCGACGGATTCTGAATATTAAGCTTAGTACGGGTAACAGAATATCTGTCCGGCGGGCTGAAGGCCAATCTGCTGATCTCTCAATAAATCAGATAAAAAATAACAAGAGACTGGCGCTTGACATGCCGGTTGATATCAATACTTCGACGGTGGATGATTTAATGCTTATTCCGGGCATCGGAGAGAAGACGGCGGAGAAGATTGTCAGCTACAGAACCGGCATCGGCAAATTCAGAAGGCTGGAAGACCTGAAAAAAGTTAAAGGCATCAAGGAAAAGAGATACAAAAAACTGGCGAAATATTTCTATCTCGGGAAGGATAAAATCTGAGGCGCCTGATGGTCTGTAATATCTTGATTTATCTGAATGCCGTCAAATAACCCTTAACCCGCTGTACATAGTCCTGGGTTTCTCTGTACGGAGGAACGCCTTTGTATTTCATGACGGCCTTTTCACCCGCATTATATGCAGCAAGAGCCAATGAAAGGTTCCCGTTGAAGCGGCTGAGAAGATAACGCAGATATCTGACACCGCCGTCAATGTTTTTCTCCGGATGAAACGAATCCTGGACCTGCAGATAAGATGCGGTAGCAGGCATCAACTGCATCAACCCCCGTGCTCCCTTAGGCGATACAGCCTGATGATTGAAATTCGATTCAGCCTTTATAACAGCTTTTATCAGTGCGGAATCGATTTTGTATTTTTCAGCGGCTTTCTGTATCATAGTGTCGTACTGAGCGTAGTTAACTCTTATCCTGCGATCGAAAAGAACTCTCTTCTCGCGCAGGATGAGCTTGTATTTTCCGTGGCCTTCTATAGGAACATTCGTCAGATGAACGACGCCTTCCTCGTCAACATATGTGTAATAGTCGGCACTGGAATAACCGGGTAAAACAACAGTCACTGTTGTAAATAACACAGCAAAGATTATTGCCTTTAAAATCAGAGTGCCTGTCTTTTTGTTTAGAACCCGTTTAATCGCCATGGATATCAATTCGTTATGTATTGTCATATTTTTTTCCAAGCCGGAACTGCGTTAAGTATTGTAAACATGTCTAGCGAGACATGTGGATATATTGCACTATGCATACCATAATTACTTAAACAGAAATTTTATTTTAAATTAATTTATCTTATTTTTCAAGGTTTTATTGATTTATAATTTACAGATAAAGAAACAGGCAGGATAGAACTATAAAATCCGCTTTGCTTGTTTTGAAAAGATCATATTATTGTTAATAAATAAAGGCGGTTCTGCGAATTCCTCGTTACGGGATGATAAAACTCCGGTCACTATTAATGCAATACATCATAACCATTGACTTATTTCCTGTCTGCATACTCTTTGTGCAAGATGTTAAAAGATCGTGATAATTCGAAACTTACGGAAGTTCTCAACATGTTTGTACACAAACCTATCCACACCCTTGTGGAGAACGAATGTAAAGAGGCGGAATCAAGCGAAAGATTGCCTCAACAGTTAAAACAAGCTCTGAAGACCATCGGCAGTCGTCAAAGTGCATCTGTCCGTCTTCAGGATTTTTGCAGATATATCAGACCTTGCGGGTTGCTTTTGAATTATCTTGACAGGTGGCCGTGAGTTTCTTGACATGCGGGACTTAGTTGTTCTATATTAAACATCAATAAAAGGAAGCATTCAAAAGCGGCATTTTCGGATTTAATAAGTATCAGAAGTAATTGGCTTAAGACGTTGCTGTAACGTCGGGTTAAGCCGGTTTAACAATAAAACTATAAATCGATCATCTGTAAGATTTTAACAAGATAAGGAGGTTTGAAATGAGATTTGTGTTTTCTATGCTTTTCCTGTCGTTGTTTACGTTAACGGGCATGGCTTGGGCGGCTAATCCGGACGCGGGTTGCGTGCAAAAATGCGAGAAGCAGAAGAAGTCGTGTATGGCTCAATACACAAAATCTGACAGCCGCAGCGGAACCTATGTAACGCCGGACGGTCATAAGATATGCTGGCAGGGTTTTCACGACTGCAAGAATCAGTGCCCTAAGAAGAAAGGCAAATAAGGCTTTTTTCGGATAACAAGCCATTAATGAATACCACCAGTAAACTGGTGGTATCGAGAGCCCCCCTAAAAGGGGGGT
>CAZLFA010000035.1:0-39626 GCA_964558665.1 uncultured Syntrophaceae bacterium
CCCGATTAACTAAAATTTTACTGTTATCGGCAGCGAACTGCGGAAGATGGGTTAACAGAGACAAGGCGGCCGCTGATTTAACCGCAAAGGGCATCAAGGTTGCCCGTGAAAATATTACGGGAAACACGACACTGGAAAAGCTGGTTGAGGTTGACGGCAGGAAGTGCCTGAAGCTCAATGCCCAAATAAACATGAGCAAAATCGAGCTGGCACTGCCGGCAGGATTCGCCGTCGAGAATTCAACGATGCACGCGACTTTCTCGGGTGAATTTCCCGTCGATAGTTCGCTGCGCCGGCTGTCTGAAGATGTGGCGATGACCGTGGCGATAACGGCCAAGGGCAAACCCGGCCCCGATATTCCGGAGGTAACGATGTCCATGACGATGGACAGGTCAAAAAGCATGAAATGGAAATTGATCGAGTGAAGCAGTATGAATAATACTGATTCCTCCGCCGGCTCCACAGTACACTGGGCATGGATTATTCCGGCCGTCTGTTTTGCAAATCTTTTTGTCAATTACGGAATACGTCTCGGCTGCGGCGTCGTCATGCCTGAGATGATCCGCACTCACGACCTTTCAAGACGGCAGGCGGGAGACATCTTCAATGCCTACTTTCTCGCCTATATCGCCCTTTCCCTGATCGCCGGAAACCTGACCGACCGGTGTGGTGCAAGAAAGATCATACCGCTTTTCGGAATTATCCCGGGAACAGGAACCATCTTCATGGGCACAGCCGACACTTTCCCGGAAGCCGCCGTTTCTTTTGCAATAGCCGGCATGGGCGCTTCAGAACCGGAGAGGAGAATTGAATCTTGAAGGGTGATCGTAAATGGATCTGGGGCATTGCACTTCTCATTGCGGCGGCGGGAATCCTTGTTTTCACCGGCAACACCAAGCAAAGAACAGGGCATTCCTTTTATTTCATCCACTCCAATGACTCGGACTTTTCCGAAGAGGCCGAGCAGGGACTGTTGAGCGAGTTGAAGGATGCCGGATTGATAAGAGACAAGGATTATACCATGGTCATCCGCAGCGCCCAGGGTGAAATGGCCATGCTCAATTCCATAATCGACGCAGCGGCGGCGGGAAACCATGACATCATCTTCGTGAGCGGGACCCCTGCCCTGCAGGCGGCGGTCAAGAAGATCAAAAAGGCCGCCATCGTCTTTACCAATTCGGCGGATCCGGTAGCAGCCGGCGCCGGAAAGTCATTCACCGAACATCTGCCCAATGTCACCGGCAAATCCACACTCAGCGATTTCGACGGTATGGTTACGCTGGTTCGGCAGATAAAGCCGTCGGCAAAAACAATAGGCACAATCTACACACCCTCGGAGATAAATTCTGTGATATACAAGGACGCACTCGAAAAAGCCGCGCACAATAAAGGTTTGACTCTTGTAACCGTCCCCGTATATGCAACCTCTGAAGTATTAAACGCGTCGGAAATTCTCTGTGAAAAGAATATCGATTTTATCTGTCAGGTCGCAGACAATCTTACCGGCGCAGCACTGGCAAGCATATCCCAGGCAGCCGGAAAAAAACATGTGCCTCTGCTGACCTTTGTCACTACCCCGGCTCAAAAAGGAATATCCGTCGCGGCTGTTGCCAGAGACTACACTCAGGCGGGAAGGGACGCGGCTCAACTGGCGCTGAGAATCGTTCGCGGCGAGAACCCGGCGTCCATACCCTTCACATATGTCAGCAAGACGAGGATCATCATCAACAAAACGGCCGCCGACAGAGCGGGGTTGGCAATACCGGAAAAAGTGCTGAAACGCGCTGATGAAGTGATCACAAAATAAAGCCATGCAGGAAACCCTGGAAATAAAAAAAGAGGCAACCGCCGGATCGATTAGAATAACCGTTGCCGGGCGAATCGATGCCTACTGGTCCGATCATCTTGAGAAGATTCTTCAAGAGGAAATCAATGCCGGTCACTATGCGCTGGTACTCGATTTTGCGGAACTCAGCTATATAAGCTCCGCAGGTATACGGATAATCATCGGCTGCTATAAACAGCTGCAGAGTCTGCACGGATCCTTTTCGCTGATCAACGCATCCGGAAACGTCGCTTCCGTATTGAAGATGTCCGGTCTCTCATCCTTGCTCAAGGAAGAGGAGGGCAAAAAAGAAGAAGCCGCGGCGCAGGAAAAAGCAGCAGGGGATGCCGACAGGATAAATATTTCCGTCCGCAAGCTTGATGCCGGCGCGTCATTCAGGTGCACGATCGTCGGAAAGCCGGAGGCGCTTTTTCTGTCCGGTTACTCGCCTGACGACAGTCACAGAATATCACTGCGCAAAACACTTTTCGGCATAGGAGCCGGTGCCATTGGCGCCGACTTCGACAGTTGCCGCAACAGGTTCGGCGAGTTCATCGCCCTGGCAGGAGCGGCTGCCTATCGCCCTACGGACGGTTCAAACAGGCCGGACTACATTTTATCGGCAGGGACCTACGAACCGGAGCTGATGATTCTCTACGGCATATTATGGGAAGGCGGTTTTTCACATATTGCCGATTTTGAATTTCCCGGCACAGGAGGAGGCGCAGCACTGGGAGACCTCATCGAAGACATCATAAGCGCCGTGCCCGGCATGGAGCAGGCTGCCATAGCGATAATCGGTGAAACGTCCGGACTGGTGGGAGCCGCCCTCAGCCGATCACCTTTGGTCTGTAACTATCATGCCGGAGAATCGCCGTTCACATTTCCCGGAATACGAGACAATCTGTACTTCACAACGGAAAAAATTCACAGGCGTACGCTATCCGTCACCGCCGGCATTGTCTGCCGCGCCGACAAGGGCTCTCTGAAGGATCTCACACGCCCGTTGTCGGTAAGGTCGAAATTGCGCGGGCATTTTCATGCCGCCGTGCTTCCGTTCCGGCCGCTCAGGAAACAGATGACGGACTTATCCGGGGCCGTGCGCATGCTTTACGACGAGGGGCAGATCATGGACGTTCTTCATCTGATGAATGACGAAAGAGATATAAGCGGCATCGGAGAAAGCGGGTTTATCAGAGGATCATGCTGGATAGGAAGCATATCTGAAATATCGGAGAAAAGGTAAGGCATCATGTCGGCACTCATCGGGGCCTTGGCAGTGGGGTTGATACTGTCGCTTGTCGCCATAGGCATTTTCATCAGCTACCGTGTTTTAAATTTCCCCGACATAACGACGGACGGTTCATTCACGCTGGGAGGGGCTGTCGCCGCCTCTCTTATCATCTGCAGGATCGATCCGGTTGTCGCCTGTTCAGCCGCCCTTATCTGCGGGTTTGCCGCCGGCGCCCTCACCGGATTCCTCAATATCAGATTCAATATACGCCCCATCCTGGCAGGCATACTCATGATGACAGGCCTGTACTCGATCAACCTCCATATCATGGGCAAAAGCAACCTGCCACTTCTCACGGAAAAAACACTGTTCACCGGCATTGACGGCTTTATCGCGGGAACAATGCAGATGCCCCGCACGGTCCTGCTCTTCGGCAGCCCTGTTTCTTCAACGGATATCGGCATCCTTATCGCAACGACGGTCTTCGTCGGTCTGACGGCGTTATTGATTACGGTGTTTTTCTGCACCCATCTGGGAACTGCCATGCGGGCAACGGGAAATAACCCGCAGATGGTCAGGGCTCTCGGCGTCAACACCGGCCTGATGGTGGTATGCGGGCTTGCCCTGGGCAACGGCCTTACAGCCCTGTCCGGCGCCCTGCTCGTTCAGTATCAGGGGTTTGCAGACGTCCAGATGGGGATCGGCATGTTCGTCTGGGGCATTGCCAGTCTCATCATCGGTGAGACAATCATCGGGACACGAAGCACCGGCATCATCATCCTGGGGACGATCTACGGATCGGTACTGTTCCGCATCCTGGTGTCGATTGCCCTGAAATGGGGCATGAACCCCAACGATCTGAAACTGGTCACCGCCCTGTTTGTCCTCGGCGCCCTGATCATACCCTATATGACAGGCAGAGCAGGACGCAATAAAGAGGCCTCACATGCTTGAAGTCAAGAATATCTGCAAGACATTTAATCCCGGAAGCTCTGATGAAATAAAGGCGCTCCGCGATGTAAGCTTCAGCATGCCCGAAGGCGACTATATGGTAGTGGTGGGAACCAACGGCTCCGGCAAGACAACCCTGATGAACGCGCTGTCCGGAACCTTCCCTCCTGATGAAGGCAGCATCGTCCTGGACGGGAAAGAAATCACTTCCTGGAAGGAGCATCAGCGGGCTGAATTCATCGGACGGATATTCCAGAATCCCTTCAGCGGAACGGCCCCGGACATGACCATAGCCGAAAATCTCGCCCTCGCGTCATGCCGCGGAAGAGCCAGAGGATTACGGAAGGCCGTGGATAAAGAATCCCGTGAGGAATTTCGCCGGCGCGTGCAATCCCTCAACATGGGGCTGGAAGATAGACTGGACAATCCGATCGGAACCCTTTCCGGCGGTCAGAGGCAGGCACTTACGCTGCTCATGGCAACATGGATCAAACCGCGGCTGCTGCTGCTTGACGAGCACACAGCGGCCCTCGATCCCAAGACAGCGGGTCTGGTAATAGAGCTTACGGAGAAGATCATCAGAAGGGATCGTCTGACGACGCTGATGGTCACGCATTCCATGCAGCAGGCGATAAATCTCGGCAACCGCCTGATCATGATGCACGGGGGGCGCATTATCCATGATTTCGGCGAACAGGACAAGAAACGCATGACGGCAGGCGACATCATGCATCTGTTCGATGAAGTGCGGCGCAAAGAACAGATCGATGAACCCCTGGCCGAAATGATCCGCCGGCAGTACGTATAATTACCCCTTCTGACAGATAAAATTGACTGCATGCAAATCTAATCTGTGATATATTATTATTCCAGTATATGATTATATAACTCTTGTCATTCCCGAGAAATCGGGAATCCAGTAAAAACATATGGATGCCGGATCAAGTCCGGCATGACAATTTGTGTGTTTAATTGCTAGAGTAGCAGTATCATCTAAGCCGCCATCAAACCTGACAAGTAATAACAGGTTATTTCGAGACGAAGTCTGGATTCCTGCTTCCGCAGGAATGACACGGCATACACAGAACAAGCGAATCATCACTTCCATTAACAACCATCTGAGGGGGAGCTATGATCATTGAAAGCAGAGGCAAACTTGGCGACGGACTATACGCAATAGGAACGGCGGAGCTTCCCGGCTACCTTCTTAGCGGCGCTACCCCTGCCCTTTTCGATTCAGGAATGACATTTGCCGGTCCCCTCTATCTGGAAGGGCTGAAAACATGCCTGGGAGACGAAAACAGACTGTCTTATCTCTTTCTCACGCACTCGCATTTCGATCACAGCGGAGCCGGCCCGTATCTCAGAAAGAGGATCAAAGGACTCAAAGTCGGCGCTCACAAACTGGCGGCGGACACCTTCAAAAAGCCCAATGCCGTCGAACTGATCCGCAGCCTGAGCAGGGATTACGAGGAAAAGTATATGTCGACAGCGGACAGGGAGGCAGTCGCCTTCGATTCTCTGGACGTAGATATCATTCTTGAAGACGGCACGGAATTCGATCTCGGCAACGGGCTGTCTTTCAGGGTCATCGCCACCCCTGGACACACGAAAGACTCTGTCTCTTTCTACATCCCGAAGCTGAAGGCGCTCATTACCGGCGAGGCGGCCGGCGTTTACGACAGGAACTTCACCATCCACCCGGAATTTCTGGCAAGCTACAAGGACTATCTGGCTTCTCTGGAAAAGCTTGCTGTTCTCGATCTGGACATCCTGATGATGAGCCATTTTTTCACCCTTACGGGTGATGACGCCGCCGGCTACATATCAAAGGCCATTGCCGGCGCAAGGGCGTTTCGGGACAGGATAGAGGGCTATCTTGAAAGCGCAGGCGGAGACAGGGAAGCGGTTGTCCGCCGCATCTACAAGGAGGATTTTGAGGACACGGGCGCCATCCTCCAGGAGGCAAGGCCGTATCTCATAAATCTCCAGGCCAAGGTAAGGGCGGTTGCAGAAGGAAGATAATCAGACATCTCAATTGCAGCAGTGAGCACAAGATTTAAAGGAACAAACCATGGCTGCCGAAGATGATTCGACCGGATCAACCACGTATTATGCAAGGAGATACCTGGTAGCGATTGTCCTTTTTGTGGCTCTCATCATCGTTTCTATTTTCTGGGGCTTTAATTTCAGGTCCAACGAGTTCTTCAGAGAACAGCTTTTGAACGAGGGCCGCTCCCTTTTCCAGCAGATTGTCATCACCCGCTCATGGATGGCGCAGCACGGCGGCGTCTATGTCGCAATCAGAGAAGGTGTGGAGGTCAATCCCTATCTGAAGCTGGTCCCCGGCCTGAAGGTGACGATCAGAGATGAAAAAGGCACACTGTATACACTGAAAAACCCCGCTCTCGCCACGAGGGAGATTTCAAAACTCGCCAATGAAAAGGGGGTATTCAAATTCAATATCACCAGCCTCAATCCGCTCAATAAGACAAACATCGCCGATCAGTTTGAAACGGAAGCATTGAAGGCATTCAATAAAGGCGTTTCCGAACATTACAGTTTTGAAAGCAATGAGAAGACTAAAACCTTCCGCTACATGGCGCCGCTCATCACCGAAGAGTCGTGCCTGAAATGTCACGCCATTCAGGGATACAAGAAAGGAGATGTCCGCGGCGGCATCAGCGTATCAGTGCCCACCGACAAGATATCACAGCAGATGAGCGAAAACAGAATATACCTTGCTGTATCCGCTTTCGGCATCGTGCTTATCGTTTTTTTGATTGTCTATTTCATTGCCAATTTCTTCATTAAAGATCTGAGGAGCGCCGAGTCGAAGCTTGTCAACATGGCGATCAGAGACTTTCTGACAGGATTGCTGAACCGCCGCGAAGGATTCAGGAGGATCGAGTCGGAGATATCACGGGCAAACCGGCGCGGAGAACCGCTTTCTGCAATCATGACCGATGTCGACCATTTCAAGAAGGTAAACGACAACTACGGCCACCTGACGGGTGATATTGTTCTTCAGTCGGTGGCGAAGATGCTGGAAAAAACGGTAAGGGACTACGACATCCTCTGCCGCTATGGCGGCGAAGAATTCCTGATTGTGACGCCGATGACAAACGTCGAACAGGCGCAGGGTCTGGCGGAGCGGATCAGAAAGCTGGCGGAAGAGATGGTTATTCACGTGGAGGGCCAGCCCGATCTGAAGTTCACTTTGAGTCTGGGCGTGTCGGAGTTTAAGCCCGGTGAAAAGATAGAGGTTCTTATCTCCAGGGCCGATCAGGCTTTATACGAGGCAAAGAATTCAGGACGCAACAAGGTCTGCGTTTCCTGAATACCTTCCCGCGCCAATCACCATAAAATCACGGAAATTCTTACAAAAGATTGCCTTTTCATGGCTATTGAAGCGTTAAAGATCAAGGCTCAAATTTCCAGGCTATGCCCTGTATCATGGCTTGTTGCGTATAGGGCCAGGGTGAGAGCCAATACAACAGCGGAAATGCCAAAACCCCAATGGTAAGCAGCGGCGGGTAAAGCCCCCGTTGCCGACATCTGCCAGTTGTCCATGATGATCCCCATCAGGTGTTGAAGCATGGCTGCACCCAGGATAACGAATAAGTTCAGGGACGTCATGGCTGTTCCGGCAATGGAAAGAGGAAAGGTCTCTTTCACCTGAGCGTACAGGACAAATACTCCTGCACCTGTCAATCCCAGCAGCCAGTTCTGGAGTACGAGACCCCAAGTGGGCAGATGCAGATCCATGGCCAGGCTGGAGTAAACAATGAGCATGCCCCCCACCACCACGAGTGTGGGAAACTTACGTTTCCCCAGACTGTCTGACAAGTAACCCCACAGCGGCGCACCACAGGCCAGCCCAACCGGGATGGCCAGAAGGATGTTGCCGGCAGCCCCTTTGCTCATGCCGTAAATGTGCATGAGATACGGACCACCCCACAATCCCTGGACAGTGATCAATGTTCCATAGGAAGCGAATCCAAGTGGAGCCAGACGCCAGAAATTGCTGCTGCCGAAAACTGTAATTAGATCGGAATATATTCCTTGGGCAGGAGGCGTGGGCATCCGGATATCGACATCTTGTGACGGATGATCGCGAACCACTGCATAGATTGAGATGGCCAGAATCAGGGTGAAAGCGGCCATACTCAGGCACACTCCCCGCCACCCCCATGCTTCACTCATCCAGGCCAGAGGGCTCGTAGCTGCTATTGCCCCCAGGTTGCCGACAGCGATGATGAGTCCCGAGAGCGTGGCGAAACTCTGTGGTGAAAACCACGTTATGAATAATTTATAGGAGCCCATGAGTACAACGGCCATACCTAAGCCTATGCCCGCCCGTGTCAGTATCGCAATGGCCCCATGATCGGCAAACGAAAAGCCTATGGCACAAACCGCCCCGGTACCCAAAAACAGGCTGATGACCAGACGGGGGCCGAAACGATCCAATAGGGAACCCAGGGGCATCTGCACCAAACAAAAACCATAGAAGAACGCTCCGCCCAGCAATCCGAGCGTCTCCGGGGTGAGTGCCAGATCGCGGCTCAAATCATCGGCAATGATAGCATTGGAAACACGCCAGAAGTTGGAAAGGACATATGCGACGGTGCAAATCGCAAAAATGTACCAGCGATACCGATAGGATAATTGCCATGTCTTTGATATCACATTTTCTCCTGATATTTTTAACGTATCCTGAAAAAAATTATGAGATGGTGACAGCTATTACCCGTGAAAAACGAAAAGTTCAACAACAAAAAAATTAGAAAGAACAACATGGTGGGGTTTGAAATATGAGACATTGATTACCATTGGAAAACTTGCATCTCAGAGATAATTTCATTCTTGTGGATATAGCAAGGAAGGAAGCAATTGAGCAGTAGTTTTTACCATCCAGGGGTGAGGAGCAAATACCCCTGGATGGTAATTTACTTTAATTAATCCAGAATACGGACATACTTTTCTTTACCGGATGAAAGATTAAATCCTTCTTGGTTTTGTACTAAAGTATATTTCTGTCTTCCAAATCGTAACGCCTCCTTGTGTGAAGGCATAAAAATATCAATATTACCACGCTTTTTGCGACTAGTACGATCTTTGACAACAAAGGTCCCCATATTACCTATTTGAATCTTGGTTCCTAATTTGAGTCCTTTTCGCTCTAAGTCTCTTGAGACAGCTACTATCCCATCTCTTGCGCGTTCTCCAGAGGCTGTCACACCCTTATTGTGATAACACTCTTTCAATGAATACGCTGTCACTGATATTTTGAGTTCTTCTGCCCATACACTGCCAACTGAAATACAAAGGATACAAATTCCTAAAAGCACAACTTTTGCTACTAATAGGTTTATTCTTGTCATAATTACCTCCTTGTGTTGAAAAGAGCAAAATCACTCTTTTGCACAGATTGGGTTATGGCTACCTTAGCCTACCCGTAGCTCCTCTATGTAAACACTCTTCTTAAAGAGTGGAATATGCTAATTGGCTTTTATTATCTCGTAATGAGCTAGCTCCGGAAGAATGTCAGAAGAAATAGAATTTTTGATAAAAGCTTGCATTGAAGTTGGCGGACTATATGCAAACGGTTCCTGTATGTCAATGGATTTTTTTTGCGATATGGGTTCAAGCAAAAGGATGTTATTGATATTCGATTGAATTGTTGCATTGACTGACTAAAGTTGAATGTGGAATTGACATCCCCACCTTGGTCGAGTTTCATCAAATCCCGTCCGTGCTGAATCCTCCATTCCGCAAAAGGTCTTTCTAAAGTCTGAATGAAATTGAAATTTTTCAGACAGGCCGGCATAAGGAAACAGCTCTCATCACCCAAGCCCTGTTTTCGTTTGACATAAAAGCTGTTTTCAGATAGTCAATTCGCGGCAAAGCAATATCTTATCTATTTCCGTCAATAAAAATCAAAAAGAGGAGGTAATCTTATGACTCACAAATCGTTCAGTTTCAGAAGTTTGATTTTCATTGTGGCTGTACTATTTATACTGATGGGCTTCGGCCCCGGAGCAGGATCGGTTTTTGCCGCCGAAAAGATAATCAAAATCGGCACCATCTTCCCCTTGACAGGTTCAGTGGCCACTGCCGGACAGCGCTGCCAGGCAGCGGTGCAGACAGCCGTGGAAATCATCAATAATAAACATCCGGAAATCAAGGTTCCGCTTGCCAGGCAAGCCGGTCTTCTGGGCGGTTACAAGATCGTCCTCGTCCATGCGGACAGCCAGGGCAAGGCCGACGTCGGCAAGGCAGAGGCCGAGCGCCTCATCAAGCAGGAAGGCGTCTGGGGCCTGATCGGCTCGTACAACAGCTCGGTAAGCATGCCTGCAAGTTTCGTGGCCGAACGCGCCAAGAAAATCTTCATGTGCGGAGCATCCAGTTCAGCAGCCCTTACCCAGCGCGACATGAAATACTTCTTCCGTCTGGCACCCACAGATGCGACCGAATCCGCAGAGTTTGTGGATGTCCTGAAGTGGATGAACAAGAAAAAGAAAGCCAATATCAAGACACTTGGCCTCATTTATGAAAACAGCGTGTTCGGTAAGCATGCCGCCGGGGAGGCCAAGAAGGCCGCCGCAGCCGGCGGATTCAAGGTCGTTGCCGATGTTCCCTTCACCCCGGGAGCCACGAACTTGAACAGTGAAATTCAGACTTTGAAGAAAGCCAACCCGGATGCCGTCTTCGGTGCCGTTCTGGGAGCCGATTATACGCTGATGGTTCGCACGGCGAAACAGATGAACTGGCTGCCCAGGATCGCCATCAACTACTGCTCCGGATATCAGGACCCGGTCATCACCAAGCAGCTCGGAAAGGACGCTGATTTCTTTATGGGCTCCACAGCCTATTCACCCCAGTTCGCGAGCCTGATGCCTGCCGTTGCCGCAGTCGAGAAAATTTTCAAGAGCAAGACCGGCGGCGTGCCCTATGACGGAGACAGCATTCAGGAAACCGTAGCCATGCTGGTACTGGCCCAGGCGATTGAAAAGGCCGGCAGCCTCGATCCCGACAAGGTTGCCAAAACCCTGATGTCCAACACATGGGATTCACCGCTGTCCCTCGGCGGGAAAGTGTCCTTCGTGAAGGGCGGCCAGAATGGAAAGGCGCAGAGCATCGTCACCCAGCTTCAGGGCGGTGAGTACAAACGGATCTACCCGGAAGGGCTGGCCGACAAGAAAGCGACTATCGTGTTTCCCATGAAGGCGTGGGACAAGAGATAGATCAGCCTATAGAAACAGTTCAGTAAGATTGAATTTCCAGCCGGTGCAGGCTTATCCGCATTACCGGTGCCTGCCCGGCTGGATGTTTTATGATACGGCGGGAACGGCATGCTTTAACAATGCGCCTGCCGACGATTCAGCGAGGTTCTCATGGAGACATTCATCCAGGTCCTGATCGACGGACTGCTGGCCGGCATGGTTTATGCGCTGGTTGCCGCCGGCCTCTGTCTCATATGGGGCGTCATGGATGTCATCAATTTCGCCCACGGCGAATTCCTGATGATCGGCATGTACGTGAGCTACTGGCTCGGGTTCCTGGCGAATATAGATCCGGTTCTGTCGGTCTTTGCCGCGGCCGCCTTCGTATTTATCCTGGGGGCAATGACGTACAAGCTGCTCATCCGTTATACGATCGGGAAAGCCGGTCTTGTGGCGCTTCTTGCAACCTTCGGGCTCGCCATGGTTCTCAAAAACCTCTGCATGAACCAGTTTTCGCCCAATTTTCTGATCCTCTCCGACACCTGGCTGGGTGACAAGACTTTCCATCTTGGGGGATTGATCTTCTCGCTGCCACAGCTTGCGGCCGCAGGACTTTCACTCATCGTCGTCATTTTAGTCTATCTCATGGTGAACACCACCCGGTTCGGCTGGGCCACCCAGGCTACGGCATTGGATCGCGAAGCAGCGGAAATCGTGGGCATCAATACCGAGCGAATCTACATTCTGATCTTCGGAATCGGCGGAGCCTGCGTCGGCGCCGCCGGCGGCATCATGCCTTCCTATCTGGCCGTGCATCCGGAGGTGGGCTCCATGTTCGGCCTCATTGCCTTTGTCTGTGTTGCCATGGGCGGCTTCGGGTCCATCCCCGGCGCGTTTCTGGCCGGGCTGCTGGTAGGCGTAACGGAGGCGCTGGCGGGCTTCTATATTGCACCGGTCTTCAAATACATCGCCGTGTTCAGCCTCTATCTGGCCGTGGTCTTCCTGCGGCCGAAGGGCATTTTCGGATGGTGAGCGCCATGGAACGGAAAACATTGACCGGAAAAGATGCCGTCTGGCTCGTTGTTCTGGCGCTGATGGCGATCCTGCCGTTTGTGCCGGGCATAAGCGACAACTCCTTCAACATGCACATCCTGATCCTGATCCTGCTCTTTGCCAGCATGGGCCAGGCCTGGAACATCATCGGCGGCTATTGCGGCCAGGTGTCGTTCGGTCACTCGGTATTCTTCGGCATCGGAGCCTACGGCGCCGGCATGGCTGTTGTGACCTACGGAGGAGTTCCCTGGACGGGCATATTGATCGGCATGCTTGCGGCGGCCGCAGTTGCAGTGTTCATCAGCTATCCCTGTTTCAAGCTTAGCGGCCATTATTTCGCCATCGCCACATTCGCCATCGTGGAGATATTCAATCGTGTATTTCTGGTCTGGGACTGGGTCGGGGGCGCCCTGGGGCTGGACTACCCTCTGGTGGAAGAGGGTTTCAAGAATCTGATGTGGTATGATTCCAAAATGCATTACTACTATTGCGCCCTGGTTCTCTTTATCGTGGTCTTCGGCGTGGTCCGGTGGCTGGAAAGTCATCGCTTCGGATACTACATGCGTGCCGTCCGGGAAGGACAGGAAACGGCCGAATCCATCGGCATCAACAGCACGGCCGTCAAACTTGCCGCCATGGCCCTTTCTGCTGCTCTGACGGCGCTTTGCGGAGCGTTTTTCGTCCAGTACAATCTCCGGGTCGATCCGCCGATGGTCATGTCCCTCGACGCGTCGATGAAGTTCGTGCTGATAACCATCATGGGCGGGTCGGGAACCCTGGCCGGTCCGCTTCTCGGCGCCGCCTTTCTGATACCGCTGCAGGAATACACCCGCGCTATATGGGGAGCCGGTTCAGGCGGCGGCGTGGACCTCATCATTTTCGGGTTCCTCATCATGTTCATGATCATCAATCAACCTACCGGGATTATCGGCATTATGAAGGCCATCCGGAAGCGATTCGTGAAAAAAGCAGGCACTGTAAAAGGAGATGCGACCGATGGCACTTCTTGACGTGCGCGATGTAACAATGAAATTCGGGGAACTGGTCGCTTGCGACCGGGTGACCTTCTCTGTGGAAACAGGGACTATCGTCGGACTGATCGGCCCCAACGGCGCCGGAAAGACGACCCTCTTCAACTGCATCTCCGGCCTCTACAAACCCGCCGGCGGCAGTATCCTTTTCAACGGCAAGGATATCACGGGCCGCAAACCCTACGAGGTCGCCCGTATGGGGGCGGTCCGCACCTTCCAGGTCGTGCGCCCTCTCAAAGAGATGACCGTTTTCGACAATGTGCTGGCCGGCGCCTTTCTCAAGACTTCGGACAATCGGGAGGCCTTTGCAAGAACCGCGGAGTGCATCCGTCTCTGCAATCTTGAGGCTTTTCAGGATAAGCCGGCCGGTGAGATGCCCATCGGCACCAAGAAGCGGCTTGAAATGGCGAGGGCTCTGGCGACACAGCCTAAACTGCTCATGCTCGATGAGGTGATGGCAGGTATGACTTCGACCGAGATGAAGTCATCCGTTGAAGTTATTCTTCGACTAAAGGAAAGCGGCATTACACTGATGATCGTGGAACACGTTATGGAAGGGATCATGCCCATCGCCGACAAGGTCGTTGTCCTTGACGGCGGCGTGAAGATCGCTGAAGACGCTCCCGGCGCCATCAGCAACGATGAGCGGGTAATCGAGGCCTACCTGGGCGCCAAGTATTCTCAGCGCTTCAAGACCCGGAAGGAGGGCGAATCCCGTGCCTGAACCGATCCTCCAGGTCAAAGACCTCTATACCGGCTATGAGGAAATACCCGTCGTCTTCGGCATTTCGCTGGATGTTATGCCGGGAGAACTGGTGGCGATTGTCGGTTCAAACGGCGCCGGGAAGACAACCACCCTGCGCACCATCTGCGGCCTGAACAAGCCCCTGCAGGGACATATCATCTTCGAAGGGAACGATATATCGAAACTCCCGGCACACAGGACGCTAAAGCTCGGCATCAGTTATGTTCCCGAAGGACGGAGACTTTTCGCCAAACTTTCAGTGGAGCAGAATCTTGCCCTGGGAGCCTACACCGTAAAATCAAAAACCGAGCTTCAGCATCGCCTGGAGGGAATCCTGTCGCTTTTCCCCGTTCTCAAGGAACGCGCAAAGCAGACCGCTGAAACGCTGAGCGGAGGGGAACAGCAGATTCTGGCCATCGCACGCGGCCTCATGTCACGGCCCAAGCTGCTCATGCTGGATGAAATGTCCCTGGGCCTGATGCCGAGTATGGTGGAAAAGATGATGGAAACAATAACCGCCATCAACCGTGGGGGAACAACTATTCTCCTCGTAGAGCAGATGGTTCAGGAGGCTCTGGAGATCGCCCATCGCGGCTATGTGATACAGACCGGTAAAATCGTCCAGTCCGGCACCGCCCGGGACCTTTTGGATTCAGAAGAAGTCCGCAAGGCATACATGGGAATGTAATTTCCTTCTTTCAAATAACCTGCCGTTTATGTTCTTTCAATGGAACCGTGCCTGCTTCCGGTTGCGGAGGGCGATTTTCAGACGTATTCCTTAAGACTGAAGACCTGAAAGTTATCCCATTTCTTTTTGGTCTTTTACTCTAAAAAAAATCCCGGGATCAGAACAGGTGCACGGCCAGCGGTGCAAAAAATCCTATCGCGCTGAGAATCACCCCGACAACTCCCAAGCCGCCTGCCAGCCAGGCCAGTACGGCAACACCGGTGATGATTTCCGCTGATGCCAGGACGATGGCGATCTGCAGGGCTGCCGAAGAAAGCTCATAGTAGTGATAGGCGGCCATGGCGCGGACCCGGTTCTTTTCCGCCGCTTTCGCGCGAGCCGACAACTCCTTGCGCCCCTCCTTCGTTTCCGGTTCCGAATCGTATGTGGCCGCAACCTTGCGCCAGTCTTCAACGCGCTTCTGAAGCGCCTCCGCCTTGGCTGGATTTTTTTCGTGCTTTAATTCAACATCGGCGGCATCGGCGGCGGTGCGCAGCGTCGTCATGCGTATCGTCTTCGCCTGAAAGAATGCCCAAAGATTCGACGCCTCGATGTTGTAGCTCAAAGCCGACGTCTGGGCGCTTTTAGCCATTGTTTCGCTCATCGCGAGAAAAAGCGCCAGGACTGATATCAATAAAGCAATTTTTTTGTTTGCCGGATCCACATGACCGGCGCCGTGTCCTGACATATAACACCTCTTCACCTTCAATTTTTTCAGCGCGGATACATAATAGCAAAACACTTCCCTGTCAATGCTTTTCGTGTGGAAAGATTTTCTTGACATATAAGTAATTACAATTGAAAATACGCCTATAAGTTATACAGTAAAAGCGTCAACCAACCTTAACGGCCACATTTATTTAAACCTTCGCAAAAAACGGGATTTTAATAATTATTGTTTTAATCGAACACAGACTTTTAGCCTCCTCCTGAACAAAGAAACATCAAGTGGACCATATGCAGACGAATGAAGGAAAATCCGGCAGGCACATTTCTTTATATGCCCCGTATGTCATAATCATTATGGCATTCATCCTGACCGGCGGCTTTCTTTTCTACATAACATACGAAAACGTCAAAAGAGAAACGATAGACAACCTCAATGCCAGACAGATGCTTCATGCCAGACAGGCGGCGAAAGGCATTGAGGCCTTTTTTGACGATCATATCAGACTGCTGGAAAGCCTGGCAAAAGACCCGGACATCATTTCCCTCAACCCTGAAGGCAGGAAACTGATGCGGGAGTTTCAGGCCTCCCATGCCGGAGAAATAAGCATCATCTCCAGAACAGACAGGCAGGGGAGAATAGTTCATCCGGAGCCCTATGATCATTCCAAAGTTGGCCAATCAGTGATAAGCATCAACGATTTCCTGGAAACAAAGAGAACAAAAAGGGTGGTCATCAGCGATGTATTCACCAACCGGCGCGGTTCCAAGACGATAATCATTCATGTACCGGTTTTCAAAAACGGTTCCTTCGACGGAACCCTGGCCGTGCTTCTGCCCTTCGATGTGATAGCCAAGCGTTATGTTCAGGACATAAGGATCGGACAGGACGGTTATGCATGGGTAATCAGCAAAGGCGGAACGGAGCTCTCCTGTCCGGTTCCGGGCCATGAAGGAAACTCTGTTCTTGTCAACTGCAAAGACTTCCCCGATATCCTGGCCATGGCGGAAAAGATGATGCGCGGCGAACAGGGTATCACTACCTATACCTTCGACCGCGTCAGGGGAAGCAAGGTAAGCAAAACAATAAAGCATGCGGTCTACATGCCCATCAATCTGCGAAACCAGTTCTGGTCGATTGTCGTTGCCACACCTGAGGATGAAGCGCTGAGCCCTCTGGAGGGATTCCGCAACAGGATGCTGCTCATCGCCCTTATCTTCTCGATCGGCATGATCTTTTATATTTATACTTTATTGAAAAACCGCCTGCTCGCCGATGAAGTTGAACAGAGAAAACAAACGGAGGCGGAACTGAGGATCAAGACGGATGAGCTGGACAGGTATTTCACCAGCAGTCTCGATCTTCTCTGCATTGCGGACATTGACGGTTATTTTCGCCGCCTCAATCCGGAATGGGAGAGAACTCTCGGTTATCCGCTGGTCGAGCTGGAGGGAACCAGTTTTTTTGATTTGATCCATCCTGATGATATCAAAGCCACAACCGAAGCTGTCGGACAATTGGCCGAATCAAAAGAGGTACTTAGCTTTGTAAACCGCTACCGCCACAGGGACGGATCGTATCGCTTCATTGAATGGAAATCGTACCCGGTGGGCAGCATGATATATGCCGTAGCCCGCGACATCACAAATAACAAGATCACGGAAGACAAGATCAGTAACCTGGTCGCTCACCAGGAGGCCCTGCTGGCGGCCATACCGGATATCATCATGGAGGTGGACAGCAACAAGATCTATAGATGGGCCAACAAGGCGGGGCTTGAGTTCTTCGGCGAAGATGCCATAGGAAAGTCCGCTGACTTCTATTTTTCGGAAGAGCAGAGCACATATGAATCCGTTCAGCCCATCTTCAATGGCAGTGAGGATGTCGTCTATGTGGAAAGCCGGCAGAGGCGGCGCGATGGGGAGAAGAGACTGCTTGCCTGGTGGTGCCGGGTCATTAAGGACAGTAACGGAATTGTAACCGGAGCCCTTTCCTCTGCGCGTGACATCACCGATGACAGAGCAAGAGAGGAGGAGCTGAGGGAATCCCGGAGACAGCTCGCCGACATCATCTCCTTCCTGCCCGACGCCACCATGGTTATCGACCGAAACGGTATAGTAATCGCCTGGAACAGGGCCATTGAAGATATGACCGGGGTAAAGGCCGAAGAAATGATCGGCCGGGGCGACTATGAATACGCCCTTCCCTTTTACGGAGAGAGAAGACCCATTCTTATCGACCTGGCGCTGCACCCCGATTCCCGGATGGAAACGCGATATACAGCGATTCACAGATTCGGCGATATTCTGTTCGGGGAGTCCTACACCCCCAAGCTGGCTCCCGGCAATGTACATCTATCCGCCACCGCCTCGGTACTGCGTGATTCCAGGGGAGAGATCATCGCCGCCATCGAGTGCATCCGCAACAACACGGAAAGAAAACTGGCGGATGACGCCCTGAAGGAAAGCGAGCGCAGAATGGCCGACATCATCAATTTTCTGCCCGATGCGGCCCTGGTTATCGACAAGGACGGTTATGTGATCGCCTGGAACAGGGCCATCGAGGAGATGACCGGCATTAAAGCTGGAGACGTGCTCGGCAAGGGAAACTTTGAATATGCTCTTCCTTTCTACGGGGAGAGAAGGCCGATACTGATAGATCTGGTATTGCAACCGAGAGAAGAAATAGAGGGCAGATACAGAAACATCAAGTGGCAGGGCGGCACTCTGGTGGGAGAAGCCTATATGCCCAGCCTCAGGGGCAAAAGGTCTTATCTTCTGGGAACCGCTTCCCCGCTTTACAATACCAAGGGAGCCATTGTCGGCGCCATTGAAACAATCAGGGATATCACTGACCGCAGGCAGATGGAAGAAACCCTGTCGTCAGAGCGCGAGCAACTGGCATCGACTCTCGACGGCATTCCAGTTCCCGGTTTTGTGATCGACAAGGAATGCAAGGTCACTCTGTGGAACAGGAGCAACGAGGTGTATACGGGAAGGCCGAAGGAATCTATGCTCGGGAAAAAGATCGATCTCAGCTTTCTCTTCAAAGGAAAAGATTCGCCATCCCTGGCAGAGATCATCCTCACGATGCAGGATGAAGAGATAATCAGGAAGTACGGGCACAGAGGCGTCAACAGGAGCGAAATATCCCCGGGCGCTTTTGAAAGCGTGCGAACGATCCGGCTCCGTGATGAAGAAAGGATAATGTCCATACAGGCCGCCAGGATTTACAACCCGCAGGGTGAGATTATCGGCGCCGTGCAGACCGCTCAGGACATCACCGAACGCATACGCGCCGAGGCCGAAAGGAAGCATCTCCAGGACCAGCTCAACCAGGCTCAAAAACTGGAGGCAATAGGCACACTCGCCGGCGGCATCGCGCATGACTTCAACAATATGCTGGCGGCAATTATCGGCTATACGGAACTCACCATCGACGAACCGGATGAAAAAATGCGCAGGCGCAAGTTGAACGAGGTTCTGAAAGCGTCAAAGAAGGCTAAAGACCTCGTCAGGCAGATACTGACATTCAGCCGTAATACGGAACAGGAAAAGAAACCGCTTGACATGAAGCTGGTAACGAAGGAGGCGCTGAAGCTTTTAAGATCCACCCTTCCCGCCACCGTGGAAATCCGCCAGAATTTAACGGCGGACCCATGCATGATAAATGCGGATTTGACACAGATGCACCAGATCATCATGAACCTGTGCACCAATGCCGCACAGGCCATGGGGGAGAGAGGCGGCGTACTGGAGGTCAACCTTTCCCTGGAATACATCAAGGACAGCATCCTGCGTCAGCACCCGGATGCCGTCGCCGGACCTTATGTCAGGATGACCGTGTCGGACACAGGACAAGGGATTGACCCGGCAATCAAGGATCGTATATTTGAACCATTTTTTACAACCAAAGGCATAGGGGAAGGAACCGGCCTGGGGCTCTCCGTCGTCTATGGCATTGTGAAGAACCACGGGGGTATAATCACGGCCGAGAGCGAACACGGCTATAAAACGGCCTTCGATGTCTATCTTCCCGCCATCGGCAGCACTGAACCCAGAGAAGAGGCTTCTGTACCGGAGGACGTGCCGCAAGGCAGCGAACGCATTCTTCTGGTTGATGACGACCAGACATTGCTGGCCATGGGAAAACTGATGCTTGAGTCTCTGGGTTATACGGTAGATGTCAGGACAAGCGGCATGGAGGCGCTGGGTTCGTTCCTGGCCGATTCCGGATTCTACGATCTCGTCATTACCGACATGACGATGCCCCTCATGACCGGCAGTGAACTTGCCGTAGAATTCCTGCGCATCAGGCCTGATATACCGATTATTTTGTGCACCGGCTTCAGCGAATTCATCGACGAGGAGAAGGCAAAAGACATCGGCTTAAAGGCCTTTGTCATGAAGCCGTTCTCCAAAAAAACAATCGGCAGAATTGTCCGGGAAGTCCTGGATAAATAATCACTCAATCGGAAAGTTGAAATAGCGCTCCGGAAAAGGTTCATTCCTCAGCGTGAAATGCCACCACTCCTTGTCATAATACCTGAAGCCGTGCTTCTCCATCAGCACCTTCAGCAGCATCCTGTTCATCCTCTGCTGCAATCCCAACTTCGGATTTTCAGGATGGGAAAGCTCGTGGAAGCAGTCGAAGCCGGTGCCCATATCCACACTGTTGTCCCTGAACCTGCTTTCCGCCGGCAGATAGCACTCCTGCAGCGGCTGCCCCGACACGTACTCCGCCTGCGCGGGAACGGGAACCGGCACTATCGTCAGATCAACCGTGCTGCCTCTGCTGTGGCCTGAGCGGCTGGCAATATAGCCGTCCCTGAAGAGATTTCTTTTGTCGACCGTCGGGTAGAACTCTTTTTTGGTTTTGACGTCTTCGACATTCCTGGCCCATCTTACAAAATGATCGACCGCTCTCTGGGGCCTGTAGCAGTCATAAATCTTGATCGACAGCGAAAATCCTTTTAACTCCTCCTGTACCTTTGCCAGGGCATCGGCTGCTTTTTTTGTGAGTATGCACCTGGGTGCATTATATCCGTCTACCTTCTGCCCCACAAAGTTATGAGGGCCGTAATAGCGGATATCAAACTGTGCGGAGGGAATGGCCTTTTTCACATCAACAAAACCGTCCGGCATTCTGTTCTGAGCAGAGCATTGTCCCGAAAACACCTGAACAAGCGTTACAGCAATCAATAGCAATCCCCCGGAAATCAGCATCTTCGAAAAACAATTCTTCATAGCAACCTCCATAAATAGTGTCCATCCGGAAACTCCGGATGCTTAAACTTCTGAACTCTGCGCAAGGGATTTTCAAGCGGCGAATCAAATATTTTTTCATCAGGCAGGGCCTGGAAAATGATCACGGCTTCCGTCGAAAAAATATTCCGAGCCGCGGGAAACTCTTTGCGCAGAGACAATAAAACCAGCGCAAGGGATTTGCAAATAGAACCATCACTCGCTGTTTTGCATAAGCTTCTGCAAATGGTCCGGCGCTGCCTTGAATATCCTCAGGAAACGCTCCGTCATTACTCCACACATACGCTCGTATTCGTCCCGGCCTTGACACGGAGCCATGCCGCCCGCCATCTTGCTGTGACCGCCGCCCCTGCCCAAACCTCTTACCATGTTCTGCATGACCCTGCCGGCAGGCGGTTTGTTTCTGCCGGTCCTGAGAGACAGGATCATGGAACGCTCCTTCTCATGATAACCGGTGGCCAGGCACCACGATATACCCTTCATGGCATTAAGGAGATCGGCTATCTCCGCCACTAATTCCGGAATAAAGACCGCACCCGCATGGCATATACAGAGATTCTTCGCAATCGCAACGTGCTGCATGGCTTTGGCTATGGCGCGATAATATTCACGCTCACGGCGCGGATGGCGTATTCGTGCCAGTTTGCGCTGGTTCACATGCGGCATCACGGCTACCATGGCAGCATGATCCGCGGGCGTTGACTCTCTCAGGAAATCCTGGGTTTCGGATATGATGGCATAGGCGACAGCCGTGGCCAGCCCCTGATCGATTTTGAGATTGCAGTCGTTAAAGTATCTCAGAGCCAGTGTGGTGCATGCTCCGAAGCGCGTCGATACCGCCAGGAAATCCGCCTTCACTCTGGATTGCAGCGGGTGATGATCGATAACGATGTGCGGCTTGAACTTTTCCGAAGGAAATGAATTGTTGCCCGTGCCCGGCTGGGCATCGACGATAGCGAGGACGTCCGTCTTCCGGATATCCGTTTCGTGATTGTTCACCCGGTGCAGAGGGATCTTCAGCAGTTCGACCATGTATCTGTTTTCCGCCCGCCCGAGGCGCCCGCCGTAAACCAGGCGTGTGCGGACGCCAAAATGCGCCCCGATCCGGGAGAGAATCCAGCCCGAGGCGATGGCATCCGGATCCGGATAGTCATGGAGAAATATGACCAGTCTCCGCCCCTTTTGAATAACATCCTTCAGCTTGTCGCATTCACTCAGCGACTCTCTTTTCGGGTGAATTTCACCCGCCGTGCATTTCTGATTTGTCATTGCTCAGTAAGATCTGAATTGTATGTGGATAAACGCTTCCTCAATTTTTGTTATTACTACCACATTTAAAAAGAATATCTCAAAGGTTTATTCCGCATCCTTCATATTTGTTGTGTAAATCATGGGTTTTATATATAACACTGCATATACTTCCGGATATGGAGATTCACCGATAATGAACAGGGCTGCCTCCCGCTGACGATCTGCACAGCCCGGAGCATCAGAAAAACCAGATAACTCTGAGGAGCCTTCATGAAAAGCAGGATTGCCGATGCCCTTAAGGTTGTTCACCCGCCTGTTGCCCTTCTCTGGTCCGACGAAAGGCCGGAAGGGGCCATGCAGTTTGCTAAGGACAAATGGGGGTGCGTGATGTGGCTTGCCGCAGCCGCCGTCAGGGGAAAAACGGCGGTATGTGACCGCAGGACCTTTGGTTGCGTCGGGGGTGGAGTCGGCCTGGGCTTCGAAAACCAGTACAAAAACTTCCCCGGCGGCGAGGACTGTTTCTGCCATTTTCTCTCCATCGGCAACGCCGCGTGGGAAAAAGGGCGGCGGGCGGCGGAGCAGGTCAAGCCCTTCATGACTCAGGAGGCTCACGATAATTTTGTCAAGGGAGAAGGCTATTTCAAATCGCCTCAACATGCCAGGCGTTTCGTTGAAGGCCTCCCGATCACCGGCATCCCTGCCAGGTACGCCGTCTTCAAACCGCTGAAGTCGGTTGATGCTCCAGTTGAAATACCCCGGACGATTATTTTTTTTGTCGATCCGGATCGCCTCTCGGCGCTGGTAGTCCTGGCAAACTACGGGCGGGGAGACAGTGAAAACGTCTATATCCCCTACGCGGCCGGATGCCAGACCATCGGCATCTTCACCTACCGCGAGGCTGAAGCGGACAGACCGCGCGCCGTTGTCGGTCTCACGGACATATCCGCCCGTCTCGCCGTCCGGAAACAACTGGGCGACAACCTCCTGACCTTCGCCATGCCTTACGCTATGTTTCTTGAAATGGAAGCAAATGTGGAAGGCTCTTTTCTGGAGCGCGATGCATGGCGAAATCTTCTCTCTTCCGGCGAACCGGAAAAAGCGCCGGAACCCCTGAAGAAATCATGAACGGGAAAAAGCCTTTCATGCAGCCGGCAACTGCCGCGCTGATCGCCCTTTCGTGCATCTGGGGCTACAACTGGGTTGTCATGAAGGAGTGCCTCAAGTATGCAGGTCCTTTTGATTTCGCGGCGATGCGCAGCTTCATAGGCGCCTTCTCTCTTTTCATCATCATGATCTGGATGAAAAAACCGTTCAAACCGAAAGAGATTGTGATGACCGTCATCCTCGGCCTTTTCACAACGACCGGATGCGTCGGACTTGTTGCATGGTCGCTGGACACCGGCGCTGTCGGAAAAACGGCTATCCTTGTCTATTTCATGCCGTTCTGGGTGCTGGTCACAGCCTGGCCGCTCCTCGGCGAGCGCATCCGCGGTCTGCAGTGGGCGGCAGTCATTCTGGCCTTTGTGGGCCTGCTGGTGATTCTGGAGCCATGGAATCTCCACGGCTCATTGAAAAGCAAGCTTCTGGCCATTCTCTCCGGCGTGGCATGGGGGGCGAGCGCCCTTTATACAAAGATCATCCACAGGCGCGTGAAATTCGATCTGCTTTCACTGACGGCATGGCAGATGTTCTTCGGTTCCCTGCCCCTTCTGGCTGTCGCGCTTCTTGTACCTTCCCGCCCGATTGAATGGTCAACCTATTTTATCGCCGGCACCTTCTACAGTTCCGTCATCAGCCAGGCCGCGGCATTGCTGATCTGGTTTTACATCCTGCAAAAACTTCCCGCCGGCATCGCCAGTATGGGGACATTGGCGACTCCGGTCATCGGCATCGCCGCGGCGGCCGCTGAACTGGGAGAAAGACCCACCATGATGGAGGCGGGCGGCATGGCCATGATCATGGCAGGGCTTGTCCTGTTGAGTCTCTATACCATAACACTGCACTGGAAGGTAAAATCCGCTCCTCTGGAGAAGTGACATCTTCATCATCCGCTGTTTTCTGACAGGAACCGGCCGGTCCGTGAAAACCCTTTGACACGGGACCTTGTCTTTACGTATAATCGGGTCAATAGAATGGTCACCCGGCTTTCCCTCCCCGGAGTCGGAATGACGTTCAGCCCGTCTTTCAGCCTCATCAAAAACGGAGGCGTTCATTGCCGACGCTAAAAGAAACAAGAGTGTAATGATGAATTTCCGGAAATGCCCCGCATGCATAATAATTGTACTGAGCATGATAGTGGCGGCAGGGTTCTTACTGCCGTCAATTTCAGAAGCGGAAGGAAATGTAAAAGTCGGCGTCCTGGCAAATCGCGGCAATGAACAATGCAGGAAGCGGTGGGAACCGACAATGCATTACCTGACGAAAAAAGTCGCCCCTCACAAATTTGAACTCGTACCCCTTTCCTTTGAACAGATCATCCCGGCCGTCCGGGACGGCAAAGTAGATTTTGTCATCTGCAATTCCGGCATCTTTGTTGATATCGAGGCGATGTACGGTGTAACAGGCATAGCGACAATAAAGACAAAAATAAAGAATGGCTATTACACGGTATTCGGGGGAGTCATTTTCACACGATCCGACAATCAGTCGATCAAGGCATTTCATGATTTGAAGGGCAGGTCTTTTATTGCCGCTGATCGCGACTCGCTGGGCGGCTGGCAGGTGCAATGGAGGGAATTCAAGCGGGCCGGGATAGATCCTTATCAGGACTTCAAATCACTGCGGTTCGCCGGCCAGCATGACGCGGCGGTTTTTGAGGTTCTTAAGGGAAATGCCGAAGCCGGCGCATGCAGAACGGATGTATTGGAGGACCTGGCCGCTGCCGGAAAAATCAAACTGACGGACATTCGCGTGCTCGCCGAAGGCAACGATGTTACATCTGCAAGAAAAGCTTTTCCTTTTCTGCTCAGCACCCGCCTTTATCCGGAGTGGGCCTTTGCCAAACTGTCGCACACTTCACAGGATCTGGCCTCGCATGTCTCTCTGGCGCTCCAGGCCATGCAGGCTGATGACCCGGCAGCCGTTGCCGGCGACTGCGGAGGCTGGAGTTATCCACTCAACTACCAGCCCGTTCACGATCTTCAACAGGAATTGAAAATCGGCTATTATGGGAAACTTACTCCCGGTACCATTCAAGAAACCATCAGGATATACTGGAGGGAGCTTGTCATACTGCTCCTGGTTATCGCCGTCCTGTCAATGGCCCTGTTTTTCATTGCCGTCCTGTACAGGCGTTCCATGCAGCTCAGCTTGCGGCTCGACAGCGAACTGAGGGAGAAAGACAGGATATCAACCATCCTCCGGGAAAGCGAGGAACGCTGGAGTTTTGCCCTCGAGGGATCAGGCGACGGCGTATGGGACTGGAACGCAGCAACCAGCGAAGTCTACTTCTCCCGGCAGTGGAAAACCATGCTGGGATTTGAGGAACATGAAATCGGAAACAAGCTGGAAGAGTGGGACAAGCGCTTGCACCCCGATGATCGTGATCATGTCTATAAAGAAATCAACAGGCACTTTGCCGGGGAAACCCCGGTTTACATGAGCGAGCACCGGCTTCTGTGCAAAAACGGATCGTACAAGTGGATCCTTGATCGCGGAAAGGTGGTATCCCGCACTGAAGACGACAAACCGCTCAGGGTCGTCGGCACGCACACCGATCTGACAGAGCGCAGGTATGCCGAGGAGACATTGAAGGCAAGCAAGTCAAAGCTCGATCTTGCACTGGCTTCCGCCCGCATGGGCACGTGGGTTCTGGATCTCACCGACGGCAGGCGCTATTTTGACGAACAGATATGCCGCCTGCTGGGAATTGATCCGGACAGTTTCCAGGGTACACCAGAGGAGTTTTTCAGAGTCATTCATCCGGAAGATAGGGAAATGTTAAAAGAGGCACTGCAAAGAACCATTACCAGTGGCGTGCCCTATGAACCGGAATATCGCGTGATCCTGCCTGACGGAACTATGCGCTATATAGCGGCACGGGGTATGATGACCCTCGACGAAACAGGCAAACCCATGCGCCTCAACGGAGTAGGCTGGGACATTACCGACCGCAAGCTGACGGAAGTGGCTCTGCTGGAATCGGAAAACAAGTTCAGGGACCTGTCCGAAAAGGCGCTCGTCGGCGTTTATCTCATCCAGGACAATCTGTTTAAATATGTGAATGCGGAGTTTGCCCGGATATTAGGATACGCTGTCGATGAGATGATCGACAGACTCGGTCCCCCGGATGTCATCTTTCCCGAAGATTTGTCTTTGGTCGAAGACAGCCTCCGGAAAAGGATTTCGGGAGAGATCAAGTCAACCAGCTACAGCTTCAGGATACTGACCAAGAACGGGGACGTCCGGTATATTGAAGTGTACAGTTCACGCACCTCCTATCAGGGCAAGTTTGCTGTAATCGGATCCGCGCTTGATGTGTCCGACCGCAGACGAATGGAGGAGGCGCTGCGTGAAAGTGAAGAGAGATACCGCAGTATTTTTGAAAACGCCCGCGAAGGGATATTCCAGTCCACTCCGGAAGGACACCTTCTCCAGGCAAACCCGGCCATGGCCAGGATATTCGGCTACGACTCGCCTGAGGAGATGACGAAAGCCGTTACAGACATGGCAGTCCAGGGATACGTCGATCCCGGAGAACGGGAAATATTCACACGGACAATAGAGGAACAGGGAAGCGTCGAAAACTTCCGGATCGAAGTTTACAGAAAGAACGGAAGCAGGATATGGATATCCATCAACGCACGGACAGTACGCGACGAAGCAGGCAGAACTCTCTATTACGAAGGTACACACGAAGACGTCACGGAACAAAAACTGATGGAGGACATGATAAAGGAGAATGAAAGAAGATACCGCCATCTGGTGGAGAACAGCAACGACATCATCTACACCACCGACACGAGGGGCATTTTGACCTACGTTAATCCCGCCGCCGAGAAGCTTACCGGCTACCCGATATCACAGTTGTTCGGCAGACATTACGGCTTCATTATCAGAGAAGATCACCGTGAATCCCTGAACAGATTTTATGAAAAACAATACAGGGAAAGAAACCAGGTATCCTATCACGAATTCCCCATTGTAACCAGAGACGGCAGGGAAACATGGCTCGGCCAGCAGGTACAGCTTATTTTCGACCAGGAAAGAATAACCGGCTTCCAGGCGACAGCCCGCGACATCACCGACCGCATGAAGGCTGAGGAAGAGCAGCGGGAGAGGGAAAAACTCGCCGCCCTTATCCAAACGGCAGGGATGATTTCTCATGAGATGAATCAGCCCCTGCAGGCCATACTGGGCCAGGCCGACCTTATGGGAATGAGTCTGCCGGAAGGGGATGCTAAAAAAGAACGCATCAGGATTATAAAGGGGCAGATAGAGAGAATGCGCGCCATCACGAAAAAACTGATGAGCATAAGCAGGTATGAGACAAAACCTTATGCGGGAAAGTCCACGATAGTTGACCTGGACAAATCGGCCGAATAACCGGCAATAAACAGGAGGGATGACAATGGAAAAGAAAATTCTCGTTGTGGATGATGAACTTTTGATCAGAAGGTTGTTTGAAGAGGCTTTTTCAAGCAGGGGCTATACTGTGAAAACAGCGGAATCGGGAGAAGAAGCTTTGGAGATTCTCAAGAAGGAGAGCATCCACGTCATTTTCCTTGATCTCAATATGCCGGGCATGAACGGCATGGAGCTGTGCCGGCGCATCCGCAGTTCAAATCCAATGGCCATTATCCATGCAGTGACGGGATATGCCTCTCTTTTCGAAATCCATGCCTGCAGGGAAGCCGGTTTTGACGACTATTTCATAAAGCCTGTCGCCCTGGAGGATCTTTTCGCGGCGGCAGAAGGCGCCTTCGAAAAATTTGAGCGCTGGAAGAAAAGATGACGTCTATACAGGCGTGAGGTTCTGATCATGAAAAAAGGCAGAGAAGAGCAACATGCTGAGGCGGCGGATTATTACAGAAAGGCCTCGGAGGCCTTCCTGAAATCGCTGCAGGAGATGGGCACCAATATCCCCGGCGGAATTTCTTCGTGGGAGGATGTTTTCAGGCAGTGGCATAACCTTGTCAAACTGGCTACCGTCAATCCTGAGCCTTTGCAGATGAGTCTCAAGGAATTCTCTCTGCTCTGTAAAACATGGAGGAAGGGCTCCCTCAAACTGTTCGACGAATGGAATGACTGCCTGATGAGACTGGCCGATACATGCCGCAAAGCGGGTACAGAAAAAGATAACACACAGCAGGTGATGAAGGCATGCCTGGTATCGTATGAGGAGTTCTTTGAGAAACTTCGCAAGGCCCGTTTTTCCTTTGCCACAGAACAGATGAAGGCCTATTTCGGGTATATAAGATCTTTCCTTCCCGAAAATATTGAGGTGGATGACAAGCAGGAAAAATAAAGACACAAAGTAAAGGACAGGTCTTTCTGTTTCTTTAACCCGGATTACGCGATAGAACGTATAAGCACTTGGATAAGTGAATATTGTCCAGGTTAAAGGGGGTTTCAAGCGGCGAATCAAATATTTTTCTTGTGAAAAATATTCTGAGCCGCGGAAAGCCTCTTTGACCTGGATGTCAAAGCGTATTACGTTTTTATTGAGTAATCCGTGTTAAAAGAAGCCAGCCGGAAAATGATTATCGGGGAGGCTTTTAAGGATCGTCTTAATCATCGCCGGTTTCGCGGCGCTGAATGGCATCAAAATATCTGTCGGCTTCGCCGATGCTCGCAAAGACTCGCGTTTTGGGCAAGGCGTTGGCAATCTCGATAACCTTTGCTATCTGAGGCTGAAGGTGCGCCATCATGACGCTTCCTCCCGCCGCTTCCACTACTTTTCTTATTTTAAATATTACCCTGATGCCCATACTGCTTATATAAGACAGCTTTGACATATCGAACAGGATACCGGTAACAGGCGACTCAAGCAGAGGCCCTACAATATTCTCACAGGTGCTGTACGTTTCCGAATCGAGCCTGCCGTCCAAGCGTATAGTATAGTAGCCTTCAGTTCTTTCCTCTACATTGACTGATAATGACATCGCCTGCCCCCCTTTTACAAAAAAACGAAAGATTTTAGGCGAATATACCGATGCGGGCTGGACATGTCAAGAAAAAGGAAAGAAAAGGAAAATTTAAAGCCTCGCAGAATCATGTATCACGGATACATGCAATTCATGCGAGGCTTTAACAGGATAGATGTCCCGGATCTTACCCCTTAATGAGCATCGTTTCAGGATCAAGGCGTAATGAAGAAGCAGCGGTGGGGATGCCTCCCTTGAGCGTCTGGATATAAATTTCCGAACTTTTTGTCTCCAGTTGAATAATAAGATCGAAAAGGTCCGCTACATGCAGCAGTGATAACGGCATGCCGTCCGGTCCGGGTGGCAGATGCCGATGTGTATGTACGGTGAACCATATATAGACGCCGTTGAGTTTTGCCAGTTCCGTCAACTCGACGATCGGTTCCCTTCCCGACTCGCCAAAATGAAAGCCGTCAATAATCAGCATTTGCGGAATGAATATATTCTGTGCAGTAAGATCGTTTATTCTCTCCGCAAGCTTCGGCACACTGAAACTTATCGCCTTGAAGGTCATTATGAAGCGGTTCGGCTGGATGGATTCCCACAGCTGATTTATCTGCGGGACATCATGCTGCCTTGCGAGGTCCTTGAAAAGCTCCTGGTAACTCAGATCGATTTTATGAACAGGATCTCCCAGGCTTACATGAATGACTTTCCTGTTTCTTAACATGGCATTGAGCGCGAGCTGCACCAGGAGAGCCGTCTTTCCGGTACCTGCATGTGCGAGAACGGCACCGAACTGCCCCGGGGCAAGAATGTCATCCGTTTCATTTCCGAGTATCCTCAGCGGATTGCGGAGAATAAGATCGTTTTTCATCATCTTGATGTTCCTGTATCTGAAGTTAATAACATTGGCGGCTGATTTCATAGTGCGCTGCCGTCACTCCACCGTTTATAATTCCTGTTTTGCTGCCGGTCACCGATCTAAGCGGCGTTTTTCTTACGGGCCGCAACTTCTTCGGCAATCTTCTCTGCAATGGATGCAGGAACCTGTCTGTAATGCGCAAACTCCATCGTGAACTGAGCCTTGCCCTGAGTGGCCGATCTCAGGATGGTAGAAAATCCGAACATTTCCGCCAGGGGCACCTGCGCCTCTACGACACACATGGGACCTTCGTCCTGAGCACCGACAATCATGCCGCGACGCTGATTCAAAAGCCCCATAACCGGCCCCTGAAATTCCGTCGGGGTTTCGATTTCCACTTTCATTATGGGCTCATGGATTACCGGCTTGGCTCTGAGATATCCCTCCCGGAAGGCCCCTTTGGCAGCAGCCTGGAACGCTATATCGGAAGAATCCACTGCATGAGAGGCGCCGTCATTGATTACGATCTTCACTCCCGTGACGGGAAATTCCATTTTAGGTCCCTTGGTCAGGCACTGGCGGAAACCTTTCTCACAGGCCGAGATATACTGGGTGGGAATCGTACCGCCTACCACCTCGTTCTCGAAAACAAAATCAGCATCCGCAACAGGTTCCATATAACCGGCCACACGGCCGAACTGTCCCGACCCACCGGTCTGTTTTTTATGGGTGTAGTTGAAGTCTGCCCGCTGGGTTATAGTTTCCCGATAGGCGACGCGGGGATTGCCCGTTGTCACCTCCGCGCTGTATTCACGCCGCATCCGCTCTACATAAACCTCCAGATGAAGCTCCCCCATACCCTCAATGATGGTGTCGTTGGTTTCCTGATCCACGAAAGTCCTGAAGGTGGGGTCCTCTTTAGTAAAACGATTCAAAGCCTTGGACATATTGATCTGCGACTTGTTGTCCTTCGGCACGATGGCAAGCGATATGACCGGTTCCGGCACGAACATGGAGGTCATGGTCAGATTGATCCCCGGGGAGGCAAATGTATCGCCCGACGAACATTCGATACCGAACAATGCTCCGATATATCCTGCAGAGATGGCATCTATATCTTCCATCTGGTCGGCATGCATGCGGGCAAGTCTTCCTACTTTTACCTTCTTGCCGCTGCGGGCATTGATGATGGTCGATCCCTTGGCAATAGTTCCCTGATAAACGCGGATGTAGGTCAACTGGCCGTATAACCCGTCTTCCAGTTTGAAGGCCAGCGCCACTACCGGCAACTCGGGATCGCTTTTAAGAGTTATCGGCGCCTCGTTGTTGTCCATGTCAAGCGCTTCATTATCGATGTCTAACGGGCACGGCAGATATCTGGTGACACCGTCAAGCAGGGGCTGAACGGCCTTGTTTTTATATGCCGACCCCATGAGCACGGGCGTCAGTTTGCGCTCCAAGGTACCTTTCCTTATGGCTTCAACGATTATCTCCGGCGCTATTTCACGTTCTTCAAGGATTGCTTCCGTCAGTTCATCAGAATAGTTGGAGGCGGCGTCGATCATCTCCTCCCGTTTTTCCCCGGCCAGGCTTTGAAGATCGGCGGGGATTTCCTCTTCACGGACATGCTCGCCGTTGTCGCCGTCGAAATAAAGCGCCTTCATGGAAATGAGGTCCACAACACCTTTGAAGTCTGTTTCCAGGCCGATGGGAATCTGCAGGGCTACGGCATTATGCCCCAGTTTTGTTCTGAGCTGTTCGATGACACGCGCCGGATTGGCGCCGCTCCGGTCACACTTGTTTATGAAGGCAATACAGGGCACCTTGTATCTTTTCATCTGCTGATCGACGGTTATGGACTGCGACTGCACGCCGCCGACCGAACAAAGGACCAGCACGGCGCCGTCCAGAACCCTTAACGACCGCTCAACTTCGATGGTAAAATCAACATGACCCGGGGTGTCGATGATGTTTACCTCATGACCCAGCCACTCACAGAAGGTGGCTGCCGAGGCAATGGTAATGCCGCGCTCCTTCTCAAGCTCCATGGAATCCATCGTCGCGCCCACGCCGTCCTTTCCTTTGACGTCATGTATCGCGTGAATGCGCTTCGTGTAGTAAAGAATCCTCTCGGTCAGAGTGGTTTTCCCCGAATCGATATGGGCGCTGATGCCGATGTTTCTTACCTTTTGAATATCTGTCTTCATCCTTTAAAACCTCATTATTTCAATAAAAAAATCCCTCACAAAAACATCATGAGGGACCTGCCATTCATGAGCCTTCCAATAAAGTCGCATTAGCTAGTCTTTCATAATTGATTTGTCAAGAGATTTTTTCACCGGGGCCGAAATAAATCCTTTCCGGACGGAAACTCCGGATGCTGAAACTTTCTGTTTCCGGATTGGAAACTAATTATATTTTTTGACATAAGCAAAATAATTACCTATACTCAAACACAATAAGCACCAAGGAAACCCTCCAAATGAAAAAAACCATCCTGCTAGTTGATGATGAGCTTATAATAAGGATAGTAGGGGAGGAGATGATCTCTCTCACGGGCAACGAGGCCGTAATGGCATCCAGCGGCGAAGAGGCGATTGAGATATTCCGCCTGAAGTCGGAGGAAATCAATCTCATCATCCTTGATATGAATCTGACGGACATGGAAGGCGAGGAGGTTTTCGATGAAATTCGCAAGATCAGGCCTGATGTCCGGGTTCTTGTTTCTTCCGGCTACGGACCGGACGACCCCCGCGTCAAAGATTTCCTGAAGCGGGGCGCCAGCGGTTTCATACCCAAACCGGCGGTCATCGATGATTATCAGAAATGTATTCTGAACGCGCTGAAGTAACCTCCCCCTCCTATCCAATGCTTACTGCCTTTCTTTTGCACCCGAAGACCCAAGATAGCGGGATTCAATCTTTTCCTCTTTAAATATCCTGTACGGGGGCTTGCATGCCTCTTTGATAAGACAGATGTTGTCCCGCGGGCTTACCGGCAACGTGCAGGCTGGAGGATAGTGATAAAGATATTTCGTCACCGTATAATAACCGTTTAACGCATTGTACTCATGCCTGAAATGATCAAGGTACCCTTCCACGCCGTCATCGTCGCCATAGTCCCAACTGTCCCATATGATATTCGAAAATGAATCGGGAACTCGATTCCCGTTTTTGTCCGGCGCCAGAAACTGACCGAAATTGCATCCTTCGGGAAAGTGGCACTCGCCTATGCGCATCTTCGTACAGCTTTCATCCTGCCTGCTGCAGGGCGGCACGTAATACAGGATATAAGCCAGGCGGGGAAACCATTTTCCTCCTTCAATCCAGTCAACCAGCCACCACAACTCCAACTGCTCCCCTGACTCCGCACGGATCGCCACTTTCCTTCCTGTGGATGTAAATAAACTGCTCTGTTCGAAGCCGAAGTAGCATTTAAGGACGGACTGCCCGGCAGCCTCCTTTTTCAGGGGCCTGCAGCTGATGTATTTCCGGCTTGCGGCAGGATCGGGATGATCGGGTTGCCTTGAGACGGAACATGATGATGTACCAATCACGAAAAGGCATAGAGCCGATAAGGTTATCACGAATTGAAGACAGGAAATGCCGCCGGATCGGGAAATTGTTCCGCTTTTTATATCTGTCGACCCTGCCTTTCCGGTATTGATTACGTTCATGTTTAATTCTAACACAATGTGCCGTCAGGCCTCAACGATGAATTACTCCGGAATATTTTTTTACTTTAAGTGCTTGTATTCATTTTCTGAATGAGTAACTTCTTCTTTTTTCTTTTCGGATCATGGGAAGTGATATAGATTATAATGGCAATGAATTATCTTATCAACAACACAAGCTTGTATCATCAAAAAGGACTGGATTCGCTGGGATGGGAATTGACCGTCTGCAATGCCCTTTATCCTCCCGATACGGTCCTCAGGAAGATCATCAGGCGCAATGCATCCTACGGGGAGCATTTATACGACTACCTGCGCGATTTCATCCCCATTGACAGGGTCCGGTCCGTTATGGAAATCGGCGGCGGATATGGATACCTCATGAAAGACTTTCTGACAAGGAACGACGCCCTGAAGGCCACAATGCTGGACATTTCGCCTTTTCTCCTCGAAAAGCAGAAGGAAACACTGGCCGGTTTTAACGTCGAGTTCATTGCGGGGGATTTCCTGGCCTGGGAACCGAAATCATCCGCCGGTTACGATCTGGTCATCATGAATGAAAACCTCGGTGATTTTCCGACCTGTGTCAACGTCGAATGGGAAGCATTATTTTCCAACAACGGCGAACCCGACCCTGAATTGCAGAAGGTGCATAAATTTTTCAGCGCCTATAAATTACAATGCCCCGAAAGCAGCGTCTTCACCTTCAACGTCGGCGCCGCAGAGGCCATCGAAAAGTTGTGCAGGGCGCGCATTCCGTATATCTTCATAAGTGAGCACAGTTGCGAAGCGCCGGCACCGTCGCGCTATTCGCAAATGCTTGCCATGCAGCCGACAAATATGCCGGAACGCATCCCGCTGAAAGGACACGACGAATATACCATCCGTTTCTCATATCTCCAGGATATAGCCCGGGGCCTCGGATACATCTCACACAGAGGATCGTTTGCGGATTTCATCCGATTCGACATGACCGACAGGATCAGGGTGGTCCTGTCGGCAAAGACGATCAACAGAGATGAAGACGAAATAATCCGCCACTTCATTGAGGACCTTTTCAAGTATGAATACCTCATACTGACTGACCAGGGGGAGGGCGCATGGAAATAATCTGCAACCGCTGCGGGAAATGCTGCCTGGCCAACTTCAGCGCTTACGTGAAGGATGTGGACATAATGCGCTGGCAGCGTGAGGATCGCCTGGACATCCTCATGATTATTGAAAAACAGCAGGCGGTATGGGCCGGCGATCATATCGTGATGCCGGACGGCAGTGACCTCAGGCATTGCGTCTTTCTCCGGATGGAAGGCGGCCGGTGCGAGTGTTCCATATACGAAACCAGGCCCCTGACCTGCCGAAATTTTATACCGGGAAGCTCCCAGCTCTGTTCGCTGTACGGTATGGAGAGTGAACAGTGACAAGTGAGGTGTGATGAGATGGCTTTAGTTTACGGCTTCCCCACACACGGCTGGGTCGGCTTGATGCTCATCGCCGCCGGATGGCCGCTGGCCTGGATCAGACCCGAGGGCATGCAGGTGATTTGGGAAAACTCATTCCTGCTTCTCTGGACGGGATACAACCTGCTGGTTGATTCCCTCAACTGCGTGCGCACAGGAACATCATTGCTGACAAGAAACAGGAGCGCCTACCTCGGCATGTTTATCCTGTCCGTCCCCGCCTGGTGGCTGTTCGAGTTCCTCAATCTGTTCCTGCAGAACTGGCACTATCTTCACGACCGCCACATAGGCTCTCTCGAGTATGCCCTACGGGCATCAATCCATTTCAGCATTGTCATCCCGGCTGTGCTCTCTACGGCAGAATTCTGGGCCTCAACAGAAATCCTTTCGGGTTTTTCACACAGGCAGGCAATCAATGTAACAAAACGCAGCCTCTTCTTCATGGTGTTTATAGGAGTAATAATGCTCATCCTCGTTATTGCCGCCCCGCGGTTATTTTTTCCCCTGGTGTGGGGCAGCCTCTATCTAATATTCGATCCCGTGAACAGGATGAAGGGTGCGCCTTCACTCCTCAAATACCTGGAACACGGGAACTGGCGCCCTGCACTTGCCTTGCCTCTGGGAGCGCTGACGTGCGGTTTTTTCTGGGAGATGTGGAACTACTGCTCATTGCCGAAGTGGTTCTACACAATACCATTCTTTGATTTCCTTCACCTCTTCGAGATGCCTCTTCCGGGATATCTGGGATATCTTCCCTTCGGCCTCGAGGTATTCGCGATGTACATACTGCTGATTGAAACTACAGGACTGAAAAGAACAAAGCTATGCGGGGGAGATGATTTTGTGAGGCTTTAAAACTATATTCTCGGAAGCTTCTCAGGTTTGACCGCTTTTTCAATTTTCAGGAAATAGTTGATGCCCGACTCTTCTTCCAGAACATCAATGCATGCTACATCTTTCTCCGGTATCGCTCTGGCTAATCTCACCATCTCTTCTTTAGTGCGATAAATCAATTGCCAGTCATATATATATTCCATGACAAATCTGAGGTCGGGGGGGTTGTTGTGACTGAAATTACCGATTATCAGAGAACCACCTGGCTTGACCAGCTCAAACAGTCTTCTTGTCAACGCTACACTGCCTTTGGAATCTTCAAGCGGAAAAGTTTTAATGTAGTCGTAAAGGCCTGCACTGTAAATAAGATCGTATTTATCATACGAAAGATTGGATAGTTCATATTTGAAAGAGCTGAGGAGTATGCGCCACCCCTTGAAATCGCTTCCAGGAACGCATAATTTGCTCATCAGGCGTCTCGGCCTGGCAATCATATAATTACCCGCTATTATCTGGAAGGCATTGGCAAGACCATATTTAAAACTGGGATGTGGTTTAGCGGAATTGAATTTCTGCACCGTTTCCAGATCATGGTCCAGAGCCAGGAACTGATAATTTCCGTCATGATTACCGCTTTCTATGATTTCTCTTATTTCTTCTGCCGGTCCTGCTGCCAGACTGACAATCTTTCCGCCAAGCTTTTTCAGGATCTGTTCCTTGAGAAAATACTTTCTGTTTCTTACTGCAATACACGCCTTGGTAGTACAGGCATGTTTATGCAGAAACTTTCCGAAGGGGGTTGCCCCTTCATAACGGTTACGATAAATATAATGCATCATGTTTGCATCTCCGGCATAACCGTTAGGCTTGTTAATAATACGCCAATAAAATGGCGCTTCCTGAACAATTTTAAAATATCCGGTGCCCTGTATATAACTCTGGTGTGCTTTTTTATCTTCCCCGTCAAGATGGATGGTCATGCTGCCCAGATGATTCATAAGATCATAACGCCAGGGTTCGAATGTTCCTATCTCCCTGGAAAGCCGGTCTTCCAGATCGGCACCGGTAAGAGACAGCGAATTCAACCTCTTACGAAGGTCGGCATGTCTGCTTTCCAGTTCTGAAAAAGTGCTTTTAAATTCTGCGGAAATCACTGATTTCTCTCCTCGCGTCAATACATCCGTTGCCGTATCGTTATGCACATCCTCCTGTCGACCGGCGCAATAATTTAAACTCACATCTTTTGGCAGCATCACCCCGGTGAAAGACATGTCTGCTCCTTATAAAAAGAAATGCATTATGTTTCCAATCACCGGAAGATTAAGGCAATTTACATGCCATTGAAAATATGTGAATCGAAGCCATCAAACAGATCGATGATTATGGTTTTAAAGATTCTAAAGAGCCTTTATTTCTGCAAGCCATAAAACTGCTTCGTCAAAATGATGCCTCTTTCATAACCACATTAATCAATTTACAGAACCGGCATCCTTTACATCAGTTGATAATGGCATTGTCCATGATCTTTCTGATCTTAACGGATAGACTATTGATATCATAAGGTTTCTGAATAAAACCTGCACAACCCCGATCCATTATATTGGTGGCTTCCCCTGTTATGCTGTAACCGCTTGACAACAGGACCTTTACATCAGGATCTATGCCCTTCAGAATGTCGAATACTTCGCCGCCGCCCATCCCGGGCATAATCATGTCCAGAATAACAAGGGCTATTTGATCTCTTTCCCTGTTGTATATCTCGATTGCGTCCTGTCCGGACTGCGCAGTGAAAACCTGGTATCCCAGAGCTTCCAGTATCTGCCTGTTTGTTTTTATGTTCATTTCCTCATCATCGACAAAAAGCACCGTCTCCGTACCTTTGAGCAATTTGGATGAGGGCAGCACAGAATCCGTTTTCAATTTTTTCTCCGACGCCGGCAGGTAGATATCAAAGGTGGCGCCATGCCCTTTTTCACTCTGGACGGTAATAATTCCCTCATGATTTTTTATAATACCGTACGCAGATGCCAGCCCCAGACCTGTACCCCTACCCATTTCTTTTGTCGTAAAGAAAGGATCAAAAATCCTGTTCATTGTGGCCCTATCCATTCCCGTCCCGGTGTCGGTAACCGTTATGTTTACATATCTGCCCTGCTTCAGCCCCAGTTGTTCCGATCTGTCCCTGTCAATCAACACGTTTTTCGTACCCACGGTGAGATTGCCTCCCCCCGGCATGGCCTGCCATGCATTGACAAAAAGATTGAGAAGCACCTGATCGATCTGACCGCGGTCAACGTTAGCCGGCCAGATACTTTCTTCGAAATGGGTGTAGATTGTCATTTCCTTCTTCGTACGTCCATACATCTTTGTACACTGCCGTACCAACTCGTTCAAATCGGTCGGCTGCACTTCGTATTTCCCACCCCTGGCAAAACCGAGCAACTGCTTGGTCAGTTTTTCTCCTCTATGAACCAGTTCATACACATTTCTCAACTTATCATAATAGCTATGATCATTTTTCATATCCATGAGAACCAGGGAGACGTTTCCCTGAATGCCCATGAGGAGATTGTTGAAATCGTGTGCAATGCCGCCCGCCAGCGTACCCATGGCTTCCATCTTCTGGGCCTGCTGAAGTTTCTTTTCCAGTTGAATACGGCTCTCTTCGGAACGCTTTCGCTCCTCGATCTCAGAACGAAGGTCCCTGTTGGTTTTGACAAGTTCTGACGTCCTCTCCTGAACGATTGTTTCCAAACGGCGGTTTGCTTCGATAATGGCCGATTTTTCATTCTGCAGTTGCCAGGCCAGATAAAAATCCCGTCTCAGATAGAACTCAATGGAGTAACACACAAACATCCCTATCACCTGGGCACTGATGAAGAAAAAATTGTTGCTGATGAGAATTGAATTGGGAGTATCTGATATCCATATAGCGACAAACTCATAAAAGGCGACTATCAACCATCCGGCGGGTGCCGCCCATACAAATCTGACCCTGGTGAATGAATATCCCCAGATAAAAACAAGGATCAGTCCGGCATAATATGAGTAATTGACAGGGGGAGGGATGAAGGAGATCATGACGACAATCGCGAACCCCGCCACGATCATAACGGAAGCAACCGCCGGCTGGAAATGTCTCTTAAAACTTGGATAGAAAGACCAGACGATGATCGCCACCAGCGACGGCCATACAATCGCGAAGCGCAGAAACCATAGCTTCCACTTGAGGGCAGGTACCAGTTGCGCATCAAGGATGCCGAACAGACCGTATAGAACAATCCCTGCAAAAAGAGAGAGCCTGACCATTGTAAGGGAATTGTTATAAAAATCGTCAATAAATGCCTCTTCCAGGGGGCTGGGGAAAGCCAATGTAATGGGATTGAGTCCCATCTCATGCATGCCGGAAGACGTGGCGGGCATTACATTCAGGTTTTCTTCTCTTTTCATAACATCCTCTTCGCCCGATCTGATTCACACCATTTTACACTGATTATCTCCTGATAAAAGTTTTTGGCCTGCTTATCGATATATCACCATTTATCAGCATCTTTTTGAGAATAAAATTCCCGCACATATTTCCAGATTAAGTTGCAATGTCAAGTGTTTTATTCGAATTCTCACCCGAATATATTTCTCAGGAATTCCGAGTTATATTTTCCTGTTCATTTTTTATATCGTGCATCATTACTGTCCAAGATACCTGAAAGATTGTTGTTAAATAACTAATGAGACCAA
>CAZLFA010000036.1:0-39574 GCA_964558665.1 uncultured Syntrophaceae bacterium
ATAATTCTAACCAATTAACTTTGTTCGACCTTTAATTGGACGGATATGATTTTTCTTGTGAAAAATATTCTGAGCCGCGGAAAGCCACTTTGACCGGGATGCCAAAGGATATTAGGTCTTTATCGTGTAATATGGGATTATTTACGTCTATCAAGCTCTTTTCTTACTGCCAATCCAATCTTCTCCAAAATATAAGGCTTCCGGACAAATGAACCGGCGCCTATTTCCTGAGCCTTCCTGACCCGGTCAGTTTCCGAAAAACCGCTCACAATGACGGCTTTTTGTTCCGGATTGATTTCGATGATTCTCCTGTAGGTCTCAAAGCCGTCTATGCCGGGCTCCATCATCATGTCCAGGACTACCAGGTCGGCTTTTTTATGACGAAGGTGCTCTACCGCATCTTCGCCGCTGGAAACAACCTCGACCTGATAGCCGAGCCTTTCCAGCATGCTCATGGCAAGTTCTCTCTGCTCCTTGATGTCATCCACTACCAGGATTGATTCTCCCTTGCCCGTGTAAGCAGATCGCGATACTTTCTCTGCGGCCTGTGTGAGATCATCTCTCGTGGCGGGAAAATAGAGTGTAAATATGGTCCCCTCCCCTTCCTCGCTGGACACATCAATGTAGCCGTTATGATCTTTTACAGTTCCCCAGACAACCGCCAACCCCAGCCCCGTACCGCTCCGCCCCATGACTTTCCTGGTATAGAACGGCTCGAAGATTTTGCTGATATCCAGAATGGAGATCCCCTTCCCGCTGTCAGATACCGTCAGGACCACATAATCCCCTTCCTGTATCTCATCGTATCCGTGAACTGGCCGGTCCAGGTAGCGGTTCTCCGTCCGGATCGTTACTTCTCCCCGGTCGGATATTGCTTCGGAGGCGTTGGAAACCAGGTTCATGACTGTTTTGCTTAAATGAACAGGAGAACCCTTGATGTTCAGAATGTCCTTTTCAAGTTCAGTCCAGAACTTGACGTTCGGATGGTAGGATTTCAGTTTCTCGAACTCAGGCGCCATGAGGTAATCGGAAACAACCCTGTTAAGATCGACCACTTCCGAAACGGTCACACCTCTTCTTGCCAGAGCAAGAAGATCCTGGATGATTGCCGTTCCCTTCAGACTGGATTGCATGATATTCGCGGCATATTTTGTCAGAAGACTGTCTGCCGGCAGTTTTTCCGTAAGCAGTTCAGAATATCCTACCAATACCCCCAATACATTATTGAGATCGTGTGCTACACCGCCGGCAAGCCTCCCTAATCCCTCCATCTTCTCGGCCCGGCTCAAACGCTCTTCCAGCCTCTTTCTCTCCGTATTATCACGGATACACTCAATAGCGGCTGCTATCTCACCGTTTGAATCACGAAGGACCGAAGCAGTGGCCGAGAGATGCGCAACACCGCCGGGCAGATCAGATGAGAAGGCTTCACCGAAAAGAATATCTCCTACCCGGTGAACGGCCGTATATTGCTTTTCCATTTCCCTGTTCTGATTCAGCGCCATATCAATCAGGACAGGCCTTCTCTCTCCATAAAACGGAAGTGAATATTCATAGTTTCCCCTGCCGATCATCTCTTCCTTCTTGACACCGGTCATGATTTCGATGGCGCGGTTCCAGGCGATAACCCTGCCGCCTCTGTCGATGACCAGGGTGGCGTCAGGAAGAAACTCAATAATGTCCGCAAGTCTCCTTTCTTTCTCCCGCGAAATTTCTTCCGCGTGCTTGCGGTCGGTTATGTCGCGTGCAATACCCATGTATATTACGGCACTTCCCTCGGCATTGCGGATAACCGATGTATTTGTCGTATGCCATCGCCATGTTCCGTCTTTATGGCGTACACGATATTCGGCGCCTGCCTGCTTCTCCCCCGTGCGAACGGTTCGTTCCAGAATGTCGTAACACTGAGGGAGATCCTCCGGATGCACAAATATCTCGAACGACCGGCCCTCGACTTCGCTTACATCATGACCCAGCACTTCCGTCCAACTGGGAGAGACATATGTTAAGATGCCTTCAGGCGACAGTGAATATACGATGTCGTTGGCGTTTTCCACAAAAGTGCGAAACCGCTCGTTGCTTATCAGCACCGCCTCTTCCGCCTGCTTGCGGTCGGTAATATCGATTGTCGATCCCATGATGGTCGGCTTATTATCCAATTGAATAACTGCTGCGGAAAAATCAGCCCACTTTATTTTGCCGCTTTTAGATATGAATTTAATTTCATACCATGGAGGCACCTCTTCGCCATGCAAGCGGCTGATCCCCCTGGTCTTCACCAGCTCCAGACAATCGGGATGGATGAAATCCCAGAAATTCATGCCGGCAAGATCATCCATCGTGTAACCGACAATTTTCTCAAATGCCGGATTAATGTAAATATATTTCGTATCCTGAATCAGAAATATTGCAGTGGAGGTACTTTCGGCAAGGGCTCGAAATTTAGTTTCACTGAGGCGGATTTCTTCATCCGCATGTTTACGCTCTGATTCAGCCCGCTCAAGTTTCCTGATCCTGTCTCTCAGAACAGTCAGCTCCTGAATCAGTGTCTGCTTTGTTTTGGATTGATCTTTCATTGCTGTACCCTCAGTGTTTGGTTTTTATGAAAGCAAGCCGTTAAAGATTTTCATTAAAGCACCTGTTTCCGCTTGAATAGCAATATACAAATTTGTATACTGATTACAGTATCTTCAAAAAAAGGCTGATAAACGACGGTGAGCGCCGTCCCCGGCTGTCAGGCCGGGAACGGAAGACTGCCTGCGTGTTCTCATGCTGCTTTGGCAGATTCCTTATTAAGGTTGAACTATAATATAGAATGATATAAGAAGTCGCCTTATTTTTTTACATTCTAAAGGCCGGAGAAAAATCATGGGCATGACAATTACGGAAAAGATTCTGTGCAGGCATACCGATCTTAAGGAAGTCGCGCCGGGCATGCTGATAAACGCGAAGGTGGATATCGCCCTGGGCAATGACATCACCGCTCCCATAGCCATCAGCGAGTTCAGGAAGGCGGGAGGCGCCAAAGTCTTCGACCGGGAGCGGGTGGTATTGATTCCCGATCATTTCACCCCTAACAAAGACATCAGCTCGGCACAGCAGTGCAGGATCATCCGCGAGTTTGCTAGAGAGCAGGAACTGACTCACTACTATGAAGCCGCCGAGTGCGGCGTTGAGCATGCACTTCTTCCCGAGCAGGGAATAGTCGTTCCCGGGGATCTGGTTATCGGGGCAGACAGCCACACCTGCACCTACGGAGCCCTGGGGGCATTCGCCACCGGCGTCGGCAGCACGGACCTCGCGGCTGTCATGCTCACCGGAGAGCTGTGGTTCAAGGTCCCGGAATCGATAAAATTCGTTCTTAACGGAAATCTTCAGCGCTGGGTGTCAGGCAAGGATCTGATTCTCTACATCATCGGCCGGATCGGCGTGGACGGCGCCCTGTACAAGGCCATGGAGTTCACAGGCAGCACAATACCCCTGCTGACGATGGCGGACAGGCTGACCATCGCCAATATGGCAATCGAAGCGGGCGCCAAAAACGGCATTTTCGCGCCGGATGACGTAACAAAGGCCTATGTCAAAGGCAGGGCAAAACGCGCCTGCGAATTTTTCGATTCGGCTCCGGACGCGGCATACTCCGAAGTTATAGAGATAGATGTCTCCGCTATAGAGCCCCAGGTGGCATTCCCCCACCTGCCCTCCAACACCAGAGGAATCAGCGAGGCGGGAAACGTGAAGATCGATCAGGTCTATATCGGCTCCTGCACCAACGGCCGCATCGAGGACCTGCGGGTCGCGGCGGAGCTCCTGAAAAACCGCAGGGCGGCGGCAGGCATCCGCCTCATAATCGTGCCGGCAACGCCGGAGATTTACCGGCAGGCGCTTGCCGAAGGGCTGTTCGACATATTCCTTGACGCCAGGGGCATAATCAGCCCGCCCACATGCGGCGCCTGCCTGGGAGGGCACATGGGTATTCTGGCGGAAGGAGAGCGCGCCGTCTCCACGACGAACAGAAACTTCGTGGGCAGGATGGGGCACCCGGGGAGCGAGGTGTATCTGGCAAATCCGGCCGTTGCCGCGGCGTCAGCGATTCTGGGGAGAATTGCCGGCCCGGATGAACTTTGAGGATATGATTATTTTTCTCGGAATTATACGGATATAAAATGTCATTCCCCGACTTGATCGGGAAATCCGGAAAACTGGATCATCCGGTCAGGCCGGATGATGACGAACAGGATGCCAAATGGGATGTTATTTATAAACAACATGGTAATTGTAACATAGTCTATATGAGGTGATATATGAAGTACACCGGTCGAATCTGGAAGTTCGGAGACAACATCGACACCGATGCCATCATCCCGGCCCGCTACATCAACAGCTCGGACCCGGCTTTTCTGGCCTCACACTGCATGGAGGACGCCGACCCCGACTTTGTCAAAAAGATCCAGGCGGGTGATATCATCGTGGCGGGAGATAATTTCGGATGCGGATCATCGCGCGAGCATGCCCCCATAGCCATCAAGGCGGCCGGCATTTCCTGCGTAATCGCCAAAAGCTTTGCGCGCATCTTCTACCGCAATGCCTTCAATATGGGGCTGCCGATTTTCGAATCTAAGGACCTCTACGACAGGATCACCGAAGGCCAGGTAATCAAGGTGGACGGGGACGAGGGAAGCATCGCTATCGCAGAGGGCCAAACACTCGTCATCCAGCCTGTTCCTCCTTTCATGCAGGAGCTCATTGAGGACGGCGGGCTGATGAAACACATCAGGAAGAGAAGCCATGGATAAAAAAACATACAAGATCGCCGTGTTTCCCGGCGACGGCATCGGTATCGAGATCATGAGGGAGGCGCTGAAGGTTCTGAAGACAATCGAAGAATCTGCGCAAGTAACCTTCGATATCCGTGAAGGACTGGTGGGAGGATCGGCCTACAACGCCGTCGGCAGACCGCTTCCCGAGGAGAGCCTGGAAATGGCCATGAACAGCGATGCAGTGCTGCTGGGCGCCGTGGGAGGCCCCAAATGGGAATCACTCGACTACAGCCTGAAACCGGAGCGGGCGCTGCTGGGGTTGCGGGAAAAGCTGGGGCTCTTTGCCAACCTGAGACCCGTCGTCGCCTTCGACGACCTCATCGACGCCTCGCCGCTGAAAAAAGATGTTATCAGCGGGATTGACATCATGATCGTGCGCGAGCTCACGGGCGACCTCTACTTCGGGAAACCGCGGGGAGTGAGGACGGAAGACGGCCGGCGCATCGGCATCAACACCATGATCTATACCGAGGAGGAAATCAGAAGGATCGCCAGAGTCGGTTTCGACCTTGCCATGAAGCGGAAGAAAAACCTGATTTCCGTGGACAAGGCCAACGTCCTGGAATGCACCCTGCTCTGGAGGGACGTGGTGACGGAGACAGGCCGTGACTATCCCGAAGTCAGGCTCGGCCACATGTACGTGGATAACTGCGCGATGCAGCTGATCCGCAATCCCTCGCAGTTCGACGTCATCGTCACCACCAACTTGTTCGGCGACATACTGAGCGACGAGGCCTCCATGCTCACGGGCTCCATCGGCATGCTGCCCTCGGCAAGCATCGGAAAAGGGTTAGCCATGTACGAGCCGATCCACGGATCCGCTCCCGACATTGCCGGCCGGAACCTGGCAAACCCTCTTGCGACCATCCTCTCCGTCGCCATGATGCTGGAAAACAGCCTGGGCATGCCCGACAAGGCAAGGATTATCGAACAGGCGGTGCTGCAGGTTCTCGGAGAAGGATTCAGGACGAATGATATCTATCAGGACGGCATGAAACAGGTCGGCACTGATGAGATGGGCGATGAGGTCATCAGGAAGATGAGGACGATCCTTACAACTACTTAAAAAAAAGCAGACGGCTTTGTAAAAAGCTCCAAATGCAAGGCGCGCGAAGCCTGAGGAGCGAGTCGTACTTTTCAGCGTACGTCGCAGCGACGAAGGATGAAGCGCAACACAGCAGTTGGACTTTTTTCGAAGCCGCAAACATTGTAACTTTGAACGCAGTGCTATGCCGGCCGTGACATTCTTCAACAGCATCATAATCGAGGTGCCCCGCGAACAAATCTATCGGCGTCTGGGATTCAGGAAGGACACCACGCAGATCTCCGGAACCCGGCGCGATGAAACGGATAAGTACATCGAGGACGCCCGGTCGCTGATCCGGTTGCGGGGAGCGGGTTTGCGCCTGCCGATCACCGGGGCCGATCCGGCAAGAACAACCATCGCCGGAGAAATGATTCTGGAAAGCGGCAAGCTTGCATCTTATTTAAAAGGCTGCAAGGAGGCAGTGCTGATGGCGGCCACTGCCGGTGCTGAAATCATGGAGGCCATACAGGCCGATGCAGCCGGCGATATGGTGACACGCGGGGTTGTTATGGACGCGGCGGCCAGCGAGATCGTGGACAATGCCCTAGACTGGATCATGGACTACTACAACAGAAGCCTTTTCAGAGAGAGGAAGGCGCTGCTCGTCAGCCGATTTTCAGCGGGTTACGGCGATCTTGCTCTTGAAAATCAGAGACAGATGTATAAGCTTCTGGAAATGGAAAAACTCGGCGTTCAACTGACCGCGAGCTGCATACTCGTTCCTGAAAAATCGGTAACGGCCATCGCCGGAATAAGGATGGTATAGCCATCAAAACGTGGAGGCAAAATCAACCTGTGAATAAAAAGATTGAAGAGCTTGCAAAAAAACGCATCGTTGTGCTCGACGGCGCAACGGGCACCGAGTTTCAGAAAAGAGGCATGCCCTCCGGCGTCTGCCCGGAGAAATGGTGCACGGAAAACCCTGCCTTGATCGCCGATATCCATGACGCATATCAAAAGGCGGGGGCTGACATCGTTTATACCTGCACCTTCGGCGCCAACCGCCTGAAGCTTATGGAGTACGGCATCGCCGAGGTCAGGGACATCAACATAAAGCTGGCGAGCCTGGCAAAGCAGGCCGTCGGCGGCAGGGCGCTTGTTGCAGGGGACATCGGACCTACCGGCCAGTTTGTCGAACCTTTCGGAACGCTCGATTTCGAGGAGGCGGTGGCGGTCTTCAAGGAACAGGTTGAAGGCCTGCTGGCGGGAGGCGTCGATCTTTTTGTGATAGAGACCATGATAGACATTCAGGAGGCCCGTGCCGCTCTGATCGCCGTCAGGGAGGTATGCGATCTGTACACGATGGTCACGATGACCTATGAAAAGGACGGCCGCACCCTCAACGGCACCGATCCGGTGACCGCTCTGATCACATTGCAAAGCCTGGGCGCAGACGCCGTCGGCTGCAACTGTTCAATGGGGCCGGACGGCATGATGGAACTCCTCGCCGACATGAAACCCTACGCGAAAGTTCCGCTGATCGCCAAACCGAATGCCGGACTTCCCAAGCTTTCCGGCGACAGGACAATCTTCGACATGGACCCCGCAACCTTTGCCTCCTCCTGCAGAGTAATGGCTGAGGGCGGAGTCAACATCCTCGGGGGGTGCTGCGGCACGTCGCCCGACCACATTGCCTCGCTGGCCAGGAGCGTATCCGGCATCACATCCTCCCCTCCCCGCGTCAGGTCGCTGAGCGCCGTGAGCTCGCCAAGGAGCTATAAGATATTCGACGAGACAAAGCCGCTGTTCGTCATCGGGGAAAGACTCAATCCGACAGGGAAGAAGGCGCTCCAGCAGGAGCTGCTGGAAGGCAAGACAACGCTTGTGCGCCAGATGGCGAGAGAGCAGGAGAAAAAGGGCGCCGATCTGCTTGACGTCAATGTCGGCGTCCCGGGGATAGACGAAATAGCGGCCATCAGAAACGTATTCCGGCTCCTGTCCACAAACACGGAACTCCCGCTGGTGATCGACTCGTCCAGGATTGAAACGATAGAAGCCGCGCTGCGCTTGTATCCCGGCAGGGCGCTGATCAATTCCATATCGGGCGAAAAGGAAAAGCTGGAGCGCCTGCTGCCCATTGCCGCCAGATACGGCGCCATGTTCATCCTCCTTCCTCTCACGGACGGCGAAATTCCGGAGACGGCGGAAAGAAGAAAAGCCGTCATCAAAGAAATATACAGCCGCGCGAAACGCCTCGGCTTTACCAAGGACGATATCGTCGTCGACGGCCTGACCATGGCGGTGGCGTCCAACCTTAATGCCGCTCAGGAAACCCTCAGAACGATCGCCTGGTGCGGAGACAAATTCAAGGTAAGGACGCTGCTCGGCCTGTCCAACGTATCCTTCGGCATGCCGGAGCGCAAATGGATGAATGCATCCTTTCTGGCTATGGCACAGGCGGCGGGTCTGACAATGGCCATCGCCAATCCGGACAGCGAGGAGCTCATGAATATCAAGCGGGCCGGCGACGTCTTCATGCTCAAGGACAGGGACGCCACCGCCTACATCACCCATTTCAGGAAACCCGCACCGGAGGCTGTCCCGGCGGAAGGCAGAACGCCCGGCCAGAAAGTGGGCGCCGCTATTATGGAAGGAAACAGGGAGGACATCATCGGCTTTATCGATGCGGCCATGTCATCGGGGATCGCGCCGTCGCAGCTTGTCGATGAGATCATGATCCCGTCCATCGTGCATGTCGGCAACCTCTACGAAAAGAAGGAATACTTCCTCCCCCAGTTGATCGCCAGCGCCGAGGCCATGAAAAAGGGAATCGGCCATCTCGAACCGCTGCTGCAGACAGGCAAGGAAGGGCCGGTTGAGAAAGGCGTGATACTGCTTGCCACGGTCAAAGGCGACATCCACGATATCGGGAAAAACATCGTCGCCCTGATGCTCAAGAATTATGGCTACCGAGTCATTGACCTGGGGAAGGACGTACCCCCGGAAGATATCATCAGCGCCATCAAGAGGCACAATCCGGATGTTGCCGGACTGTCGGCGCTTATGACCACCACCATGATCTACATGAAAGAAGTGGTGTCGCTGGCGGAGAAGGAGTCTCTCGACTGCCGTTTCATCGTGGGAGGGGCGGTAGTGACGAAGGCGTACGCGGAGTCGATCGGCGCATCATATGCAAAGGACGGCGTGGAAGCCGTGCGCGTCGTGGAAGCGCTGATCAGGGGAAAACAATGAAAAAGCCGTGCGCAGACGATTTGCCGCGGCTCAGAATAATTTTCGTGTTATCCAACATTTCAAAAATGCTTATGAAAGATGACAGGGAAAATCTATCCATATAAATAAATTCGATTCGCCGCTTGAAAACCATCCTCACAAGTTATACAAGACTTCCATAAACTCATTGGGAGGAAAAAGAATGAACAATCCCGTTAAAAGAAGACTGGCCGAAATCATCATCGAAAAATCTTTCAAATACAGCGACAACCCGCCCTTCACTCTGGCCTCGGGCCGAACCAGCAATTACTATTTCAACTGCAAGCCGACGACCATGGATCCGGAAGGAATGAATCTTATCGGTCAGCTTGTATTCGACATGCTTGCCGACACGAAGGTAACGGCGGCGGGAGGATTGACACTGGGCGCTGATCCCATCGCCAACGCACTCTCCGTAATCTCCTTTCAGAAAGGAAGGCCCATCAAATCGTTCGTCGTGAGAAAGGACGTGAAGGGGCACGGCACCCGCAGCGCCATCGAAGGCGACGTCAGAGAGGGTGAACATGTCGTCATCATCGACGACGTCATAACGACGGGAGGCTCGACGATCACCGCCATAGAGAAGGCCGGAGAAGCCGGTCTGGTCATCGAAAAGGTCATCGCCCTCATCGACAGGGAAGAAGGAGGAAAGGAAAACATCCTTCAGCATGCAGGAAACGTGGACTCCGTATTGACAAGAACGGAGATCATGTCCATATACAAAAAAACGCTTGCATAGAGCCTGCCGTTAATGTATTCCCGCAAAAAACTTCAAGAGGTATCGACAAGTGTTAAGAAAAATCAGCATCGCCTTATGCATGTTGTCCATCGCCGCTTTTTTCACGGCGTATGGAGCTTCCGTATGCTCCGGCGATGAAAGAATTGCCGTAGCCATGTATCGCAACGCCAGAATGGTCAACGGCATCCCCGAGGGATGGAAGATAATGAGGCACAACGGAAATCCCAACATGCAGTTGGAAAAAGCGGGTGACGCCTATTATCTCCGCATGATCTGCGACAACCGGTCCGGCTTTGGTGTGGAAAAGGTCATCCGTGTAAACCTCAAGGAATATCCCTATCTGAACTGGAGATGGAAGGCCGTGAAACTCCCCGCCGGCGGCGATGTTCGGAAGTCGGCCAAGGACGATCAGGTTCTTCAGATATACGTGGTGCTTCCCGCAACAGGATTCCCTTCAAAACTGAACACGCCGATCCTTACCTACGTGTGGGACAACGAAGCCCCGAAAGGAACGTCGGTGAGAAGCTCCAAACCGCTGCTGCGCAAGATCCGTTACTACGTCGTCAGAAACAGTCAGGACAGGCTGGGCCAGTGGTACACGGAAAAGAGAAACGTCTATGAAGACTATAAAAGAATATTCAGCGACGTCGAGGGCGGGGAACCCCGCGGCCCGACGCACGGACTGCGTCTGTACATCAATTCCCAGAATACGAAAAGCAACGCCGAGGGTTATATAGGCGAGATATATTTCTCCAAATCCTGAATGGCCAGTAATGAAAAGACCGGGCAAGAGAACGATCATTGTGATTTTCTCCCTCGCGGCTGTTTTGATCGCCCTGTCGGCGGGTGTTGCCGTCCTGCTTTACAAGCTGTACCATATTGAAGAACAGCGCGAGAAGATCATCACTGCCCTGAAAACGGCGCTCCACCGCGAAGTATCTTATGACAGGGCGGAGTTTTCCTATTCATTCGGCCCCGTGTTCACAATCAGCGGCATCCGCGTCCTGGAAAAAAACAGTACGGAGAACTTTGCCGCCGCCGACCGCCTGAAGTTCAAAATATCCCTTATCCCCCTTCTCTTTAAAAAAATCGTCATTGCGGAAATCGAGCTCGACAATCCCAGAGTTGCACTCTTCAGATACCCTTCCGGCCTTTACAACTTCAGCGACCTGCTTGAAGGGTCTGACGAAGGGCATTCCCTGGAAATAAAGGACGTCGTGGTAAAGAGCGGCAGAGTGTCGTTTACCGACAGGGGATTCAAGGACACGGAAATAATAACCATCCTGGAAGGCATCGATCTGCATGCCTCCGATTTAAGAAAGGGATCTGCATCCCGGATCGAGCTGAAAGCCGCTGCCGTCCAGGAAGATAACAGGGCAAACCTTTCGCTGTCCGGAATGATCGGCGTCGCCGGCGAAACCGAGCCGTTCGCGAAAAGCAGCCTGCATGCGAGGGTGCGCGTGGAAAATCTGTCTGTCGATCCCTTATGGCCCTACTATCGGCAGTACGTGCCGTTCAAAAAAATAACCGGCACATGGGAAACGGACAGCCGTCTGCAGGGAACAATCGACAATTTCGCGGCATCCGGATCCTTATCCGTGAAGCGGCTTTTTTTCCACTACCCCGGCGTATTCGACGCGCCGCTGACTCCGCAGCAGGTCACCGTCAACTACTCCCTCAAGCGCAAGCCTTCCGAGGTGGCGGTGGAGGACACCAAAGTCGCTGTTGACGGCGTTCAGATAAAGGGGCGATGCAGCATCAGCGACATCGGCACGGAAGATATCATGATCTCGGCCTCGGCAACAACCACCGACATTCCGCTGGAAAAATTCCACGGATACATCCCTTTCGGCATCATCCCCGACGGTACCGCCAACTTTATCAAAACACACATCAGGGGAGGCAGCTACCGGCTCCTGGAAGGCAGCCTGAACGGGCGCGTAAGCCAGATTACCAGCATGGGAAAGCAGGACAACAATAAAGTCCTTTATATCAAGGCCGCCGTTGAGAAGGGATTGATGACCTTCGGCCCCAAAATTCAGAATATAAGCGGGATACACGGCGAACTGGAGCTCAAGGAGAAAGACTTCCATCTGCACAATATGTCGGGCAGGTTCGGGGATTCGCCGCTGACGCTGGAAGGAAGCCTCACCAACTACTGCATGGACGACCCGCTCGGCTATCCGTTCACAATGACGATGACGCCCGGCCCGAAAGAGATTGCCTGGCTTCTCGGAACGAAAAGATCCGACAGGCTTTTCATCGAGGGGAAAAACACCCTGCATCTGACCGGCAGGGGCACGGCGGAAGACTACACGCTGGAAGGCAACTGGGATTTCACCGAGGCGTCTTACCGCTTCCGCGACATTTTCTCCAAACCGAAAAAGCAGCACAATGTGATCAGCTTCAAAACGGGCATCAGGAGCGAAGAGCTGCACATAGAGTCCTTCAGATACGATCTTGCCCCCTTCATTCTCAGAGCATCCGGCGTTTATCATTTCAAGGACCGCCACATTGCATCCCTGACTATGGAAACCGACGCCTTCCGCGTTGAAAATCTCGCGAGGAATCTGCCGCCCCTGATAAAGTTTCAGCCCCGCGGGAGCGTCCGCTTAACTGCAAACGGCAGCAGCCCGCCGGGAAACGCCGCAGAAATGCGATGGGGAGGCAGCATCGCCTTCTCCGACGTATCCTTCAAGCCGCTGGATAATTCCCGGCCGGTAACATCACTGAAAGGTTCATTCAAACTCTCCGGCGACGGCATGGAATCGTCGCCGCTTTCCGGAAACCTCGGCAGTTCGCCTCTGCAGGCAAAGGTTTCTCTCAAGAACTTCGCTAATCCTGTGGTCGACATCAACTTCTCTTCCGCGTCGCTCAATCCGGAGGATCTGGGGCTCAAGTCACCCGACAGAATAAAGCTCACTGAGGTGTCCGGAAACTTTTCATACCGCGATGATGCAATCGAGCTCAGGCCTGTGGAGGCAAGGCTGAACAAGTCGAAATTTAAAATTTTCGCCGCCATGCCCGACATAAATGAGCCCTACTTTGATATCAGCGCATCCGCATCGCATCTTGACTGGAACGACGTTCTGCTCCTGTCCCGGATACGGCCGGCCGGAGAAGAAAAGGAATCGCCCGATCTGTATGTGAAGGCATCCCTGACGCTCGACAGGGGCATAATAAAGAAGACTCACTACTCCAATCTCCGCGCGGATCTGACATACAGGCAAAGGGAAGTTGACGTTCAGAAATTTTCGGTCGATGCCTTCGGCGGCAGGATCAGCGGAGAGAGCCGCATCTTCTTTCCCGCGGAAGGCAGCAACAGATACCGCGCAGTCTTCAGCACGGAAAACATATCTGCAGAACAACTGCTGAAGGCGGCCGGGGAAAAGGAGCCGCTGATCACCGGCATGGTCACCATGAACGGCAAGCTGACGGCCGAGGGCGACACCGGCCCGGACCTGAAAAAAACGGCGCGGGGTTCCGCGACCCTGAGCATGGAGAAGGGATTTATAAACGGATTTGCATTCCTCTCCAGAGTCTTTGCGATCCTCAATCTCACGAACATGCTCAAGCTGAAGCTGCCGGACCTGGACAGCGAAGGCATGCCCTATAAAACGATTAAAGGCAACTTCAATCTGGAAGACGGCCTGCTTTCATCAGACAATCTTTTTGTGAAGAGCGACATCGTCAACATCTCCATCGTCGGCAAGGCCGATATAGTCAAGGAGGTGTTCACGGAAACGGTCGTCGGCGTCCAGCCCCTGCAGACGGTGGACAAGATCATAAGCAACATACCCATCATCGGCTGGATACTCACCGACGAAACCAGAAGCATGGTCAGCTTCTATTTCCATGTAAAGGGGAAGTGGGGCGATCCCAATGTCAGCGTCATGCCCATTCAAACCATGGCGGAAGGCACCTTCAACTTTTTCAAGAAGATATTCCAACTGCCGGCAAAGCTGTTCACCGACACCGGCGAAGTCATCATGGGGCGGTAACATCCCCGTGCAGCCGCAGCCGGTTGACGGCCAGATGCGCCCTTCTTGTCGGCTCAGGCAGGCGGTATCCCCGGCAGCAGTTCATCACGACGCCTATCGACTCATCGATGCCGACCCTGTGCCCCTGGGACACGAAGACCGGCTTCACTCTGCGCTTCGTTCTCAGCGCGGCCCCCACTTTTTTTTCACCGAGCAGCAGATCGGTGTATGAGCCTGCATCCTCACCGACTTCGTCATGAGTTCCGACCAGCCGCTTCTTGGCACAGCCGATCGTCGGGATGTCCAGGAACAGCCCCATGTGCGAGGCCAGTCCGAATCCCCGCGGGTGGGCTATCCCCTGCCCGTCGAAAATGGCCGCGTCGGGCGGACGCTTCAGTTTCGCAAACGCCTCCAGCAGCGGCGGCGCCTCCCGAAAGCTGAGCAGCCCCGGGATATAAGGAAATTTCACCCTCTCCGTGTGCGATGCCTCTTCGACAAGTTCCAGTCCGGGATACGAAAACACAAGGACAACAGCAAAAAAGAGATCGCTTCTTCGGGCATAGGAGATGTCCGCGCCCGCGATGGTCTTGACGTTAAGAGGCAGACGGCAGTCATCGAGGATCAGACGGGAGACAAGTTCCCGCTGAATGGCAACGGCCTCTCCGCAGGAGACATTCCAGGGATGGATATTACTGACGTGCATGCGCTTTCAGATATGACTTTTTAAAATGGATTTTGCCGTATCGACGTCTTTACTGATCTGGGCAATCAGTTTGTCCGGTCCGTCAAACTTGATCTCGCCGCGGATGCGTTCGATGAAGAGCAGCTCCACCGTTTTTTCATAGATTGTTTCATGAAAATCGAGAATGAAAACCTCGATGGAGCGCGACTCGTCGCCGAACGTCGGATTGTTGCCGATATTGAGCACACCCTGATAGCGTTTTCCATCCATCACAAAAACGACCGCATAGACGCCGTCCGGAGGAATCAGAACCTTTTCCGGGCTGATGTTGGCCGTGGGAAAACCGAGGCCTGAGCCCCTTGAATGCCCGTGAATGACCGATCCCACAAGATTGTAAGGACGGCCGAGCATCCCGGCGGCACGGTCAACCTGCCCCTCCAGTATGGCCTGCCTGATGCGCGTGGAACTTATCACGGTATCATCCTTGCGGAACGCGCTTACAACGTCAACCTCAAAGCCCAGTCTGCGCCCGTATTCCAGAAGGAAATTCTCGTTCCCTTCCTTGCCCCTGCCGAACCTGTAGTCATGCCCGATGATTATCCTGGTTATTCTGAGCTTATCCCAGAGGATGCCGCTTACAAACTCCCCGGCTGTCGTCCCGGAAAATTCCTTCGAAAAGGGAATGATAATGAGGGCATCGATCCCCGCTTCCTCAATGAGCCTCGCCTTCTCCTCGATGGTGGTGATAAGAAGAAACGGCCTGATATCCGGGTGAAGGATCATTTTGGGGTGAGGATCAAAGGTAATCACCGCCGATTTTTTGTTTTTCCTGCGGGCCTCTCCGATGACCTCGCGAAAAATCGCCCGATGCCCCAGATGGACGCCGTCAAAATTCCCGATGGTTACAACCGCGCCCCTTAGATCTTCCGTTATATCTGCTATGTTTCTGATTATCTTCATTGCTGGCAACGTCCTTTGCTGATTTATGCGGGCGCTAACATAATCATTTAATATTTTATTTTCAAGCCCTTATTTTCTCTCATATTTACGGCTGTCAGCGATGTCTTCATTTCTCCTTGACAAGCCCGTGTCCGCCGTTGTAGAGAAATGCCGCTGTTTGACAAATCAATATTGCCGAAGTGGCGGAATTTGGTAGACGCGCTAGGTTCAGGGTCTAGTAGGTGTAAGCCTGTGCTGGTTCAAGTCCAGTCTTCGGCACCATATATAGAAAAAGGGGTCGGCAAATCAGGCGACCCCTTTTTTCATGATGAAAAAGCGGTTTGGTCAATGCTTATGATCTTATCATTTCCTTTAGACTCTGTTCGGCAGGAACGCCAGGATCAACTCTTTCCTGGCACGTATGCCTTGCGGCGTCTGTTCAACAAGGTTCATAGCTTTTAAATCATTGATGTCTCTGATCATTGTTTTATGTGTCTTCTTAGCATAAGCTGCTGCAATACGTGGACTTATATCCTTTAACTTCGCTATGGGTACAGGTTCATTAAACAAAGATAAATCCAAGGCCAAGCGGCGTCTGCGCTGGTGCGCTTCACTTGTTTTATCCTTAAAATTCTCATGTACATAATTCCGCCATGTAACATCCCATTGCTGTTTCCTGATCATATCCAATTGCTCTTTTAAGCCGTCAACGAAACCACGCAGAGCATAATCGATAAAAGGAATAATATCGCCTCCGCTCTTACTCGCGTAATCCAAGTGTCGGTAGTAATCTTTTCGTGTCATGTTGTAATGATTGCTTAGAAGATGTGCGGCAGCGGAAGGAACTCCGCCGGCAAGGAGTGTCTGAAACTCAACAAGTCTTGCTGTACGTCCATTACCATCGCCGAACGGATGAATCCATGCAAGATATATATGGGCAATAATGGCTTTAAGGAATCCGAAAGCCATCTTAAATTCCTTGGATTCATCGAAACCCGCATTCATCCAGGAACAAAGCTTTTCTAAAAGGTAGATACAATCTTTTGGCTCTACGGCACGATAACGGCCCACTCCTACAACGTAATTTCTGATTTCTCCAGGTACAACCCCTTCATCAAGGGGCAATTTTTCTAATACAAGCGCGTTAAACTTTTTAATATCGGCAAGGCACATTTCTGCTGATCCGTCTACAAACAGATGTTCGCTTATGGTGTTACAGGCAGTCACGATATTGTCGATTTCCTGTCCAAGATATTCCTTTGATGGTGGAAGAATAAGCTTTCCCTCAATTCTGTTCCTCACATCTTCTTCCGATAAAGTATTACCCTCTATCGCAGTAGTAGCAAGGACACCTTTTGCAAGGTAGATTGCATGGAGATTTTTTGCCACACCGGGCCGCAGTGGCACACCGGCTATATGTTCACATTTTGATTGAGCCTCGCCCATTAACAACCAGGTGTTGTGGGTTGCTTTCCGTAAGTCAAGACTAAAGGTCAACCAGGGATGTGTCTTCTCATATGTCCTCATATCTGTCCTTTCACAATACTTGTAATATACTGTATTAATTATCTTATATTGAATTAGATTGAGGTAATGTCCTTATATATGTCCATTAAGATGTCCCAGTATATGACAGTGAAATTGAAATAGCAAGCATTATTGAGCCGGATTATGAAGTGCCCCCTTTCTTATGAAGAAGATTGGTTTAGTCAACATATGCAGGGGAGACTATATCAGTTCAGTCACCGGCCCCATTCTTCGGCATACAGTACCTTTTAAAAACGGCCCCGGGTCGGACATCAATTTTTCATTGAACAATCGATGAATGATTTGATAATGAACTATATATGTTTGCATTACGTTATGAGGTAATCACGCAAAAGTATCTTACCCCGGACACAATCAATGCCATGATTCTTATTTCAGGGCAGGCGGCAAAGAAAAGGGCTATCGGCAGGACATGAACACTTTTCAGAAACTCCGCTATTATCTTTTGCTCATACCGATTTTTTTTATATCCTGTTCTCCAACGGCGTATAAAAATCTTGAGTGCATATACGATTACGGCGGCTCCATGAACTCCATAACGGTAACTCCGGTTACGAATCCTTACACGGTGGAAGGAATAAATATTACGTTTAAAGATTCCGGTCCTCCCGAAGAGATTGTCAAAACGAGATTTCTTTTTAAAGCCGTCTACATTTTGCCGCCCGCCGATGATGCCGCAATCAATATTTATGTTTATTATCTCTCAGACGACGGACCGGTGCCTGTTCACCAGGTGAAATATCTGCCCCCGTTTCCCGTCAGGCCAGCCAGGGATGATAAACAGCCGTTCGGATTTACAGGTTTACAAAACGTCTATGATCCTGCTCTGGGAAGGGTCTTTCAATATTACTGCCGATGAAATTAAATGTTTTGAAAAGAAAAATGAAAATTATCCGCATTGCATTTTTATTGATATTTTTTTTGTTTCAATCACAGACAGGTTCAGCGCAAGACCAGATAGTGCGGATCGGCTTTGTGGGAGACATCATGGTCGACATGCTGCCTGGAGATCTGATAAAAAAAGGACTGGACCCTTTTGCCGCGTTTGCTGAGAATCTCAAGTCCTGTGATATAAACATCGGGAATTTAGAAACACCGGTTGCATCAGGCGGCACCCCCCTGGATAAGCCTTATATTTTCCGGGCATCTCCCGCTGTTGTGCCGGTTTTAAAACGTTATTTTCACGCCGTGTCGCTGGCAAACAATCATTCGGGAGATTTCGGCCCAAGCGCTTTAGTAGAAACCTTTCAAAATCTGAAAAATCACAAGCTTGACTACTTCGGCGCCGGCCATAATTTAACGGAAGCACATACCCCGCTCATCATTGAACGAAAAGGGCTGCGTTTCGCCATTCTTGGATACAACGAATTCATGCCGAGGCAGTTCGAAGCAGGCGCGAGCAGGCCGGGAGTTGCCTGGAGTTCCGAAGATGAACAGGTAATCGGGGATATCAAAAGGGCGATAAGGCAGTACCGCGCAGATATTGTGATCGCTTATATGCATTGGGGCTGTGAAGACGAACCGCTTCCGGATGAAAGGCAGAAAGCCATGGCCCGCAAAATGATCGATGCCGGTGCCGCCATCGTGACAGGCAGCCATCCGCATACCCTTCAAACGGTCGAATACTACAAGGGGGGCCTGATTGCATACAGTCTGGGCAACTTTGTATTTGACGACTATAACGATGATGCAGGCCGCACCGGCTGGCTGCTGCGATTAAATTTTGACCGTAAAGGCCTTCTCAGTTGGGACACCATAGTGTCTTATATAGATCCTAAAACCGGTTTCCCGAATCCCGTGCTGAATGTGAAAAGCCCCTGCGGAAACAGGCAAAGCGCCGCTATCGGTTCCTGTGCTGCAGGCAAACCGCTGAAAGAATGATTTCAACCGTTAAATGCCTGCCGCGATAATGCCGCCGGATTCCTGAGCCCCTGATTATCACGCGCATCCTCACATATATAGCCGCCAAAATCCTCTTGACACACCAGACACCCTCTCCTATATTCAAGCCCGCTAAAAAAGGAACCTTTCTCATTCACTTTACAAAATTTAACTATGAAATCCGATGCCCCATCCCCTGCAAACAGAGAAAAACTGATGCCCGATCCCTGGCTTGGCGAAGTGCAAAGCCGCCTCGAAGCCGGCGAGACCGTCGAGTCATGGCTGGAGACCGATCTTGACACCCGCCTCCGCTTTGCCGAGGGTCTGATTATCGTCACCAACCGCCGCCTGCTGGCGCGCAAGCCGGACAACGGCGGTTGGGAAAGCTGGGCTTTCCGCGCCGGACTCACCCTCGAACAGCACGATCATGCCGGTGTCGGCACGCTGGAACTGGCGGATGCCGGCGGCGGCATTGCCAACTGGCGATACACCATGGGCCGTAACGTGGCTGCACTCAACATCCTGCGGACTTTCGACGAGCAGAGCGAAAGCGCCGTTTCCGGCCGGACGGCGGTCAGGACCGATGAGATAATCTGTCCCCGGTGCAAAGCTCTCCTCGAACCCGGTGTCGAGGAGTGTCCGATTTGCATCAGGGAAACCCAGAAGCCGCCTTCCACCAGGACGCTTTTCCGTTTGTGGCGTTTCGCCAGACCTTATAAGAAGCAGCTTCTGGCCGGCTTCCTGCTGACCCTGGCCTCCACCGCCGCCACCCTGGTGCCGCCCTACCTGACCATGCCGCTGATGGACAACGTGCTGATCCCGTTCCAAAACGGCAAGCCCATCGACGTCAGCCTGGTTGCAATCTATCTCGGCGGCCTGCTCGGCGCCGCCCTGCTCGCCTGGGCTTTGTGCTGGGCCCGCACTTTTATACTGGCCCGGGTATCCGAGCGAATCGGCCGCGACCTGCGCACCACAACCTTCGAACACCTGCTGCAGTTGTCGCTGGAATATTTCGGCGGCAAGCGCACCGGCGACCTGATGCACCGCATCGGCTCGGAGACGGACCGCATCAACCTCTTCCTCTCAGTGAATCTGCTGGATTTCGCCACGGACATGCTGATGATCACTCTCACGGCGGTGATCCTTTTCTCCATCCATCCCTGGCTGGCTCTGGTCACCCTGCTTCCCCTGCCCATTATCGCCTGGCTGATTCAAATCGTGCGCAACCGCCTGCGCACCGGTTTCGAGAAAGTGGACCGCATATGGGCCGAGGTCACCAACGTGCTGGCCGACGTCATCCCCGGTATCCGCGTGGTCAAGGCCTTCGCCCAGGAAAATCGCGAGTCCGGGCGTTTCCGTGAAGCAAACCGGCACAATCTGAACCTGAACGACCGCCTCAACAAGACGTGGTCCCTTTTCGACCCCACCATAACCTTTCTCACCGAAGCCGGTCTGCTGGTGGTATGGGCCTACGGGATCTGGCAAATCAGCAGCGGCGAAATCACCGTCGGCGTGCTTTCCGCCTTCCTCGCTTACATCAGTCGCTTCTACACCCGGCTCGACTCCATGAGCCGCATCGTCTCCGTGACCCAGAGGGCCGCCGCCGGCACCAAGCGCATTTTCGACATTCTTGACCACGTTTCCAGCGTGCCGGAACCGGTCAACCCGGTGCATCTAAAGGATGTGCGCGGCGAGATCGAGCTGCGCAATGTCGGCTTCCGCTACGGCACCCGTCCCGTCACCCGCGACGTCAGCCTGACTATCAGGCCCGGCGAAATGATCGGCCTCGTAGGCCATTCCGGCTCCGGCAAGAGCACGCTTGTTAACCTCATCTGCCGCTTCTACGACGCAACCGAGGGAGCCGTGCTTATCGACGGCATAGACGTGCGTTCCGTGCCGGTCGCCGAGTTCCGCCGCAACATCGGCCTTGTGCTGCAGGAGTCGTTCCTCTTCTTCGGCACCATTGCCGAAAACATCGCCTACGGCAAACCGGATGCCACCCGCGACGAAATAATCGCCGCCGCCCGCGCCGCCCATGCCCACGAGTTCATCCTGTGTCTGCCCCACGGCTACGACTCACTGGTGGGCGAACGCGGCCAGAGCCTTTCCGGAGGCGAGCGCCAGCGTATATCGATTGCCAGGGCCCTGCTCATCAATCCGAAGATCCTCATCCTCGATGAGGCCACCTCATCTGTCGATACCGAGACCGAGCAGGAAATCCAAAATGCCCTGGACAACCTTGTTCGCGGCCGCACCACCATCGCCATCGCCCACCGCCTGTCCACCCTGCGCAGGGCAGACAGGCTGGTTGCCCTCGACCGCGGCCAGGTGGTAGAAGTGGGCAACCACGACGAGCTGATGGCCAGAGAAGGCCACTACTACCGCCTCTACCAGGCCCAGGCCCGCAACGTCGATACCGAACCGGAAACCCCGCAGGCTGTCGGCCAGATGAAGGAACATGCCGCATGAACGACTTCAACCTGCAATTGGCTCTCGATTCTTTCGGCCGGTTGATCCTGACCACCGCTCAGGGCGAAAAAGAAGAAGTTGTGCCGGTGCGCGCCTTTCCCATTGCTTCCCCGGAAGACGCCATTTCCCTGGTCAGCACGGAAGGCCACGAACTTGCCTGGATCGAACACCTCGCCGATCTTCCCGACAACCAGCGCCGACTCGTGGAGGAAACGCTGGCCAGCCGCGAGTTCATGCCGGAGATACACGCCATCAAGTCCGTCTCCAGCATAGCGACTCCCAGCATATGGCAGGTGGACACCGATCGCGGACCATCTTCTCTGGTGCTGGAGGGAGAGGAAGACATCCGCCGTCTCTCCCGGACAATGCTTATGATTGCCGACAGCAACGGCATTCATTTCCTGGTGCGTGATCTGACCAGACTGGACCGGAACAGCCGCAGGCTGCTGGACTTTTTCCTCTGATGCAACGCGTCGGAAGCATCACAACAAACGGCATTCATGGATGCCCGAAATGATACTGTTATGAGTAAAATAGACATTGAGTTCCTGAAGATCGTGCCCCTGCGCGGCCCCAACATGTGGACCTACCGTCCCGTGCTGGAGGCCTGGATCGATATTCACGACCTGGAGGACGCCCCCTCAAACACCATCCCCGGTTTCTATGAGCGCCTGTCGGACTGGCTGCCTTCCCTGATTGAACACCGCTGCAGCTACGGGGAACATGGCGGCTTCCTGCGGCGTGTAAAGGAAGGCACATGGCCCGGCCACATCCTGGAACATGTAACCCTGGAACTGCAGAACCTGGCGGGCCTCCCCGGCGGTTTCGGCAAAACCCGGGAGGTCAACCGGCGCGGCATTTACAAAGTAGTTGTCCGCGCCTGGCAGGAGGACGTCACCCGCGCCGCCCTGTATGCCGCCCGCGACCTGATTCTGGCAGCCATGGAGGATCGTCCGTTCGATGTTGCCGGCGCCATCGCAAGACTCACCGACATGGCGGACTCTCTCTGCCTGGGACCAAGCACGGCGTGCATAGTCGATGCCGCCGAAGGCCGTAAAATCCCCACGGTACGCCTCCTGCCCGGCGGCAATCTGGTTCAGATCGGATACGGCGCCGCCATGCGCCGCATCTGGACAGCGGAAACCGACCGGACAAGCGCCATCGCCGAAACTATTTCCCGGGACAAGGATCTGACCAAGACACTGCTCTCCTCCTGCGGCGTCCCCGTGCCGGAGGGCCGCGAGGCGGACAGCGCCGGGGATGCATGGGAAGCCGCTCAGGATATCGGACTTCCCGTATGCGTCAAGCCTGTCAACGGCAACCATGGACGCGGTGTCTTTATCGATGTAAAGACCAGGGAAGAAGTGGAAAAGGCCTATTCCGTCGCCCTCGATGAAGGCAGCGGCGTTCTCGTCGAGCGCTCCATCCCCGGAACCGAGCATCGCCTGCTCATCGTCGGCGGCAAGCTGGCCGCCGCCACCCGCGGCGGCACGGTATGCGTGGCCGGCGACGGCAAATCCACGGTACGGGGGCTGATCGAGACTCAGATAAATTCCGACCCGCGCCGCGGCGAATCCGAACTGCACCCGCTTTCCTTCATTCTCATAGATTCCGCCGTTGACATGGAACTGACCCGCCAGGGCTTCGACGCGGAATCGGTTCCGCCAAAAGGCAAGGAAGTCCTGATTCAGCGCACCGACAGCCACGCCTTCGACGTCACCGACGAGGTGCACCCCGATAACGCCGCCCTGGCCGCCCTGGCCGCCCGCATCGTCGGTCTGGATATCGCCGGCATCGACGTAGTGGCTGAAGAAATCTCCAAACCCCTGATTGAGCAGCGCGGAGCGATCGTTGAAGTCAACGCCGGCCCCAGCCTGCTCATGCACCTCAAGCCCGCCGTCGGTCAACCCCGCCCGGTAGGCAGGGCCATTGTCGATCACCTTTTCCCCGAGGGCGAAACGGGACGTATCCCCATCGTCGGCATCTCCGGTTCCAGGGGCAAGACGTCAGTCGCCCGCTGCCTCGGCCATCTGGCTCGTCTGTCCGGCAAGTACGTCGGCCTCGCCTGCAGCGAAGGCCTCTTCCTGGATCGCCGCCGGGTGCAGAAGACCGACGCCGCCGAATGGGCCGCAGCACGCCGGTTGCTGATGAACCGCACCGTCGAGATCGCCATACTGGAAAACGGCGCCCGCGCAATTCTCGGCGAGGGACTGGCCTATGACCGCTGTCAGGTGGGCGTGGTGACCAACATGGATCCGGAAGAGAAGCACATCGACTTCGCCATCGAGGATGCCGGACATCTTTTCCATGTGCTGCGCACCCAGGTGGATGTCGTCCTCGGGAGCGGAGTTTCCGTCCTCAATGCGGATGATCCGCAACTGGTGAAAATGGCGACCCTCTCCGACGGAGAAGTGATCTTCTTCGCCCGGGATGATGCCAACCCTGCGGTGGCAGAACATTGCGCGAAGAGCGGGCGCGCCGTGTTCGTGAATAACGGAGAGATCATGCTGGCCGTCGGCGATACCGCAACATGCCTGGCCCGCCTGACGGACATTCCCGCCGTACAGCCGGGCAAGGAGCCCTTCCGTATCGACAACACCCTGGCTGCCCTGGCTGCCGCCTGGGCCCTGGGTGTGCCGCCGGAACTGCTGGCTGCCGGCATAAAAACATTCGCAAAGGAAGAACTGCAGACCGGAAGAAGCACCGCCGCCGGCAGTAGGCACCGGAAGAAAAACTGACCGGACGACTGAACCGGTTTGAAAGATAAAGAGGAATTAATGGAAGTTTCACGAATCAGAGCCCTGCGCGGCCCCAATCTGTGGAGCCGGCACACCGTCATCGAGGCCATCGTAACATGCAGTGAAGCCGAGCGGTCTCTCGCTACCCTTCCCGGTTTTGAAGCACGCCTGCGGGAGCGCTTTCCGGAGATTGATTTTCTCTCCGCCGCCGGCAGCGGCGAAGCCGTATCCCTGGCCCATACTCTGGAATATGCCGCCCTCGGCCTGCAGATCCAGGCCGGCTGCCCGGTAACATTCAGCCGCACCGCGGAAACAATTGACGGCGGCACCTGCCAGGTAGTGGTCGAATACAGTGAAGAGAGTGTCGGGCGGCTTGCCTTTGCTCTGGCCGAACAGCTCGTCAGGACCGCTCTCGAAGACAAGCCCTTCGACCTGACCGGCGCCCTGCAGCGCCTTATGACGCTGGATGAAGATGTCCGCCTCGGCCCCTCCACCCGCTCCATCGTTGAAGCCGCCGTCGCCCGCGGCATCCCTTTCCGACGCCTGACTCAGGGCAGTCTGGTGCAGTTCGGCTGGGGCTGCAAACAGCGCCGCATCCAGGCCGCCGAGACCGATCTCTCCAGCGCCATCGCTGACGCCATCGCTCAGGACAAAGAGCTGACCAAGCAGCTTCTGCATGCCGCAGGCGTGCCGGTGCCCACGGGCCGCCCTGTTACCGGCGCCGAAGATGCCTGGGCCGCTGCCGGAAAAATCGGCGCCCCGGTGGTGGTCAAACCGCGGGACGGCAACCAGGGAAAGGGCATTTCCGTCAATATCCGGACCCGCGAGGAGGTTATGGCGGCTTACAATACAGCCGCTGAAGTCAGCGGCGACATTCTTGTAGAACGCTATCTGCCCGGCCACGACTACCGCTTTCTGGTCATCGGCGGCAGGATGATCGCCGCCGCCCGCCGCGATCCGCCGCAGGTGATAGGAGATGGAACGCACACCGTGCGCGAACTGATCGACAAAGTGAATGCAGACCCGCGCCGCGGAGAAGGCCATGCCAAGTCTCTCACCAGGGTCGGTTTCGACGACATCGTTCTGGCCTGCCTGGCGATGCAGGGCTTCAGCGCCGACTCTGTGCCGCCCAAAGGAACCCGCGTCATCCTGCGCAACAACGCCAATCTGTCCAAAGGCGGCACCGCCACAGACGTTACCGACGATGTCCATCCGGGACTGGCCGCCTGCGCAGAAGCCGCCGCCCGGATTGTCGGCCTGGACATATGCGGCATAGACATGATCTGCGAGACGGTTCTAAAACCCCTGGAAGAACAGGAAGGCGGCGTAATTGAAGTCAACGCTGCGCCCGGCCTGCGCATGCATCTTTCACCCTCCTACGGCAAGGGCCGTGCCGTGGGTGAAGCCATCGTCTCCATGATGTTCAAACCGGGCGACGATGCCCGCATTCCCGTCGTGGCAGTCGCAGGCACCAACGGCAAGACCACGACCACCCGTCTCATCAGCAGCATCCTGAGCAGGGACGGCAAACGTGTAGGCATGACCTGCACCGACGGGCTCTACATCGACGGCCGGCGTATTGACACCGGTGACTGCAGCGGCCCCAGGAGCGCCCGCAACGTTCTGCTTCATCCCGACGTGGACGCCGCCGTGTTCGAGACCGCCCGCGGCGGCCTGCTGCGCGAGGGTCTCGGCTTCGACCGCTGCAATGTGGCCGTGGTTACCAATATCGGCATGGGTGACCACCTGGGCCTCAACTACATAACCACCGTCGATGACATGGCGGTGGTAAAGAGAGTCATCGTCGAGAATGTGGCCAGGAGCGGCTGCGCCGTACTCAATGCCGCCGATCCCCACGTGGCGGCTATGGCGGCCAACTGCCCGGGCAGCATCATCTACTTCGCCCGCGACCGTTTTCATCCGGTGATGGCTACCCATCGCGCTCAGAACAGGCAGGTGGTCTATATCGAGGCCGGCTCCATCGTCTGCGCTAAAGGCAGAGACGAACACCGCATCGCCCTGGCCGACATCCCCATCACCCGCGGAGGCATGATCGGCTTTCAGATCGAAAATGCCATGGCCGCCGCCGCGGCCGGATGGGCTCTGGGTTTGCCATGGGACACTATCGCCGCCGGCCTGGAAAGCTTTGTAAGCGATGCCCGGACGACCCCCGGGCGCTTCAACATCTTTAATTACCGGGGCGCCATTCTCATCGCCGACTACGGCCACAATCCGGACGCCATCACGGCTCTGGTCAGTGCCGTCGAGACTATGCCGGCCGGGAAGCGTTCGGTGGTCATCAGCGGCGCAGGTGATCGCCGGTCCGGAGACATAAGCCGGCAGACGGAAATCCTGGGCGATGCCTTCGACGAGGTCATCCTCTACCAGGATGCCTGTCAGCGCGGCCGCGAAGACGGAGAAGTCCTGGCCCTCCTGCGTGAAGGCCTCAGCGAGGCGGAACGCACCCGCCATATCGAGGAGATTCACGGCGAGTTCCTGGCCATAGACAGGGCCCTCAGCCGCCTCGAAAGCGGTGATCTCTGCCTGATACTGATCGACCAGGTGGAAGAGGCCCTGGCACATATCGCCGGGCGTCTCGACGGTTAGGGAGAAGCAATGGAAATCTTGAGTATGCAAACTCTGCATGGGCCGAACGTATGGGCCAAAGTCCCGATGATCGAGGCGCGCATTGCTTTCGGCCCGGGACCATATCCGGAGCCCGATGCTCTCGCTGCCTTCGGCCATCGGCTGACCAGCCGGCTTCCGGGCCTGGTGATGCAGCGGACGACGCACGGTTCCGATGACAACGGCGAATCGCCATGCCGTCTGCTGGCTGAGACCATGCTGGATGTATCGCTGCACCTGCACTTCCTGTCCATTGAACTGGCCGAAACACTATCGAATATAACGCTGCCGTCGCAAATCCAAATCCGTGAGCCGCTCAGCCTTGCGGTGGTGAGCAGCTTCGAATCACCCGGCATTTGCCGGGCAGCCGTCGCATATGACGAAGAACTGCTGGGGCAGGCCTGCCTGGAGTCTGCCTGCCGATTCTGCAGGGCAGTCCTTACGGAAGCGGACTTCGACGCACAGTCCGAATTGCACCGGCTTGCCGTTCTCGCCGAGGATGTTTGTCTTGGAAATGTCAGCGCCGCCCTCGTGGCCGCGGCTCGCGTCCGCGGGATTCCGTTTCGCAGGCTGGACCGGGAAAGCCTGATACAACTGGGCTGGGGCGCGCGGCAGCAGCGGCTCCGGAAGGCAGTCACCAGCCGGACCGGCAAGATTGCCGATTGGATTTCGTGCAATAAGCAGTTTACGAAACACATGCTCAGCGAACTGGGCATCCCCGTGCCGGCGGGACGAATGGCTGCGGACGCCGAAGACGCATGGCAAGCGGCATGCGAGATCGGGCTTCCGGTCGCCGTCAAGCCGGTGGACTCGGACAACACCTACGGCGTCAGCCTCAGGCTGAGTACACGCCGGCAGGTACTGGATGCTTATGCCGCGGCCCGTGAGTTTGGAGAACGGGTGATCGTCGAGCAGTTTGTCCCCGGCGAGCAGTATCGCATTCTGGTGGTTGGAGAGCGGGTTGTTGCGGCCAACCGGCGGGAACCGCCCAGGGTAATCGGAGACGGGCGGCAGAGCATAAACGATCTGATTGCATCAGCCAACCTCGATCCCCGTCGGGGCGATGACAATGACGATCATCCGTGGTGGTTCATTAAGTGCGACGATGACACGCTGCAACTGCTCGCGGAGCAGGGATTCGACCTGGATTCCGTTCCTCCGTCCGGCCTGGAAGTTGTCCTTGGCCGACTTGGCCACGTCACGGCCGGTGCCCTTGTTGTTGACGTTACCGAGTCCGTACACCCGCAGGTTGCCGAGCAGTGCATCAGTGCGGTGCGATTGCTCGGTCTGGACATAGCCGGTCTGGATGTGATCGCACGGGATATAAGCCGGCCTCTCGAGGATCAGGGCGGTGTGATCATCGAAGTCAACTCCGAACCGTGGCTCGTTTTCCATCTTCTGCCTCCGTATTGTGTGCCGCCGCGACCCGTGTGCGAGGCAATAATCGAATCGCTGTTCCCGGACGGACGGACCGGCCGCATTCCTTTGGCCGCAATCACCGGCTCAGGCGACAATGAGGCCTGCGGCAGATGGCTTGCGCATCTGCTGCGTGAAAGAGGCCTGCGAATAGGGCTGGCCTCGTCCACGGGGCTCTACCTGAACGAGCGCCGGTTAAAAGGCGGAGATCAGGCAACCCTTGCCGGCAGCCGCGCCCTGCTGCTGAGCCCCGAAGTCGAAACCGCAGTGCTGGAAAGATCGCTCCGGAGCATCCGTCGGGAAGGTCTGGGGTGGGACCGGTGTGATACAGCCGTTGTGACCGGACGCGCCGCCGATGCTCCATATGACAAGAATGCCGACGACGGTCCCGAACCTGCAAAGTCGGCACGGGTCATGATTGAAGCAGCTCTGCCCCACGGAACCGTTGTCATTGACGCCGCCGACCTGGCGGCCGCGGACCTGGCAGCCTCCTATCCGGACGCCGTGATTCTGGTGTCTGCACTCTCCGATCATCCCCTGTCAGTTGCCGATCCCTTTCCTCAGCGCCGCTCGGTCTCACTTCGCGGCAGCGACATCGTCCTTCTGGAACGCGGCCGGACAGCACAACTGATTTCACCGGCTCCGCAACACCTGGCGGATGCCAAAGACCCGGACCGGATGAATGCACTGCTGGCGGCGGTCGCTGCCGCCTGGGCCATGAACGTCCCGGTCGAGACAATCCAGGCTCGGCTCAACATCCCTTTCGCCGTGTGACCAGCCCCGGAAGAGAAATCGGCGCCTGCCCTCTGTCTATTTCTTTCATTTGGACGGAGCAAAACTTTCAATCAGCCGATAAAAAACTTGCAATCAGCCGCGAGTCCCTGAAATACATTTTCTGAAAAAAGTCTGCATTTCTTACACGCTATTTCGTCTTTCTCCACGTCCTGTCAGCGTTTCCTCCGATTATTTTTTTCAACCGAATGTTGACAATTACAACTCGTTATGTAACATGACTTCAGTCATTTTATCCTGCTAATTTGAAAGTAGAAGGATAATAACGATTCCATAATGATCCTTCTTACTTCTTGTCTATAATACTTTGAACATCGAAATAAGTGCCTATTTCGGGAGCGCTCCTTGGACAGGAAAGACAAGAAAAAATTCAGCGAAACAGACATCTGCGATTTGTTCATTACGCCCGCGATCAAAAATGCCGGTTGGGATCCGGTAAGTCAGATACGGCGCGAGGTAACCCTTTCTCCAGGCCCCATCGTTGTCCGGGGCAATATGTCTTCACGAAACAAAAAAAAGAAAAAATTCGCCGATTATGTCCTGTCCTGGGAACCCGGAGTCCCGGTCGCCGTTGTGGAAGCGAAGGACAACAATCACGCGGTCAGCCAGGGAATGCAGCAGGCGCTGGGATACGCGGAGATACTGAACGTGCCGAGCGCCTTCAGCTCCAACGGCGACGCCTTTGCCTCCCACAACAATATGCCCTCAACAGGGGAGGATATCGAATCGCAATTCCCGCTGGACGCTTTCCCGCCGCCGCCCGACATCTGGCAGCGCTATAAACTGTATCGCGGCATTGAGGAAAAGTCGGAAAAACTTGTACTGCAGCCCTACCATACGGACAGCACCGGCAAGGAGCCGCGCTATTACCAGGTCGAGGCCATCAATCGGGTGGTGGAAGCGGTTGCCAAGGGCAGGAACCGGATACTGCTTGTCATGGCTACAGGAACCGGCAAGACCTACACTACCTTTCAGATCATCTGGCGCCTCTGGAAGGCGGGCGTCGTCAAGAGAATCCTCTTTCTCGTTGACCGCAATTTCCTGGCTGATCAGACGCTGGTCAACGACTTCAAGCCTTTCGGAAAGGTGATGACCAAAATCAGGAACCGGAAGATCGACCCCGCCTATGAAATCTTCCTGGGGCTTTATCAGGCCATAACGGGGCCGAATGAAGAAGACAAAATCTTCAAAAGTGTTTCCCCCGGCTTCTTCGACATGATCGTCATCGATGAGTGCCACCGGGGAAGCGTGGCCGACGATTCCGCCTGGCATGAAATCCTCGACTATTTTTCCGGCGCCATCCAGTTGGGCATGACGGCAACTCCCAGGGAAACAAAATACGCCTCCAACATAAACTACTTCGGCAAGCCCGTTTACACCTACAGCCTGAAGCAGGGGATTGAAGACGGTTTCCTCGCCCCGTACAAGGTGGTGCGCATTGATATCGACAAGGATATCCTCGGCTGGAGGCCGCCGCCCGGAACCACCGACGATTTGGGGCAGGAAATAGAAAACCGTGAGTACAATCAAAAAGACATGGACCGTACACTCATCCTGAACCAGCGCACAAAGCTCGTCGCGAGACGGGTCATGCAGCTCCTCAATGCCACCGACCCCTTCTCCAAGACGATCATCTTCTGTGAAGACATCGACCATGCCGAACGCATGCGCGCCGCTATTGTCAATACCGCGGGTCAGCTTGCCGTCGACAACCCGAAATACGTCATGCGCATCACCGGCGACAGCACTGAAGGCAAGGCGGAGATAGACAACTTCATAAATCCAGAAAGCAGGATGCCGGTGATCGCCACGACCTCGGAGCTCCTGACAACCGGCGTTGACGCCAAGACATGCAAGCTGATAGTGCTGGATAAAACGATCAACTCCATGACGGTCTTCAAGCAGATCATCGGGCGGGGAACCCGCTTCGAAGAAGACTTCAACAAATTCTTTTTCACGATCATGGATTTCAAGAAAGCAACGGAGCTCTTCCGGGACCCTGACTTCGACGGTGAGCCGGTTGTCATCTACGAGCCCGGAGACGGCGATGATCCCGTTCCTCCCGATCCGGAAGGCCCGGATGACGATGATGACAACGGCAACGGTACGATAAAATATGTTTTTGACGGCGTCACGGTCCGTATAATTGCCGAGCGCGTTGAATACAACGGCCCGGACGGCAATCTGATAACCGAATCCTACCGTGATTTCACCCGCAAGAAGATCAAGTCCGAATATGCCTCCCTCGATGAATTCCTCACAAGCTGGAACAGCGCCGCAAAAAAACAGGCGATCATCGATCTGCTGGAGGAGCACGGCATCATTCTCGAAAACCTTGCAGAACTTGTCGGTAAAGAGTATGGAGACTTCGACCTGATTTGCCATATTGCATATGACCAGCCACCGCTCACCAGGAAGGAACGGGCGAACAACGTCAAAAAGCGCAACTACTTTACAAAGTACGGCGAGCAGGCGCGGGCGGTCCTGAACGGGCTTCTCGATAAGTATGCGGACGAAGGCATAAGCTGCATCGAGAATACAAAGGTATTGAGGCTGAAGCCATTTAACGAAATAGGCACACCTCTGGAGATCATCAACAACGCTTTCGGCGGCAAGGTCAATTATGAAAGAGCCGTCCAGGAGCTGAAGCAGGAATTATTTCATCAGGCGGAATCGGCATGAGCAATGTTTCAGGAATAGTAAAATCCATTCAGGACATCATGCGCAAGGACGTCGGCGTCGACGGCGACGCCCAGCGCATCAGCCAGATGGTATGGATGTTTTTTCTCAAAATTTTGGACGACCGTGAAGAAGAGCTGGAATGCACTGAAGACGGCTACAAATCTCCGCTGCCGGAGCATATGCGCTGGCGCTCCTGGGCAAAAAATACGGAAGGCATGACCGGCGAGGAGCTGGCTGCTTTTGTAAATCTTCAACTGTTCCCCACCTTCAAAGACAAGCTCAATATCCAGGGGCCAAACGGCAAGCGGGCGATGGTCGTGCGCGACATATTTGAAGACGCCTACAACTACATGAAGTCGGGAACCCTGCTGCGCCAGGTCATCAACAAAATATGCGAGATCGATTTCAATACAAAGAACGACCGCCACACCTTCGGCAATATCTACGAACAGATTCTCAAAGACCTGCAAAGCGCCGGCAATGCCGGTGAGTTTTACACGCCCCGTGCCGTGACAAAGTTCATCGTTGACCGGGTCAATCCCCGACTGCGTGAAAGCGTGTTCGATCCGGCGTGCGGCACCGGCGGCTTCCTCACCAATATCATCGATCACAAGCGGGCAAGGTTCGTCAATTCTCCGGACGACGAGGAAATCCTCCAGGCGTCCATCCATGGCGTGGATAAAAAAACACTGCCCTATATGCTCTGTGTGACCAACATGATTCTGCACGGCATCGACACGCCGACCAACATCAGACATGACAACACCCTGAGACGACCTCTGCGTGATTACACAAACAAGGACCGGGTCAACGTCATCGTGACAAATCCCCCCTTCGGCGGCATGGAGGAGGACGGGATTGAAAACGGCTTCCCCGCCTTATTTCGCACGAGGGAAACGGCCGATCTCTTTGTGATGCTGATTATCACTCTGCTCAAAGAGCAGGGACGCGCCGCCGTCGTTCTGCCTGACGGGTTTTTCTTTGGCGAGGGCATGAAAACCCGTCTGAAGGAAAAGCTGCTTACCGAGTGCAACCTCCACACGATTGTGCGCCTGCCCAACGGCGTCTTTAATCCGTACACGGGAATAAAGACAAACCTGCTTTTCTTCACCAAGGGACAACCGACGGAGCATATCTGGTATTACGAGCATCCCTATCCTGAAGGAGTAAAAAGCTACAATAAGACCAAGCCCATCCGCTTTGAAGAGTTCCAGACCGAAATCGACTGGTGGGGAGACGAAGCAGACGGCTTTGCCGCAAGGACAGAGACAGAGCAGGCATGGAAAGTCACCATTGAAGAGATCAAGGCCCGCAACTACAACCTGGACATAAAGAATCCCCACATCGCCGAGCAGGTAAGCCATGATCCCGATAAACTGCTGAAGAAATATGCCGAGCAGCAGCAGGAAATACAAAAACTGCGTGAGCAGTTAAAAAAGTATTTTGTCGGAAACCCCCAATAACGGAAAATCAGCCGCTAAATGACAAACATTATTTCTGAACATATCGATGTCTGGATGTCCGCGCAAACCCCAAAGAGCAGCGGCCGCGGCAATGGCTCTGCTTACGGCATCAAGAAACTGCGCGAGCTGATTTTGGAACTGGCCGTGCGTGGCAAGCTTGTCCCCCAAGACCCCAACAGTGAACCTGCGAGTATCCTGCTCGAAAAGATAGCAAAAGAAAAAGCACGTCTGATCAAAGAAGGAAAAATTAAAAAAGAAAAATCTCTGCCTGAAATCACTGATGGCGAAAAACCATTTGATTTGCCTCTAGGTTGGGAATGGACGCGACTAGGAAATTTATCTGCAAATATCCACTACGGATATACCGCCTCAGCAGACCACGGTAACGCTGGCATAAGATTACTTCGCATTACTGATATTCAAAATGATTCTGTGAATTGGGAAACCGTACCCGGCTGTGAAATTGAAGAAAATAAAGCCAGCGACTATCGTTTAGAAAATGGCGACATTTTAATTGCTCGAACTGGTGGTACTATTGGCAAATCATACTTGGTCGAAAATATAAATATCAAAGCGGTTTTTGCATCGTATCTTATTCGAGTTAAACGAATTGAAAGTATGTACACGACATTTATTAAGACATATCTTGGCAGTCAACTTTACTGGCGGCAATTATATGAAAACTCAATGGGAACAGGTCAACCAAATGTAAATGCCACAGCATTAAAACGTTTATTGTTCCCAATGCCACCATTAGTTGAACAGAACCGCATTGTCGCCAAGGTCGATGAATTGATGGCTCTCTGTGATCAACTGGAACAGCAGCAAAATGAAAACAGCAATATTCATCAAGCACTTGTAGAAACACTGCTCGGCACACTCACCGAAACTGCAAATCATAGCGAACTTGAATCAGCATGGCAGCATATCACTGAAAACTTTGACACCCTTCTCACAACAGAAGAGAGTATAGACCTGCTCAAGAAGACCATCCTGCAGCTCGCTGTCATGGGCAAACTCGTCCCCCAGGACCCGAAAGATGAACCTGCCAAAATACTATTGGAAAAAATCGCAAAAGAAAAAGCACGCCTGATCAAAGAAGGAAAAATCAAAAAAGATAAACCTCTGCCGGAAATCGCTGATGACGAAAAACCATTTGCACTTCCTCATGGGTGGGAATGGAGTAATTTGACAGGTATGCTCGCATTGGTAACGGATGGTGATCATCAGCCGCCACCAAAGTCAGATTCTGGTGTTCCTTTTATAGTAATTGGAAACTTAAATTCGGGGAAAATAATTTTTAATAATTGTAAATATGTACCTGAGGAATATTATCGGAATTTAGACTGGGGACGTCTGCCCGTTAAGGGTGACATTCTTTACACAGTTACAGGATCGTATGGTATCACAATACTCGTAGATTCTGCAGAGAGATTCTGTGTTCAAAGACACGTAGCAATTTTCAAATCCACAAACTCTACTCCAAGAAAATATTTATCATTTGTATTGAGATCGGCATATGCTCTTAATTATGCCACAAAAATTGCTACAGGTATTGCACAGAAAACTGTTCCATTAGTAGGTTTAAGAAAAATGCCCATTCCAGTAGCTCCGGAAAAAGAACAACACCGCATCATCGCTAAAGTCGATGAACTGATGGCTCTCTGCGACACTCTTAAAGCGCGGCTGAACGAAGCCCAAACCACTCAAGTCCAACTAGCCGACGCCATCGTCGCCCAGGCTGTCGTGTAAGATAAACATGATCGTGCAAGCAATAATAAATTAGCGAATGGAGAAGGTAAACATGTATACAGAGAGGTGGTCGGGGTTGTTTGGACAGGAAACAGGGATTTATAAGTGGGAAACTGCTCATGGTTCATGATCATGCCGCAGCCTGTTTCTGCGATAGTGTACCGAAGTAAACCATAGCCGGGGTTTTCCTGTCAAAGTTATTATGCCATCTCTTTTCGTTGTAAAACCTGAAGTAGAGGGCAAGTCCATTCTTGGACATAAAGGGGGACGGTTCTATTTAATTAAACTACTGTTAATATTATGTATTTTGGTAACACTTTTAATTTAATGGAACCGTCCCCTATTTTTCCTACAAGACTCAAGAATATGGGATCGACCTCAGGATGTTAGGTGAGAAGGAATGATATTTACAACTAACGAAAATTACCACGCGGTGTTTCGATTTTCATGAAAACAATTTCAATACCGACTGCGCGGTATGGGAAGCCATACCGAGTTGTGTAACGCTAAGATTCTGTCTCGTTTGCAGCATTAACATGTTTGCTGATTCCTCATTCATATCAGCCAATGTCAAATTATCTGCCCCTGACTTAAAATTATTTATTACCCCCGTAGTGCAATCCTCGCGCGAGGTTATAATGTTAAGATTCTCCGTCAAGGATTTTGACTCTGTTCTCAGGTTGGTGGTTGCTGAATCTACCGATTTCAGCGAATTGTTTATAGCTGTGTTATCTGTTGTAGTCCAATTGTTCCCGGCATAACTCAACCCCAGACTTCCCAAATCTCTTGCCTCAAATCCCTTGATATTCAGGCTACTGGAACCTGTAGCATCGAATTTTATCGATAACGTTGTATCACCGGAAAGAAGATTGGTTCCTTTATAACCAGCATCCTTGGCTAAACTCGTAATCTGATCCATTACCGTATCGTACTGTTTTGCATAGGAAGCTCGCACGGCCGTATCACCCGCAACCAGCGCATTGTCCGCAATACTTTTGGCCTGGTTTAGCATATCATTCATTGCAGTTATTGAATTATTTGCCGTATTAACAGTATTGATGCCTTCAGACATGCCGTCTTTTGTAGCGAGAAGATCGCCCGCCTGCTGTAATAACTGCTGCGCCGCAGCAAAGAGGACGGGATCATCAACCGATGATGTTACTTTTTTCCCCGTAGCCAATCTATCTTGCGTACGGTTCACAAGCTTTGATGTATCCTGAATATTCAACAAAGATTTTCGCGAACCGGAAGTCAAAGACACGTCACTTACTGCCATATCATCACCTTAATAATCTTTTATGGCTTAATCTTATCACAGTTATTTGAAATAAGCGTAAAAATATTTACACAAATTATCTTCTTTAGGCAATTCCGACCTGTAAATAAAGAGGGACGGTTCCATTTAATTAAACTACTGTTAATACTATATTTCTTTCCAGTACTTTTAATTTAATAGAACCGTCCCCTATTTTTTTTTAAGAAAAATCAGTATTCCTCTGAATAGCCGGATGAGGGGGCTACACTGCGACAAACTCGATCTTAATGCGCATCCCCGTTGCCGCGGCGATCTTTTCTAAAGTCTTGAGCGTAAAACCCTCATACTCACCACTCTCAATTCTGGAAATTGCCTGCTGACTGGTTCCCATAAGTTTTGCCAGTTGCTGCTGTGACAATCCTTTCTTCTCACGAAGTTCAGCAATTTTTATTGCCAGCATCAGAGCCTGCCGTTCTTCCTTGTAATGAATTGCAAACTCAGGATCTTTCATATCTTCGTGCAACCGGTTTTTGAATGTCCGAACTTTGATTTTTTTCATATTTCACCTCCTGCCGGATACCTGCTTATCCAATCTTCCATTCGTTTTTCCGCTAGGTCCACATCGTTCTTTTTTAGTTGCTGTGTCTTTTTTGTAAATGCATGTACCAAGACAATCTGATTGAGTATCTGGAAGAAGTAGAGAATACGGTACTGGTTCGAGCTGTGTTGTATTCTCAATTCTCTTATTTTGCCCCTGACAATATCTGCATAGGGTCGTTTGAGATTCGGGCCCTGTTCTTCCAACAGTGACAGATATGCGGCCACCTTAGCCCTTGATTTATTGTCTAACTTATCAAGAAAATCATCAAGCGGAGAATCGCCTCGATCATTCGTATAGAAGATTATGTTGTACATGCATGCCTCCAAACTGTAGCCATTAAATACATCGATTTTGATGTATTGTCAAGAAGCTCTTGCTGGTCATAATATTGGCAATTCTGCTGCACTATGTGACATTCTCCCAACTTACATATAAACAGTCTGACCAAGCCAAGTACATATAGAGGGACGGTTCTATTTAATTAAACTGCTGTTAATATTATGTATTTTGCTAAGACTTTTAATTTAAAAGAACCGTCCCCTATTATTTTCTATTATTTTGCAAAAAAAATCATCCTGTGGGAATAAAGTTATCATAGATCACCGTAGAAATTGGAAACGCTAAAAACTTTGAAAGGAAAAAATCGAAAGAATGAAAAAAGAAAGAGTTGAATTATTGATCATTGACCCACAGAACGACTTCTGTGATCCTCACGGTGCCTTGTTTGTAGCAGGTGCCGACAAAGATTCCGAACGTCTTGCAAAGATGATCGGGAGACTTCGTGACAGAATCGATGATATACATGTCACTCTCGATTCTCATCATCTTGTAGATGTTGCTCATCCTATTTTTCTGGTTGATCAAAACGGGAATCATCCGGCACCATTTACAATGATCCTTGAATCTGATGTGAGTTCTGGAAAATGGAGAACAACAAATCCGGGATTTATGAAGAGATTCATAGCTTATCTGAATCAACTGACAAAAAATGGGCGGTATCCTCTTTGTGTATGGCCTCCTCATTGCCTCATAGGATCATGGGGACATAATGTGGTTCCTGTCGTCTTTGAACAACTTCTGTCATGGGAAGCAAATTTTGCGATGGTGGACTATGTTATCAAAGGGTCTAATATCTGGACAGAACATTACAGTGCCGTTCAGGCCGAAGTTCCTGATGCGTCAGATCCCGGAACCATGTTGAATACCGGTTTGATTCAGACTCTTCGGAATGCTGATATAATTGGTATTACCGGTCAGGCATTATCTCATTCTGTTGCCAATACTGTAAGGGACATTGCAAATAACTTTGGTGAAGACAATATCAAAAAGATGGTCCTTTTGATCGACACTACCAGTCCGGTCGGAGACCTTCCGGGAAGCAGTATCTTCAAAAATATGGCCGAAGATTTTGTCAGTGAAATGACAAAAAGAGGAATGAAAGTACAGAAAAGCACTGACTTTTTGAACTAAATAATAAACCTGGAGAGAGATATAATTATGCCTGAACTGGTGGATGACCGATTTGGCTGGAAAGAAACTGCAATGGGCGTTTATCTCATCCAGACCTCAGCGAGGATAATGTGCAATACTTCCAAAACTCAAAACCGGTCTCAATGACTCAAAGTGCACCCATCAATGAACGATCTTCAAGGAGAAAACCGGATGTCATCACGTGAAGAAAAATTCGCAATATGTAAAATGTAAAATGGGACGGTTCTATTTAATTAAACTCCCGTTAATAAGCTATTTCTTTCTAGTACTTTTGGTTTAATAGAACCGTCCCCAATTATTTCACATGCTTAGCGCAATATTAACGGCAATTGAGGAATCCGGCCTTGAAAGCGTCCAAGTAAGCGACCATCAAAGCGACCAAGTAATACGCCTGATTGAGGCTATCGGGAAATCGGTTCGCAGCGCATCCGATCTCATGGCCGAACTGGGATTATCGCATAGACCGACATTCCGGACATTAGTGGGACGGTTCTATTTAATTAAACTCCCGTTAATAAGCTATTTCTTCCTAGTACTTTTGGTTTAATAGAACCGTCCCCAATTATTTCGGTTAATAGAGGCAAGACGTCCTGGTGCTCATATAAATAAAGTTCAGATAAAGCTTTTCGAGAGTGTATTACCTGACATTCAGCCGCGGGAATACAACGCATGTTAATCATTGTGTGATATTCAAATTTGCGTTAAGTTATTCAAATACTGGGGTATCCTAAAAGCATAAAGGGGGCGTCCTCTATTTTTCCTCACTTTAGATAAGCACTGAAATATTGCACATAGAAAGGAAGCTTACTATGAACAAATCAGATCTCATTGCAGAGTTGGCAAAGAAAGAAAAAATGACCGAGATAAATGCTGCCAGGATCGTCAACCTGATCTTTGATGGTTTCACTGAAACACTGAAGAAAGGTGGAAGGATCGAACTCAGAGGGTTTGGCGCCTTTACTGTGAGGAAATACAAGTCTTATTCAGGAAGAAATCCAAAAACCGGAGGCAAAATTCCGGTTAAGCCCAAGAAGCTTCCGTTCTTCAAGACAGGCAAAGAATTAAAGCAGAAGGTGGATGAAACATAACAGGTTTGCATTATGGTTAAGCATCCAGAGTTTTCGGATGGATGCTAACCAGGATTTGTTTGGAACCAGCTTTATTTGCAGTTTACACCCAACAGCAGCAGCATATCTACGTAAAGTAGCAATGGACGGTGAGGGCCTTTTGCTTCCGCCGCCAGCTTCAAGCCTGGCAACAGCAGGCGTTTCGGTTCCCATTCGTACGGCTGTCAAAAGAAAAAACGGCTCATAAAACCAGCCTAAAACATGTCAATAAATCATATGGCTCTTAGCCCATCTTCCGCAGTTGGAAAATGTGAAAGAGGTAATATCAGCTAGTTAC
>CAZLFA010000037.1:0-31632 GCA_964558665.1 uncultured Syntrophaceae bacterium
TTTCTTTAAAGAATTGGCCTATGAAAATTTCACACAAAAAAATTGACAGTACCTATCATGCCTGAAAAGAATACTTCAAGCAAACCTCTTGTCAGCATCATCATCACGACTTTTAACAGAGCCGCCATGTTAAGAGACGCGCTTGACGGCGCTTTGAAGCAGGTCTATGAAAACCTGGAGATCATCGTCTCGGATAACTCATCAAAGGACAATACCGAAGAAGTCGTCCGTCAGTATATGCAGAAAGACGGGAGAATCAAGTATTTCCGGAATGATAGGAATCTCGGGGCGATAGGCAATCATGATATTGCATTAAAAAAATATGCCTCCGGAGACTGGGTTGTTTTTGTCTCTGATGATGATTTCCTTAATGACGGGACTTTTGTTTCGGATTCGATGGCCTGCATAGACAAATACGGAATAGATAAAGTTGCATTTCTTCAAACAGGGGTTAGTGTACTAAATCAGGACACCGGGGAGACTAAAGCACTCTTCCCTCAAATCGTAGGAGATATAGAGGTTATAACTGGTGAGGATTATTTTCTTAACTTTTTTACATATAGCTTTTTTTCTTTTACAACGACGATTTTCAAGAGGGAATATGCCTTAAGGTTCGATATATTCAATGACAGACATTACGGCACCGATGTAGAGATGGCGCTGCTGATCGCCCTGGGGAAGTCGGTCATTCTCGTGAAGAAGGTCTATGGGACGTACCGGGTGCACAGACATCAAGCTTTCGGAGGCTACAATTTATCGGACATCGTGAACAAGATAAAAATATATTCTACTTATGGTTATGCGTTTCAGTATGCTGTGATAAGGGGGGTGAACAGAGCCGCACTTGTCAATTGGCTTTCCTCTGCCAAAAAAGGTATAAATTATATGATTGAAGAGAATATCATGTACTCGAACGAATTTCGGAAATTCGATAATTCTTTAAAAAAATTACTTCCTGAAAAAATATTCAGTAAATCATTTAGAAGCCTGTTGAGAATAATGTTCATCAAAATAGTTGCCGTTCCTCATCAATTGTTAATCTATAAAAAATATCTTCGTGGTTTGTCTGTCCTTCTATTCCCTTCTACAAATTACTGGGTAAGTACCGGATTTGAAAAAAACTGATATTGCCGTATTGCACTGTCCAATGGATGTTGGAGGAAATCCGCAGGGGCTGGCAAGGGCGGAAAGGCGGTTAGGCTTAAAAAGCTGGTCTGTTTCTCTAATGCAAAGCAGCTACATGTATCCTTATGATGAAGTACTGTTTTCTCAAAGAGAAGGAGCCATTAAAAAGTTCATAAAAAGAGTGTCTCTGCTGCGGAGGGCATACAGGTATTTTGATGTCGTGCATTACAACTTCGGTCAATGTCTGCTGCCTATGAAACAGCAAAATGCAGATGCAAAGGCAGCCGGCATAATCGATAGGATCATCAGCATGTATAATAAGCATATAGCCTTCGGCGATTTGAAGCGGCTCAAGAAGGCAGGGAAGGTAATAGCCGTTACATATCAGGGTGACGATGCGCGGCAGGGAGACTATTGCCGCGCTAATTTTGAAATAACCCATTCTAAAGAAGTTGGCGAAGATTATTATACTAAGGCCGGGGATGATATCAAGAGAAGGGGCATCGCAATGTTTTCGCGATATGCCGATCTGATTTACGCATTGAATCCGGATCTGTTGTATGTCCTGCCGGCACAGGCCAAATTCATGCCTTACGCCCATATAAATATGGATGAATGGTTTGTTGCGGATCAAAAGATTTCTGGAAAGCTTGTTGTATGTCATGCACCGACGCATCGACAGGTAAAAGGCACAAAGTACATACTGGATGCTGTATCGCGCCTGCAGAGGGAAGGGCTGGATTTTGAATTCACCCTGATCGAGGGTATGTCGAATGAAGATGCAAAAAAGGCGTATGAAAAATCTGATCTGTTGATTGATCAGCTCCTGGCCGGCTGGTACGGGGCGGTGGCCGTTGAATTTATGGCCTTGGGGAAGCCGGTAATGGCATATATTCGCAATGAGGATTTAAAATTCATTCCCAAAGAGATGCGCGATGATATGCCGCTCATCAATGCCGACCCCGGCACCGTTTATAATGTTCTGAAAGGATATTTGACTGGCAATGCAGGCGAACTGATCAAGAGAGGGCAAAAGTCCAGAAAGTATGTGGAAAGATGGCATGACCAGAACAAAGTTGCCCTGATGCTGAAAAACGATTACGAAACAGTGCTGAAAGGAAGGATGTAAAAACGGCTTTAAGCATACAGCGGATTTATTAAGATGTGCGGAATATACGGCATATACAGCAATGGCGGAAGTCCGATAGACTTGCAGGATGTCATGGCGGCAACATCGTCCATGCGTCATCGGGGCCCCGATGATGAAGGATATCTGTTGGTAAAAAGAGCATCCGGCGAGTGTATTTCGTGCGGAGGTAATGACACGGACAGAAGGCTGTCAATACCCAGGTTAGAGGAGTTTGTGGAAGATGATTGCTGTCTGGCGCTGGGATTTCGCCGTTTGTCGATCCTCGACCTGTCGGCGGCCGGTCACCAGCCCATGTCGTCAGAAGACCGGAGATACTGGATCGTCTTTAATGGAGAGATTTACAATTATCTGGAGCTGCGGGATGCACTGGCCGGGGATGGCTGCAGATTCAGATCCAATACGGACACAGAGGTTGTTCTCAAGGCGTATGAAAAGTGGGGAGTGAAGTGCCTGGATTATTTCAACGGCATGTGGGCTTTTGCCATCTGGGACAACAGAGAGAAAAATCTTTTTCTTGCCAGAGACAGATTCGGCGTCAAGCCGCTTTTTTTTGTCAGCAACCGCAGAGGTTTTATTTTTGCTTCAGAGATCAAGGCGATTGTCGGGAAGCACGGTATACCGTTCGAGACAGAGGATGAAGCGATATATGACTATCTTGCCAAAGGCGTACTGCCCAGTCAGGGGGAAGAGAAAACCTTCTTTAAAGGCGTCAATATTTTATCTCCCGGAAGTTTTATCATGATCGAGGGAGAGAGAGTGAACAGGAAGGCTTACTGGAATTTGCGCCTTGATAGGGCTGCCGGTCACAAAGAAAAATCCTGTGACGAGGCGATCAGCGAATACAGGGAATTGCTCCATGATGCAGTAAGGATTCGTTTGAGGGCGGATGTTCCCGTTGGCACGTGCCTGAGCGGGGGGCTTGATTCCACATCCATAGCCTGTTTGCTCAACAGGATGGTCACCGGAAATCCGTCGGCATACAACAGCGTCATCGGCCGGCAGATGACCTTCAGCGCCGTTTATGACACACCGGACAGGATCAACGAGAAACCATACATCGATGAAGCCCTGCAGTGCATCAAGGCGGAAGGTTATTTTACGATGCCGGGTTTCAGAGACCTGATTTCTGATCTGGAAAAGCTGGTGTGGCACCAGGATGAGCCGTTTCCTACGACCAGCATCTTTGCGCAATGGTGCGTGATGAAAAAGGTGCATGAACAGGGCATAAAAGTTCTGCTTGACGGGCAGGGTGCCGATGAGACCCTGGGCGGTTACAGACCGTTTGATGTTTTTTTTGCACAACTCCTGAGGGAAGGGAAAATATCCCGGCTGATCGAGGAGATCATGTCCTGCAAAACAACCGGTTCTTCTTCTCTGAAAAGATTTCTGCTGCGCGCTTTGGCATGGCAGCTGCCGAAATTCATTTTAAGCGCGCTGGGCGATTGGCAGGAAAAGTTAAATGGAACGGATGAATTCCTCAATAAAAATTTCGTCTCATCAGCCGGTTCAATGGCAAAGCGTCATAATGACGAATGGCAGGAGAGGAATGATCTTTCGCTTCATCTGCGCAGGCTGTTGCAGGAGTCACTCCTGCCTCATCTGCTTCGCTTTGAAGATCGCAACTCTATGGCGTTCAGTGTCGAAGCCCGTCTGCCATTCATGGATTACCGTCTTGTAGAGTTTGCCTTCAACCAGGGGCGTAACTGGAGGATGCACCAGGGATGGACGAAATGGATTCTCCGAAAATCGATGGAAAATATTGTTCCCGATTCGATTCTGTGGAGAGTGGATAAGGTGGGGTTTGAAACGCCGGAGAAGGACTGGCTCAGGCAACTGGTAACGGATCGTTCAGATATCTTCCAACGTCGGGCGTTGTGCAGCGCTTACCTGGATATGCCGAAAGTAGAAGAACGGATCAATGGATACAGGAGAGGCGATACGGCATCCATTGACGGGCTTTGGCGCTGGATCAACCTCGATGTCTGGCTGAAAACCTGGACTTCATAAGCGGTATCTCCTTGCGAATTCTTTTATTATCGTTTTTTTTCCCGCCTTATAATGTGATCGGTGCTGTTCGCAATGCCAAGATGGCCAAGTATCTTAGCAAGTTTGGCCACGATGTTGAAGTGCTGTCGGCTGATAAACAGAATGTCATGCGTAGCGATCTGGATGCCGAGCTGCCGGCTGATAAGGTGCATTATACGTCCTGGCTTAATCCCCGCTGGCCGCTGGATCTGATATTCGGCAGAGGCGAGAAAATATCCTTTGCGGGGAATGCTCCCCCGGCAGGATCCGGCGGTGCGGTAAGCCTTTTAAGCCGATTGATCGCCCTGATCAAAACCGTTGTCTATTTTCCTGATCCGCAGATAGGCTGGCTGCCGTTTGCCTGCACCAAGGCTTCATCCATCATCAGGGAAAGGCGTCCGGATGTCATATATGCCAGCGCACCGCCCTTTACCGGTCTGCTGATTGCCGGGCTGATCGGCGAAAAGCATAAGATACCGTGGGTTGCGGATTTCCGCGATTTATGGATTGATAATGAATGCTATGATTATCCCCCATGGCGCCTGAACTTTGAAAAGAAGATTGAACATCGCGTAGTTTCAAAGGCGGCAGCGATGGTGACGGTCTCGGAACCATTGGCTGATCTGCTCAGAAATAGATACGGGAAAAAGGTCAGAGTTATTCCCAATGGTTTCGACGCCTGCGATTATCCGGAGCATGCCGATCATTTGACGGGCAGAGGAGAACTGCTGATTATCTATACGGGCAATATATATCCTGAAAGACAATCTCCGCGTCCCCTGTTTGAGGCGGTCGGGATGATGGGACCTCTTGCCGGAAGAGTAAAAATCAGATTCTACGGTGTGCGACAGAGGGACATCAATTACCTTGCCGTAAATGGAGGAATACCTGACTTTGTCGAGTTTTGTCCGCCTGTATCCCACAGAGAAGCCCTGGGGCTTCAGGCGGGTGCTGATCTGTTGATGCACCTCTTATGGAACGATCCCGGACAGCCGGGTATATATTCGGGAAAGCTGTTCGAATATCTGGGCGCACGCCGTCCCATCCTGGCCCTGGGCAGCGTGGATAACGTGGCCGCGAGGCTTATCAAGGAGAGAAAGGCGGGCCTGGTGAGCGATGATCCCGGAACCATAAAAGAATATTTAACAAAGCTTAGCAGAGAAAAAGAAGAGAAGGGATATATCTCACCTTTGGCGGATTCTATCGGTGATGGCTTTTCTCGGGAGGAACAGGCACGATCCCTGGAGGAACTGTTAAAAGAAGTATGCCTGCAGAGTAAAAAGCAGGACGGTGTTCGGGAATCGGGATGAACAACGAGTGGAGACGGGATTGTTTGATTTGAGAAGAGAGTATTTCAGTGAATCGGCAGGGACCGATTACGACTTTTCGGAGGCGCCGGTTTTCGTAGGTTTGGCCGGAAAAGACGGCGTTGTTAACCGTATTGCAACACAGGGAGGGTATGCGCGCTGGGAATCCGCTCAGTCGGCCTTCATGGACTGGACAAAGGATGAAAGGGTTTTCGACAGGGCATATGTGCAGAAGGGGAAAGACATTTTTGATCTTTTCTTCGCCGACAGAGGATTATTGCAAGGCAATGTGCTTGATGTCGGAGGAGGATGGGGACTCTTCCGGCAATGGTGGGAAGGCAGCGGCGAACTGGTCTATATCTGCCATGACCCCGGTGTGGAGCGATTCAGGAAAGGGCCTCACAGCCTGCACAGGGAATTGTATCGCCATGCTTTTACGCAGAAGATGACATTTGTCGAGGGGTTTGGAGAAAACATGCCGTATAGGGATTGTGTTTTCGATACGGGCATCATTGCCGCCACCCTGGACCATTGTTTCAATCCGGGCAAGGTGATCGCAGAGATGTGCAGGTGCATAAAAAATAACGGAACGATTCTCATCGTTCAGCATTGCGAGGCCGGGACTTCACCGGTTATTGCAAGGAGCAGGCTGCACAGCAGGCTAAAACTCCTGCTGCATCCTAAAGAGCTGATAAGGAAAATTTTCCTCCGCCTGCTTCATCCCGATCGGCACCTTCACCATTTTCTGAAGAAGGACATATATGGTTTCCTGAATGCAGCGGGGTTCGACGGGATAAGGGAAAAGGAGATAAATGATGCCGGCTTGTATGCATTTGAAGCAAAAAAGCTTTCCTGAGGCAGTGAAGGGCTGAGACAAAAGTATGTGCGGCATTGTAGGTGTGATAGCCAATGATCAATCCGGCATAGACGAAGAAGCGGTTGCCCGGGCTTCAGGGCTGCTTTCCAGACGCGGTCCTGATGACTGCGGTTTTTGGAGAGAATCGAATGTTGCATTCGCCCATCAGAGGCTGTCGATCCTGGATGTCTCTCCTGCCGGCCGTCAGCCGATGCTGTCCGGCGACGGACGTTATGTCATCGTCTATAACGGGGAAATATACAACTTCAGGGATATAAGGGAAAAGATAAACGGGAATCCCGAAAGATGGAAAAGCAGCAGTGATACGGAGGTCGTGCTGGCGGCTTACGCCAAATGGGGAGTCGGCTGTCTTGAACATTTTTCGGGTATGTTTGCCTTTGCCATATGGGACCGCAGGGAAAAAAGGCTGTTTGCTGCTCGTGACCGGCTGGGTGTAAAACCTTTTTATTACCATTATGGTGCTGATGGATTTATCTTTGCATCACGGCCGCGTGCCCTGTTTGCAGTGAATCCAGACATCCCGCGCGATATTGACCACCAGGGGTTGAGATATTTCCTCGAATGCGGATACATACCGGGGGCACATTCCATTCACCGGGACGTAAGAAGGTTGCCGCCCGCGCATTATATGATTGTTGATAGTAAAGGGTTGCACATCGAGCGCTACTGGGATTTCCGCCAGATAGAAACAGAAATTTCCTGGGAGAAAAGGAAAGAGGGCGAACTGCTCGATGAACTTGACGAACTTGTTTCCCGCTCGGTGAAATCGAGAATGATAAGCGATGTTCCCCTGGGTGCCTTTCTTTCCGGGGGGATCGACAGTTCTCTCGCAGTGGCATTGATGAGAAGACACTCCTCTCAGCCCGTGGAAACGTTCACGATAGGTTTTAAGGAAGCGGAATACGATGAAAGTGCAGATGCCGATGCAGTTGCCGGGCACCTGTGTACGAATCATCACTGTGAATATCTGTCGGTCGGCGATCTGCTGGAACTGATGCCTGCGTTTCTCAGGGAATACGATGAACCGTTTTTCGATTATTCGGCTTTTCCGGTTATGGCGATTTCCCGGCTGGCCAGAAAGCATGTGACGGTAAGTCTGTCCGGGGACGGCGGCGATGAACTCTTCGGCGGCTACCACTATTATCGGATTGTTAACAGTTTAAAGCCCGTCTTTGGTGTTTCAGAGCAGGCAAGGAAACTCATTTCCACGGGCATAGGTTTTCTGCCGAATCATAGAATGAAGTTGCTCTCCGCCGCCATAAACCGGAAGGATATTCTGTCGGCGTTTGCATTTTCCAGGAGCATAGCCAAGGATTTCCCGAGGATAATAAACAGCGATATTGCCGATAAGACCAGGGGAATTTCCGATATGTTCGCCGAAGCTGCGGTAATATTTCCGGATAATCTGGAAGAGGCTGAAAGGGCGATGCGGCTTGATGCCTTCTTCACCCTGCCTGATGATTACCTGCAGAAGGTCGATGTGGCCAGCATGGCATTTTCCCTTGAGTCGAGAGAGCCTCTTCTCGATCATTATCTTGTCGAATGGGCCATGAAGTTGCCGTTGTCCTGGAAGATAAGAGGGAAAACAAACAAGTATCTCTTAAGGAAACTGGCGTACAGATATATTCCGGAAAATATTTTGAATAGGCCCAAGAAGGGATTCGGTGTTCCCATGGAATCATGGCTGCGGGGTCCGCTTAAGGGCTGGGCTGAAGAGCGGCTGCACGACGGGAGACTCTTTGCGAATCTACCTGTTGACCAGGAGGCCGTCCTGTCTGTTTGGAAACTCCATCAGTCGGGGCGCAGAAACGTCCATCCGCTGTTGTGGGCGATGCTTGTTCTGCTGGAGTTCAATGCCGCCAATTAGGCTTGCGATACTGAATATTACGGAAGGCGGACTCAGTGGCGGCTACAGGAAGTATCTGCACTCGATTATTCCTTATATCGCCTCTGATGAGAGGGTTTCGGATTTGATGGTGGGTATGCCCCGCGGTATCGATCTTCCGGTATGGGAGAGCGGTCGGCCGATTCACCGGCTGAACATGGGAATCGACAGATTCAGCCTGAACAGGATTGACACAGAGACTCATATGGCTGTTGAGGCATTCCATCCGGATATCATCTTCGTACCCACCGCTCGTTATTTCCGCGGCGGAGGTGTTCCGGTGATGAACATGATCAGGAACATGGAGCCTCTGACCGGAAATTACGGCAATCCCCTGGGAGAGCGCTTCAAGAATGTCATACGGGCATGGGAAGCGAAAAGAAGCACGATGAAAGCGGATCGGGTGATTGCCGTATCGGAATATGTGAAGGATTATATAGTAAGAAAATGGGGTGTGACATGTGCCAGGATCGGGGTGGTTTATCACGGCGTTGACCGCAAAGACGAGTCTGCAGGAGTGATGCCGTCCATGCTTGATGAAACATGGCGCGGCCGTTTTCTGTTTACAGCAGGATCCGTAAGACCGGCCAGGGGGCTGGAAGATATCCTGGAAGCCTGGAAGCTGCTGAAGCAGCGGAATGTGGCAGTGAGAGGCCTGGTAATTGCCGGCGAGGCGACAAAAGGTATGACGGGATATCATCATGATCTTTATAAATGGATAGGTAAAAACGGTCTGGAGGGGAGTGTAATATGGGCCGGTTTGTTGAATGATAAGGAGATGGTGTGGTGTTACCGGAATTGTCATGCTTTCGTGATGACGAGCAGAGTCGAGGCATGTCCCAATATTGTACTTGAGGCATTGACTAACGGCTGTGTCAGCGTTTCAATAGATATGCCCCCCATGCCTGAGTTTTTTAAAGATGCTGCCTTGTATTATCCTGCCGGCGATTCGAAAACCCTGTCTGAACGGCTGCTTCGTGTTGCAACCATGAATGAAGGGGAAAAGACAGAATTGTCTACGGCTGGATTAAAATATGCGGTGCAGTTCTCATGGATAAAAAGCGCGGAGAAAACGGTAACGGAATGCATCAATGCTGTTGAAACAGGCCGTCGAAAAGCATCTGCGGAAACAGAGTGAGATACCGAGGACTTTAAAAACCTGTCCATGAAGATTATTATTGCCATTGCCGTTTGTCTGATTTACAGCCTGGCCTGCCTCTGCCTGGGAGGGATGATCACACGCCTGTTATCGTCCGGCAAAGCCGGGATAGAACCGGGTGCAAACATATCAGCAGCGGCTTTGTGCGTATCCTCTTTCCTCCTCGGGCAGGGGATACTGTCGGCGTTCTGGTTGCTTGTTGCGCTGGCAGGGTTCTTTTCGCCTCCTGTCATAGCGGCAACAGTCGCGATTCTGCTGATTTGCGGTCTGAAGCAGGCTTGGCCCCTGCTTATGGGAATCTGCCGAAGCATAAAATCAGCGCTTACCGTGGAGATTGACAGCGAAAGCAACGTCTGGAAGATTATTGCCGCCCTCACCATATTCCTGATCATCCTGCACTGTTTGACCTCTTTTCTCCCGCTGCTGCCCGGACACGACGCCGCTGCCTTTTATATGGTGCTGGCCAAGATAATTGCCGCTTCGCATCAGTTCCAGATAGTGCCGGCCTACAAATCATTCTCTGCCATCGGGTTGTATGGAGAGATGCACTTTGCAGCGCTTATGTCTATTGCCGATCTCACTGCTGCCAGACTGTTTCTGTTGACCGGCAGCGTTTCGATGGCCCTGCTGCTGCTATCCATCGGCAGGATCGCGGGATTGGGACGGCGAGGACAGTGGATAACCCTGGCTATTCTCTTTACTTCATCGTCACTGCTTATCTATGTGATTCGAGACCCTAAGGTTGACCTGTTTGCCGGCGCCTTCGGCATGGCCGCTTTCTTCTGGGCGCTTCAGATACAGAGAGGTGTCAGGAATAGGGCTCTGCCACTGACGGCAATTTTCACCGGGCTGGCGATTATTTTCAAGATAACCTATCTGGTGGTCCTGCTGCCGTCTGTTGTAATTCTGATTGCGTGGCGGAGATTGCTGGAAATGCCCGATCTGTCGGCAGGGGCGGTGATCAGGGAGTTCGCGCCGCTATTCGTTTCCTTCGGCTTTTGGGTGCTTTTGCCTATGCTTCCCCATCTCGTGAAGAACGGCATGATCTTCGGCAATCCCCTGGTTCCCTTCCTCGGGGGAGGCGCAAACGTTACCGACCAGCAGTGGTTTTCTCCGGAGCTTACCCGTCACATCGTGCTCACTTATCCTTACGCGCTTACATTTACAGAATATCCTTTTCAGTTGGGAAGGCTGTCACCTCTTGCACTTGTATTTTTGCCGCTGGCTTTTTTTTTTCGCCCCCGCTTTCCGGAGGTATTGAGGAGTCCTCTTTTTCAGGTCACCGTCGTTTCCTTTTTGGGCATTGTCCTCTGGGTATGTCTGCGTCCTTCTGTTATCGCACCGCGTTACTATTTTGCCCCCCTGTTTGTTCTGATTCTGACCGGCGCTTCCGGGGCTGAGTACGTTACACAGGGCGGTCGCAAGCTCGCATGGCTGAGCATGGCGATTATTTTGGCCGTATTTATCATGATGGGAGCGATCTACCGGGATCTCTGCCGGGACAGATACAACGTTATTCATCATGAAAGCATCCGCCTGCTGACGGGCGATATAACACTTACGGATTACTTCGGCCCTTCGTATGATGCATATGCACTGATTAATGCGGAGGCAAAACCGGGTGAAAGGGTATTGCAGCTGGGGTATTATACTTACTGGTTCAGACCGGACATCATTCAGTGCATGTTTGGAGAGACTGATGGAATTTCCGCGGGCACTGCCGAAGGGAGATGGAAACTTATCAGAGAAAGAGGATTTCGTTATATATTTATAGACAGGAACACGCATAAAAAAGCGGTGGAAACGCTGGGCATTCTGGAGAAGACCCCCGACTGGCTGAAGCTGGAGAAACTGTACGAGAAAGGCGAATACACCGTCTGCAGGATTGATGTAAAAAGCGGAGCCCCGAATCCCGACACCTGCTGCCGTCAATTGCAGCCGCCGGCGTGGAGAATTGCCGGAAAAGACAAGTGCCTTTAGCCTGATTCAATGAAACCCGGTGCATCAATGCGAATATTGATCGTTACCCAGTATTTCTGGCCCGAAGATTTCCGGATCAACGACCTGGCGGTCAGGCTTCACAAGAAGGGACATCAGGTGACGGTTCTTACCGGCGTACCCAACTACCCAGGGGGGAAATTCTTTGAGGGATATGGATATTTCAGCAGGGATCATGAAAATTATCACGGGGTGGACATTATCAGAGTTCCTCTCGTGCCGCGTGGTAAAGGCGGAGGATTCCGGCTGGCCGTAAATTATCTTTCCTTTGCCCTGTCTGCCATGCTGTTGGGGCCGTTCAAATGCAGGGGCGGTTTTGACGTTGTTTTTGTCTATGAACCTTCACCCGTGACTGTCGGTCTGCCGGCTCTGAGCATGAAATGGGTAAAAAACACCCCGCTTATCTTCTGGGTGCAGGATCTTTGGCCGGAGAGCCTCTCCGCCACCGGCGCTGTCCGATCATCGTTGATTCTAAATTTTGTGGGCAAATTGGCATATTTGATATATAGAGGCTCCGATATTGTTTTGGTGCAGTCTCGGGCCTTCGTTAAATCCATAGTTGAAATGGGGATTAATGAAAAAAAGATTAAATATTTCCCCAACAGTGCAGAAGACCTTTACTGCGAAGAAGTGAAGGCCTGTGCGCCGGCGGAGATTGAGAACCTCCCTGAGGGGTTTAGAATCATGTTTGCCGGCAATATCGGTGCTGCCCAGGATTTTGAAACCATACTGCAAGCGGCGGAGATGACAGCGTACCATCCGGACATCCACTGGGTTATTCTGGGAGACGGCCGGATGTATGGATGGGTAAGTGAGCAGGTACGGGAAAGAGGACTTGAAATGAATGTCCATCTGCTGGGCAGACATCCCGTGGAGACGATGCCGGTATGTTTCTCCGCTGCCGATGCGATGTTGGTGACCCTTAAGAGAGATCCCATATTTGCGCTGACGATTCCCTCGAAGATTCAATCTTATCTCGCCTGCGGGAAGCCGATTATTGCCGCACTCGACGGCGAGGGGGCCAGGATCATCAGAGAGGCAAAGGCCGGCCTGACGTGTCCCTCTGAGGATGCTCAGGCATTGTCGGAGTCGGTTCTCGCCATGTACCGGATGGATAAACGGGAAAGAGAAGCCATGGGTCGGCATGGCAGGTCCTACTTCAATACGAATTTTGAAAGCCGTATGCTCGTGGATCAGCTGGAGAGCTGGATGTTGGAATTGTCAGGCGGATCGGCAGCAGGGTTAAAGATGCGGAATTGCGAATAATGGGGAAAAAAATATTGATCATGGGCTGTACCGGCATGCTGGGACATACTGTTTTTCTGCAGCTTTCCCGGTATGGCGAGTACGAGGTTTACGCAACCGCCCGTACCTCCGAAGGGCTTTCCCGATGGTTTGACACGGAATCTCTTGACAGAATTATAGCCGGTGTGGATGCAGGAAACCTCGAAACGATTGCGGAGGCTGTAAAAACAGTCCGCCCCGATGCAGTCATAAACTGCATCGGGCTGATCAAGCAGCTGCCTGAAGCTGACAATCACATCACGGCAATCTCCGTTAATTCACTCTTCCCGCATCAGTTGGCGGCGATCTGCCGCTCATGGAAGGTGCGTATGATCCATATAAGTACGGACTGCGTATTTGACGGAAGCAAAGGCAACTATAAAGAGGAAGATTTCTCCGACGCGAAAGACCTCTATGGCCGTTCCAAGTTCCTCGGTGAAGTAAGCGGTAAGGGCTGTCTGACTTTAAGAACATCGCTGATCGGCCACGAATTGAAAAACAAGATCGGCTTAATCGAATGGTTCATGGTTCAGCAGGGTAAAATAAAAGGATACACGGATGCGGTCTTTTCGGGATTCCCGACCGTGGAGATGGCGCACATCCTCGGCAGGTACATTCTGCCAAATGATGATATGGAAGGCGTCTATCATGTTTCCTCATCGCCGGTTTCCAAATACGATCTCCTGAAGCATGTGGCTGAAACTTATGGAAAGAAAATTGTCATTGAGCCATACAATGAAGTCCGTATCGATCGCTCGCTTGACTCCGAACGGTTTAGAAAAATTACAGGATATGAACCTCCGTCATGGGAGGAATTAGTGGACAATATGCACAAACATTATGTAAGTTCACCCTGCTATGCATGAATGCCGTTCATAGCAGGGATATAGTTTAACTTCCATCCGGAAACTAGCTTAAGTTTAATACGGGGTGATGGTTATGTCTTATTTTGAAGGCAAGATTATACTGGTGACGGGAGGCACAGGGTCTCTCGGCAAGACGCTTGTGCGCCGGATCCTGACGGGTGAGATGGGAACGCCGAAAAAGGTGATTGTATTTTCCCGCGATGAAGCCAAACAGCACGACATGCGCATGTCGTATATGCACAGGCTGGTCGCGACGGACGAACTCATATACCGCAACTTCATGAATATCCTGGAGTTCCGGATAGGCGATGTGCGGGACTATGGCGACGTCTGTTCGGTAGTGCGGGACGCGGATATCATCGTCAACGCCGCCGCGCTCAAACAGGTGCCGACCTGTGAATATTTCCCCGTGCAGGCGATTATGACCAACTGCATCGGCGTGGCGAACATCGTCCGCGCCATCCAGGAAAACGGCTATCGGGTGAAAACGGTTCTCGCCATCAGCACCGACAAGGCCTGCAAGCCGGTGAATGTCATGGGCATGACGAAGTCCCTGCAGGAGCGCATCGTGATCTCGGCAAATATCCTCAATCCCGGGACGCGTTTCATCTGCGTCCGTTATGGAAACGTCCTCTCTTCGCGGGGGTCGGTCATCCCTCTTTTTCACAACCAGATCAGAAACGGCGGGCCGGTTACCGTGACCGTGCCGCAGATGACTCGTTTTCTCCTGAGTCTCAATCAGGCTGTGGACACTGTTTTTACGGCTCTTCAGGAGGCGAAGCCCGGCGAAACGTATGTGCCCAGGGCACCTTCCTCGACCATGATCGACCTCGCCCGGGCTCTCATCGGCGACCGCAATGTAAATATCGATGTCATCGGCATCAGGCCGGGCGAGAAGATGCACGAGATCATGGTTTCAGAAGAGGAAGCAAACCACTGCGAGTCACGCGGCGATTATCTGGCTATACTTCCCATGCTGCCTGAGTTGCAGGCATCTGCAGGTACACAGCCGAACGCCCTTGATAAAGAGTTCAGCTCTGCCGACAACGTTATGTCCTTTGAGGAAACGGTTACGCTTCTCAAGAGGCACAAACTCATGGTGGAAGATGTAAACGGTACAGATGATGAACTGCTGCGCTGATATTCTGACGGGAGAACTACAGGAGGCCATAGAACCAATATGAAGGTGATGACGATCGTGGGTACCCGCCCGGAGATAATCAAACTCTGCATGGTTATCCGGGAACTCGACAAGAGGGTTGATCATGTCCTTGTGCATACGGGTCAGAATTACGATTACGAACTCAACGGCATCTTCTTTCAGCATCTGGGAATAAGAAAACCGGATTTCTTTCTCGATGCGGCCGGCCAAACACCTGCCCGGACGATAGGCAATGTTATTGCCCGTGCAGACGAAGTGATGGAAGCCGTAAAGCCAGATGCCCTGCTGATCCTGGGAGATACCAACTCCTGTCTGGCGGCGATTGCGGCAAAAAGGCTGAAGATTCCGGTTTTCCACATGGAGGCCGGAAACAGATGTTTTGATGAGCGCGTGCCGGAAGAAATCAACCGCAGAATAGTCGACCACATCAGCGATATCAACATGCCGTATACGGAGCACGCCCGAAGATATCTGATCAGAGAGGGACTGAGACCGGAGACGATCATCAAGACCGGTTCTCCCATGAAGGAAGTGCTGGACGCCTACAGGCCGCAGATCGAGCAGTCGGTGATCCTGAAGGAACTGCGTCTGACATTGCATGACTATTTTGTCGTCAGCGCCCACAGGGAGGAAAATATCGACAATGACGACAATTTCAATGATTTCCTCTCTTCTCTGGAGGCAATCGTTGAGAAATACGGAAAGCGCGTGATCGTCTCCACTCACCCGCGCACGGCAAAAAAGCTGAACGACAAAGGAGTCGGCGGCCTCGACGACAGGATCAGTTTTATGAAGCCGCTGGGTTTTTTCGAATACGTCAGGCTGCAGATGTCCGCTTTCTGCGTTGTGTCGGACAGCGGGACAATCACTGAGGAGTCTTCGATCCTGGATTTCCCGGCTGTGACGATCAGGCAGGCCCATGAGCGTCCGGAGGGAATGGACGAAGGGACGCTGATCATGTGCGGATTGAAGCCCGCGAAAGTGATGGAAGCCATAGATATCGTTACCGCCCGGCATGCCGAAGGCAAAAGGAGTTTCAGGCTGGTGGACGACTACGATGTGGACAACGTGTCACAAAAGGTGCTGCGTATCATTCTCAGTTATGTGGATTATGTGAACAGGACAGTATGGCGCAAAGAGAACGCCTGAGAAAACCATTTTAAATATGCGGGTATTCTCTGATTGATAATGTTTAAAAGGGGGAGTCGGTATTGAATAAAAAATATTCTTACGGAAAGCAGACGATCGATGCAGATGACATCAAGGCCGTAGCCGATTGTCTCGCGTCGGAATGGCTTACCCAGGGACCGGCATTGAAAAATTTTGAAGACAGGCTGTGCACCCGCTTTTCCGCAGGATATGCGTCGGCAGTTAGCAACGGTACCGCCGCGCTTCACCTTATCGGGCTTGCTCTCGGGTGGCAGCCGGGAGACGTAGTCATCACCACCCCGATTACTTTTCTTGCGTCGGCAAACTGCATACTGTACTGCGGTGCCACACCCGACTTCGTCGATATTGATCCCGTTTCATATACGATGGACTTAAACAGGCTGGAAGAAAAACTGAAGGATTATAAAAAGCGGAATGTGAAAGTAAAGGCCGTCGTTGCCGTTGACTTTGCAGGGCACCCGTGCGACTGGGACGGCTTGCAAAGCCTGGCTCAAAAATATGGCCTGCAGCTGGTCGACGATGCCTGCCATGCCTTGGGGGCGAAATACAAAGGCAAGGAAATTTGTTCATGTGAATATGCGGATGTACTGGCGCTCAGTTTTCATCCCGTCAAGCATATTACGACGGGAGAAGGCGGCGCCGTGCTGTCGAATAACCGGGATATAGACCTTAACATAAAATCACTGCGTGCCCACGGTGTGACAAAGGATGCTGATCGACTGCTTAAAAATGACGGACCGTGGTATTATGAAATGCAGGAATTGGGCTTCAATTACCGGATAACCGATTTTCAGTGCGTCCTTGGTACAAGCCAGTTGAGCAAACTGGATTACTTCCTGTCGCGGCGCCGGGCGGTAGCAGGATTTTACGACAGGGCATTTGCCGGCCGGGAAGATTTTGTCGTTCCAGGGGTCGTCGGGCAGGTACAGCATGCCTATCATCTCTATCCATTGAGGATCAGGTTCGACCGCCTCTCCATAACCAAGGAGGATTTCTTTCGCCTGATGAGTGAAAAGGACATTAATCTGCAGGTTCACTATATACCTGTCCACCTGCAGCCTTATTACAGGCGGAGATTCGGTTTCAAGGAGGGAGATTATCCGGAAGCCGAGCGTTTTTATCTGGATGAAGTGTCCCTTCCGATCTACCCCGCACTTGAAGCCGACGACCTGGAGTATATTACCTCCTGTCTACACAGTGCAGTTTCAAGCGGAGGAGACAGAATCTGACTGTGGAACTGCCTGCCTTTGATTTTATTGATCTCTCCGATGAGCAGAAGGATGAGGTGCTGAAATGGAGAAATCATCCGGATGTCCGTTCCCGCATGTTCACGTCGCATGAAATATCGAAAGAGGAGCATTATCGATTCATTGAAAGCCTGAAAAGCGATTCCGCGAGCCGCTGCTGGATGATAGGCGACATCGGCGTTATCTCGCTGAAAAGAATCAATACTACGCACCGTTATGCATATCTGGGGATATACAAAAATCCACTACATGTAGAAAAAAGGATTGCGAAAACGCTGATTGAAGTTCTGAAGAGGAAGGCCTTCTGTGAATTGAAACTTCACACGCTCAGGCTGGAGGTTTTCAGCGACAACAGGAAGGCGGTTGATTTTTATAAAAGAAACGGTTTTCATAAGGAGGGATTTTTGCGTGAAGCCGTGAGATCTGAAGATGGTGTGTATAAAGATATAATGGTCATGGGATTGAGTGAAGAAGAGTATTTCCGCACCGAAGGCGGGGTAAAGTAGAAGGATCCCGGCGCAACAGCATGGATATGGAAACAGGAAAGACGACAAAACCAGAGACACGAAAACCGCGTATTCTGATCAGCGTCATCTCTTATAACGAAGAGGCGAATATCGCCAATACGCTGAAGGATCTGAAGGAGAACAACTTCGGGTACGACGTCATCGTCATCGATGACGGATCCAATGACAACACCGCCCGCATATGCAGTCAATACGGGGTAGAGGTTGTCAGCCACTGCATCAACAGCGGGAGTTACAGCAATACGGCCATGACCTATTACCTGTACGCCTATCGCAACAATTACGATATCCTGTGCCAGTTTGACGGCGACGGCCAGCACCTGGCAACCGAGCTGCCTAAGATCATCGGGCCGGTGAGAGAAGGCCTGTGCGACTGTGCGATCGGGTCCAGATTTCTCCTTAAGGAAGGCTTTCAGTCGTTTTTTTTCCGGCGCATTGGCATCAGACTCTTTTCCGTTATTGATTCATATATCCTCGGGAAAAGGATCACCGACTGCACCTCCGGTTTCCGGGCCTACAACAGGAGGATAATCGAATTTTACGGACGGGAATTCAAGCAGGAGCTTCATGACAATATAAACCAGTTCCTGATCCTGACGCACTATATCGGGGCGCGGATCGTTGAGGTGCCGGTGGTCATGCAGACGCGCAAGTTCGGAAAGTCATCCGCCTTCAACATCTGGAACTCCCTGTTCTTCCCTTTGAAGGGATTGGCCGTGATCCTGGCCTGTTTCCTCCAGAGAGAACAATTCACTCACTTTCGGGATAAATAAAACATGGGATTCAATCTGTCGGCCTTTGCCGTTCTGTCTGGACTGTTCTTCCTGGGAGTAGTCGTGAAGCTCCTCAGGAAGGATACGCTCTATCCGGCTTATGCGATTCTCTGGATCTTCATCGGTCTGTTTCTGATTTCGATTCCCTTTCTGGAAGGATTCTATCGCTGGGTTGCCGTGAAGGTCATAGGGCTTTACGGCGGTGATCACCTTATCTATATTGTTGTCATAGGGTTTTTGATGGTCTATGTCCTGTACTTGACCAGCAAGATCTGCAGGATGTCGGATCGGATTTCGAAACTGATCAGCTTTACGGCGGTCCTGGACAACGAGATCCGCAGGCTGAAGGGCAGGGAAAGCGAATCCGGACCGGATGAGCCGCCCGGCAATGATAGAAAGAAAAATATTTGATTCGCCTCTTGAAGACCACTTACGCGAATAATACAAAGCTGTCAGAAATTGTGCTTTTGATATGAAATTTATGGAGGTTGGGTAATAAGTAATGAATGTATTGGGTATTCATGACGGGCATACGGCGACGGCCTGTCTGATAAAGAACGGCGTTGTGGAGGCTATGATCAGCGAAGAGAGGCTGAACAGGATAAAAAATTATTCCGGAATGCCCGAACTCGCTGCAAAGTGGGTTTTAGAAAGCACCAAAACCGATCCTGCCGCTATAGATGCGGTTGCTCTCGTGGGTCTGGTGAAGCCGAACATGAATGAAAACTCATTGCTCATGCAGGCAACACAGCTTCTTCCCTATCAGATATGGTCATCCGAATTTGTCACGTCTGCATATGTTAGCGTGATGAGCAGTCGCAGAGGAGTCGATGAAATAGCCGGAGCTCTGCGTTCAATAGGGGTTCGCGCACCGATAAAAAAGGTGGAGCATCATCTGACTCATGCCGCCGGTAGTTATTTCCTGTCTCCCCTTTTCGATAGAACCGGCCGGAGGAATGAAAAAGTGCTGATCATCACGCTGGACGGTTCCGGTGACGGTTTGTGCGGAACGGTCAGCATTGCCTCCGGGAGAAAAATCGAGCGCGTGCTGTCGATCCCCAGTTATCATTCCATAGGCGAGATGTATTCGGGCGTTACCCGTTTTCTGGGCATGAAGCAATGGGAGCATGAATACAAGGTGATGGGGCTGGCGCCCTATGCGCCCGATGATCTGGCGGACAAGGCGTGCAGATATTTCCGCAATTATCTGCAGATTTCAGAATCGGGTCTTTCCTTTGTGAACAGAACCGGCAAGTTCATGCCGGGATTCATCAGGAAGCTTCAGGAGGAATTGCGCTTCATCCGTTTTGACGCCGTGGCTGCCGGGATTCAAACATGCATAGAGGAGGTAATCCCGACTTTTGTCCGCAACTGGATTGCCAAAACAGGCATCAGGAAAGTGGTATTCGGCGGCGGTGTCTTTATGAATGTCAAACTGAACATGCTTTTATCTCAAATGCCGGAGATCGATGAGATGTTCTTTATGCCCAGCGGCGGAGATGAATCAACAGCTGTGGGCGCGGCAGTATATGCTGCCGTTGAGCTGGGAGAGGAAACCATAATGCCTCTGGAGGCATTATACATGGGGCCGTCATATTCGCCTCTCGAAATCGCGGCCGCTCTTGAAAATTACCGGGACAAGGTTGAGTGGGATATCATAGACCCGGACAAGGCGGAAAAGCATACCGCCGGACTGCTGCTCAAAGGGAATGTGATCGGCAGGCTGGCAGGCAGAATGGAATGGGGCGCGCGCTCTTTGGGAAACCGGTCGCTTCTGGCTGACGGGCGTGATCTTGCCGTCGTGCGAAAGTTGAATGCGGCAATAAAAATGAGGGATTTCTGGATGCCGTTTGCGCCCTCCATCATGTGGGAGCGGAGACACGACTATCTGATAAACCCCCGTGACATGGACGCTCCTTTTATGACGCTGGCCTTTGCCTCGACACCGCTTGCGCATCAGCACCTGAGAGCCGGCCTGCACCAGTACGATTTGACCTGCCGCCCGCAACTGGTGAGAAAGGAGACCAATCCCGGCTACCACCGCTTGCTGGAGGAATGGGAACGCCTGAGCGGCTGCGGGGGATTGCTGAACACCAGTTTCAATCTGCACGGCGAGCCGATTGTCTGTTCGCCTGAAGATGCCATAAAAACGCTTTTGAGTTCAGAGATAGATGACCTGATGCTCGAAAATTACTGGGTGAGAAAAAGATAGAACACTACATTTCTCTGCAGCGATGAATAGGAAGCGTCAATGTCAATGGTGCTCGTAACTGGTGCATCCGGTTTTATAGGCCGGATGCTGTGTACGCATCTGCTGTCGCGCGGATTTTCGGTGCGGGCAGCAGCAAGGGGAAACAATCCGGATAACCTCATCGCCGGCGCGGAAATGTTTGAAGTCGGCGATCTTGGCGAAGAGTATGACTGGTCGCAGGCTCTGTCAGGCGTGGATATGGTGGTTCACCTGGCAGCGCGTGTCCATCAGATGAAAGATGTGGCGCCTGATCCCCTGGCGGCATACCGGATCGTCAATGTATCGGGTACGGAAAGGCTGGCCAGGGCTGCGGCTGCCAATGAAGTCCGGCGTTTTGTTTTCCTGAGTTCCGTCAAAGTGAACGGCGAGGAGTCGCCCGATGCCTATCGCGAGGATGACCGGCCTGCACCCTGTGATTTCTACGGCATCAGCAAGTGGGAGGCAGAGGAAAGTCTGCGCGGTGTATCTGCCGGGACAGGTCTGGAGACAGTTGTCATCAGATCGCCCCTGGTCTATGGCCCGGGAGTGGCGGCTAATTTTCTGAATCTCATACGCCTGGTGGACAAAGGCATCCCCCTGCCTCTCGGTTCCATAAACAACCGGCGGAGTTTTATCTACCTGGGCAATCTTGCCGACGCTATTATCTCATGTCTTGATCATCCCCTGGCGGCGCGACGGACTTTTCTGATAAGCGACGCGCAGGATCTGTCGACACCGGAATTGATCGCCATGATCGCGCGCGCTTTGGGCAAAAAGCCGCCTCTTTTCCCTTTTCCCCTTCCTCTCCTCCGCTTCATTTGCCGAACAGCGGGAAGGAAGGCGGAGATTGAACGGCTGGCCGGATCGCTTTGTGTCGACAGCAACGGGATCAGAGGTGCACTGGGCTGGAATCCTCCCTTTACAACGGAGGAAGGCATAAGAGCCACAGTGGAATGGTACAGGTCTCTATGAAGCGGCTGTTTGATCTGATCATGGCTTCCGTACTTGTTTGCCTGGCGGCGATTCCGATGATGCTTATCGCCCTGGCCGTGAAAATAACATCCAGGGGGCCGGTTCTCTACTGGTCGGACCGGGTAGGGAAAGACAACGTGATTTTCAGGATGCCGAAATTCCGCACCATGCGGACTGATACACCGGCGGTGGCTACACACCTGCTGGCCAGCCCTGACAGCTATCTCACATCCATAGGATCCTTTTTACGCAAGTCCAGCCTGGATGAACTGCCCCAGTTGTGGAGTATCATAAAAGGTGATATGAGTTTCGTCGGCCCGCGACCGGCTCTGTTCAATCAGGAGGATTTGATCAAACTGCGAACGGAGGCCGGGGTGCACAGGATTGTAACCGGCATTACCGGATGGGCACAGATCAACGGCAGAGATGATATCCCCATTCCCCTGAAGGTGGATTATGATATACACTATCTAAAAAACAGATCGTTTCTTTTCGATATGAAGATATTATATATGACTGTTTTAAAAGTTATAAGGGCTGAAGGTATCAAACATTGATCATATCATGAGGTAGCAGGTTGTTGCAGTTAAAGAATCCTAAGCTTTACATAATGATTTTTTCTGATGCAGCGCTGTTTGCAGCGGCTCTGGCATTATCATATCTTTTCCGTTTTGAATTCCGGCTGCATGCAGTTGAGATGCAGCAGATCAAGACGGTTCTCATCTGGATGATTCCCCTGAAACTGGTTGTATTTTACGGATTCGGCCTGTACCGCGGCATGTGGCGCTACACGAGTGTAAGGGACACCAGACTGCTGGCCACGGCTGCTCTGGTATCCATGCTTTCTGCCATGGCGGTGATCCTCTACCTGTACCGCTTTCACGGTTATTCAAGAGCTGTCTTCCTGATGGACGGCATCCTTACTTTCCTTTTTTGCGGATCGCTACGCCTGTCGATTCGCCTTTATTTTTCAAGGCACGGAATGTTCAGTGTGGATTCTTTCCATCATTCACTGAAGTTGCCGAGAAAAAAGATTCTCATTGTCGGAGCAGGGGATGCCGGGGAAAAGATATTGAGAGAGATCATGGACAATGAACAGCTGACATATCAGGTAACAGGATTCATCGACGACAACCCGGAAAAGAGAGGAAGATCCATTCACGGCGTACCTGTTCTGGGGAATGTGGACCAGTTGAAAAGGATCGTGGAGAAGGAGGATATTGAGGAGGTCATGATAGCGATTCCCTCGGCGAGCGGGGAACAAATGCGGCGTTTGGTCGATTTGTGCGAAAACTGCCGCATTTCATTCAAAACGCTTCCCGGCATAGGTGAAATCATTGACGGGACGGTCAGCGTTAAAGTCCTCAGAGACGTGAGCTATGAGGATCTCCTGGGAAGGCCTCCAGTTCATCTTGATTCGGAGGGGATCCGCAACTACATAGCCGGCAAAACCATCCTGATTACCGGATGCGGCGGGTCCATCGGCTCAGAACTATGCCGGCAGGTGCTTCGCTTTCAGCCCGGTAAATTAGCCCTTGTTGATGCCGGCGAAGCAAATCTGTTTAACATCCAGATGGAGCTGCAAAATGAGAGGGAGTTTCATGACTACTCCCCCCTGCTGGCCGATATCAAGGACAAAGACCTCATGGAATCGGTCTTCAAGAAGTATCGCCCCGCTGTTGTGTTCCATGCCGCTGCCTACAAGCATGTGCCGATGCTGGAGAAAAATCCCTGGGAGGCGGTGTTCAACAATATCAAAGGAAGCCGGACGGTGATGGAGCTGGCGGTTGAGTACGGAGTGCAGCGTTTTGTCCTTGTATCAACCGATAAGGCCGTTCGTCCCACGAATGTCATGGGGGCGAGCAAGCGCGTTACGGAACTGCTGCTTCAGTCCTTCCATAGAAATACAGGCAGCACCCGTTTCATGGCTGTGCGGTTCGGCAATGTTGTGGGATCATCAGGGTCGGTCATTCCGCTTTTCCGCAGACAGATCGAAATGGGCGGGCCTGTGACCGTAACGCATCCCGAAGTTACCAGGTATTTTATGACCATTCCGGAGGCGGCTCAGCTTATAATTCAGGCGGGAGCGATGGGAAAGGGCGGAGAAATCTTCATCCTGGAGATGGGAACGCCTGTCAGGATAGCCGACATGGCCAGAGACCTGATCAGGCTTTCGGGAAAGGAACCGGAGAAGGATATCAGGATCGTGTTTACAGGGTTGAGAGAGGGAGAAAAACTGTACGAGGAGCTCATCACGTCAGGAGAGGGCATCATAGAAACCGGTCACACGAAGATCATGGTGCTGAAATCCGAAAATATCGGCAGCGATACGGATGAAGCTCAGGCGTTCAGGCAGCGGCTCGATAAAGATCTGGCAGAACTGGTTGAATCAGCAAAACGTCTTGACGCTGATGCCATAAAAGAGAAACTTAACATCATTGTTCCTGAATACACGTCACAGAAAGCAGATACCGTTTTATGAAACATTCATTCGGAATAACGATTATAGGGGCCGGCGTCGTCGGCCTCGCCATAGCCAAAGAACTTTCAGAAATATATAAAGATGTGCTGCTCATCGAAAAGAACGACTCCTTCGGGCAGGAGATCAGCAGCCGCAACAGCGAGGTAATCCACGCCGGTATTTACTATCCGCAAGGCCTGAAAAAGGCGGAACTGTGCAGGGAGGGCAACGGCCTTCTATATGATTACTGTAAGGCGAACGGGATTCCGCATAAAAAAACAGGCAAGATGATTGTCGCCGTAAACGGAGAAGAAACTGATGAGCTCGATAGCATAAAGAAACGTGCGGAACTGAACGGCGTTGACGATCTTTATTATTTGTCGGAAGATCAAATCCGGCGGATGGAACCGGAAGTGAAGGCGGTCTCTGCCCTTTATTCTCCTTCAACGGGTATTATTGATTCGCACAGTCTTATGAGATGTCTTCTGATGCAGGCTGAAGACAACGGCAGTCTGGTTGTTTTCCGATCGGAGATTACCGCTGTAAAATATGACGGAAAGGAGTTTGAATTATCCGTCAATAACGATGATCATTATATAAGAACAAAGGTATTGATCAACAGCGCCGGCCTTCATTCCGACAGAATTGCCGCCATGGCCGGAATAGATATAGATAAAAGCGGCTATCGGTTAAAATATTGCAAAGGTGATTATTTCTCTGCATCCCCGTCGCCGAAGCTTTCTCACCTTGTTTATCCCGTGCCCGTTAAGAACAATGAGGGGCTTGGCGTTCATGCAACAATTGATTTGTCCGGCCGTGTCAGATTCGGACCGGATGTGGAGTACGTGGATTGTCTGAATTACGAGGTAAACCCCTCCAGGAGGGATGCCTTTTACAATGCGATTGTCAAATACCTGCCGGGTTTGAAAGTCGATGACCTTCATCCTGACATGAGCGGAATAAGACCAAAGCTCCAGGGGCCGGGCGAGGCGTACCGTGACTTTATCATTGAAGAAGAAAGCGAAAAAGGATTTCCCGGTTTGATCAATCTGGTAGGCATTGAATCACCTGGCCTTACATCCTGTCTTGCCATTGCCGGACATGTGGGGTCGCTTGTCGAGAAGTGCTCAGCATGATTATCAGAGACAGTTTTATCCTTCCTAAAGATTTCAGGAGCATACTTGTCGTCCAGCTCGGCGATATCGGTGACGTGGTCTGGTCGACGCCGACCTTTCATTCCGTAAAGGATGCCTATCCGCAGGCGAAGGTGTCTGTTCTTCTGAGATCGGGAATGGGGTCTATTTTAGAGGCCGATCCGTATCTGCACAGGGTATTTGAAATCAGGAGGGGGGAGGGCGGATTCCTGAGAAGGGAGATGGGGCAGCTCGATCTGATACGGGATCTGCGCAGTGAGGGGATAGACTGTGTTTTTGATCTGCGTTCCGACGATCGGGGCGCATTTATGGGTTTTATGACAGGAGCCCGCGTTCGCGCATCGCTTTTCTTCCCCGATGCGTCGCTCTGGCGCAACCGAATATTTACGCACCTCATCACCGAGCCCGTTCCGCCGAAGGACCGGATTCACGGTGCGGCTGAGCAGTCTTTGCGCATTGTCCGCGCCTTCGGCGTTCCCACGACATCTTCTATGCCGAAGTTATGGGTGTCCGACGAAACCAAGGCAAAAATAACCCGAATGTTAAGCGAAGCAGGCATAGAGAACCTTCCAAGATGGATAACGGTAAATCCGTTTTCCAGGTGGGCATACAAGGAATGGGGCTATGATAAATGGATCGCTATTATTAACTGTTTATGGGATAAATTAAAGACGGTGACCGTTATTGTCGGGGCGGCCGGTGAACGTGAAAAGGCAGAGTATCTGATCCGGTCTTCACGGGGCAGGGTTTTTAACATGGCCGGCAGGACGACGCTGGCAGAACTGGCCGGACTCCTCAGCATGAGCAGGCTGCATCTCGGCGTGGACAGCGCTGCTCCCCATATCGCTGCGGCTGTAGGAGCGTCCACGGTGACTATTTACGGACCCACAGACTGGCGTGACTGGGCGCCGGTGGGCGATAAACACACGGTGATTGCTTCCCGAAGGGCATGTGCCCCTTGTTACAAAAAAGGTTGCGAGGGGAGCGGGCAGAGCAAGTGCCTGGATGAGCTGGCCATCGACCCTGTGATTGACGTCCTCAGAGAAGCGCTGCAGAAATAAAACGGTTTTTTTACTCTGGAAACCACCCCCTGCATCAATGGTGCTGGGGGTTTATTGTTTCTTACCGGGGCGATTCCCTGAGAAGTATCTCCGTAAGTTTGTCGTGAATCAGCCGGGAGGCAAGATTGTTGCCGATCGGAATGGTGCCGACCACTACGGAGACCGTGGTCTGTTCCCGGTTTATGTAGTCAACCATGATGGTTGCCTTCTCGTCGCCGATGAATCCTGATATCGTACCTAAAGCAAGTTTCTTCTGCTTTTGTATGTCAAGAGCCTTTAATTCGATCAGGGTTTTTTCGGAAGCGGCCCAGACCTTGTCGAAGGGGAACCGGTAATCACCCTTGAGTGATCCGTCAATAAAAATGAACTGCCCTGAGCGAATGCCGATGGTCTTGTTTGCCACATTGAAGGTGCATCCGCTGATTATCACGGCTAAAGCAAGCAGCATGAAGAACTTTTTCATTATACCACCCCTTTCTCCAGCAGAAGATATAATCAATAGAAAGCTTTTCAAAAAGTATCATAACCGGAACATAGGGTTTCCCGCGGCTCAGAATATTTTTTCGACTGAAGCCGTGATCATTCCCTAAGCCTTTCCGGATGAAAAAATATTTGATTCGCCGCTTTGGAAACCCTTCCCGTCAATTATACAAGGTTTTCCAATAAACCTGCGCATTATATTAGGAGAATTGCAGTGATCTGTCAATGCCCTTGAATTCATGCAACATTGACTCATGGCATGCCCGTCATGGCAAAAAAGGTTTGAGCCAGTGCCCACGCTATGATCAATATGGTGCCCACAATTGCCGTCAACGCCAATGTCCTGTGAAAGAGAGTTTCATTTCGTCTTTCCTCGTAGCCGAGAAGGTGGCTTAGCAGTATTCCAAACAGCAGTCCTCCCCCGTGCGCCCAGTTGTTAATGCCGGGTATGATGAATCCGAAAACCGCCAGTCCCACGACCCATCCCATCGCCTGCCTGTAGATCATGTCTCCGTAGAACCCGCCGCGGCTTTTTCCGTAGTAAATGATGGCCCCTATAAAACCGCATATGCTGGCGGAAGCCCCGAGCGTAAAAGGGATGCCCGCCAGGTATGAAGCAAAGAACCCTCCCGCGCCGGTAAGCAGATATATTGTGACGAAGCGGCTCAGGCCGTATTCACGCAGCACAAAATAGCCCATCTGCCACAATGCCATCATATTGAGCAGCAGATGAAGGATGCCGGCATGGAGAAAGGAGGCGGAGATCAGTGTCCACCAGCGGCCGTAATAGCCGATGGGAATCGTTCCCGATGCGCCCAGAAAGAAGAGGCTTTTGTCGCTGGGCGACAGGATGTTGAAAAGGCTTCCCATGCCTCCTGATGAAAACGGACTTAAAAGCAGCGATGTGATATAATAAGCGATGTTTACGGCGATGAGGATTTTTACTGCATCGAAATTTCCACCGGCGAGACGGTTTAAAAAAGAAAGGTTCCAGCGGGAGCCCGGCTTCTTCAGACCGCAGTATGGGCATTCATCTTCATCAAGGCTGATGAGTTTCCGGCAGTTGGGGCATAGCATCGAATTTCTTTCGGACATATAAAAACCTGCTGTGACAGCGTATTTATTTGAACAGACCATTAACAGTAAAATAATTGAATGTAAAGGGAAATGGGGAATGTGGCTGATAAAGTGAAAATCGGAGACGTTGCAAATGTACGCATCACGGATGTCGCCTTTGGCGGCGAAGGCGTAGCCAGGATCGGCGAGCTGGTTGTGTTTGTCCCTTTTTCTATGGCGGGAGATGAGGCCGAAATTGAAATAATCTTCGTGAAAAAAAGGTTTGCCCGTGGCAGAATTAAAAACATTCTGATTCCCTCGGAATCGAGAGTGGAGCCGCCCTGCCCGTATTATACAGACTGCGGGGGATGCCGGTATCAGCATATCGGATATGAGGCGCAGACAGACGTAAAGCAGTCACAGATCAGGGAGGCCTTTGAGAGAATCGGCAGGATAAGTAATCCTCCGATTCATGAAATGATCCCCTCTCCGCGGCCGTTTTTCTACAGATGCAAGGCGGAGTTTCAGATTCAATTGAAACCGGGCGGAGGGCCGGTCGCCGGTTTCATGCATGCGGCCAGCAACGATGTAGTGGATGTAGAGTCGTGTATGCTGGTCGATGAGACAATCAACCGGGCCTACCGGGAGTTCAGGACGCAGCTTCTCAGGGGAGAGCGCAGGTTCAGGGACGGAAGCAGGATGGTTATATGGTCTGTCCCCGGAGACAAAACCGGTGAAAACCCTCTCTCTCCGGGAGAGCATATCGAGAGAGCGGTCAGAGAAAAGATGCTTCTGGTCCCCCGCAGGGGATTCTTCCAGGCCAATCTTTATCTCCTGGAGCGAATGGTGGATGAAGTGGTTTCCCTGTGCCGCCTGACGGGAAAGGAGACTGTCCTCGATGCCTACTGCGGCTCCGGCCTGTTTTCGGCATTCATTGCAGAGGGTTCACAAAGGCTGTTCGGCATTGAAACAGACACGGATGCGGTCCGGTGTGCGCGGGAAAATCTTCGCCGGTTGGGTTATGAAAACGCAACTGTCTTCAGGGGTGATGTGTCGCAGGTGATGAAGGAGAAGATTTTGAGGCAGGGCATCCGCGTGGATGTCGTGGTTCTGGATCCGCCCCGCCAGGGGCTGGATGCCGACGCCGTTTCGGTTGTTGCGGAAATGAAACCGGAAAGGATAGTGTACGTGTCGTGCAATCCCTCAACTCAGGCCAGAGACGCAAGGATTTTGAATGACCGGGGATACGCTTTGATCTCTCTCCAGCCGATGGACATGTTTCCCCAGACAGCGCACGTGGAGGCAGTCGGCTTGTTTGAGAGGAGACAAAAAACTATATTCTGATCCGCATGTCGTCCATGGCGGCAATAGTATTGCCGAAAATCCCTGCCGCCGCCTTCTCGGAATCCCTTCGGTCGGATATGGAAGGATGGGTGGTCGCATCAAAGTGAACTAGGGCGAGGCGCTTTGCCCCGGCTTCCTGCGCGATCCGCGCCGCTGTTTCCGGATTCAGGTGTGGCCAGTCTTCATTGGACTGGCCGCTTTTGTAAGCGCATTCCGCAATGACGAGGTCTGCCGACCTTGACAGGCGGACGGCGTTTTCGCAGTAGCCGGTATCAGGACAGTAGCTGATCGTCTTCCCTTCAATTTCTATTCTGAATCCCAGGGTGAGAGAGGCATGCCTCAACGGCAGGGCTTCGACAGAGAAGGGGACTGTCTCGCTGTCTGCCGGCAGTTCGATGGCGCGGGCCGGATACGGCAGATCATGCAGGGGAACAGTGAAGGGGTGGTTGACGATCATTGACAGGATAGCGCGGGAGCCTTCAGGTCCGCAGATGGTAAGTCCTCCTGCAAACCTGAATTTGGTAAGTGTGTGCAATCCTACGATATGATCGAAATGAAAGTGGCTGAGAAAAAGAAATACCGGTCTTGAATCTGATGGAAGAATATATCTGTCGGCCTTGTAGAGACCTCCTCCCGCATCGAAGATGATGTGAAAATCATCAGTTTTAATCAGGATGCAGACAGTGTTTCCTGTTCCGGTATCAAACCACCCGTTTGTCCCCAAAAATATTGCTTCCAGAACAAATCCCCCCTAATCTTTCACAATCTGTTTTTTCAACTGGTCCAGAGTTTCTGCCTTAAATGCAGGATAGCCCGGAATTGTCTGATTGAGGTATTTGTTCATATACTGGCCGTCGAATATCATCATGCGTTCAAACTCTGCCACTTTCCCCACCGGTTCCAGCTGCTTCTTTACAGCCTCTTCATATCCCTCTTCAATCTGACGGGCATACTCATTGGCCAGTTTTTCCATGCCTTCGCCATCCAAACCTTCCAGCTTTCCCTTCTCTTTCTGTTCGCCGACCCACAGTCTTGCTGTATCCTTATACATATTTAAGTCCTCTCATAGATAAAACTTCGTAGCATTCGCAGTAACGCCCCCTGCCTGTAGTTATTCCCCTGAAGCGGTTAAGTGCCCTGGCTGCCTCGTCATACGGTATCTCTCCCGTCTGGGAGGAATGCCTTCTCAGCGCTTCAATCTTTGCCTCCATAAAGTCCGTGATGTCTTCCACGTGGGCTACCTCGCGAATCGGTGTCCATACTTCATAACAAAGGATGTTCTTTACCGTCCATGGTTCGGCTCCGCACTCCTGAAACCATGGACCTCCCGCACGTCTTGCCGCTTCGGTGAAGATGTTGAAAGTTTCCCTGTGATCGGGGTGGGCTTCGTGCCGGTGGGGCAAATAGATTATGTCCGGCTGCTTTTCCCTGATGAGCTTGGTCAGCCTGATCAAATTGCTTTTGTCGTATCTGAGGTATCCGTCTTCATTTCTGACGAATATCAGATCATTAATCCCCAGCCGGGACATTGCGTCCCTGGTTTCCGCTTCCCGGACTTCCGCCAGTTCCGCTTTTCCCATCTTGAGATTTCCTGCATCCCCGGATGTCATGTACACGACAGTGACACTGCTCCCTGCCTGACGGTGCCGGATCATGGTTCCTCCGCAGCCGATAAGATCATCATCCGGATGGGGGGCGGCGACAAGTACTTTCATCTGTATCCCTTATTCATGTTAAAGTTCAATTTTCGGGACTGCACTCCGAAAAGGGGAGTTCCATCTGCCGCCATTGCCATATGCAGCGTCTGCAGAACGATCTGCTGCTGGACCTGGCGACACATGCTTCAAAGTCGATAAAATAGGCATGCCTGTCGCACCAGCGGCTTTCCCTCGCCTGTTCAGGAATGACGGTCACTGCGCCGGCCCGATCGGTTTTCTGTCTTTTACAGGAATGGATGATCTTTTTCAGACGGTACCCCCTTATTAAGCAAAACCCCGTCGTTAACGCTGGGCGCTAAAAGACGGGGTTTATCCCTTGCTCATACCTTCCCGGAAAGGTATGGTTACTTTGCGGTGAACACCGGCGCTGCCTCGGCAGCAGGTTTAACAACAGCCACTTTTTTCGCTGCGGGTTTCTTCGCTGCGGCTTTTTTCGCTGCGGGTTTCTTCGCTGCTACTTTTTTCGCTGCGGGTTTCTTCGCTGCTACTTTTTTCGCTGCGGGTTTTTTCGCTGCGGGTTTTTTCGCTGCGGGTTTCTTCGCTGCTACTTTTTTCGCTGCGGGTTTCTTCGCTGCGGCTTTTTTCGCTGCGGGTTTCTTCG
>CAZLFA010000037.1:31732-38636 GCA_964558665.1 uncultured Syntrophaceae bacterium
TTTTCGCTGCGGGTTTCTTCGCTGCTACTTTTTTCGCTGCGGGTTTCTTCGCTGCGGCTTTTTTCGCTGCAGGCTTCTTCGCTGCAGGCTTCTTTTTGGCTGTCTTTGCTGCTTTCGGTTTTGCTTTCATCGTCATTGGTGCTCCTTTCGTTTTTAGTGCGATTGCCTTTCTCTTTGCCTTATTGGCGGAGGCTTTTCCTATGGCCATCGGTATATCACAACAGAGTGCCTCTGCCATACCATACCCATTGACTTCCTCGACAATCAGTACCAATCCGCATATCTCACAACTGAGCAAATCCCCCTTCTTTGCCTTTAACATGCTCGATTTCCTCCTTTGCTATAGTGATATGCCCGATACCTTGCCTATCATTTTGATGCTATATCTACATCAAAAACGTTGCTTTATCAAGGTTTTTTTACATCAGCGACTCGTATAATTCAATGTAGGACTTCTTTTCTAGAGCAAAGCGGAAATTCATTTCAGAAAAATTTTTTCTTTTTGCCTTCGGAATTTCAAGACTGTCGCGGTTTTCCGCAACATGGACGATTATTTTTTTCAACTCGTCTTCATTTTGAAAAAGAATGCAGGAACTGTCTTTCAGCAGTGATTGATTTCCTGTGATGTCTCTTCCGATGACAATGCAACCGGAATCCAGCGCTTCAAGAGTCGCATTGTTTTCCGATTCCGATTGTGAAGTGTTGAGAACCGCGTCCACGCTGTGATAGAGCGAGCGCATCGATGTTCTCGGCACTTCTCCCAGATATGCAATCCAGTCTTCTCCGGAAATCTTCCTGCTCACTTCCTGAAATTCACTTTCTTCGTTAACGGCGCCGGCAATCAGCAGGTGAATCGAAGGATTTTCTCTTTTCGCCTTTTTCAGGACATCGATAGCCATGCCGTAGTTCTTGACCTTCCGCAGGGCGCCGACGAGAAGAAAGACCGCACTCTGTTCTCTGATGCCGAGCGTTTTCCTCATATCAATGACAGGGGCATCAGGCAGAAAAGGCGACTGATGAATGACATGAATCTTATTCACGGGTATGTCTGCATTCTTCAGAACGGAAAAGGCGTCCTCATTAAATACCGTCACGGCCCGCGAGTCTGTCAGCACTTCTAAGATGAAAGGTTTTTTCTCTTTCTCAAGAAGATCAATATAGAGATCGGTGCCCGTCATTGTCGTAATCAGCGGGACATCCAGTGCTTTACTGACTTCCAGAGCTGTCCTTCCCGACTTGAAGGCGTGAAAGGCATGGACAATATCCGGGCCGAAGGACAGCGATTCGGCAAGCGCCTGATCATGGGATTTCCTGGAAAGGTCGATTATGCGGCAGACAATGCCGTGCGACGTGAGTTGAAAGGAGATGCGATCAACGGTTACGGCGTTGCCGGTCAGGCTCGGGAAGGCGCTGGGTGATAGAAGAAGAGCCTTCATATGAAATCACCGCAGCGGGTTGAAAAAATCCCTGATCATAGCGGCGGTTTCTACGGGGCGTTCCATCGGTATCAGATGCCCCGTATTTTCAACCAGCCGGTATGATCCATCGGGAAAACGGGATGCAGCTTCCTTCAGGTCGATAAAATGCCTGTTGTCGCTCAACTGACCTTCTGCGACAAGAACAGGGCATGATATTCCGGACAGAACCGGCCAGGGATCGTAGTGTCTCGCCCCCATGAATAAAGCGGCCTCTTTTCTTGGAGAACAGGCCAGTTCCAGCGTGCCGTCATCCGATGTCTTCATGCCGTGCTCGATATAAAGCTCAAGCATCTCCTGATCCCAGGCCTTGAACATACTCTTGGACAGGAGATAATCCCTGGCCTCGTCCCTGCTGCTCCAGGAGTTGCGGCGCCTGATGGATTTCGATGCCAGAGGATGCTGGTCGACCGTTATCAGCATGCGGTAGTATTCGCTGGGGAGAAAAATGGGTTCTATGAGGACCATGCCCAGGGCCTTCAAACCGTATAAGGCGGCGGCAAAAGTAAGGATGGTGGCGCCCATTGAATGTCCGACCAGAAAGGCGTTTTTGACGCCGATACGGCTGCAGAGCGATGCGATGTCTTCGGCGAGGAGCATCCAGCTCAGCCCGCCCTGATCGGGATCGGCGTCGCGATGGTCGCAGAAATGTGGGGCAATGATGCGGAAAGAAGGTGACAGCGCCTTGGCGACGGGGTGCCACAGCCATGGCAGAAAACCTGTCGCGTGCATAAATATCAGCGGCGGTCCCTGGCCTTCATACAGCAGATAGGACAGTTGAACGCCGCCGAGGTTTTCGGTCCGAATTCCGGGCTGACCGGTTACGTTTAATCTTACGTCCGTGTGTGCAGGGTTGATCATACTGTTTTGGCGAGCCCTGAAATCTCCTCTGCGCTTAAGACACGGTCGATGTCGAGCAGTATCTTGATTCCGCCTGCCGATTTTGCCATTCCGAGGATATATTCGGTATTGAGTTTGGTGCCGAAGTTCGGCGTCTCTTCAATGTCTCCCGCCTTTATATTCAGGACTTCCGAAACGGAATCTACAACTATTCCCATGTGAACCGTTCTCCCCGTCCCCGATATCTCGACAACGATGATACAGGTGCGCTCATTGTATTCGATGGACTCCATTCCGAACTTGAGACGCAAATCCACCACAGGGATGACCTTGCCCCGGAGATTAATTACGCCTTTGAGGTAGGAAGGCGTCTGGGGAACCATGGTGATCGACATCATGCCGATGATCTCCTTGACCTTCAGTATTCCGATGCCGTACTCCTCCCCGGCCAAGGAAAATGTCAGATACTTGCCTTCTTTGTCCAGCATGGCCTTAACGGCCTGATCCATAGCCTTCACTTCGTTCGACATGCTTGTCTTCTCCTTTCTCGATGGATTTCCTATTGCTCTTTTCTCATGGTCACGAAAAAGATGCGGTCCCCTCTTTTGATTTGAAGCAGTATGGGATTTCCTGTTCTTATTTTTAAAATTTCGTTTGTGAAGTCCCTGACAGAGGATATTTTCCTGCGGTTAACCTGAAGAATAATATCCTGCTGTTTTAAATTGGCGTCGTCCGCCTGGCTTCCATCCTTTATCTGGGTGATGATTATGCCTGCCTTCTGAGATATCCCCAGATGCTTGGCAATTTCGGGCGAGATATTCTGCACCGTCATGCCGAAATATTCGGTTATTTTCTCCTGACCGGACAGTTCCACCCGATCTTTCCGTTCGCCGACGGCAACGGTAAAGTTCTTCTTCGTTCCGTCTCTCAGGATCTTGACATTAACCTTCTTGCCCACCGGGAGCGTGGCGACGGTCCGAAGCAGATCGTGGGTGTCCTGAATCGGCTTGCCGTTGATTTCGGTGACGATGTCTCCAGATTTCAAACCTGCGGCTTCAGCCGGTTCATTTTCGAAAACATGGCCGATCAGCGCGCCTTTGACATCCTTCAGTTTAAGGCTTTCTGCGATCTCATCCGTAATATCCTGTACGGATATTCCCAGCCATCCCCTGACAACCTTTCCCTTGTCCTTCAATTCCGCCAGAATGTCCCTGGCCATGCTGATCGGTACGGCAAAACCGATTCCCTGCCCCTGGGCCACAATGGCCGTATTGATGCCCACAACCTTGCCCTCGAGATTGAAAAGCGGGCCGCCGGAGTTCCCCTGGTTGATGGACGCGTCTGTCTGGATAAAGTCGTCGTAAGGTCCGGAACCGATTACCCGCCCTTTGGCGCTGACGATTCCCGCTGTGACTGTCTGGGAAAGACCGAAAGGGTTGCCGATGGCAAAGACCCAGTCGCCGACCCTGAGTTTGTTTGAATCACCGAACTCTGCAGCGGTCAGCGGATCGCGCGGATTGATTTTGATGAGGGCAATGTCTGTATTGGGGTCCTTGCCCTTTACTTCCGCGTCGTACTCTTTGCCGTTGTGCAGTTTTACCTTGATTTTATCTGCGTTCTGGATGACGTGGTTGTTTGTAACTATATAACCGTCCGCAGAAATGATAAATCCGGAGCCGATGCCTCTTTGCTTGTAATCCCGCTGCGGAATGTCGCCGAAGAACCGGTTGAAGAAATCGTCACCCCCGAAGAACGGGGACATGTCCCTGCCGGGAGCGGACCGCCCCGCGGCTTTTATTGTTTTTGTCGTGCTTATGTAGACGACGGTCGGGCTGAGCTTTTCCGCCAAATCGGCAAAACCGGCGGATATGTTTGCCGGCGCTGCCTGGACCTCGCCGGTCGCAGCCGGTGATGAAATTCGCAAAATATCCAGGGAGGGAACAAGCGTCAGAAAAAATATCATGACGATTAAAACATACATATGAACTCTTCCTGCGGAACAAAAGCCTTTCATGAAAACCTCCGGTTAAGATTTATCTTCTTTTGCACTGAACTGATGACAACTCCCATCTCCGATAGGCCGGCTAGACGCCTCACGTGCCGCCGTAGCCGATTTTAACCTTCCCTCCTTCGACGATGACCGGCACCTTCCGTTCGCCGCCCGAGAGGGAGATCATTTCCTGGAGCTTTGCCTTGTCGGTTTCAACGTCTATAAAGATGGCGCTGCTTCCGTAAGCCGCCCTGGCCTTATCGGTGAAAGGGCATCCCTGTTTTCCGTAGATAACGATCTTGTCAGCCATATACTATCCTCCATGCAGTTTACAACTGAAACGATAATCAGTTTCCTCCGGAAACTACTGATATTGAAAATTTCAGGTTTCCGGGTAGAGACCAATCAGTATTCCGTCAAATGGGAAAGTCCTCTTTCACCCACAAGGATGATCCTGGTGTGGTTGAGCCGGTTGGCGATCATTTTGGCGACCTGCTTCATGATCTTGTAGCCAAGCGTGCAGTCTGATTCCATGAGTTCTCTCAGCTTGACTGCGTCGAGCATGATGACGGTTGCGCGATCGATGCACAAGGCTCCCAGTGTATATATGTAGGGTTCTACAACGGCCGACCAGCCCATGGAGTCATCTTTGGTGATGATGTCCAGCGTTACCTGGAGAGGCGGCTTGTGGGGGCCCATATAACTGTCCATGGTTAAAATGACCTTGCCCTCCTTTAAGACATGGAGATGGGCTGCGGTGTCCCCGATTTTATACATCTGAGTCCCGGCTTCAAATGTTTTTTCCTCAGCAATAGCCGACAGCTTTTCCAGCTCCGTGTCCGTGAGCCCGACAAAGAAAGAAGATTGCTTCAATTCGTTTAACGGTAGCATATACAGTCACCTCCTGTTGTAGTTGCCGTTTATTGATCTAATGATAGACTACGCACCTTGACTTCAAGTGTAATATACCAGCATTATACGGATAATTCCATAAATTTATATCTCGTTGCCGCCTCTGCGCCGATATGATAAATTGTGAAAAAAGGTCACAAAAGTTTGTGAACGGCATCAAACAGGAAAGTGAGGAGGGGTTCTTATGACTTTAAATATTATTCTGGCATGGCTGGTGATCATATCCGGCGCTTTCGGCTCTACGGATGCAATCAGAGATACCAGAATACTCAGCCAGGATCACATGACTTACCTTGAAAAAGCAGGAGCGGGCAGCGCAGCCCTTATGGAGGCCGGGGAGCAGAAGAAACGGGACGAGGATTTCAATAAGGCCTTTTTCTCACCCTGGCACAGAGAGAAGCCAAAATACGGCGTTGCCGAGGTGGAAAGGGAGCTGAGGATATACAGGGACAATCCTGGCTATGGGGAAAACATGAGGAGGCGCTCACAGAAGTGGATGGACGAGATGACCATTAATATGGGTATGGAAAAATTTCCCGATGGCGGCTTCAAAGGGATTGTCGTTGCGAATTCCGATTTGCGCGTATTTCCCACCCACAGGCCGCACTTTAACCGCTGCGAAGCGGGATACTGCAGTTATCCTTTTGACAATTTCCAGCAATCCGCAGTCTATGCGAACACGCCGGTCTATGCATTGCATTTTACAAAAGACCGCGCCTGGGTTTTCGTGGAAACAGGTTTCACCTACGGATGGCTTCCCGCGCAGGATATTGCCACGGTAAATGCGGAGTTCATCGCAAAGTGGGAAAGCGGACGTTATCTGGCGCCTGTAAAAGACAAGGTTCCGGTTTACGGGGAGGATGGAAGACATCTGTTTAATGCGCCTCTGGGAACGGTTTTCCCGGCAGCCGGAAATAACGGCGAAACAGGAATTATGGTTGCCCTGCGTGACCAGAACGGTGTTGCGGTGATAAAAATTGGTGTTGTGCCGGAAGAAGGTGTGACAGTGAAGCCGCTTCCTCTCAATCGGTTGAATATGGCCAAAATCGCCAATGAACTGATCAATGAGCCCTACGGCTGGGGCGGACTTTACAGAAACAGGGACTGTTCGGCGATGATCAGGGATATGTTTGTTCCTTTCGGCATCTGGCTGCCGAGGAATTCACGGCATCAGGCCCTCGAGGGAGGAAACTTCATCGATCTGTCGAAGATGACTACCAAGGAAAAGGAGCGCACAATCATCAACGAGGGCGTCCCTTATATGACACTGTTGTGGAGACAGGGGCATATCATGCTTTTTATCGGCAGACATGAAGGAGAGATTCTTGTCTTTCACAATTTCTGGAGCGCCTATTCAAAAGGGAGAAAAGGAAAAACCGAAAGAAGGATAGTCGGCCACGCGGCAATAACTACGATCAACCCGGGATCCAGATCGGGAGGAAAACGCCTTAAGGGGGGCTATCTGAGCGAGATCATCGGCATGACGGTTATCGGCGGCCGCGAAAGCCATGCCGCACGTCAGAATTAATGAAGTGAACGTCCTTTTTGACCAGGATAATATTCACTTATCTTAGTGTCTATACGTTCTATTGCGTAATGTGGAATAAATTATTAATTGTCAGGGGCAATTCGACAACCCTTAAAATACCAGGGTGTTTTTCAGGGGTTTTTCAAGGGTTGACCGGGC
>CAZLFA010000038.1:0-37934 GCA_964558665.1 uncultured Syntrophaceae bacterium
TAATAAGCTGGCATGCACGGAACAAGACCCTACAGTAAAAACTCTATGAGTTTACCCTGCCGACATTTGATTTTTCATTCTCAGGATACACAAAAGAGACTTTTGCAGACAAGATGATTTCCAATCCTGTTTTGCAAACAACGCGGCATTCTCCATCGTGTCGCATCAAGCAACTTTCCAACCGCGTTTTGCAAACAGCTATTTATTTGTGAAAATAACCGGTTCAAATCCGGAACCGTTATCTGCGTATTTTGTCTGACAGGTATGTTAAGGGCTTGTAATGCAAGCGTTTTGTGCCGAATTATCCTTTTCATGGTGGATTTCAGACCCGAATTGTGATAGCCAGTTCTGGAAAATGATGGGAGCCATGAATATTATGTTATCGAAAAGAACGGCGGGGCGATTGATATGGATGGTTTTTATGTGCCATGTAGCCTTTTGTTTTGCGGGCTATTCCCTGTATGCGGAAGAACCGGCAAAGGCGCCGGCAAAGGAAGCGGAGGAAAAGGCATCTTCGGGTTCGCCGGAGTCTGAAGGCGTGAAAGGCGTTGCCGTTTATTATGCCGACAGATACCAGGGCAGAAGAACCCATTCCGGCCAGATCTTTGATCAAAACAAATTAACGGCGGCGCATCCCAGCCTGCCGCATGGAACCCGCGTTAAGGTTATAAATCTTGCCAACGACCGTTCCGTCGTGGTGACCATTAACGACCGCTGCCGCAAGCGCAGTTTCGAACTCATCGACCTGACAAGGGCTGCGGCGGAGCAACTCGGATTTTACGGCAAGGGCTCAGCAAAAGTAAGAATTATACCCCTGTCCCGGTGATGCACCTCTTTTTCCCTGTCAGTTTATCCTTATTATAAAGACTTTTTTTCTCTGCGGACGATACAATGGCAATATACGCATGCTGAGTGATATCCGGTATTGCCGCGGTAATTTATTAAACCTCTATTCCTGCGGAGCTTCCGTTACGGGCAGTGCTGTAAACGGCAGGAGACGGCCGGCCGCAGGATGGGGCTTTGTTAACCGCGGCGTGCCATGGCGCGGATTTCCGCATTCTCTATAATCCGGCCTCTGACATTGTCCTTCGTCGCCTGCAGCATGGCTTTTCCGATATCTCCACCGGTAACGTAAAGATCAGGGAAGGGCTTCAGCAATCTGCCGAGCGGACGCAAAATCCTGTACAGCTTCGGGCTGCCCGCCGAAGGCTCTCCGTCAATAAACGACGGCCGCCAGCAAACGGTATCCGTTATCGACATAATGTCGCGCTCCGTCTCTGCCTTCACGCGCGCCCACATAAAACGGCTGTCCGGCCGGGTGCCCTGGCCGCTGATAAAATGAAATACGGCCGCGGGGCTTTTGACCTTCAGCATCTGCGCCGCGGCAACAGCGAAATCATGGGTAATTCTTCGATACTCCTGCTCTCCCGAAACCTGTGTCGTGGAAATGCCCAGGCAGTAGAAGCATGACTCAACCTCTGTATAAGCTTCGGAAACTGCTTCGTAATTCAGGTAATCTCCATGCATAAACACACGCAGTTTATCACTGTCGGCAGAAAGCGGACGCCTTGTTATCGCCCGCACGGATTCTACTGCGGGAGAGCGAAGACATACCTTAAGAACGCTGCCTCCGGCAGTTCCGCTCGCGCCGAGGATTACGACATTCATCCTGTCCCCCTTTTTTCTTTTTCTGACTTTTCAAATGGGTGCAATCGCGTTTATAATTGCCCCGACCGCTGCGTTCGATTTCGGAAGCGCATAACCCTTCAAATCGAATATATTTATACCAGATTACGTAATAGAACTTATAGGTGCTTGGATAAATTAATATTATCCAGGTTAAAGAGGTTTTCAAGCGGCGAATCAAATATTATTCTTGTGAAAAATATTCTGAGCCGCGGAAAGCTTCTTTGACCTGGGTGCCAAAGAATATTACTTTTTAACGCGCAATCCGGGTTTATCATGAAAAGGGTGTTTCGGGAACATTTTCCATTTGTCGATTGTCTAATGGATAAAGTCTATTTAAAGGAGGTTTCCATGAAAAAAGCTGCAAAGTACGTGATTTTATCTTTACTGGTGTTGTCGCTTCTGTCCTGGAGCAAAGGCTACACGCAGACCAGCGTATCGGATGACAAGACGCTGTCTCCTTATTTTTTTGTAAAAAGCGATGATCCCGCGGTGGATCAGCTCCCGCTGAAATCGACATCCGCAGATGTCGATATTTCCGGAGTTATCGCTGATGTCCGGGTAAAGCAGGTTTACAAGAATGAGGGGAAAAAAGCGCTGGAGGCGATTTACGTGTTCCCCGCATCCACGCGGGCAGCCGTCTACGGCATGAAGATGACCATCGGCAAAAGGGTGATTGAGGCTAAAATCAAGCAGCGTGAGGAAGCACGCCGCGAATACGAGCAGGCCAGAGAGCAGGGGAAAAGCGCATCCCTCCTGGAGCAGCAGAGGCCCAACGTATTCCAGATGAACGTGGCCAACATCATGCCCGGCGACGAGATTGTTGTTGAACTTAAATACACCGAACTGATCGTTCCGACCGACCGGGTCTACGAGTTTGTCTATCCCACCGTCGTCGGGCCGCGCTATTCCAATCAGCCTGCCGCTGCCGCCCCGGCATCCGAGACCTGGGTGCGGAATCCCTACACGCGCCAGGGAGAACAACCGACGTACGGATTTGACATCCAGGTAAAGATCAACGCAGGATTGCCGATCAGCCAGATTTCCTGCAACTCACACAAAACAAAGGTGGACTACCAGGGAAAGTCCGCAGCGCTCGTGAAGCTTGATCCTGCGGAGAGCTTCGGCGGCAACCGCGATTACATCCTTCGCTACCGGCTTGACGGCGATAAGATTCAGTCGGGACTTCTTCTTTACGAAGGAGAGAAGGAAAATTTTTTCCTGCTGATGATGCAGCCTCCGAAGAAAGTAGAGAAGAAAGACATCCCGGGCCGCGAGTATATCTTCATCGTTGATGTCTCCGGTTCTATGTATGGATTTCCTCTGGACATATCGAAAAAACTGCTGGTTAACCTGATCGGCGGTCTTCGTTCCACGGACAGATTCAATGTCCTTCTTTTCTCGGGTGGTTCGTCTCTCATGGCGGAGGAGTCTCTTCCGGCCACCAGAGAGAATATAGACCGGGCAATCCAGGTCATTGATCGTCAGAGGGGAGGCGGCGGAACGGAAATCCTGCCGGCTCTGAAACGCGCGCTCAATCTGAAAAAGCCCGAAAACTTTTCACGCACAGTGGTTATAGTTACCGACGGTTATGTCTCGGTTGAGGAGGAGGTCTTCGATCTCATCCGGAAAAGCCTGGGAGATGCCAACATGTTTGCCTTCGGCATCGGCACCAGCGTCAACCGCCACATCATTGAGGGCATGGCGCACGTCGGCATGGGAGAACCTTTTATCATTGTGAAACCGGAAGAAGCGCCCGCCAGGGCGGAACGTTTCCGCGCCATGATAGCCTCGCCCGTGCTCACTAAAGTAAAGTTGGCCTTCAATGGATTCGATGCCTACGACGTGGAACCGCTGAGCATTCCCGATGTGCTGGCGGATCGCCCGGTCATCGTTTTTGGAAAATGGCGGGGAAAACCGGAAGGGTCGATCAGCATGACCGGTATTTCCGGGCACGGCAGATATAAGAAGGCAATCGATGTCGGCGAAGTAAAACCGGAAAAAGGCAATGCCGCCCTGCGCTATCTCTGGGCGCGCCACCGGATCACCATCCTTTCCGATTACAACAAGCTCCGCAGCAATGACAAACGCATCAAGGAAGTGACCGATCTGGGGCTCAACTATAATCTGCTTACAGCCTATACCTCCTTTGTCGCTGTCGATTCGGAGATCAGGAATGTGGACGGCAAGGCCGCAACCGTCAAACAGCCTCTGCCGCTGCCCCAGGGCGTTTCCGACTACGCTGTAGGATATCCGGTAAGCGCGAACGGAGTGTCGAAGATGTATGCCCCGGCGCCGATGGCGTCTGTGAGAGAATCGACGGGAATCAAGTATGAGCGTTCGAGTGTAAAGAAGAAGACAAAGGGGGGCGCATACGATGACAAGGCACAGGCGGCATCTCTGAAGATCGATAACGTTGCCGTCACCAAAGGGCTGAATAAAGAGGATGTGCTCAAGGTTGTCAAGTCCCATCTGGCCGAGGTCGAGGACTGCATCAGCGGGACCGGGCAGGGACAAAAGCTGGTTGTCCGCCTGACCGTCAAAGCGGACGGCACAGTCGGTGAAGTCAGGATTCTGTCGGGCAAAGGCATCGATGAACTGAGCAGAACGTGTCTTGAAAACCTGATGAAGAAGTGGCGGTTCAATGCTTCCAGGGCAGGACACGAGATGAAGGCAACGATAACGTTCACAACTTGAAATTCTATTTGAAAGTTCGGCCGGTGAGTGTCTGCCTGGACAAACACGCAACCGGCCGAACGCTTTTTTAGCTTGACAAGAAGGCCTCTTGATGTGGAGATTATGCAAACGAATATATGGAGATCTTCCCGCAAGTGGCTTCCCGTATCAGAGACATAGAAAAAGACGACGCTGAATACGTCGAGCTTTGCCGCCAGGGAAACACCGTCGCCTTCGAGGTGCTGGTGGAAAGGCACCAGAAGCGGATGCTGAATATAGCCTTCCGGATGACGGGCGATTATGATGACGCATGCGACGTTGTTCAGGAGTCTTTTATCTCGGCGTTCAAGGCTGTCAAGGGGTTCAGGGGAGACGCTCTTTTTTCCACGTGGCTTTGCGGTATTGTCATGAATCATGCCCGCAACAGGCTGAAGCAGATGAAGGGCCGTTCCCGGTACGAAAGCGCATCTGTGGAAGACATGGAAAAGATCAGGGAAGGGTGCCGTGCGGATGGTCTCTGCGCCGACGGAGAATCGGCCGTTGACAGGCTGGAAAGAGAAGAACTGGAGGCCGGGGTGCAGAAATGCATAAGCGCTCTTGACGGCGAGCAGCGCGAGGTCCTGGTGCTGAGGGATATTCAGGGATTCTCTTATGAGGAGATCTGCCGGATGCTGAATATACCTGACGGTACGATAAAGTCGCGGCTGTTCAGGGCAAGAAACGCCGTCAAGGAATGTCTGAAACCTCTTTTGGGTGATCTGAAATGAAGGACTGCCGGGAAATAGACAATCTGCTGCCCGGGTATCTGGACAATGACCTCCCGCCGGAGGAGATGAAACTTGTCGAGGAGCATCTGCCTGCGTGTTCCCGCTGCCGCGAGGCGCTTGCGGATTTGCGAAAGACGCGAGGACTGCTGCAGGACATGCAGGAAGTGGAACCGCCTGCCTGGTTCAAGCAGAAAATCATGTCGCAGGTCAGGAAAGAGGCGGAAGGAAAAAAGGGAATTATTGAAAGGCTGTTCTTCCCGCTCCACATAAAGGTTCCTGTACAGGCATTGGCAACTGTGTTAATAGCGGTACTCGCTTTCCACGTGTATAAGGCCGGCGAGCCTGAGGTGAACAGGGTGGCGCAAATCCCCCTGCCGTCGGTCGAGCTTAAAAAAGAGCAGGCCCCGGCCGAGCCTCCTCAAAAAGCGGATGCAGCGGCTGTGAAAGAGGAAAAGAAAAGTGCAGGGTCGCCGTCTGCGGAACGGCGTGAAGAGAAGAAGCAATTGCCCGAATTTGCCCCGGCCCCCAGGAGTGACGCAGAAGGGGTAAAGCTCCGGGACAAGGCGGGAAGCGGTATTTACGGCGTATCAAAGCAGAAGTCTCAGCCGCAGCCTGCCCCCGCCGGGAGTGAAGACAAAGTGAAAACGGCGGCGGAACCGGAAGCCGGAAACAGAATGTTCCGCTACAGCGAAGAAAAGGATGCAACAGCGGCGTTCGGCCAGCGAAAGAAAAAAGCAGCGGAGGCGGGCAGAGAGATATCAGAGAGTAAAGGCGAGTCTTATGCCCCGTCTGCAGCCCCCCGGGCCATGGCGAAATCAGCGGCCGCTGCAAGGCATCAGTTGCTGCTCGTGATGCGCGTCTCTGATCTTGATGCTGCAAGTGGTGAAGCGGCAGGCGTTCTGCGCCGGTATGGAACGGGCACATCATCCAGACAGGCCGGAGCGCAGAGGATGATAATTACTGCCGATATAAAATCCCGGCTGATAAACGACGCCATCGAAAAACTGAAGCCGCTGGGAAGTCTGAGAGTAATCGGTAGTATTCCGGAGGCGCCGGAGACGACAGTCACGGTAAAAATAGAAATCATCGCCACCGATTGATACTTCCGGTTTTGAAGCAAAGTCCCGGCCGCATCGGCCATACAGCAGCCGCCCCGATGCCTTGCTGTCATCTCTGACTGAAAGCGGGGATAACAAAAACATCCTTTCCGATACGGAAACCGGGGAACCGGACATCCTTAGTTTCAGAATAAAACGGATCAAAAGCCTGACTGAATAATGCGAAGATTCTGCCATATCCTTTATTTCATGTTTGTCCTTGCTGTCTTCACCGGCACCGCATATGCGTCGACCCCGCTTATTACCGAGGATGCGGGCACCGTAGGCAAAGGAAAATATAATCTTGAGATAACCGGGCAGAGCAGCTATGACGACAAAAAAGAGCCTGATGAAGACGGCACCGACACCAGAAGCAAATCCTGGGAGACGGAATTAAAAAGCACGCTGACCTATGGAATTACCGAAACGGTGGATATAGCCGTAGAGGTTCCCCTCTCCTGGAGAAGACTTGATACAGACGGCGCTAATGTCTCAAGTGAAAAGGGCATTTCCGATGTCTCCATGACGTTGAAATGGAAGTTCTTCGAGAAGAACAATTTTGGCGCTGCCGTCAAGTCGGAGGTCTGGCTTCCCACCGGGGATCATGAAAAGGAGCTGGGCAACGGCAGGGTCTCCTACAGCCTGTACCTTCTGGCGACCAAGGAGATTGATCCCGTGGCGTTTCACGTCAATCTCGGCTACAAAAGAAACGAAAATAAAAATGATGAGCGCGAGGACATCTGGCATGCTTCCCTGGCCGGCGAATTGAAGGTGATCGACAAGCTTTCTCTGGTGGCTAACATAGGCATCGAAAAAAATCCCGACAGATCGTCAAGCGTAGATCCTGCCTTCCTCCTGGGAGGCATAACCTATGCCCCTACAGACAGTATTGAAATCGGCCTGGGTGTTAAGGGCGGACTGACATATACGGAAAAGGCTTTTACACTGATTGGCGGCGTTAATTTTAAATTCTAGATGGTTTCCGTCTGGAAAGGGCTCTTTTCCGCTCCGGCTGTGTCGATCTGCTGTATTGCTTGTGCGACGTACATTATGTACGCCTCCGCGCAATCATGCAAACCCCCTTTATAAAGGGGGCATGGGGGATTTTATATCTCCTTGCCGGAACGAAAAATAACCTCTTTCCAATCCGGAAACCGAAAGCTTCAACATCCGGGGTTTCCGTCCGGAAAGGGCTCTTTTCCATCTCAAGCTGGCATGGCCTGTGCGCAAGGAGTTTCCCGCGGCTCAGAATATTTTTTCGACGACAGCCGTAAACATCTTCCAGGACGTGCCTGATGAAAAAATATTTGATTCGCCGCTTGCAAACCCCTTGCGCCGGCCTAGTTGACTGTGGGCAAGGAGTTTTTCACGGCTCAGAATATTTTTCAACGGAGGTCGTGATCAGTCCCTGCGATGATGGATTCTACCTCTCGCATTCAGGTTTTGACATGAAGAAATTAACTTTAATAACAACTGTATTGACGGCATGTATGCTTTTGCTTGCTGCGGTTATGTATTGCAGTGCCGATGCGGTGGAGAGAACTTCCGCAAAAAATCCCGGGAGCATGAAAGTACACAAGACCGCTGAGTGGGAAGGCGAATGGTTATCCGTGGCATCGCAAGTCGACGCTCTGGAAAAGCGGGGCATATTCAGGAAGGCGGCGGAAATATCAAAGTCATATTCAGCGGACGAAATCAAAAAATACTTTCAGTCTGATGCCCGGGAGAACATAATGCGCGTGAAGATCAACAAAGGAGTATTTTCGTTCATGAACACGGAAGGGACCGTGATTTTGGGCAGGGCACGTTATACCTATGAAGGATTCCATGAACGAATGATGGAAGGACGAGAGGTACAGTGGCACCGCTTCAGGATTGCCGAAGGTTATGACAAATATCCGGAACTGATATGTTCCGAACCGTACGGGTTTTTAGGGCAGTGGATTCTTTTGATCAACACCAAAGAATTCAATTCCGCCAGAGGTGAAAATTCCGCAGCATATCTTCAATCGATGATGTTTCCTGCCGGCATTTCTCCCGAAGCGATAGCCGATATTGCCGATAATCACGAATTCATAAAAGGGCTGGTGACCCTGCTGCCGGATAAGAAATAAATGTGCTTCATGGGAAGGATAATCAGACTGCTTTTGGCTTTGACGGTATTCATCCCGCTTGTTACGGGATGTGCGCTGATACGTCCCGAGCTGGCGGTTGACGCCAGAGAAAGGATCTGCAACCGCAGCGGTGATATGAAAGAAGTTAACGCTGCAGAAGTTGCCGGATCGGTCAGCGAGGGTTTCATCGGCAGCGTCAACTGGAGCTTTGACAAAAAAGGACGCGCCTTTGTCGACGTTGCCGTTGTCAACGTTGCTGAAGGCGATTATGAAGTAGGCATCGATTTTCATGAACCCCTTGCAGAGCTTCACTTCACGTCTCCGGTCGGCAGGATTAAGGCCGGACGGCATGAATCGTTCAGGATCGGTCCCCTGCCTTATGAATTCAACGTGCCGCTGTTTGCCGAAGTGTCCATCCTGCTCAAGAAAAGGGGCGCGGATGGAAAATACCTGCTGATTGACGAGGCCGACACCTTCTTTCTTAAAGACACGTCTCTGGTCAATGACAGGGCTTTGGCCGGAATAAACACCGGGGGTCTGAATGCGCAGGAACTTTTCAACAGATACTCTCCGATACTGAAGACCGATATCGTGGTTAATCAGGATACGGGGATTCGCTATGTCGATCCGGGTCCCAAAGACATTGCGAGTATTCTCAGAGACAGGCCTGATAGAGCAGGGTCGGAACGCGCGTTGATAAAGTGTGATCTTTGGGAAGACAGCTTGCTTGCCGAGATGCCGACGCATGACAACATGCAGGCATTCAACGGACGCAAGGACGACTATTTTATTGATCTGCCCCAGCCCTTTGAAAGCATCGTCAACCCCTGGAGGACCGTTGTGGATAAATACCCCCACGCCGTCTACGGGCGGGTTGTGAGAACGCCTCTTGTCTGGGAGGGCGTAAAACATGACGTGGCGGTCATTCTACAATACTGGCTTCCTTTTTATGTGAACCACCTTGCCCTGCTGAAGGCCGACAGTCAGGGAAAGACCTGGCTGTGGAAGGCGGGCAACTATCACGAAGGGGAGGTGGAGAACATCTCCATTGCGCTGATACCCGGCAAAGACGGACTTGTACCGCTGGGTGCCGCCTATGCAAAACACTTCAAGGGAACCGCCGAACCATGGGAGAATGTGAGGAAGCATGCGCCGGGGGGAAATCCGACTTCACATCCGGTGGTATATGTGGCCAACGGGTCGCACGCATCTTTTTTTTCTCCGGATGTCGGTGAAAGGACCTGTGGAAGCAGTGCAGATGCCGATTTTCACACGGGAAGGGGCTTCTGGTACGGCGGCAGCGGGGCGTGTGATGTGGATACGGGCGGTGTAAAAATGCTGCCCTGTCTGAGCGGCATCAAAAAAGGGGATGAGTATGACTTTCTCCTTTTCACCGGCCGGTTTGGAGGATCGTACATCGAGGGGGTAGTCAACCAGTTCAACCGCAGTCCCTATCTATTCCCTTATGTCATATATCCCGGATTTTCCATCACCGGCAACTGGATCGCGGGATCCGGCGTCAACAGATGGATCGATCCTGCCGGAGAAATCCGGTATTGCGCCGCCATCCCGTCGGATTTGGGTTTTGATAACCGAAACTCGAACTTCACGTTTGATACGTCAAAGGTTAAGATTGTGAAAAGAGGTTCAGAGATAAGGATTGCCGGCCTGGGGTTTATTTCCGAAAGCAAAGGTAAAAATCCGGCGTCGTCCATCATCGTCAAAGTCAGGGACCGCAGCGGCGAGCTCAGAAAATGCGCGGAGTTTAATTACGGTGATGCCCCCCCATCCATGATATCCATGCCGGCGGATTTGGCTGCGGATGGAAAGATAGAACTGATCGCTTTCGATGCCGTTCCTTCGCCGCCCGCTAAGCCGCCTCTCAATGAAGATGTCCACAAGCACCATTACGACTATTTCCGCATGGCGACAATAAAACTGGTCGTCAAATAGTTTACCGCGGCTCAGAATATTTTTCGATAGAATCCGTGTTCATCCCCCCAAGCTATGCTCGATGAAAAAATATTTAATTCGCCGCCTGCAAACCCCTTGCGCAGACATCGGAATCTTCAGCATGCGGAGGGTTTCCGGATGGACACTCTATTTGCCGGAGCGGACAGGGAGAACCCGGAAAAAGCGGCTGACAAACTTGTGCTGGGAATACCATTCGCCGTTAGTGAAGCAGAAGAAGCCGGTCTCGGCGTGGTTCGAACCGTCATAATCAGATGCCCACAACCATGGGCACGACAGTCTTTCATGGAAAAATGTTTTTACGTATGTCGGATATCCGGAGCACTGGGTTTTAACTCCCGTTGACGAGCTGTCGTACAGTGTCTCCAACTCCTTAATTGTCGGCATCCGCCAATCAGTAAATCCTCCCAAACGGAAGCTCTCGCAATATTTTTTTGCTTCCGGCCAGTTGATATTATAACCATTGTCCTTCGCCGCCCACATCAGGCTTGTTTTTGTGTCCAGCAGGGTTCCATCGTCATAGGCGATGAACCGGCCTTCTCTCTTGATTTCTTTGGCTGCCTCAGCGGTATTGGCGGCTATCGCAGCCCAAAGAAAGATAAGGGCTGCCGTCACAGATATTGATGCAATTACTCTTTTTGCCATGGTCAACCATTCTCTATCTGTATCTGTGGATTGTCGGCGAATATATACAATAATCCCGGATTACACAATAGAACGTATAGGCGCTTGGATAAGTGAATATTATTCTGGTCAAAGGGGGTTTCAAACGGCGAATCAAATATTTTTCTTGTGAAAAATATTCTGAGCCGCGGAAATTCTCTTTGACCATGATACCAAAGGGTATTGTTTTTTTTATCGCGTGATCCGGGATAATATAGCTGATATTCAAGAGCTGATGTTGCCTGTTCAGCGGTTTGATTGTGGATTCGGTGGCGGTGAAAAAGATACCCGCTCCGGGTGCAGCGATCCGGCGCGATTGCACCCGGAAAATGTCAGAGCCCCGCCGGAAAAGCAGTTATTGCCAGTCTGAGAATCCGGTCGGGCATGATACCGGAAAGAAGAGTCATGATAACGATGGCCGCGATCATGGTGCCGATAAGGGTCAGGCGCGCGTTCATCGGGAGAAGATCCTTCTCTTCAGCGTTCATGTACATAAACATGACCACCCTCAGATAGTAAAAGAAGGAAACAACGGTCGTGACGATGGCGACGAAGACAATGCCGGGATACCCGGCTTCAATGCCTGCCTTGAAGATATAAAACTTTGCGAGAAAGCCGCCTGTGGGAGGTATCCCTGCCAGTGAAACCATGAACAGCGCCAGTGAAAACGCCTGCCAGGGATGCTTTGACGCCAGCCCCGCCAGATCTTCGATGTTGAGTGTCTTCTGCTGCCGCATCTGCAGGTAGGCAAGCGAACTGAATGCGCCCATGTTCATAAAAATATATACAGTCAGATAAAAAGTGACTGCCGGAGCCCCGCTGCCCGGGACAGCAAGAAGACCGATCAGGATGTAGCCGGCCTGGGCGATTCCTGAATATGCCAGCATGCGCACGACGCTGGATTGCCTGAGGGCGGCAAAATTGCCGATCACCATGCTGGCTGTGGAAATGCTGAGGATGAGCGGCATTATCAGGTCATGGCCGGGAACTGGAATTGCGTTCAGGAATCTGATGAGAACGGCAAAAGCGGCAATCTTTGGAGCCACGGATACAAATGAAGCGACACACACGGGAGCTCCCTGATAGACATCGGGAGCCCACATATGGAAAGGGACGGCGGCAATCTTGAACCCGAGACCGGCTATCAGCAGCGCAGCGGATGCAAGCAACAATGCCCGGCCTGATGGGGGCACGGCAAGGGCCGCAAGATTTGTTGTTCCGTATGCGCCGTAGAAAAGGGCTATGCCCAGCAGAAAGAGCGCCGATGAGAAACTGCCCAGCAGAAAATATTTGATGGCCCCTTCCATTCCCTCCCGCACGTTCTTCATGAAGCCCACCAGCACATAGACAGACAGTGAAAGGATTTCCATCCCCGCAAAGATGACCAGCAGGTCCCTTGATGAGGTCATGATTCCCGTTCCGAACAGGGAAAAGAGAAGCAGGCCGTAATATTCACCATTGTTTTTGCGCTCCGGCAGATAATCGTGTGAAATGATGAAGCTGATAAGCGCCGCTGTCAGAATCATCATCTGGAATAAGAGAGCGCCTTTGTCCCGTGCAATGAGACCTCCGAACCCTGCGGTTTCCAGATCCCAGAGCTGCAGCAGGGCCGCCAGCGATGCAAGCGCTGAAAATGACGCAATCGGGAGCAGGGCTCTGGAGCCATTGTTCCCCCGGATAAAGAGAAGCACCGTCGCACCCCCGAGGAGGATGATCTCCGGCAGCAGGCAGACCGGATTAATATCTTGAGGCATTATGTTCATCGCTTGTCACCTTGAAGGAATGGTCGGTAATATTATTATCAGCAGCCGGCCGGTTGTTTTTCTCCGCTGTCGAAACGTAAATCAGCCGGCGTGATGCGGCTTCTATCCTGTCCGTAATGTACGACGGATACAGGCCGATGAAGAAGGCCAGCAACACGAACGGAATCATGACAAACCTTTCCAGCGGTGATGAGTCCCCGAAAGAGTTACCTTCTTTTGAGCGTTCCGTTTCAAAGAAGACGCGCTGCACCATCCAGAGCATGTAGACGGCGCCCAGGATCAGGGTGGTGGCGGACAAGGCACCGACCCACCAGCGATATTGGAAAGCGCCCAGCAGCAGCATGAACTCGCCGACAAAACCGTTGAGGCCGGGAAGGCCCAGAGAGGACAGCGTCATGATGATGAAGAAGGCCGCCAGCACCGGCGTCCGCGAAGCCAGCCCCCCCAGCATGTTCACGTCGCGAGTCTGCATCCGTTCATAGATTGCGCCGACGAGGATAAACAGCGCACCGGTGCTCAGTCCGTGGTTGAGCATCTGGATGATGCCGCCTTTCATGCCGGCCATGCTCCCGGCCATGATGCCGACGACGATAAGCCCCATGTGGCTGACGCTTGAATAGGCAACAAGTTTTTTCAGATCGTGCTGGGCGAATGCCACAAGGGCTCCGTATATAATACCGATAACGCCGAGCGCGATTATTGCCGGTGTAAAATACAGTGTGGCTTCGGGCAGCATGGGCATGCAAAAGCGCAGGATGCCGTAGATTCCCATTTTCAGGAGCACACCCGCCAGGATGACGCTTCCCGCCGTCGGGGCTTCCACATGCGCGTCCGGCAGCCATGTGTGAAAGGGGAATATGGGGACCTTGACGGCAAATGCCGCGAAAAACAGGATGAAGAGTCCATACTGATAATCCGGCGGCACTTTCAGAAGCAGCCATGAAGCCATATCGAAGCTGAATCCTCCGCCTAGTTTCCTGTTAAGAAAGGCCATCATGATAAGTCCTATCAGCAGAAAAAGGCTTCCCGCCATCGTGTAGAGGATGAATTTAAGAGAGGCGTAGCGCCTGTTTGCACCGCCCCAGATGCCGATAATCAGGAACATGGGGATCAGCATCGCTTCCCAGAATATGTAGAACAGCACTGCGTCCAGGGACGTGAACACTCCGAGGATGCCGGTCTCCAGAACCAGGAAGGAGATGAAGTAGGCCTTTTCACCGGTCTTGATCCTGTCCCAGGAAACCAGAACGGCAGCGACGGACAGAAAACCGGTAAGCGGGAGCATGAACAGGGAAAGCCCGTCAATGCCCAGTTGATAAGAGATGCCCAGGGTTGTGATCCAAGGCGCATGCTCGACAAACTGGAATCCTGCCTGTCCTTTGTCGAAATGCCGGAGTGGCAGCAGTGTCAGTATAAAGGTTGCAAATGTCGACAGCAGTGCGACCCGCTGCGGCCATTGCCTGCCTGCTGCTGCAAGGACGCCCAGTGCGCCCGCCAGAGGAAGAAACACGATCAGCGACAGCAGAGGGATTTCGGTGTTGAACAACATGGAATGTATCTCCTTTTTAAAATACCCCGGCGAAATAGAGGGCGGTTCCTATCACAATGAAAGTCCCGGCAATGATAGACATGGCGTAATGCCGGAGTTCTCCCGTCTGAAGCCCCGCCAGCATCCGGCCGAGCTTCATGGACAGATGAGCCGTGCCGTTTACGGCGCCGTCGATGAGGCGGCTGTCCACGATTCGTGCATTGAAACGAGCGAGCATCTTCACCGGGTTGACGAAAAGGGCATCGTTGATTCTATCCAGCAGGAATCCGCCCGCAAGCATCGCCGATGCCTTCGGAAATGCCCTGCCGAGTTCCGTCATGCGCTCTCTCTTCCCGATGAACAGGTATACGGCGCCCGCCATGACGGTAAGGATGACGGCCAGCTGGACACAGGTAATGACGATTTCCAGACTGTGCATGTCTCCGTCCGTCAGGGCCGCAATCGGGAAGCCGAGGAAGCGGGACAGCATGGTGTCTTTAGTGAACATGGGAAGGCCCGGTAATCCTGCGACAACGGCCCCGGCGGCAAGAATAACCAGGGGAACTGTCATTATAAGGGAAGAGCGGTGCAGGTGTCCTTCGTGCCTCTTTTCGCCAAAAAATATGCCGAAGAGTTTTCCGCAATAAAGCGCCGTGATAAGAGCACCTGCAAATGCAAGCAGCCAGAAACCGATTCCGAAGCGTTCGAAGCCTCCCCAGAGAATGGCGTCCTTGCTGAAAAACCCTGCAAGAGGAAAGATGCCGGCAAGGGCCAGAAGCCCGATGATAAACGTCGCAGCCGTCGCGGGTATCTCCCGGAAGAGGCCTCCCATGCGGTTCATCTCCTGCTCTCCGTCCATGGCATGGATCACCGCCCCTGCTCCCAGGAAGAGGAGTCCCTTGAATATCCCGTGGGTGACCAGATGAAATATTCCCGCCGCGTACATGCCGCTGCCCACTGCCACGAACATGTATCCGATCTGGCTCACAGTGGAATAGGCAAGCACACGCTTGATGTCGGTCTGACCCAGCGCCGAAAAAGCGGCGTAAACTGCCGTTATCAGTCCGACGGCGGCAATGATGACGAGCGCTTCCGGGCTCTGTTCAAGCAAAGGGTATATCCGGCACATGAGATAGATGCCGGCGTTCACCATTGTGGCGGCATGGATCAGCGCCGAAACCGGCGTGGGCCCCTCCATGGCATCCGGGAGCCAGACATGAAGCGGAAACTGGGCGGACTTGCCCATCGCACCCATGAAAAGCAGCAGTGCAATGACGGTGATTATGCCGGGAGATGCGCTGTGAGAGTTTCTGATGATTGAGGCCAGTTCGTTATAGTCCACCGTCTGGAAGACGGCAATGGTCAGCAGTATCCCCAGGATGAAACCGAAATCGCCGATGCGGTTGACGACGAAGGCCTTGCGGCCGGCATCGCAGGCCGGGGTCTTGCGGTGCCAGAATCCTATGAGGAGATAGGAACAGAGACCGACCCCTTCCCATCCGACGAACGTCAGCACCAGATTGTCCGCCAGCACCAGCAGGAGCATAAAGAAGACGAAAAGGTTCAGGTACACGAAAAATCTCCGGTATCCTGCATCGCCCTTCATGTAGCTCACCGAGTAGACATGGATAAGGAATCCTATGCCGAGAATCACCAGTACCATTATCATGGAAAGCTGATCGAGCAGGAGACCGATGCGTATATTAAGGTTCCCTTCCGAAAGCCAGGTATATAGTGTTGTCCTGAATATCCCGGCGCCGGGAGCCGCGGCGATCATCTCCAGGAAAAACATGACGGCGATAACAAGCGATAATCCTATTGAAGAAACAGCGATTGCCGCAACCGACGTCTCCCGGAAACGGCTGCCTGTCAGACCGTTCACGAGAACGCCTGCGGCAGGGAAGAAAAGAAGAAGCCATAAATACTCGTATGTCATGGGTTTACCCTTTCAGAAAGTTGATGCTGCCCATATCGAGCGTCTTGTGAGTCCGGTACAGGGCGATGATGATTCCCAGGCCCACGGCGGCCTCGGCGGCGGCAATGGTCATGACAATGAAAATGAATATCTGCCCCTCGCTGCCGTAGAGATAGCGGGCGAAGGATGCAAAAATCAGATTTACGGCGTTCAGCATGATTTCAATACAGAGAATAAGAACGACGGCATTGCTGCGGATGAAGAATCCCGAAGCGCCTATTCCGAAGAGAACGAGACCGAGTCCTACGAAATGGTAAAGTGTCATGAGCGCTCTCCCTCCTTCCTGCTGATTACAATCGCCCCCGCGGCGGCGGCCAAGAGAACGACGGACGTCAGTTCGAAGATCAGCAGATGCCTGCCGAACAGATCGACGGCTATCTCCCTGATGCTTAAAGCCGGTTTCAGTACGGCATGCTGAACTGCGAGCCCGGAATGCTGCAGGGCAAGCCAGAGCAGGGCAAGAATACCCGACGTCAGAAGAACGGAAGTTACAGCGGCGGCAATGCGGGACAGAGAAACCGGCCCGAGTTCCCTGCTTTCATTCAGATTCAGAAGCATGACGACGAAGACAAACAGAACCAGGACGGCGCCGACGTAGACGATCACCTGAAAAAGCCCTACCAGACCGGCGCCGAGCAGCACGAACAAACCGGCAATGCCGAGCATAAAGGCAAAAAGCGAGAGAACGCTGTCGACCGGCTTTCTCAGAAAGACAACAGCGAGCGCCGATACAACGGCGAATGCAGACAATGTCCAGAACAGAATCACTTCAATCATCTGTCCACCGCGCATGCGGAGCGCCGCCCGTCCGCATTTCTTTTCAATCCGTTAATACCCATAATCAACTCCTCTTTATTATAAACAGACAGTTCATATTCATGCCCCATCCGGATGGCCTCCACCGGACACGCCTCAACGCACAGGCCGCAGAATGAGCAGCGGTTGAGATCCAGTGTATAAGCTTTCAATTGCCGGACTCCGTCGCTCCCGCTTTCCGGTACAACGGTAATGCAGAGGGACGGACAGACTCTCTCGCAGAGGCCGCAGGCTACACAGAGCACCTTGCCGTTTTCCGATGAAATCAGCATCGGCCTTCCGCGAAACCGCTCCGGCACGGGACGTTTTACCTCCGGATAGGGGATTGTCTCCGGCTTCCGGAAAAAGTGCCTGAGTGTCAGAAATAGTCCTTTCAGCAATGCCATGCTCACGATAAAACCTCTCGCACGGGATAAACCGCGAACACCGCCGTGATCATAAGATTCAGCAGCGCCAGCGGCATCAGTACCTTCCATGAAAACATCATCAGATGGTCATAGCGGACGCGGGGGAAGGTGGCCCGTATCCAGATGAAAGCAAAAAACACAAAAAACAGTTTCAGGACAAACCAGACAACGGCCGGCAGCACCGGCCCGTTCCAGCCGCCCAGGAAAAAAAGTGTGACAAGGCACGATGCAAGAAGGATGTGCGCGTATTCAGCCATATAGAACAAGCCGAATTTCATGGATGAGTATTCGGTCTGGTAACCGGCGACCAGTTCATTTTCACATTCAAGAAGATCGAAGGGCGTTCTGTTTGTTTCCGCGGAAACGGCGGTCATGAACAGGATGAACCCCAATGGCTGCTTCACGATGAACCACATATCCCGCTGTGCTTTTACGATGTCCATCAGGCTCATCGAACCGGCAAGTATCAGAATCCCTACCATGGACAGCGCCAGGGGTATCTCGTAGCTGATCATCTGTGCCGCCGCCCGGAAGCCGCCCAGCAGGGAATATTTATTGTTCGACGACCATCCTCCCAGCAGGACTCCATAGACACCTATCGATGAAAAGGCCATGACGTACAGGACAGCCGCGGAAAGGTCGGCCACATAGAAACTTGCCGAAAAAGGCACAACGGCAAAGCATGCCAGAACCGAAACAAGGGAGATCATGGGCGCCAGAATGAAATAAAATTTGTGGGCATGGGATACGGTCATGTCTTCCTTGAAAAAGAGCTTGATCCCGTCGGCGACGGGCTGAAGCAGCCCCAGCGGACCTACGCGGTTCGGCCCCATGCGCACCTGGAAGAACCCGAGGAAGCGTCTTTCCATGAGGGTCATGTAGGCGACGATCCCCATGACAACGGAGAAGAAGACAATGATTCTTATAATCCAGTAGAACATATCCATGGTCATGATGCGGTCGCCTTTCTGATTGATGCAGGAACGGTGGCACACCCCGGGCGAAGCAGTGACAGTCCATCCCTGCTTCCGGGGGCGTGACGGAGCAGGATAATGCCTTTTTGAATACGTGGAGAGGATGTTGCTAAGGCGCGGGCAGTGCCGAAGGGTGTAGTGACTTCGACCTCCTCTTTTTCCGTGAAACCGTGTCTCCCGAAATCGCCGCGGTTCATGGTGACGGAAAGACCGTGCTTCAATTCCTCGATCTCCGGACTTCGTCTTGTAAGAATGCTGTCCCCGAAAAGTGAATGAACGGGCAGCAGTTGATAAGGCAGACCGTCATAAATGTTGCCCGGTAATGCCAAGTCGGCTGACCATACGGGAAGGTCTGTTTTTTGCGGCAGCAGGGAGGCAATGGGACGCAGTCTTTGCCCGGAAGATTCGCACGTGATTCCGCCATGCGGGAAGACCTTTTCATCAACCCCCATCTCCCTTGCAATTTCCGTAAGAATCTCTCCGTCGGTAAGAACGCCGGCCGGCTTTTTGACTGCCGGACTGATGTTGACGGGTTCCCCCGTTACCGAGAGGATGCTGCCCTGCTTTTCATGAGGCAGGGCCGTCGGCAGAAAGACGTGAGCCAGCTCCGCTGAAGAAGACATGTACGGGCTCTGGCAAATGAGCAGGTCGAGTTTTTGCAAAGCTCTGCAGACGCGCGCCGGATCAGGGAAGCCCTCGAGGGGATCATCGCCCAGAAGATAAAGGGCCTTTGTTCTGCCCGCTTCGATGTCGTCAAGGATATCGACGAAGTCCCTGCCTGTTGCGGAAAGGAAATCCCCGCCGGCAACGGCGCCGCGACTGTTGAACTGTCCGCCCAGCGGCAGAATGCCGCGGACGCGGTCATGGAGAGATGCCGCCAGCATGGTCCGCGCATCATGATTCCCGAACATATCGGGTACGACGATGATCGCCATGTCGCCATCTCCCTGAAGAATGGAAATGAACCTCGCCAGCCTGCCCGTATCGACTATATAGCGGGCGGCACCGGCATGCGGCCGGGTTCCGTGTGTGGCGAGCGCTTCTCTTAAATCGTCCATGAAGGCGTCAAAGAGGCCCGGGTCAACCGCGATGGGAAGAGTTGCCCGTTCATAAAAATAGTCGGGCCATGAAGAGATGACGACGAGTTCTCTGCCCCCCTTCTTCAGATAACGGTTTATCATGGGCTTCAGGACAGGGTGGAGCTCAGCAGCGCCCCCGCCGAGGATGAGAAGTATATCCGCCTCCATGATTTCGTTCATCGATGCGGTCTTCCATTCCAGCGCAAGGACGGAGTCAAGCTGTGCCATGATGCGCCTGTATCCCGACGCCTGGATGGAGGCCACAGAGTCGCTTCCCAGAGCGGAGCGGAAAAACCTGCCATAGCCGCGGGCCTCTTCCGTAGTCAGCAGATCGGCGGTAACGGCGGCAATGGATGCTCCGCCGTGATTATTGCGCACTTCAGAAATCCTGCGGGCCGTGAAAGACATGGCCTCGCCCCGATCCGCATCCCTGAGACCGCAGCCGTTATTTATCCGCGGCGTTGCGGGTCTCCCGTGATTTTCAAACGCCTTCCATCCGAAACGGCCTCTTACACAGAGCAGTCCTTTCGTCCCGTCCGGGGAATCGGGAGCGGTCACGCGGCGGATGTACCCGTTGTCCATGTTCAGTTCGATGCAGCAGCCGAGGCCGCAATGGCTGCAGACCGTCTGACTTTTTTCGAGTTTCCACACCCGGCTCGTGTTCTTGAAAAGCTTGTCCGTCAGGGCTCCGACAGGACAGGTGGAAATGCAAAGACCGCAGAAGTCGCAGTCCAGATGCCTTCCTCCGTCGGTGTCCACGTGCATCCTGTAGCCGCGATTGATGAATTCCAACTCCTCCCTGCCCTGCAGTTCGCTGCAGATGCGGACACAGCGGCCGCAGAGGATGCAGCGGGTCATGTCCCTTTCGATCAGGGGGGATTCGCGGTCGATCTGCCTCGGCTGCTGCTCAAACTGATAGGGAGCTTCGGTAATTCCGTAGCGGATCACCAGATCCTGGAGATCGCATTCCCCGGCCTTGTCGCAGACGGGGCACTCCAGCGGATGGTTTACCAGAATGAGTTTCAGCTGCTCCTGTATCGCCTCGCGTACGGCCGTCGTTTCCGTGATGATGTCCATGCCGTCCTTTGCCGGGGTGAAGCAGGAGGGCACAAGGTTGCCTGGCCTCCTGCGGTCCTCGACAATGCACAGCCGGCAGGCGCCGGAGGGGGCAATCCTCCCGTCGTGGCAGAGAGTGGGAACAAACACTCCTGCCTTGCGGGCCGCATCCAGGATAGTGCTTCCCTTCGGGACCGTTACTTCAATATCATTTATTTTCAGAGCAACCGACATGTTCTGCTTTTTCCTCTCCGGAAGCTGTTAGAATATCGCCTTGAATTTGCAGGCCCTGATGCAGGACTTGCAGCGGATGCATCTCTCCCTGTGAAGGACGGGGTATTCCTTCTTCTGCCATGTTATTGCATTCACAGGACACACCTTGGAGCACAATCCGCACATCCTGCACCTGCTTTCGTCGATCTCGAATTTGATCAGATCGACGCATACAAGGGACGGACAGCGCTTCTCGAAAATGTGCGACTCGTATTCGTGGCGGAAATACCTCAGCGTGCTGAGCACCGGGTTGGGCGCGGCCTGACCGAGCCCGCAGTGGGAAGTTGCCAGGATATGATTCGCCTGCTTTTCGAGAATCTGCAGGTCCTCCGGTTCTCCCTTGCCGATGATGATCTTCTCCAGGGTTCCGAGCATCACTTTCAGTCCGACGCGGCAGGGCACGCATTTCCCGCATGACTCGTCGACGCAGAACTGTGTGAAAAACCGGGCCACGTCCACCATGCAGTTGGTGTCGTCCATGACGACGATGCCGCCCGAGCCCATCATGGCGCCGGCTTCCTGCAGTGAATCGAAGGTTACCGGCAGGTGAAGTTCGTTCTCCGTCAGGCATCCGCCGGAAGGGCCACCCAGCTGGACGGCCTTGAATTTGGCGTTCCCTCTGATGCCGCCGCCGATGTCGAAGATGATCGTCCTGAGATCCGTGCCCATGGGGACTTCCACGAGACCGACGTTCTTCACAGCCCCCGTCAGCGAAAAAACCTTGGTGCCGCTGCTGTCCTCAGTGCCTATGGAACTGAACCACCGGCCGCCGTTGAGAATGATCTGCGGTATGTTGGCGAAGGTTTCCACGTTATTGAGACACGTCGGTTTGCCCCAGAGTCCGGATTCCGTCGACCTGGGCGGCTTTGTCCTGGGAGTGCCCCTTTTCCCTTCCACGGAAAACATGAGAGCGGTGGATTCGCCGCACACGAAAGCGCCGGCGCCGGGATAGATTGCGATATCGAAATCGAAGCCGGTGCTCATGATGTTGCGGCCGAGAAACCCCTTTTCCCTGGCCCTGTTTATGGCCGTCTGCAGCATCTTCAGCGCCAGCGGATATTCGGCGCGCACATAGATGTAACCCTGGCTGGCGCCGGTGGCGTATCCGCAGATGATCATCCCTTCCAGTACGGCGTGCGGGTCTGATTCCATCACGCTCCTGTCCATGAAAGCACCCGGGTCGCCCTCATCGCCGTTGCAGATGACGTACTTGGGATAGACCTTGTATTTCCGGGCCTCTTCCCACTTCGTCCCCGTGGGGAAACCGGCTCCGCCTCTGCCCCGGAGACCGGAAACCTTGACCTCGCCTGTGACCTCCTCCGGCGTCATGGCTGTGAGCGCCTTGTAGAGAGCCAGATAACCGTCGTGGGCGATGTACTCTTCGATGCTTTCCGCGTCGATGTGGCCGCGGTTGCGCAGGACGATCAGCTTCTGTTTGGCGAAGAAGTCGACGTGCTCGATTCCGGGGATTTCCTTTTCCGTCCTGGGTTCGCTTAGCAGCGGCGATGTGGGATGCTGCAGCGACGAAAAAAAACCCTTCAGTGTTTCCGTGAAGTTTTCCTCGGTGAGAACCTGGAATACCTTGCCCCCCGGCAGGAACATGATCGACGGCCCCTGATAGCACGAAATCAGGCACTCCGTTTCGACAAGGGGGATGCGGTCCCCGACGCCCAGCTCCTGGAGTGATTTTCTCAGGAGTTCCTTCACATCAATGTGTTTTCGGAACTTGCACTTGCTGCTTGCGCAGTAGGCTATCCTGCTGACTGATGATATCATTCAATCCCCACACGTTTTTGCGGTTTTTCCAGACCCTGCCCGATGGCGTATTCCGCCTTGGGGTGTCCTCCCAGGATGTGGCTGTAAAAAATCTCCCGGACTTTCTTCTCGTCCAGTTTGCCGTATTTTACCGGCGACCGGCCGGGAAGCGAAACGGTGATCATGGGTTCCATGCTGCAAAGCCCGGCACAGCCGGTTATCTTGATTCTCACATTGGCGGCGGCCGCTTTCTCGATCTCCTCCAGTATCGTCCGATGGATGTCCCTCGCTCCCGAGGCAATGCCGCAGGTGCCCATATGCACGTCGACCAGCACATACCCTTCTTCAATCTCCTTCATCCTCTCGTCTATGAATCTATCCTTGATTTTCTTCAATTCTTCAGCCGTCATGATGACACCTTCTCCAGTATTTCGCCGACGTTTTCCGGGTTGATCAGGCCGAACGTTTCCTCACCGACGACAACGACGGGAGCCAGACCGCAGGCACCGAGGCACCGGACTTCCTCGATTGAAAATTCTCCGTCGGCCGACACTTCTCCTTCCGCGACGCCGATTTTGTTTTTCAGCCGCTCCTTGATTTCTTCCGAACGCTTCACGTAACAAGCGGTGCCGCTGCATACCTTTATTACCTTCCTCCCCCGGGGTGCCAGGCTGAAGTAGGAATAGAAGGTCGCCACGCCGTAAACCCTGCCGGGCGGAATGTCCATCTTCCATGCAATGTAACGCTGCAACTCGATGGGAAGATAGAGGGAGATATCCTGTACCTTTTCCAGCACGATCAGGAGGGCTCCCGGCGTATCCCTGTATTCGTCGATGACGGTGTCTATTTTCGACATTTTCTCTTCTGTGAACTGTTCAACCAGATGTTTTCGCATTACTGAATCCTTCCCGTTTAATGTGATGTCTTTCTCCTAGCGGTCGACTTCCGCAAGTACGATATCGACGGCGCCTATCACGGCGACGGCATCGGCAAGCAGCCTGCCGCGAACCATTCCGGCCAGACCCTGCAGGTTGACGAAGGAAGGAGCACGTACCTTTACCCGCAGGGGTCTGGAACCGCCGTCGCTGACGACGTAAAAGCCCAGCTCGCCGCGGGGAGATTCTATGGAATGGTAGACCTCGCCGGCGGGCGCCGTGAATCCGTTCATGACCAGGCCGAAATGCTGAATGACGGCGGCAATGTTGTTCTTGAGCTGCTTTTTCTCAGGGAAAACTGTCCGGTAATCCTTGGCCGCCCATGCCCCTTCGGGCAGTCCTTCGACGGCCTGGCGGACGATTTTCGCGCTCTCGCGCATCTCCCGTATCCGGACGAGATAACGGTCATAGACATCACCGTTGTTTCCGGTCGGTATTTCAAAATGAAATTCATCATATGATGAATAAGGATGGGACTTTCTTATGTCCCAGCCGTGGCCGGCGCTTCTCAGCATGGGGCCGCTTATGCCGAGCCGGATGCAGTCTTCCGCGGCAAGCACGCCCACACCCTTTGTCCGCAATTTCCATATCGGATTCGCAGTGAGCAGGGTCTCGTATTCCGTTACCCTGTCGGCAAACGTGTCTGTAAAGGTTTTGACGGCGCCTGCGAAACTGCCGTCGATGTCAGCGGCCAGTCCGCCGATACGCAGGAAGCTGGGAGTCAGCCTTGAGCCGGTCAGGGTTTCAAAAATGTCCATGATGCTCTCGCGTTCGCGAAGCGCATAAAACAGAGGCGTCATGGCGCCCAGATCGTGCGCATGGGTGCCCAGCCAGAAAAGATGACTGGCGATCCTTTGCAACTCCGCCAGGATGACGCGCACGTAGCGGGCTCTTCTGGGTACGTCCGTTTCCATCAGCTTTTCGATGGTCGTGACATAGGCCAGGTTGTTGTTCATGGCGGACAGATAATCCAGCCGGTCTGAAAGGACGATGAACTGGTGATAGCTGCGGTGCTCGGCCAGCTTTTCGATGCCCCGGTGCAGAAAGCCGATATCCGGCCGGGCGTCGACTACCGTCTCGCCGTCCAGCTCCAGGACTACCCTTAGCACACCGTGGGTGCTTGGATGGTGAGGCCCGAGGTTTATCGTCATTGTCCTCTCGCTCATGTCTGCTGCCGTCCCTCCAATGGGAAATCCTTCCGGAGGGGATGTCCTTCAAAGTCCTCAGGCAGAAGGATCCTGCGCAAATCGGGATGCCCTCTGAAAACAATGCCGAACAGATCGAAGCACTCCCGCTCGTGCCAGTCTGCTCCCGGCCACACGGAGACGCAGGAATCGATCACTGGATCGCTTTCATCCACGGCCGCCTTCAAGCGCAGGCGGTGCCCGTGCTTCGTGGAATACAGGTGGTACACAACAAAGAACCGCGGCGTAGCGGGCAGGCAGTCCACTCCGCAAAGATCGGTGAGGAAATCGAAAGCGAACTCCTCATGTTCCTTCAGGAAGCGGCAAAGAGGAACAATGATATCCAGGTATGCCGTTATGGAAATTTCACCGTACAGATCCGTTATGCCTGTAATTTTGGAGCCGAACTCGTCTCTTATTTTTTCAACGTTCATTAATCTCACCTCTGCCGATTTTTTCCTGGAGCATTATCAGGCCGTCAAGGAGCGCTTCCGGCTTTACCGGACATCCCGGAATGTAGACGTCCACGGGCAGTATGCGGTCAACGCCCTGAACAACTGCGTAGGTGGGGAAAAGCCCGCCTGAGCATGCACAGGCGCCCATGGCGATCACCCACTTGGGGTCGGCCATCTGGTCGTAGAGCCGCCGGACGGCAGGCGCCATTTTTTTTGTAACCGTTCCGGCAACGATCATGACATCGGCCTGCCTCGGCGACGGACGAAACACTTCCATGCCGAAGCGGGCGATATCATAACGGGAGGCGGCAACCGAGATCATTTCAATGGCGCAGCAGGCAAGGCCGAAGGTGAGAGGCCAGAGAGAGTTTTTCCTCGCCCATTGAACCACTTTGTTCAGGTTGCCGGTTATAATCGTGGCTTCGTCGATTCTTGCTATTCCCAAGAGAGGTCTCCTTTCCACCATGCAAAGAAAAATGCCGCCAGCAGGATGGCGATGAATACGGCCATCTCCAGCAGTCCGAAAAGACCAAGTTCACGGACGATCAACGCCCAGAGATACAGAAACATGATTTCAATGTCGAAGACGACGAACAGCAGAGCGATTTTATAGAACCGTGTCGGGAAAAGCGTGGTCGTTCTTTCTTCGGGCATCATTCCGCACTCGTAGGGGACGTCTTTTGCCGCCGTGAGCGGTTTTCTTCCCAGGATACGGGACAGAGCTACAATCGTTATGGCCGTTCCTGCCGCCAGCGCTATGAAGATGATCACGGAAATGGTGGTCATAAAATATCTCCAAAGAATATCGGAACAGGAAAAAGTCCTTTCCGGATGGAAACTGACTGATGGCAATACTCATGCCATCTGCCCGGTCAGGAAAGACTACAGGCGGGACAGGATGCTGCTTGCCGGTGCAACGTGTTTATTTGGTTCGTTAATGTGCTTAAGAAAAAGATGTTTTTCCTGCGGTGTAACAGGGTGTGAAGGCGGCGGGGTAAATGGAAAATGACCGGTTGGCGATTTCAAACTGAAATAAAGTGTGCGGATTTCGAACGCACTCAAGGGGTGGAGCTCAAATCCTTTTCGGACATTTTCAGTTTTCTCCAGAGAGTCGTGTAGCCGATACCCAGTTTTCTGGCGACGATCTTCTGGTTATAGTTGTATTTCTGCATGACCTTCAGCAGGTAGCGGCGCTCCATTTCCTGAAGGGTGATAGTCTCATCGTCCAGACGGCCTGCTTCGATTTTGTGGTAATGCTCGTATGCCAGTGGAAAGTCTTCCGGCTGCAGGACGTCGTGTCCGGAAAGCACAACCGCCCTCTCCAGGCTGTTTCTGAGTTCCCTTACGTTCCCCGGCCATGAGTAAGCTGTGAGGATTGTCATCGCCTCATCGGAGACGCTTTTAACATTTTTCTTGAGCCGCTTGTTCATTTCCTGCAGGAAGTAGTCGACCATCGTCTGGATGTCTTCCCTGCGGTCCCTCAGAGGCGGTATAAAAACATCTATCACGCTCAGCCTGTAGAAGAGGTCTTCACGGAAAACCCCCTCGCGCACAAGACGAGGCAGATCCCTGTTTGTGGCGGCTACAACCCTGATATCCACGGGACGGTTGGCGTTGTCGCCGATGCGTCGTATTACCTTTTCCTGGATTACCCGGAGGAGTTTCGACTGGAACTGCGGTGTCGTGTCGCCGATCTCATCCATGAAAAGGGTTCCTCCATCCGCCACTTCAATCAGCCCTTTTCTGTTCTGGGTGGCGCCTGTAAAGGCGCCGCGCACGTATCCGAAAAGCTCGCTCTCCAGTATATCATTCGGTATTGCGGCGCAGTTGATGGCAACAAACTCTCTGTTCTTTCTCGTTTTGCTGTGGTCATGAAGAATCCTGGCAATGAGTTCCTTGCCTGTGCCGCTTTCGCCCCGGATCATGATCCCGGTGTCGAAATCAGTCACCTTCAATACAGTATGAATGACTTTTTCCATGCTCTTGGAAACACCGACCAGTTTGTCCACCTGGTAGCAGTAAGGTTCATTAACTCTCCGCAGCGATTTGACCTCCACTTCGTTCCTGTGAATGGTCTCCATGACGATGTCCGAAAAGTCCCTGTTGAGAACGGGTTTCATTATGTAATTAACGGCCCCCATCTTTATGGTTTTGACGACACAGTCGATGGAATTCAAAGAAGATGCAACAATCACTTTGGTTGAAGGATGGTGGGTCTTTATCCAGTGAAGAAGTCCCGTGCACATGCAGTCCGGTTCGCACAGATCGGTGATTACCAGGTCATAAGTGTTGGCTTCCATAAGTTTCATGGCTTCGACTTCGCCTGCAGCTTCATCGATGCCGTATCCTTCCTTGCCGAGAAATGCGGCAAGCGACGATCTCTGTTCTTCGTAACTGTCTATAATAAGTATTGTTTTCAAGTGGTTTTGTTTCCTTGGAAAATAAAGGTTAGAAAGCTAGCATAGACAGTATCAGAATTGCAAATTTCTTTCCGTCCGGGCCGGAAAGGGCTCTTTTCCGGTTCTGACTCAGAGCGCCGGCTGCGTTGGCTTCGACGACGAAGAAGGGCGGGTTTAAAAACCCGCCCCTACGATATTTATTAAATGTACGACTGAGTCGCCGTTGTCCCCCTCACTGAGGGGGTGCAGGGGGAGGTTGCCCTATCATCCCCGATTGAGAACCGGAATAACATGAGGTGTCGGTCTGCGGTATTGCTTGTGCGGCATACAAGCATGGAACAGGCATGCCTGTTCCATGCTCAGTGCCATACCCCGATCTCATTGACGATATGGAAAATAATCTTTGCTGATCCGGGAACAATGGGCTTTATATCCGGAGTTTCCGGACGGGAAGTGATCAGAAATCAGTGAAATCACTTTCACCGGCCGGCGCGGCGCCTTGGGGACGACCCTTGCTATAACGGTCATGTCCGGTTTCTGTCGGCGCCGGCAGGGACGTCATGACGTTTCCTTTCACCCGTCCGGTTTGCCGGGGAGACGAAGAATGCTCCTCAGGCGCTGACGAAACCCTGCCCTGGCCCCTGACGACTTCCATCAGTTCCCCCACATAAGCCTTTACCTTATGAGCCTGTCCCTTCAATTCCTCGGCGGTGCTGGCTGATTCTTCGGCGCTGGCAGCCGTTTGCTGCGTTATTTTGTCCATCTCCGAAACAGCCAGGTTTATCTGCTCTATCCCCTGCGCCTGTTCCTTCATTGCCGAATCAATTGCCTTGATCAGTTCATTTGTCTTTTTGCCTTCATCACCCATCAGATAAAAGTCTTGGAGCGTCCTGGTTACAAGGGTGTTGCCGTTATTGATCTCCTGCATCATCTCTCCGATGATCTGTTCGGTGTTTTTTGCAGCCTCGGCCGATCTCATCGCCAGGTTCCGCACTTCATCGGCGACGACGGCGAATCCGGCGCCCGCTTCTCCCGCGCGTGCAGCCTCCACGGCGGCGTTCAAGGCCAGCAGGTTGATCTGGAAGGCGATGTCGTCGCTTGCCTTGACTATCTTGGCCGCATTGGTTCCCGATTCGCCGATGCGCTTCATGCATTCATTTGTTTCCTTGAGGGATTTATGAGAACTCCTCATGGCATGGTAAGATCTGTCTCCGGTTTCCGCCATCAAATGGGAATTTTCCATGGCCTTCTTGGACATGGAGGACATCTCCTCCAGGGATGAAGACGTTTCTTCCAGGGAAGCGGCCTGTGACGACGTGCCGTTCGCCAGTTCCTGGCTCGCCGATGCCACCTGAGCAGATGAGGCCGACACCTGTTCATGCGCTGCCGTCAGGCCGCGGATTGTCCGGTTCATGGTTCTGACAATGGAACGGACCGAAAAATAGTTTATTGCGACGACAATCAATCCGATGATGAAAGCGGCAAGAAAAGCGGGGATGATTGTGCCGTACATCGCCTGTTCTATAAGTTCTCGATCCTTACCTATAAAGAGCATGCCGACTATCTTACCGTCTGCGTTTTTCAAAGGCCAGTAGGCGGTGTCGTAATTCTTCCCCATGATCTTGTTGACGTTGAGGAACATCTCCCCCTTTTTAAGAACGGTTTCTATCACCTGCGGGTTGTCCATTTTCGTTCCCACGGCCCTTTTCCCGTCCCTGACAATGGTGGTTGCTATGCGCGTGTCTCCTAAGAAAACAGTACATTCGACACCGTGGTATTTCTTCACTTCATCAACAAAGGCATCAGAAGACAGGTCAAATCCCGCGATGACGGAACCAATTACGGCGTCTCCTTTGCGAACAGGGTTTCCCGCCCTTACAGACAGTCTGATTACAGCACCTTCCTCGATGCCTGCCGATGCCTGTCCGGCGAGGGATTTCTTGACGTTGACCTGATCCAGGATGTTGTCTCCGGCCTTGTCGGAGTGCCCCCTGCCCGCCGCGTTGCCGTCCTTATCGGCAACGGTGAGAACAGACACCTGGCGCGTCTTCACGTATTCGCCGGCGATCGCCTTTATGGCGGTTTGGTTTCCCGTCTCCAGCGCAGAGACCAGATCCTGCCGTTCTGAAAGAATGGCGGCGGTAGTGACAGCCTTGCTCTTCATGCCGTCCAGAGAGCTGTTGACTGTGCCGGCCAGTTTTTGTATCTCTGACTGACTCTGCTTAAAGATGGAGTGGCTGAGCATGAAGAAGCTTGCCCAGTAAACGACTGCCCCGACCAGAACAACTGTAACCACAACCAGACCAATGATCCTTAAGAATAATGATATTCTCATCTCCAATCTCCTTTTTGCAGGTATTATCTGTGCGTAAAGATTTTCCAGCGGCTCAGAATATTTTTCACAAGAAAAATATTTGATTTACCGCCTGCAAACCCCTTGCGCGCAGACTTTACAAGGCTCCTCTTCGAAAATACTTAATGTTCTGCTTCTTCTCCCGACGGAAAATCCAGCATCTTTGCCGAACTGTCCGCAGGGAGTTCCTCTATGCTTCTCAATTTTCTGCTGATGGCGCGGGTGCGGGTTTCTGCGTCCTCGATTACGTTGCCTGCCTCCTGAAGCTTCTTTTTTGTCCTGGCCAGAATATTCTCGAATTTGCCGAATTCCGTTTTTACCGCCCCGAGCACCTGCCATACCTCGCTCGATCTCTTCTCGATGGCAAGAGTACGGAAGCCCATCTGCAGGCTGTTGAGCAGTGCGGACATGGTTGTCGGACCCGTGATGGTGACGTGATAGTCGCGATGGATTGTCTCGAACAGCCCGGCAATACGCAGCACTTCCGCATATAGTCCTTCGAATGGAAGAAACAGGATTCCGAAGTCGGTGGTTGCCGGCGGAATCAGATACTTGCCGCTGATATCGGCAGCACAGGATTTGATGCGAACCGCCAACTGCTTCTGCGCCGTCTCGATGGATGATGAATCCCCGGTGTCATATGCCTCCAGGAGCCTCTGATAGTCTTCGGTCGGGAACTTTGCGTCAATCGGCATCCAGACGGGCTTGCCCCCGCCGTCATCCGGCCCCGGCAGCTTTATGGCATACTCAACGATGTCCCTCCTGTCGGGATTGACCTGGACGTTCCTTCCGTACTGCTCCTGCGTGAGTATCTGCGAGAGCAGGGTTTCCAACTGGTATTCTCCGAGGACGCCGCGGCTCTTGACGTTGGAGAGCACTTTTTTCAGATCGCCGACGCCGGCGGCGAGAGTGTGCATCTCCCCCAGTCCCCTCTGCACCTGTTCAAGGCGCTCGCTTACGATCCTGAATGATTCTCCCAGCCTTGTTTCAAGTGTGGCATGGAGCTTTTCGTCAACGGTTGCGCGTATCTTCTCCAGGCTGCCGGTGCTTTCCTCTCTGATTGAGGAGAGCTGGAATTCGACCGTCGCGCGGATTTTTTCAAGCCGCTCCTCGTTATGACGCAGGGACTGGCTCATCTCATTCCGGTTGTCCCGGGCAATGTTTGAAGCCTCCTCCCTGTTTTTGAAAAGCTCGTCGCGCATGAACGATTCGAGGCGGTTAAGGTTCCTGTCAAGCTGTTCCAGTGATTCTTTTTGGTTTTCACTGCCGGCTCTGAATCTCATCAGGAAAAGAATCAGCATAACCACCTGCAGAAGAAGCAGCAGGATAAGGGCAATGGAGTTAAATTCCATAGGGAGTGCGGCCTTTCACACTTTTATCAGAAATCCTTAAAGTTGCTGTCCCCGGGGCCGGCAGGCTTTAAGGGGTCGTGCTTTATCCGGGGAGTATTTGCAGGGGCCCGCAAAGAATGCGGCCGGGTCCCGGCCTGCGGCTTCAAAGCAACCGGACGGCCGGTCTGATGCCCCCTCGTCTGCGGGCTTATCCGGCCGGCGGGGGCGGCTGCTTCCCTGGTCCAGCCGATGATCGGCGCCATGCGCCTCAGGTATGATCTCATGTCCTTCAACTGAATGATCGTTTCATCGGCAACACCCGAAAACTCATGGGCGCCGGCTTCGTTAGTCTGTACGACGGCATCAATATCCTTTATCGCTCTGTCTATCTGTTCGATGCCCTGCGACTGGATATGGGATGTGGATGATATCTCTCCTATCAGGGTTCCGATCTTGACGGAACTGTCGGCCACTTCCATGAACTCCTGATTTGTTTTGTTGACGAGGATTACCCCGTCGCGGATTTTTTTCACGGTTCCTTCAATCAGCTCAGCGGTGTTTTTAGCAGCCTCTGCGGAACGCATCGCGAGGTTTCTCACTTCTTCCGCCACCACGGCAAACCCCGCCCCCGCCTCGCCCGCGCGCGCCGCCTCGACGGCGGCATTGAGAGCCAGCAGATTTGTCTGAAAGGCGATCTCGTCGATGGTCTTTATAATCTTGGATGTCTCCTGGCTGGCCTTTGATATCTCGTCCATCGACCTGGTAAGATCCTTCATAAAGGCGCTGGTCCTCGCGACGATCTGCTGGTTGTCGGTCATGAGATCGTTGGCCTGTTTGGCGCTGTCGGCGTTTTTCCTTGTCAGAGAAGACAACTCTTCCAGCGAGGATGATGCATCGGCGACGGCGGCGGTCTGCCGTGAGGCGCCTTCCGCCAGGGAATCGCTGGCATGGGAGATAAAGGAAGAGCCGGCGGCAATTTCCCTGGCGCCGTTAATGAATCCCTGCATAATGGAAAACAGAGGAGTTGTTTTCTTCCCGGCAATCACCGTAAAGTTTATCAGCAGTATCAGCACGCCGATAAAGAAGACCGCAACCATCGCCCAGACGTCGTAAACACCTGTCTTTCCCATGATGAACCCCAGCGTGGTCAGGAGAACAATACCGGGAATGACGAGGCCGTACATCCTTGTCGGCCGGCGTTTGCCCCAGATGATTTGCAGCGAAATGACGGCGGCGATGCAGATAATGCAAACGTGCAGGAAAAATATTGCAGTTTCGACGATCATTTTTTACCTCCCTGTCTTGAAGAAAAAAACTGTCCGTACACTGTTTATATATAACATACGTGTGTAACCCTTGCCATAGTATAATCGGATGGGTTGATGGAGATTGATATTGTTTGATTAAAATAGTCTAAAAATGATATCGATTTGTAACGAGGGCTGATTATTTTTCAGGTGTGTAATATGGATATTGAAAATCAATCAGGAAAACAGGACGCCGATGACCGCTGGCCGCTGGCGGAGCGTATGCGTCCGCGCAGATTGGCTGACTACATCGGCCAGTCCCATATACTGGGAAAAGGCAGTCTGCTGCGCCGGGCAATAGAAGAAGACCGCCTCTTCTCCATGATCTTCTGGGGCCCCCCCGGTTCCGGAAAAACGACGCTGGCGAGAATCGTCGCTTCTGAAACCGCTTCTCATTTTGCCAGTTTTTCCGCCGTCCTGTCGGGCGTCAGGGAGATAAGATCAGTCATTGAAGAGGCGTCTGTGAGATGGGAGAAAAGCAGGCAGAAGACAATCCTTTTTGTTGATGAAATCCATCGCTTCAACAAGGCCCAGCAGGATGCCTTTCTCCCGCACGTGGAAAGCGGGCTGATAACCCTCATCGGCGCCACGACGGAGAATCCGTCCTTTGAAGTCATATCGCCGCTGCTGTCGCGGCTGAGGGTTATGATACTGAAGCCGCTGTATCATGAGGATCTGATGCATATACTTGAGAGTGCGGTGCATAATGAAAGGGATGGATTGGGAGCGCTGGGTCTGGAGGCAGAAACAGACGCCCTGGAGGCGTTAATCGGGTTTGCGGACGGGGATGCCAGAGCGGCGCTGAACAGCCTTGAGGCGGTGGCGTCAGCATTAGCAAGCCAGGAGCCCGGAAAAAGAAAAATAACGCTGTCCGTTGTCGAGGATATGCTCCAGAGGAAGTCCCTCCAGTATGACAAGGGCGGCGAGGAGCACTACAATCTCATCTCTGCATTCCATAAAAGCCTCAGGGGAAGCGATCCCCATGCATCCCTGTACTGGCTGGGAAGAATGCTGATGGCCGGCGAGGATCCATTATATATAGCCCGCCGCATGGTCAGGTTTGCCTCGGAGGATATAGGAAATGCCGATCCAAGGGCTCTTGCTGTCGCCATGGACGCCATGCAGGCCTTTCATTTCATCGGTTTGCCTGAAGGAGAGCTGGCTCTGGCCCAGGCCGCGGTCTATCTGGCTACGGCGCCGAAAAGCAACGCCCTGTATTCCGGTTACGGGGCCGTCAAGGAGGCTATCGACAGGACGGGGACGCTTCCCGTGCCCCTGCATATAAGAAACGCCCCGACACGCCTGATGAAGGATATAGGTTACGGAAAGGGTTATAAGTACGCGCATGACTTCAATGGCGCATATGTTGCACAGGAATACCTGCCTGACAAACTGAAAGGGCGCACTTTTTACCGGCCGACGGACATGGGCTTTGAAAAGACGATCCGGGAGAGAATGGACTACTGGGAAAGGATAAAGGCCATAAATCTTGAGAATAAGGGCAAAAAGAAAGGGGAGAACTGAAGTCCCCCCCTCTTCCAGGAGTTTTATTGTTTGTTTTATGATGAAGTTTTGGATCGTTTTACTATCGGCTAAGCATGCCCGTTTGTCTAACCGATACATCTATGTTTTTACTTTTATGTTTGCATATCTTGTGCCATAAAAACCTCTGGCGTTTAAGGCTATGATTACAATAGGAAAAAATATTTTGAACCAATTTTTTGCCGGTATTGTGCAGGGGGGCTTTACTGGCAATAAATGTCGATGCCGGGATGCCTGTTTCAACAAAACGTAATGAATACGATGTGTTTGTTTAAAAACGGCTGACGACGCAAGATCGACAAAATTGTCGAAACAGCCTTATGAAATGATTTTTTTTTAATTTAAGAGGAGGTACAAAAAGCGGAGCCGATAAAGAAATTATTGACATCTTTTTCGGATCGCATATGATGACCCCCCGGAAAACTCCAGCAATTATGAAGGGTACTTACAGCATTGAGGATTACGCAGGATAAAATAGTCTGGCAGCAGGGTTCAGGGCGTTACGATCATGTCTTTATGAGGCCTTTTGCCGTTGCCGTCGTCTCGGCGGTTTTTATCGGCCTCATTCTCATCATGGGCATCATCGACCTCCAGCGAATAGAGAAGACGCTCTCCGACTTTATTCAGGATCGGGGCGTCGGGATTGCCAACGTCGTGCAGAGGCTTTCCCAGGAAAACCTCAGTGCTATCGTTCACTCACCACGGAAGGGAACCGGGGGAGCATTTGAACCATTCATTAACGAGCCCTTTTCACCGGATAAAGCACTGATCTACGCTCTTGGCGAACTGGGCAAGGAGGTGGATGAAAAATGGAAGGCCGACAAACTGAGTGAGAATGAACTGCGAAACTTCGCCGTTCATAAAGACATCTGGCTGATTGCCGTTCTCGACCGCAAGGGGGCGACGGTATTCCAGAGCATACCGCTGCCTGCGTCCATCTTTACCGGGGAGGCGGCGTCAATTCCCAGACAGGAAGAGGTTTCCCTGGCTGTACTCAATAAACTGAACCAGCTCAAGAAACTCGGTTTTGTAGCCCTGAGGCGCAAGGACGGGAGCGGCACGATCATCATCGCATTGGATCGTGAGGGACTGAAGTATTGGGGATTGAAAGTTTCTGTGGAAAGGGCCATCCGCGACCTCGGTCAGGGTCAGGGGTTCGTTTATATCCAGATCATGGATCCGCAGGGAAAAGTCCTCAGCAGTTCAGGGGTGATACCCGAAAAATGGAAGCCGGGCGAGATGCATATCGCGGAGATCCTTGCCGGCCAGAGAAGTGTGGAAAGCAGAAAGGTAATCTATCAGGACAAAAACCTGCTGGATATGGCAGTGCCCTTCATGCTCAACAACAAGGTAGCAGGGGTGATAAGGCTGGGCATAGACTGGGGGATCACGGACAGGGTCCTGGAAGAGAACAAGCGCAACATGTTCATATTCATGGGGCTTGTCGTGATTGTCACACTGCTGTCCATGTGGCTTCTCTATCAGAGCCAGAACCGGCATCTTGCCGGCATTGTTGAAATGGAAAGGCGTCTCGAAAAAGCGGAAAGGCTTTCAGCTCTGGGCAAACTGGCGGCCGGCGTCGCCCATGAAATCCGCAATCCCCTCAATGCCATCAGCATGGCAAGCCAGCGGCTTAAAAGGGAGTTCATGCCCGCCGAAGAGGAGAAGGTGGGTGAGTTCCAGACCATGACCGGTGTCATCAGGGATGAAATCCGGCGTTTAAACGGCATCATTGAAGAATTTCTGGGCTTCTCGAAAAGCCGCCGCCTTGAACTGCACGATTATCCCGTAACGGAAGTTTTGCAGAAAATCGTCAACCTCATTCAGACAGAGGCCCTGGAGAAGGGGATTCAGATAAAAACGGAATGGCATGGCGGCGACGCCGTAATTCCCATGGATATGGACAAGCTCCAGCAGGCGCTGCTCAATTTCGTCAAGAATGCCATGGAATCAATAACGAACGAAGGAACCGTCACGATCAACGTGGAAAGAAGGCAGAAAGACCGGGTAAGCATCCGAATCTCGGACACCGGCTGCGGCATGAGCAAAGAAGAAGTGGAGCAGATATTCAACCCGGAATACACGACCAAGGAAAAAGGGTTGGGATTGGGTCTTCCTCTGTCGCATGAGATCATACGCGGACACGGGGGCGAAATACGAGTTTTCAGCCGTCAGAATTCAGGGACGACGTTCGAAATCATGCTGCCTACAGAGCGTGCCGGTGATAAAGCAAACAAAGAGGGAAACAGGGCATGAAAAAATTAAACATCCTGATCGTCGAAGACGGGCAGTCCCAGCGTGAGATGCTGAGGGATTTTCTGATCAAGGAAGGGCATACCGTTTCCGAAGCCGACAACGGGGAAAAAGGCGTGCAGCTTGTCCGCGGCGGTCATTTCGATCTTATCCTTCTGGACTACAAGATGCCCGGAATGACCGGCATGGATGTGCTGAAAGAGGTAAAGAAGATAAATGCGGAAATCGATGTCGTGATCATTACCGCCTATGGAACAATTGAGACGGCAGTGGATGCCATGAAGGCAGGCGCCATCGACTATATTACCAAGCCCATCGAGTTCGATGAACTCCTGCTGCTTGTTGACAGAGTTGCCGAGCGGCGGACGCTGATCAGGGAGAATGAACTGCTGCGCAAGGAACTGAGGGAAAAAGGAGTAACAACTGACCAGATCATCTACCGCAGCGAGAAGATCGGCGCCCTTATCAATATGGCCGGCAGAGTTGCCGCCAGCAGGGCGACAATATTGATCCAGGGTGAGAGCGGAACCGGCAAGGAACTGATGGCGAAACTGATCCACAATCTGAGTCCGCGTTCCGGGCGGCCCATCATCTCTGTGAACTGCAGCGCTCTCCATGAAAACCTTCTGGAGAGCGAGCTGTTCGGCCATGAGAAAGGCGCCTTCACCGGGGCGTCGGCTCGCCGCATCGGGCGGTTTGAAGAGGCCGACGGGGGGACGCTGTTCCTGGACGAGATCGGCGAACTGTCCCAGTCCGTTCAGGTCAAGCTGCTCAGGTTCCTGCAGGAAAGAGAATTTCAAAGGGTAGGGGGCAATCAGACCATTCGTTCCGACGTACGCATCATCAGCGCCACGAATCGCGACCTTGAGGCGCGCGTCAAGGAAGGGGCGTTCCGCGAAGACCTCTTCTACAGGCTGAATGTTGTCGTCATGTCCATGCCGCCGCTGCGAGAACGCAAAGATGATATTCCGCTGCTGATCGACCATTTCATAAACCGCTACAGCGCGGAAAACGGCAAAGGGATAGCGGGTCTGAGCAGGGAGGCCCAGGATCTGCTCCTCAAATACGACTATCCGGGCAATGTCCGTGAGCTGGAAAACATCATTGAGCGGGCGGTGGTTATTGCCCGCGATGCCGTTATCTCCATGGAGGATCTCCCCTTCGGCGAAGAGGCTGTCTATCATGGCGAGTCAGCCAGAAAAGAAGAAGGGCTGCTCCGCGATTCTATGGAGGAGCTTGAAAAGAAACTGATCGCCGAGGCGATGGAAAAGACCGGCGACCATCAGACGAGAGCCGCGGAAATTCTCGGCATCAGCGAACGCATGTTGCGGTATAAGCTGAAAAAATACGGGCTTAAGCAGTAACGGCTTCGTAAAAAGTCCCCCCGTTTTCACGGGGGCAGGCTCTTGCTGCGTTGAGCTTCATGCTTCCATCCTCTTGCAGAGGCGGGCATCTGCCGCTACATGTCTTATCCTGATTTACAATAATTATCCCGGATTACACGATAGAACGTATGGGTACTTAGCCCATCTTCCGCAGTTGGAAAATGTGAAAGAGGTAATATCAGCTAGTTAC
>CAZLFA010000039.1:0-37546 GCA_964558665.1 uncultured Syntrophaceae bacterium
TCTTTAAAGAATTGGCCTATGAAAATTTCACACAAAAAAATTGACAGTACCCCTTTTCTATCATCGAGCAATATAGATCCGTTCATCATTTCGCCGATAATCGAAAAATTCATCTCTGAGAAGGAACACGTGAGCTTGCGTCACTGCCAGCCTTATGCTGGTGATATTCTAATATCGAAATCAGGAAGAATCGGATCTTGTGCCGTAGTTCCTACTATCATAAAGAAAGGTGACTGGAATATCTACGAAGGTGTTGCACTACTCCGGGTCGAAGGGATAAGTCCACACTATGTTGCAGCCTTTCTAAACTCCAATTATGGTCTACTGCAAATCAAGCGTGAACTTAAGGGTGTAGCTCAACCGCATCTCCATCTGGAAGACATTCGCCGCCTTAAGCTATTCATTCCTGAAGATGATGGAGTATCAGAGGTTTCCGCACTTGTGATTGATGGGGTCGAACGAGCGCAATATTCCCATCGGCTTTATATAAATGCCCAACAACTCCTCGAAGCGGAGTTGGGGCTGGACAAACTACAATTCCAGAAGCCGGTGGGCTACACAGCGCGGTTTAGCGAGCTGGAATCGTCGCGGCGGTCTGATGCCCAGCACTACCAATTGCGCTTTGTCCAACTGCTGAATCACCTATCCAAATTTTCGGATCGAAAAATCCGAGACATCCGCACCTACAACCGGCGCGGAATTCAGCCGGTCTATGTGGAAAATGGTAAGTATGCAGTGGTGAACAGCCAGCATCTCGGACCGAAACACATTAATTATGACGGATTACAAAAGACATCCAGACATGCATTTTTCGCCTCTGCGGAAGCACACATCAAACTGGGCGATTTATTGATCTACACCACCGGTGCCTATATTGGCCGAACGAATGCCTATCTGAGTGATACACCAGCTTTCGCAAGTAACCACGTCAATATCCTCAGGCTCAACTCGGACATAGACCATGCCTATATGGCGCTGGTTTTTCAGTCGATCATTGGTCAATTGCAGACACAGAAACATGCCAGAGGAAGCGCCCAAGCAGAGCTTTATCCGGCGGACATCGACAAATTCATCGTGCCTTTATTGCCGCCAGATAGGCAAAAGGACATCGGAGACCTTGTTCGTGAGAGTTTGGAAAAACAGCGAGAATCGACCCGGCTTCTTAACCAGGCAAAATCCCGCGTGGAACAACTCATTGAGGAGGCGGTCCGGAAATGAGCGGAAAGAAACCCATCACCGGCAACCAGCTCCTGCCTGTTAATAGTGACTTTCTTCTCTACCAGACCGAAGACGGCCAGACGCGCATTGACGTGCGCCTTCAGGAGGAAACGGTTTGGATGACCCAGGCCGCCATGGCCACGCTATATCAAACGTCCCCACAAAACATTACATTACACCTGAAAGCCATTTACACAGAAGGGGAATTAGAAGAGCCGGCAACCTGTAAGGAATACTTACAAGTTCAACAGGAAGGCGCCCGAACGGTTTCGCGCACCCGAAAGTTTTACAGTCTGCCCGTCATTATCGCTGTCGGCTATCGCGTCAAGTCAAGACGGGGCACCCAGTTTCGCCGCTGGGCAACGGAGCGCCTTAACGAGTATCTGATCAAGGGCTTTACGATAGACGATGAGCGCCTGAAGGCGGGCGTCAATATCGGGTCCGACTACTTTGACGAGATGCTGGAGAGGATCCGTGATATCCGCTCCAGCGAAAAGCGCTTTTACCATAAGATTCGGGATATCTATAAGCTGGCGGCGGATTATGACCCCAAGGCCGAAGAAACGCTGGAGTTTTTCAGCATTGTTCAAAATAAGCTGCACTTCGCAATATCCGGCAAGACAGCTGCCGAGCTGATTGCCGAAAGGGCTGATGCCGCACAGCTCAATATGGGCTTGACGTCCTGGAAAGGGGCCAAGGTCCGCAGGGGGGATGTTACTATTGCCAAAAATTATTTGAATACCGATGAAATCGAAAGCCTTAACAGGATTGTCAACATGTACCTTGATTATGCGGAAGATCAGGCCAAGATGCATCGTCAGATCTTCATGCGGGACTGGCGGAAAAAACTGGATGCTTTTCTTACGTTCAATGAGCGGGACATCCTGACCAACGCCGGGAGAGTCAGCAAGGCGGTGGCGGATCAACTGGCCCTTGAACAATATGAGATCTTTCATCAACACAGATTGGCAACGGAAGCGGAAAAGGAAACACTTGATGACGATGCTGAATTCAAACGTTACCTGGAGAAGAAGAAATGAACCTATCCGGCGATGACAAACGGCTCCTCGAAGAGCTTTGCGGGCAGCATGGCGTAAGCCATCAAAAAGTGCTGAAGCTTCTGGAAACGGTTTACGAATATGAATTCAAAGACAGGCGGACCGGTGTCTATGATGCCCTGCGGGAGATTCTCAAGTGCAAGATGCTAAAGGGGGAGGATAATCCGTCATGAGTGATAGATCTGATATTGAACGCTTTGTAAACGACCCCGGTCTATTAATCAAATTATGCCATGACGTGATCGACCGGATCAAAAGCGGACCCGATGACCTTAACGAGGCTGTGAAGGAGGCGCAATTAAGGGAAATTGCCCGCAGCATCGAACGATTGGAAAAGATGAACATCCCTGTACCTGACACGCTCCGCGCTGAAAAGACCAGACTTGCCGCCGACATGGGGAATCTCAGTAATGTAACTCAAACCCTGCGACAGCTTGCTGATGAATTCGACAGGATCATAATCAAAATAAAAGCAAGATCGGTGGTGGAAAATGGAAGTGTACTGCCTAAAAAGAATAGAGTGCACAGCCCCCGTTCATCTTCACCTAAGACGTCTCAACGTTTTTATCGTGATTACATCATAAGCGCCTTGAGAAAATTCGGCGGCAGGGGGCGGGTTGCCGACGTCCTGAATGAGATGGAAAGGCATTTGAACGGTCAATTGCAGCCTGGTGATTTTGAGTTACGAAAGGATGGGAAGACTGTCGGTTGGCGTAATACCGCCCAATGGGAACGCCTGGTTATGGTAAAGGAAGGAATCCTGCGTAGTGATTCTCCTGATGGTATCTGGGAATTAGCGGAGGGACACCGATGAAATTCCGTAAACTGATCATCGAAAACTACAAATCTTTCCAGTTCGCAACGGAGATTCCATTCCCCATCGGTGATGATGGGCGTAGCATCTTCCTTATCGGCGGCATGAACGGCGCGGGCAAAACCTCAATCATGGAGGCGATCAATTTCTGCCTCTACGGAGCCAAACCGGACGAAATATACCGCAATATTAACCGCCGCGAGAAAGCCAAAGGTAATGCCAACGTCTCTTTTGAGCTGATTATGGAGATGGATGACTTTTCAGAACTGGTGGTGAAGCGCACCTGGAGCGCTGGGACAGCGGGAGATCCAAAACCTCGGGACCTGACGGAACGTTTGGTAGTTGTTCGGGACGGAAAGCGCGTCTCCGTTCAGAATCAAGAGATATGGCAGGATTTCATCCGCACGATGATTCCGCCGGGTATTACCCAGTTCTTCTTCTTCGACGGCGAGAAAATCCAGGCCATCGCCGCAGATGATCATTCGGAGGTCAGGCTCAAATCCTCTTTGGAAGCTGCTCTTGGCATTCAATATATCAACCGCCTTGCTGGCGACATTCTTTACATCAAGCAGGAGGAACGCAAGGGTTTTGTAGAAATCTCCGACGAAGACCTGGAGTTTAAGCAGAGTGAACTCAAGAAGGAACGAAGCAAGCTATCTCGCAAAAACCAGGAGCGAAATGGAATCCGGGATGAGTTGACCGGCTTCAAAGCAGAAATGGAGGAAGCCAAAGAACGGTTTGCCGCTGCATTTAATATGGCGCCTGAATCGCGGGAAGCGATGCGCGAGCAAGAGAAGAAACGCACTCAGACCACCATGCGCCTTGCTCAGGTGGATAGTGAAATCCGCTCCCTATGCGAGAAGGCGTTGCCATTCGCGCTTACCGGTAAAATGTTTGAAGGCATCCGGCAACAAATCGAGAAGGAACGGGAATCGGTTACCGGCAATGCAATCAAAGAGCATGCATCAGGACTGGCCAAACGCATCGTGCGGGTCGTGGAGGAGCCGGAACCGATCTATCGTGAAAAATTATCAGCCGAAAAGATGGCGGAACTCGAAAGGCGCATCTTCCGTCTACTCAAGGAAGGCGACGCAAAAGGGGCTGCAGCCAAGGTTCTGGACCTGTCTGATCGGGATGCGGCCAGAGTCCTGAACAAGATGGAGGTTTTAGAAACCAGCGATGTCTTTCTACTCAAACCGCTCTTAGAGGAAAAACGTGAACTGATATCTCAGATACGTCAAATTGAGGGATTGGGCAAGACCGGTGCAATGACGGAATCAGAACGGGAATTGTTTGATCAGCTCCAGGCCGAAATAGAGGGTTGCTCTACTCAGATAGGCCGTAAGACTGAGCAATTGCGATTACTGGAAGAGGAAATCATTACCCTGGAAAGACGGATTAGCGATATAGAGGTGGAAATCGAAAAACTCTACGAGAAACATCATGTTTCCAAGGAGAGGGCCGACTTTATTCAGGAGTGCGACACCATTGCGAGCATCCTCAATCAATTCATTGTCCGCCTGCGAAAAAACAAGGTCCATCTACTGCAGGAAAAGACCTTCGATATGTATCGCCTCCTTTCCAGCCGCAGTGGGTTGATCAAAGACATCATCATTGATGACAAGACCTATGAGGTGAGGATAACCGATCGCAACGGACACGAGATCAAGAAATCAGGGCTCTCGGCGGGTGAAAAGGAGGTCTTTGCCGTTTCGCTGCTTTGGGGTTTGGCCCAAACCAGTCAACTTAAACTTCCGATTGTCATTGATACGCCGTTGTCTCGCCTGGACAGCGCTCACCGAGATAACATTGTGAATAACTATTTCCCCAATGCGGGGGAACAGGTTGTGATTCTTTCAACCGATACGGAGATCGATAAAGATTATTATCGAGCACTCAAAGCGCGGCTTAGCGGCGCTGGCAGTCTCGAATTTGATCAGCGCCAGGAATTGACGACATTCAGAGAAGGTTATTTTTGGGAGAAATGAACCATGGCCGATCGTCTTTACACATCGAACGATACCGACGAAGTTCTAAGCGCTTTACGGTTTGAAACAAAACTGGAAAAGGCGACTCTGGCACGGATTGCCTTCGCCTTGTCCCTTGGAGAAGCAGGAGTCAACGTACATCAGAGCACTAGTTTCACCGGCGGAGAAATGAAACGTCCCACGTTCATCGGCGAGGATGAGGTTTTTATTCGTACGCTGATTTCCTATGTTTATCAAAAACACGATATCGCAGAGGATGAGTTTTTCTCAAATCATTCTATTATTAAAAACCATATTGATAACGGGGCAGCTCTTTTGGGGCGTTTATTTCAGGAATGTGGGCACGATACGGATACCCTCCTCTATCGTCTGCTCAACGACGTCGAATTTGGTGGCCGTCGTGAAGCAGTTGGGCGTGAGCTGGATATTTTTATCGGCAGGACCCTTCTTCAGCGCCATGAACTGACCATGGAACTCAATAATACGGGCAAACATGCAAACTCTCATCTCGCCATCATGGGGAAACCAGGCGTGGGAAAAACACAATTTCTCCTGAAAATTTTGGCGGATATTCGCATACAGTCCAATTATCGGACCAACTTTATTTATTTCGATTATAAGGGAGATGTTGTTGATAATGGTCGTTTCCTTGACATAGCCAAGGTCTATCCTTATCGCCTTTTGCAAAGTAGTCAGAATCTTCCCATCAATCCTTTTATTCTTCCCGCTTACGACGAGCAAACGATCAACGTGTCTGCCCGAGAGAAGGCTGAGAGCTTTGCATCAATCAATAGCAAGTTAGGTGTGGTTCAAAAAGGCGCTTTGACAGAAGCCATCCGGGGAGCCTATGCGCAACGGGCAGGATCCTCTGCACCGTATCCGGATTTCCATGATATTTATCAAATCGTTGTAGCGATGTATGAAGATGACAACAAAAAGGATGACAGTTTGATTGAGGTGCTTCGTGACTTAGCGGATTTCGACCTTTTCTGGCGACACGGAAGTGATACAGCCCCTATTGACAAGCTTTCGGACCGCACGATATTAATCGACGTTCACGCAATGCCAGTTTTAAAGGAACTGGTCGCATACCTTGTCATTGAGCGTCTCTATAAGGAGATGTCTGTTTTGCAGGATAGCCCAATTAAGAATGGGCGACGGACGATTCGTACCATTCTGGTGATTGACGAAGCTCACAACTATTTAAATCAGAATAATATTTTTTTGCAGCGCATCATACGGGAAGGTCGTTCCAAAGGTATAGTAGTGTTCTTTGCCAGCCAGTCACCCAATGATTACCAGCAGAAGTTTTTCAATTTCCAAGAGCTCCTCGAATTTGCCTTTATATTCCAATGTGAGGGTGTTGCCGGCGGATCTATCCAGGATATTCTGGGTTGTAGTGCAAAGTCCGCAAAAGATTTACAGACTGAAATTGCCAGACTGGAGCCTTGGCAGGTTATTGCTCGCAGCTCCGAAAAAACTGAAGAATTTGTCAAATTTACTGCCGAAGCGTTTTACAAAAGCTATGCGTAATATATCAAACTATTACTTCTTATCATGCAAACGGGTAATGCTGTCTACAGAAGTAACGACCTTGGGTTGTATTTACAACCGCCATCAGTGATCCTGCCTGGATAGTTTCATAATATCGGACAAACACCTATAACATGACGGATGGAATTCCGAATGAATGTTCATCTGTTTGCCCACGTGAATTTAGGACGAATGCGGATTGTTGCAGGGCGGCGGATGCATTAGATTAAGGCCGCAAGAAAAAACCGGATGAGAAGGGAGATGAAAGAAATGTTGATCGAAACCGGTATCATCGGCCTGAGGGGAAGCGGCAGGATCGAGTTCAACCCCCAGAAGTATCTGCAGGAAGAGGTTGTAATACGCCATACGGATATAAGACATGGCGTAAAAACGAGAAGAGCCGATGTGTTTGCAGGGCAATGAAAGGAATAACGGTTCACCGGTCCTTAAACATAAATCAAGGCGGAACAATTTGTGACAGGGTCAACAGGTGAGAAACGGACATAACGGATAAATGAAAGAAAGGAGAAAGGATCATGAAAAAGACAGTCATTAAAAACCGGGATAAAGGCATCGCGAGGAAAGTAACGAGGGGCTGGATCGATCCGACCTGCACGCCCATGGAAGTCGCGAGGAGAATTTAGCCTCAATCAGGTCGGAAAACCTGATTGACGATACAATGTCTTCAAAACGACGAATTAGAAGTATAGCCGGTTACATAAAGACAATACCCCCGATGCAGGGCCTCTGTCGATTTCCACTGATTGGCAGGGGCCTTTTTTATTTCCCGGGAGGTGAGTCCGATTGTCGTGTCAAATTTCTTTAGGATTGACAGGCCGGAATCTTTTCCTTATAAAAAGAAGACAGGCATTTCCATTCACTAACCGCAGGATATCAAAATGAATAAATCAAACATGCGGCAGAGCCATGATCAGTCAAAAACAATCACCATGTTGCAGCATGAGATTGATGATCTGAAAAACCAACTGGGGGCGATGAACAGGTTTGAAACGAGTCTGATGATAGAGGAAGGGCTTTACAGGACTCTCGAAAACAGTTCTCAGGCGGGTATATACGTTGTACAGAACGGCAAATTTCACTTTGTGAATCAGCACACGGCAAACTACTGGGGCTACAGCAAGGAAGAGCTTCTCGGCATGGAATCGATGAGCCTCGTTCATCCCGAGGACAGGGAAAGGATGAGGGATGCCGCGATCAGGATGCTCAAGGGCGAAAGGACGTCGTCCTATGAATTCCGGACCATCGCCAAAAACGGAGAGATACGATGGATAACCGAGACTATCACGCCCATTCACTATAAGGGTTCGAGGGCGGTGCTCGGAAATTCCATGGATATAACGGAGCAGATCAAGGCGAGGGACAAACTTGCTGAACTGGAAGCGCTGGAAGCCTCCATCCTGGAGGCAATTCCACACGCAGTCATCGGGTTCCGCGACAGGAACGTGATCTTTGCCAATGACGGTGTTCAGTCAGTCTTCGGATGGACGGCTGAGGAGTTGATCGGGATGCGGTCGCGCGTCCTTTACTGCACCGATGAAGGTTATGAGAAGATTGCCCAGAAACTGTACTCGACTCTTGAAAAACGGAGCACCTTCACAACGGAGTTTCCCTGCCGCCGCAAGGACGGCAGAAACATAGAGTGCCGTGTCACCGCCTCACGCATCGGCGATAAGCTGACTGATAAAAGTGTTGTCATTACTTATGAAGATATCACTGAACGCAAGCGTATTGAAGAAGCCTATCAGACCATGGCCAAAAGCTCTCAGGCCGGCGTATATGTCGTACAGAACGGTACATTCCAGTTTGTAAACCATCATGCCGCCAAATATGCCGACTTCGGCGAAAAAGAACTGGTGGGCATGAACTCCATGAGTCTGGTTCATCCTGAAGACCGCAGGATGGTCAAGGAAAACGCCGCGAAGATGCTGAGGGGAGAGAGGACGTCGCCCCATGAATTCCGGATCATTACGAAGAAGGGCGCTATTCGCTGGATCATGGAAACGGTTACCCTGATTCCCTACAAGGGCGGTCAGGCTATCCTGGGTAATTCCATGGATATTACCGAGCAGATCGAGGCGCGGAATAAGCTGGCGGAACTGGAGACGCTTGAGGCTTCGATATTGGAGGCAATCCCGCATGCGGTTATCGGCCTGCAGGACCGGCGGATAATTTTTGCAAACGACGGCGTAAAGACCGTATTCGGCTGGAATGCGGGTGAACTTATAGGAGAGAGCACCAGGCTTTTATACCGGACGGATGAAGACTACGACGCTATAGCAAGAAGAATCTATGCCATCCTGGAAAAGCAGCCTATTGTCAACACCGAGTTTACGTGTCGCCGTAAGGACGGTACCAATATTGAGTGCCAGATTACAGCATCGAGAATCGGGGAGCGATTGCAGGAAAGGCGGGTTGTCATTACCTACGAGGACATTACCGACAGGAAAAGGGCTGAAAAGGAGCTTGAACAATCCAGGGAGCAACTGCGAAAATTGTCCGCCTATCTGGAGTCAGTGAGGGAAAAGGAGCGCACCCGCATCGCCCGTGAACTTCATGATGAACTGGGGCAACTGCTTACGGCGCTCAATACGGAAATCATTCTCCTTAACCGTAAGATACCCGAAAAGGAAAAGATTCTTAGGGAGAAGACGGAAGGCATGTCCGCACTGGTGGATATGACAATGACGACCGTCAAGCGCATATACATGGATCTGCGCCCCGGAATGCTGGATCATCTCGGGCTGGCGGTTGCCATCGGCTGGCAGGCCGAGGAGTTCCAGAAGCGGACAAGCATCCCGTGCGATGTCTCCATAAGCCCCGAAGATATCAATGTTGACCCGGATCTGGCAACAACAATATTTCGCATATTCCAGGAGACGCTGACGAATATTTCGCGCCATGCCGAGGCAACCAGGGTAAAGGTGCGCCTTAAAGCGACAAGCAGACGCATTGAGCTGATAGTGAAGGATAACGGCAAAGGCATTACGGAGGATCAGCTTGCAAAGCCCGACTCATTCGGCCTGCTGGGTATCAGGGAAAGGGTCTATCACTGGGGCGGCACGGTCAAAATCATCGGCAAAAAAGATAAGAGTACAACCATCACAGTCGTAATTCCACTTCAAAAGACGAGGGAGGTTGCATGACACTGAAAAAAATAAGGATTCTTATCGCTGACGATCACCCGATAGTACGTGCGGGATTTAAGCAGGTTCTTTCGGATACCGCCGATATGATTGTCGCCGATGAAGCGGGAAACGGCCAGGAGGTCTTGAACTACATAAAGAAGAAGGAGTACGATGTCATCCTGCTGGATATTTCCATGCCGGGGAAAAGCGGCCTGGAGATCCTCAAGGAGTTGAAAATCGACCACCCCAAACTTCCCGTGCTGATCCTCAGCATCTATCCGGAGGAACAGTATGCGGTTCGTGCATTGAGGGCGGGGGCTTCAGGCTATCTCACCAAGGCCAGTGCTCCTCATGAATTGATAGCGGCTATCCGCAAACTGTCGGAAGGCGGCCGCTACATAAGCGCATCTCTCGCTGAAAAACTCGCCAACTATCTGGACATAGATATGAGCAAGCCTCCGCATGAGACGCTTTCCGACCGGGAATATCAGGTAATGCTGCTGATTGCCTCAGGCAGAACTGTATCGGAGATAGCCGAGGAACTGCACCTGAGTGTGAAAACGATCAGCACTTACCGGGCACATATCCTGGACAAGATGAAGATGAAGAACAATGCGGAGATTACGCTGTATGCGGTTCAGAATAACCTGGTAGGATGAAAGCCAAATGAAAGACCCCTTGAGTGGAGGATCAATCAACTCAAGGGGCCTTTTCCAGTGGTTCATACCTTGCCGTAAAAACAACCAGCTACGGCACCTCATTATTATACAGGCATGCACTAACAGCAGCCGTCAACAGCTTTTCTTTCCGGATATCCCTTCGATTAATGAACCGAAGATCAATCCGTCTTTTGGATCCTTTATAAACGATGTTTGACGGATGAACAATCGGCTTCCGTCCGATTTATTGTATCGGATGAAGGATGAAAAATGCATAGGTGTTTGTCTGATGGACCAGGCTTATTTGAGCAGGAGCCGGGGGAGGAATGTGCTCAGGGCCGGTACGAATGTAATGATCAGAAGCACGCAGACCGCAATGATAAACGGTATCCAGATGCCCTTGCTCAGCTTCTCCAGCGAAAGACCTGTGATGCCGCAAATGGAAAAGAGAACGCCGCCGACGGGAGGCGTTATCAGGCCGAGAACCAGATTGAAACAGACGATAACGCCGAAGTGGACGGGGTCGATTCCCATTTTTTCCGCCATGGGAGCAAGTACAGGTGCCACAATGGCCAGGGCCGGCGCCGTCTCCAGCGGAATGCCGATCAGCAGAAGGATGACGTTGACGATGATCAGGAACATATAGGGAGATGTCGAAAACGTTGTAATGAATTCGATCATCCTGGCCGGAACCTGTTCCGCCGCCACTATCCATGTGAAGGGATCCGAAAGGCCAAGCAGCAGCATGACTACGGCCGATTCCATTCCCGAAGCCAGAAGAATACGATAAAGGTTGGTTATCTCGAGACGCCGGTAGACAAACAAGCCGACCGCAAAGGCATATACGACGGCAATCCCTGCCGCCTCCGTGGGGGTGAAAACACCGCCCCATATGCCGCCGATGATAATTACCGGCATGGCAAGTGCGGGGAGAGCCCTGACAGTACCCGTCAGCAGTTCTCCGACAGTTGCCTTTTCTTCAGCCTGATATCCGCGGCGCCGGGCGGCGATCATCATGTAGATCATCAGGGTTGCACCGAGAAGCAGCCCCGGAAACACGCCTGCCATAAAGAGGGCGCCGATGGAAACCTGGGCGATGACACCGTAAATAATAAATGGGATGCTGGGCGGGATGACCGGCCCCATGCAGGATGCCGTGGCGGTCATGGCAGCGGCCAGGTCTTCATCGTATCCCGCCTTTTTCATGGCCGGCAGCATGACTGTTCCGATGGCCACAGCCGTAGCGACGGCGGAACCGGACAACGATGCAAAGATCGCGCAGGCCAGTATCGTCGCCATTCCCAAGCCGCCTCTGATATGCCCGATAAGCAGGCGCGCAAAACGCACCAGATCGTCCGTGATTCCTCCCTCGTTCATCAGGTTGCCGGCAAGGATGAAAAGCGGGATTGCCAACAGCGGAAAGGACGCCATCCCGGCAAAGGTTGTTTGTGTGATCAGCGTGGGAGAAAGTCCGCCGTGCAGTATGGTGTAGAAAAGCGCCGATGCTCCCATGGAAATGGCGATGGGGACGCCTATCGCCATGAAAACAAGAAAGGCCGTCAGAAACAGCGTCAGCACTGCTCATTGCCTCCGGTGACAGGGTGAAACAAACTCCAGCACTCCTCCATACAGGTCAGAAGCATGATCATGAACCCGGCGGGAAGGGCTGCGTAGGGAATCGACATGGGAATGCCCATCGCCGCCGAAACCTGATTCTGATTGACGATGGTCTGCTGCACTCCGAAGAAGACCATAATGCAGAGAAAAATAATGATGACTGTGTTGGAAAATATGATGACCAGGCGGCTTAGCGCGTCCGGCAGCCTGTCCGTGAGAGTTGTGATGCTGACCTGGTAGCCCTTTTTCATGCCTGCCGCGCCGCCCATCATGGAAGCCCATACCAGGGCGTAAGTCGACACCTCCCCCGACCAGACGGGCATTGCCGAGAGAATATAGCGCCCGAACACTTCATAGGGGATCACCACGGCTATCACGGCCATGGATGCCACGGTGATCCCCGATGCGCATCTGTGAAGCAGGCTGTTGAGTTTTGAAAGGGCGCCGATAAACATTATTTTATGCTTATTATCTCGTCGATCTTTTCCTTGCCGTACTGTTTTAAAGTCTCATCCATTGATGAAAGCATGGCCTTCCTCCATGCTGCCTTGTCGATGTCTTTGGTCACGACCATGCCCTTGGAGGCGAGTTCTGTGATCTGCTTCTCTTCCGTGTCACGTCCCAATTTGCGCTGGTAAGCGGCGACTTCCAGAGCCGTCCTGGCCAGTATCTCCTGATCTTCCTTGGACATCGTCTGCCATCTCTTCATACTCACGATGATGATGGCCGGGGAATAGACGTGCTGAGTGAGAGACAGGTACTTCTGCACCTCGTTCATCTTGACAGAGTATATAACGGCAATGGGATTTTCCTGCCCGTCTATGGTTTTCTGCTGCAACGCGCCGTATACCTCCCCCCAGGCCATGGGTGTCGGATTGGCTCCCACGGCTTTCCAGGCGGCAATGTGCACCTTGTTTTCCATGGTGCGGATTTTCAATCCCTTGGCATCGGCAGGTTTCTTGACGGCAAGCTTGGAGTTGGTAAGATTGCGGAACCCGTTTTCCCAGAAGGCAAGCGCCTTGAACTGCGACTTTTCGAGGTCGCCCAGGAGCCTCTTGCCGACGGCGCCGTCCAGAACTTTATCGACGTGAGCGTAATCATGGAATATGAAGGGAATGTCAAGAATGCCCATGGAAGGGCTGAAACCACTGATCGGTCCCGTCGATCCAACGTAAAAATCTATAGTGCCCTGCTGCAGTCCCTCGAGGAGTTCCCTCTCCCCCTTGCCGAGCTGGCCGTCGGGATAAATAGTTATCTGGATGCGTCCGTTGCTGCGCTCCTTTACCAGTTCAGCGAATTTTTTCGCTCCCTGATTATATGTGTGGCTCATGGGGGTCGAGGATGCCAGCTTCAATGCGGGTTTGGTGTCGGCCTTGGGTGTTTTGTCCGGTTCTGCTCCGCAGCCGGCCATCAGGCCGAGCATACACAATGAAACCATAATAACGCTGATTTTCTTAAACATGATGTCTTCCCTCCTTCTCATTAAGTTCGTACCGTCAATTATTGATAGTCATCGACCAACCGCAATCCTTTTTATCCGTATGAAAGAATGATAGCAAGCAGTAATTTGGAATCAACGTGGAAAAATTTTTGCCTTATACTATGTTTAGTGCTACTATTAACGAAAGCATTGGAGGTATCGATATGGCTAAATCACCCAATATTGTTCCCATTACAGATCTTCGCCAGGATGCAACCGCACTCGTTAAACGGGTAAGCACTTCTCGTCAGCCTGTTTTTATTACGCAACGCGGTCGTGCCGCCGCAGTGATGGTCAGTATGGAAGTTTATGAGCATACCCAAAACGAAATAGAATTGTTGCGATTATTAGCGCGTGGAGAGAAGGAAATTGAAGCAGGTAAGGGATTTGAACTGGATGTTGTGCTTGCTGAAGCCGACTTGATTCTAAGGGAGATTAAAAATTGAGAGTTCTTTTTACTCCCTCGGGTCGCACTCAATTTCTTTCTGCTGTTGCCTACATCTATAGAGAAAACCCCCGTGCTGCATTAGCTTTTCGCGAAAAGGCAGGAAAAACATTGATGAGACTTGGAAAATTTCCCCGATCGGGCAGAATGCTCCCGGAATTTCCTGATTTGCCGTTTCGTGAAGTCATTATTCCACCATATCGGTTTTTTTATCGCATTAAAGAAAAGACAGTTTGGATTGTGGCCGTTTGGCACAGTGCGCAAATTCCTGAAGACCCAAAATAACGTGAACAACCCTGGGCCGTTCCTCGTTTCTCTGCCATTAAGATTGTACATCATTTTCGGTAAAAAGTTTACGTCTTTATTGTCATCGATGAAGGAGGCAGCTTATGGCAATCCGCAGGAGGCAATCGAAAGGGCATGATGAACTTACCTGGGTCGGAGACCTGTCGGGCAGACGGGCCATGCTCACACCGGGCCGCGAGGCGCTCTATGATGCGACGAGCGGGAAGCGTTATACCTATGCGGAACTGGATAACCGCGCGGAAATAGCCGGCACCTGGCTTACGGACAACGTCGGTTTGAAAAAGGGCGATGTGATAAGCTTCATATCGCGCAACCGCCTTGAACCGATCGATCTGTACTTTGCCGCGGGCAAGACAGGGATAATCCTTGCCCCCTTGAGTTACAGACTGACGGCGCAGCAAATCGGGGATCTGCTGAAGCGCATCAAGCCCAAAGCGCTTTTCTATGAAGACCGGTTCGATGGTCTGGTCCGGTCACTAAAACTTCCCGGGTCTGTAAAAAGGTCGATGGTCTTCGGAACGGACGATTCCTCCTATGATCATGAGGTGATGGCTGCCGAGCCCCGGCGGGTAAACATACCCCTGTCGATGGAAGACATCCAGTTTTACATCCACACCGGCGGGACGACGGGGACCCCGAAGGTCTGCCTGGTCAGCTTCCGGCAGATGATCTGGAACTCTTTCAATATGATCGTGACGGGTGCCGGGAAAAGCGGCATTAATCAAAAGGTGCTGCTGACTTTTCCGCTTTTCCACATCGGCGGCTGGAACACGGTCACGCCGATTTTTCACGCGGGAGGCCGGGTAGTGATGATGCGCGAATTCAGCGCCGATCTGGTCCTGCAACTCGTGGAGGAGGAAAGGATTACCAACTTCGGGGGTGTGGAGGCCATGTTCCGGATGATCCTGCAGAGCGGAAAGTTTCCGACAGCGGACCTGTCTTCGCTGGAATACATTTCATCGGCCGGCGCGCCATGCTCCGCCGAGGTGATGCGACCCTTCTGGGAAAGGGGCATCAAGATGACGCAGTCCTACGGGCTGACAGAAGGGGGACCGTCCAACTTCTTTTTTGTCCCGGAGTGCTACGACATGCAGCAGATAGAGGCCAGGGCGGGCAGCATCGGATTCCCCATGTTCCACTGCGACTGCAAGATCGTAAATCCAGAAGGCAAACGGGCTGCGCCGGAGGAGGCAGGGGAGCTTTGCTTCCGCGGTCCTCACGTATTTTCAGGCTATCTGGGTGATCCCGCAAGGACGGAGTCGGTGATGGATGCAGACGGCTGGGTTCATTCCCGCGATCTCGCGCGCACTGATGAAGACGGTTTCGTCTATATTGTGGGCAGGGTTGACAACATGTACGTGACGGGCGGGGAAAATGTGGCGCCCGAGGAAGTGGAGCAGGTGCTTTGCAGATATCCGGGCATCGCCCAGATTACCGTGGTCGGCGTACCCGACGACCGCTGGGGACAGGTAGGTCTGGCAGTCATTGTTCCGGTAAGTGGTGTTGCCGTAAGCGAGGACGATCTTAAAGAATACAGCAGGGCTCATCTGGCCGGTTATCAAGTGCCGAAGTATTTCAGGTTTGCGGAGAGTCTTCCCTTGACAGGCGCGGGAAAGATCGACAGGCAGGCTTTAAAGGATCAGTTTCTGCGGCAGAAGGAGAGGACGGAATGAAGCGGCGTCATGCACGGATCGTCGGCACGGGGCACTATGTTCCGGAAAGGGTAGTGACCAATGATGAACTGGACAGGATGTATCCGGAACCGGTAGGCCCCTGGCTTGTCGAGAACCTGGGGATTCGTGAGCGACACATTGCCGCGCCGGATGAAGCAACGTCCGATCTGGCGGCGGAGGCGGCGCACCGCGCTCTCAGGAAATCCGGACTTCATCCCTGCAAGCTGGATATGATCATTGTCTGCACGGATACCCCGGACTATCTGTCGCCGGCAACCGCCAGCGTCGTCCAGCACAAGATCGGCGCCGTGAATGCAGGGGTGTTTGACGTGAACTGTGCCTGCGCATCCTTTGTAACAGGAGTGGCCTGCGGAGCCAATTTCATCATATCGTCGCCTCATTTTCGGAACGTGCTTGTAATAGGCGCCTACGCCATGTCAAAATATCTCAACTGGCAGGATCACCGCACAGCGACTGTATTTGCTGACGGCGCCGGCGCCGTCGTCCTTCAGGAATCGGAGCGCCCCGGTTATTTAAGTTCCATCTTCCTTGCCGACGGCAGCTACCACGATTATATGGGGCTTTATGTGGGAGGGACCTGCAAACCTGCAACGTGCGCGGCTGTGGAAAAAGGTGAGCATTACCTGACCATTGCCAGGAGATTTCCTCCCGACGTCAACAGCAGGAACTGGCCGAAACTCGTGCGCCGCATCGTGAGGCAGGAAGGCTATAAGGTAAGCGACATAGATTTTATCCTTTTCACACAGATAAACATCAATACGATAAGAGAGGTCATGCTCAAGTTGAGGCTGCCCATGAAGCGGACACACTGGATAGTCGACAAATGGGGATACACAGGATCGGCCTGCGTGGCGATGGCTCTGGACGATGCGATCAATCTGGGAAAGGGACCGAATCCGGGCGATCTGGTATTGCTGGTTACATCCGGGGGCGGCTATGCGATGGCCTGCGCGGCGCTTATTTGGTGAGTTTTATCCTGTTGCCTTTCTATCTCCGGCGGCTATTCGGACAAAGTGAGCATGAACAAATGATATCTGATAAATCACGCTATGATGCCGGGGAGATTTTTCTGGCGGCTGTAAGAGCTGTCGATCCTTACAAACTGGTCAGGGATCGGGCGGGTAGATTTATATCTGAAATAGACAGAACAAGATATTATCAACTGCACCTGCTGAGCATCGGCAAGGCGGCGGTTCCCATGGCGAAAGCGGCATGCGAGGCCGCAGGCGATTTTCTGGCGGGCGGCATTGTGCTTACAAAGTACGGTCATGCAGGAAGTGGCCCGCTGCCGGGCTGCGTAAAAATTTGTGAGGCGGGACATCCTGTCCCCGACGATAGCGCTGCAAACGCAACGGAAGAGATCATAAGGATGATTGCCGGTGCGCGCGACAGGAAGACAATTCTTCTGTGCCTTTTGTCGGGAGGAGGTTCTTCTCTGCTTGTATCTCCCTATGGTAATTTGACACTGGAAGAGAAGCAGACAGTGACACGGATGCTTCTTGAAGCAGGTGCCGATATCGGTGAACTGAATACGGTAAGAAAGCATCTCTCAGGAATTAAAGGCGGGAGACTGGCACAGCAAGCCTTTCCCGCGAAAATTATTTCTTTCATACTGTCCGATGTGATCGGCGACCCGCTGGACGTAATCGCCTCGGGTCCCACCGCTCATGACGAGTCTAAATACAGCGATGCCCTCGATGTGATAGAGAAATACGGTCTGGGAACGCGCATGCCGCCGAAAGCCATTGAAATTCTGCTTCAAGGTGCAAGAGGAGATATTCCGGAGACTCCCAAGGCGGACGATCCTGCATTCAGAAATGTCGAAAACATGATTATCGGCAGCAACAAAACCGCCATCGAGGGTGCCCGTGTGAAAGCCATTAGTCTCGGATATGAAGCGGCAATCCTGGCTTCCGATCTTCATGGTGAGGCCAGGGAGGCCGGTGCGCGTCTGGCTGCCGATATCCTGAAGATCCGGGACAACAACAGACGCAGGTTGTGCCTCATTGCCGGAGGTGAGACGACGGTTAAGGTGACGGGTAACGGTCGTGGCGGAAGAAATATGGAATTTGCTTTAGCATTTGCAAGAGAGATAAATGGATGCCCCGACATTACCTTCCTCTCTGCCGGAACGGACGGAACCGACGGACCGACGGATGCAGCCGGAGCCATTGTAGACGGTGGGACGATACAACGAGCGGAGAGCATGGGCTTGCAAGCCGAAGATTATCTCGAACGAAACGATACCTACACTTTTTTCAGGAAAACCGCGGAGCTGCTGGTCACGGGACCTACGGGCACCAATGTCATGGATATTCAAATCGCCCTGCTTTAGAATGATGTTATCAACTTTTCCTTTGGGTATTATCAAATCATTCCAGTACGTTTTTCAAGGAGTCGATAGGAGTCGATAGGAGAAAGAGGCAAAAGCACACGCCAACCGGATGACGCTTATTTCTTGTCAAATAGTTTTGGATATAAATTTTGTGCACAATCCGGACAAATACCATGGCTGAAGTCAGCTTCCGAGTGAGAGCTGATATACGATTCTATCTTGTTCCAGTAGCCTTTATCATCACGGACCTTTTTGCAGACGGCGCAAATGGGTAGCAGTCCACTCAATTTTTTGACTTGGGAAAGCGCTTTTTCAAGTTCTGAAATCAAGATCTGCGGTCACGATAAGATCGTGTGCCGTTTCCGCCAACCAGCGATACTTTTCTTCACTTTTACGCAGGGATTTCTCCGCTTGTTTGCGTTTCGTGATGTCGCGGTCACAGCCCCGATACCCCAGATAATTCCCCCGGGCGTCGATAATGGGTATCCCTCTTGTTTCAAGTATTATCTCACGTCCGTCCTTATGAACGTTTATATTTTCCAGTCCCGAGAAAGGACGTCTGGACTCCGATATTTCCTTAAACACTGCGGCTATGTTCTCTGCCGTATCTTTCGGATAGTGGTGTGTTTAATTTCAGCCCTTGTTTCAGGATGATTTCTGAAACGACTCATTGGTGAGAAGAATATTCCTTGACGGGTTTTCACGCGCATATGCGATCAGGCATTTGTCGCCCGGCTGCGGCGGACCTTTGCCGGGATCAGCCGGATCATACCGGAGATCTGCCTTGCCGCTAAACACCATACCCATAAAGTCATTGAATTGATAAGTCACGACAAGGGGTGATGAGGAGCTATTCTCCGACTCTTGTCTTTGGCTGCGTCTCTGATTATTGCCTCGGCAATTTCAGTCGTAATTGTAAAAATTACGACTTGTTATTTCAGAAATTAGGTTGTATCTTTGCAAGACTTCCCCGTGATCAAGGCGGGATGATTTGCATGAGAAAGGAGAGACAGACAAATGGGAAACTACCTGTTTAAAGGCATGGCAAGTGTAGATCGTTTTATTCATTCGCGCCAGGCGAAATTCACCCTGAGTATTTCACCCGCGGCCATGATGCTCGCCTATCTTGACTGGGCCGTCAATTTTGTCAACGCGCCGGGCAAGTTCATACTGCTCACGGAGGAATTCAGTAATGAGCTGACGAGGCTGGTCGGGTCGATTCTTCAGGAAGGGATGGAACAAAAAGACGGCAAGCCGGATAAACCTCCCGGAGATCCCCGCTTTGCAGCGGAGGAATGGCAGCAGTGGCCTTACAATTTCATGTACCGCTACTTTCAGCTTGTCGAGTCGTGGTGGCAGAGCGCCACAACCGATGTTCCCGGTGTTTCGAAACATCATCAGAACGTGGTTTCCTTTATGTCGAGGCAGATTCTCGACATGTTTTCCCCGTCGAACATTTTCCTTACCAATCCGGTCCTGCTGAAGGTTACCAGGGAGCAATGCGGGGCGAACCTTGTGCAGGGTTATAAAAACTTTATAGAAGACCGTCTGCATCTCATGTCGGGTAAAAAACCCGTCGGCGCCGAAAATTTTGTCGTAGGAAAACAGGTCGGCGTAACCCCCGGCAAGATAGTTTACCGGAACAACCTGATCGAATTGATCCAATACAGTCCGACAACGGAAAAGACATACGCAGAGCCGATTCTGATTGTGCCGGCATGGATCATGAAGTACTACATATTGGATCTGTCTCCAAACAATTCGCTGGTTAAGTATCTTGTCGACAAGGGTCATACCGTCTTCATGGTTTCCTGGAAGAATCCCCGTTCCGATTACCGGCAGACAGACATGGAGGATTACAGAGAAATGGGCGTCATGTCGGCCGTCAATGCCATATCGGTCATCATGCCGGAAAGGAAAATCCATACGGCAGGCTACTGCCTGGGCGGCACCATCCTGAGTATAGCAGCGGCGACCATGGCGCGCGACGATGACTCGAGGCTTCAGACCATGACACTGCTTGCCGCGCAGACGGACTTCGAAGAGGCCGGAGAGCTGATGCTCTTCATCGACGAGAACCAGGTGAACTTCCTGGAGGATATCATGTGGGATCAGGGGTACCTGGATTCGAAGCAGATGTCCGGCGCCTTCCAGGTGTTGCGGTCAAATGATCTTTTCTGGTCGCAGATCATCTATAATTATCTGATGGGCCAGCGCAGGCCTCTCAATGATCTCATGGCATGGAACGCGGATGCAACGCGCATGCCCTACAGGATGCACAGCGAGTATCTGCGCAGGCTGTTCCTGAACAACGATCTTTCCGAAGGCCGCTACAAGGTGGGCGGAAGAGAGATCACAATCCGGGATATCTGCGCGCCTGTTTTCATCGTTTCCACTGTACAGGACCACGTCGCTCCCTGGCGGTCGGTTTACAAGTTCAACCTTTACTCGAATCCCCAGGAGATAGCCTTTATTCTGACAAGCGGCGGCCACAATGCCGGTATTGTGAGTGAGCCGGCCAAGACAAAACGCACCTACCGCTATACAGTGAGAAAACGCGGCGAGAAGTACGTCGACCCCGACACCTGGGTGGAAAACACTCCTGTAAGCAAGGGGTCATGGTGGATTCCCTGGCAGGAATGGCTGGTAGCTCATTCTTCGCCCGACATGGTTGAGCCGCCTCCCTCGGGTTCGCAGAAGAAGGGTTACAGGGTAATTATGGATGCGCCGGGTTCGTACGTCTTGGGAGAATAGGATCGGTTATAAGAGGCTTAGCCTGTGGTGGCCACAGGCATTTTTGCATGACAAAATAAAGCCGTGCGCAAAAGGCTTTCCGCGGCTCAGAATATTTTTCAACAAGAAAATATTTAATTCGCCGCTTAAAAACCCTTTGCGCACGGTTACGCAAAGCCTTCCATAAATTTTATGATGCAGGCCGATTGATTACATAACGGCAATACAGAACACGATTACTGGATCATGCCGGCTTTGGGATTGAGGTTGCCGTCCCAGATGCCGAATTTGGCCTCCCTGCTGCCTTTCCACGGCTTGTCGAAGGCTTCGAAATAGAAATACCTGACGCCTTCGGCACCGGCCCATTTTCTCATTTCCGTGTGGTATTTGACCGCGCTGGCCAGATCATAGACCGCCGGTCCGTAAACACCGCCTTCTGAAGGCCATCCTGTCTCGCCGATGATGATATCCTTGCCTTTGTAGAGATTCTTAAGCTGGACGTATGACGATTTGATATTGTCCACTGCCGCATCGACAGATACGGGGACGAGGCATGGATAGATGTGCACTAAAACAACATCGCACGCGTTCACAATGCGTACGTCGTTGGCCTCCTTCCACGATAAGCCGCTTGTAACCTTCACCGGCAGACCCTTCAACTGATCCTTCACATAGGCGATATAGTTTATCAGCGTGTCCGCACCGACGCCGTTCTGGGTCGCTTCGTTGCCCACTATGGCGATGTCGATTTTTCCCGCTTTGGCCAGAGAAACAAGGTTCTTTACCTCTTCATTGTCCAGAGGCGCCGCTTTCGATGTCTGCTCATTCAGCCAGGCACCTGCGGCGATCTTTATCGCGGGGTTATACTGGCGGGCGATTTCCGGCACCTTTTCGAACCCTCCCGTGACGCTGTATGTGCGCAGCCATTCCGTATAGGGCGCAACTCGTCCCAGCAATGTTTTCAACTGCTCATTCTGGGCAGGGCTTCCGGCAGCCTGCGCAGGATTGTCGTATGATCCGAAACATAAGCCGTGATAAATCTTTTTGGCGGCGATGGGTGGCACTGCCGCAACAGGGACTATATCAGGTGTCGTTTTCTTGGTAAGATTATTTTCGACGTTCTTGTAAAAAAACTCGGCAAACTGTTTGTCTCCGCTAATCACTGAAAAACGAATGGAGACCTTTGTTAAGTTTTTTTCCGCCGGTGTCACGGTTATCAGCATGGGGTTGTTGCCCTTTGTCTCCACGGCGTATCCCTTTTCCGGCTGGGCAGGTGCTGAAGTATCCAGTTTTATCTGTGCGATAGTCTGTTTTACTGCATTGAAGGTGGTATCCAGATCGTAGGCATAGTAATTTGTCACCTCGCCGCCCTTCCATATTGAATACCCCTGATAGGCTGCCCCTACGATCGGGAGAGCTGCCACACAGCCTGCAGTCAGGCAGGAAGCAATAAAGAGCGTTGCGAAAATAAATAGTTTTCGTATCATGATGTCTCCTTTCCAGCGCATAGAAAAATCTGCATCCGCAGTTTCCGGTTGTGATACAAATTTCAGACATTGAAACGGAAGGTTATAATGTCTCCGTCTTTGACGACATATTCCTTGCCTTCGAGCCGCAGTTTGCCCGCCGCCTTCACTCCCTGAATAGTGTTTCCGTGGGAGATGAAATCATCGAAAGCGGCCACCTCCGCCTTGATGAAGCCGCGTTCGAAGTCCTTGTGAATCGCCGACGCCGCTTTGGGCGCCTTTGAGCCCTCAGGAATGACCCAGGCGCGGATCTCATGGTCGCCGATGGTGAAGAAACTTATCCGCCCCAGCAGGGCAAAGGCGGCATGGATTATTTTTTCGAAGGCCGGTTCTGTGATTCCTATGGAATTCAAAAACTCTTTTTGATCTTCGGGTAAAAGGCCGGCGAGTTCGGATTCTATCTGGCAGCAGATGCCCATCACGGGCGAGGATAGCGCGGCTTTATTCCTGAATGATTCGGTCAGCGTTCTGTCGTCTTCGGCTTCGTTGATAACGACCATTTCCGGCTTTATCGACCAGAAGGAAAAACTTCTCAGGGCAAACGATTCATCGGGGGAAAGATTCATGGCGCGCAATGGTTTCCCTTCTTCAAGGTGTTCCTTTGTCCTGGGCAGAAGTTCCGATTGCTGAATGTCAATTGATTTGAGTGCGTTTTTAGGGGTCTTCAGGAGTTTTTGCAGACGGTTTTCAACGATCAACAGATCCGACAGGATTAGCTCCTCTTCCAGCTTGCGGTACTGATGGATGCACTCCTCGACATCGGGCACCGTAAAACCGTCGATTATATGAAGGATAGCTTCCGTGCCGCTCAGATTCTGGCGCATGGCGTCCCATGCCTTTTCTCCCACCGCATTTACATCTACGAAAGGTATCCTGGCCTGTATTACCTTTTCTCGCGGATAGGCTTTGGCAATCTGCTCAAGCCTTTTGTCGGGCACCGCTGCCTGGCCTCTGACGCATGACTCCCCGTGGGATGTATGGCTTTTGATTCCCGTCATGATCTCGAACAGTGTGCTCTTACCGCTTTGCGGAAGTCCGACGATGCCGATTTCCATGAAACCTACCTCTAAATAAATAATATACCAGCGCGGTTTGCCTGTTGGCAAGAAAAAAGGAAGCGGATAAATCTTTTTGACAGTTGGTTAATAATTTCTTAAACTTAAAACCATTAATGCCGTGTTTGTCTCCGGCATCCGTTAAAGATCAGGCTGTAGCCGCTGTATAGATAATAAATGTGAGAAAAGGAGGAAGCATGTCGGACATTATAGAAACCATCCTTTCCAGGAGAAGCATACGTAAATTTGCCAAAAAAGATGTCGACGATGGAGATATTTTAAATCTCCTGAAAGCCGCCATGAGTGCCCCTTCTGCAGGGAACGAACAGCCATGGCATTTTATAGTGATCAGAGACAGGAAAATCATGGACAAGATTCCTTCCGTGCATCCATATGCCCAGGCGTTGGAGACCGCACCGGTAGCCATTCTCGTTTGCGGCGACCTCGAACTGGAATCTTTTAAAGGATTCTGGGTGCAGGACTGTTCGGCGGCGACTCAGAATCTATTACTGGCCGCCCATGCCGGAGGACTGGGAGCCGTATGGCTCGGGCTCTATCCGATTGAAGAGAGAGTCTCCGGCATGCGGAAGATAATGGAGATGCCGGATCATATCATTCCGCTGGCGCTGATCCCTGTCGGCTATCCTGATGAACATAAAGGACCTGTCGACCGGTTTAATGCCTCCCGGATAAGGTATGAAAAGTGGCAGTAGCAAATCTCCGGATGGTATCTTGACCTTATCAGGCGTGCAATAGCGGATTTTGCTGAACTATCCGCCAACTTGACAACCAGTAAGTATGTGCTTATTTTACAGGCGGCAACAGGCTGTAGAAAACACGTGAAACCGGGTAAACATCTACGGAGGTAAAGACGATGATCAATAGAACGATACTGGAGGCGGCTTGCCATGTAGCAAGCGAACTGGAAGCCAAGGCGGTTGTTGTCTATTCCAGCCTCGCTTCTCAGCTTCCGGCCTGCATGGGCGCCGACTGCTCTTATAAGATCGTGTTGGTTGCCAAGGAAAACGAAGTGATCCCGGATGAACTGGCAGCCGGTGCAGTTATACTGACTATTCCGAACGTTAATCTGAGCAGGATAGGACAGATAAAGATTGCCGTAATCAAGGGAATCGCCATCGGCCTTTTTAAAAAAGGAGACAAGCTTGTCTGCCTGAGCGGCGTGCCGCGGTTCGGATATGTGGACAGCATGTTTGTTATTGATGTCGGAAAGGAGTTTGAATTCCTCACATCAGAGAATATTACGGATATTACAAAAGCCGTGTATCCTGAGGTGTTCGGTTCCGTGCTGAATATCAGCCTGGATCTGGCCGCGCAGGGCAGAGAAGGGCGCAAGGTGGGGACCACCTTTATTCTGGGTGATCATGAAAAGGTGCTGCAACTTTCACGGCAGATGATCATCAACCCCTTCATGGGTTACACTGAAGAGGAGAGGAATATCCTCAATCCGGAATTGAAGGAGACGATCAAGGAGTTCTCTGCAATCGACGGTGCTTTCATCGTCAAGGACAACGGCGTGATAGTCACAGCCGGCCGGCACCTGAACGCCGCCCTGGAGAGTCGTGAATTTCCTCAGGGGCTGGGCAGCAGGCACATAGCGGCCGCGGGAATTACCAGCATTACGGATGCAGTTGCGGTTGTCCTTTCCGAGTCGACAGGGAATATCGTCGTCTTCAAGAACGGAAAGATATTTGTGTGTATTGAGAAACCAGCGTTATAGACGGAGAGTATATGAGATTTGATAAATTTACTTTAAAAGTGCAGGAGGCTCTTCAGGAAGCACAGGGACTGGCCGGAAAATACGGCCAGCAGGGCATCGAGAGCGAGCATCTGCTGATAGCGTTTTTAGAACAGCAGGAAGGTATCGTCGGCGTCATTCTGAAAAAGATGGGTGTCGATCCCGGTGTGATCGAAGACAAACTGAAAAACGCAGTGGAAAAGATGCCGCGGGTTCAGGGAACGGGCGCCGGACAGGTCTATATAACACCGGGGCTCAACAAGATTCTCGACCAGGCGATGTCCGAAGCGGCGCGGCTCACCGACGAGTACGTGAGTGCCGAGCATATTCTGGTTGCCATGGCGGATGCCAAGGAAGGCAGGGCATCTCAAATTCTGAGTGAAGCGGGAGTTACGAAAGACGGGATATTCAAGGCGCTGGTGGAGATCCGCGGCAATCAGCGGATCACCGATCCCAACCCGGAGGACAAGTATCAGGCGCTGAAGCGCTATGCAAGGGACTTTAACGAACTTGCCCGCAAAGGTTCTTTCGACCCGGTCATCGGCCGCGACGATGAGATACGCCGGATCATGCAGGTGCTGTCGCGGCGCACGAAGAACAACCCCGTTCTGATCGGGGAGCCGGGTGTCGGCAAAACGGCAATAGTCGAAGGATTGGCGCAGAGGATCGTGAACGGGGACGTTCCGGAGAACCTGAAGGGTAAACGTGTAATCGGACTGGACATAGGCGCGCTGGTTGCCGGCGCCAAATACAGAGGTGAATTTGAGGAAAGATTGAAGGCGGTGCTTAAGGAAGTAATCAGTGCCGAAGGGGAGATTATCCTCTTCATCGACGAGATCCACACGGTTGTCGGCGCCGGGGCGGCGGAGGGATCGGTTGATGCCTCCAACATGCTGAAACCGGCGCTTGCCAGGGGAGAGCTGCGCTGCGTAGGCGCAACGACGCTCAATGAATACAGAAAACATATCGAGAAAGATCCGGCACTGGAACGCCGCTTCGCTCCCGTCATCGTCAGGGAGCCCACCGTGGAGGACACTATCGCCATACTGCGCGGTCTCAAGGAGCGCTATGAAGTTCATCACGGTGTTCAGATAAAGGATTCGGCGATCATCGCCGCTGCCACTCTCTCCAGCCGTTATATCAGCGACCGTTTTCTGCCGGACAAGGCAGTCGATCTTGTGGACGAAGCGGCATCGCGTCTGCGCATTGAACTGGACAGCATGCCGGCGGAGATAGATGCCGTCGACCGCAGGGTCATGCAGTTGGAGATAGAACGCCAGTCGTTGAAAAACGAAACAGACAAGACGTCGGTGGAAAGGCGTGAAAAGATAGAGAGCGAACTTGCAGACCTCAGAGAATCCATGGACAGGATGAAGCTGCACTGGGGAAGCGAAAAGGATGCAATAAAGAACATACAGGCCATAAAAGGCAAAATAGAACAGTACAAGACTGAAGAACTGAACGCCCAGCGGGACGGTGATCTGGCAAAGGCAGCCGAGATCCGGTACGGAAAGCTCGTGGAATTGAACAAGGAGATGGAGCGGGAGCAGGCGCGGCTGGAGGATGTCCAGAAGGGCGAAAAGATGCTTAAAGAAGAGGTCGATGCCGAAGACGTAGCGGAAGTAGTTGCCAACTGGACGGGTATTCCGGTAGCACGCATGATGGAAAGCGACGTGCAGAAGCTTATCCATATGGAGGAGAGGCTCAAACTGCGGGTTGTCGGCCAGGATGAAGGCATTTCCTCGGTGTCGAGCGCACTGAGGCGAGCCCGGTCCGGACTGCAGGACCCGAATCGTCCCATCGGATCCTTCATCTTTCTGGGTCCCACAGGCGTCGGCAAAACCGAGCTTGCCAGGGCGCTGGCGGAGTTCATGTTCGACAACGAGCAGGCCATGATCCGCATCGACATGTCCGAATACATGGAGAAGCACGCCGTGGCCCGTCTGATCGGGGCTCCTCCCGGATACGTGGGATATGACGAGGGCGGATACCTTACAGAGGCGGTCCGGCGCAGGCCGTACAGCGTTCTTCTTTTCGACGAGATTGAGAAGGCGCATCCCGACGTCTTCAATATTCTGCTTCAGATTCTGGACGACGGGAGGCTTACGGACGGGCACGGCAGGACAGTTGATTTCAAGAACACGGTCGTGATCATGACCTCCAACGTGGGGAGTCAATGGATTCAGGATGAATCGCTCGATGAAGATGAGAAACGTGATCGCACCATGGAGGTGCTGCGCGCGACCTTCAAGCCGGAATTCCTGAACCGGATAGACGACATCATCACTTTCCGGGCGCTTGCGCTGGGCGACATCGAAAGGATTGTCGATATACAACTGCAGCTTATCGGCAAGAGGCTGGCCGGGCGCAAACTGACACTGGAATTGACAGAAAAGGCCAAAGATTATATAGCCAAAACCGGATACAGTCCTATCTATGGCGCAAGGCCTCTGAAGAGGGCCATCCAGAAGATGATCCTTGATCCGCTCGCCCTGAAGATATTGGAAGGAACATTTGCAGAAGGGGACGAGGTGTTTCTCGACGTGGACGAAAAGGGAGGAATTAAGTTTGAAAAAAAGAAAAGGAAAAGACAAGGCAAATAAAGGAGGATATTGATGAACACTTTAAAGACAGGTTTGCTGCTGGGAGCGCTGACGGGGCTTCTGATGCTGATAGGGGGGATGATCGGCGGTAAAGGCGGTATGGCGATTGCGTTCATCTTCGCGATTATAATGAATTTCGGAAGCTACTGGTTTTCGGACAAGATTGTGCTCAGCATGTACAATGCACAGGAGGTGACCCCCGCGCAGGCTCCGGAGCTTTACAACATGGTGAGAGGTCTGACGGTGCGGGCAAATCTTCCCATGCCCAGGGTTTATATCATTCCGGAGGATACGCCAAACGCGTTTGCCACGGGACGAGATGAAGAGCATGCCGTTGTGGCGGTTACGGAAGGCATCCTCAGGATTCTCAACAACGACGAACTCGAGGGCGTTCTGGCGCACGAGCTTACTCATATCAAGAACAAGGACATTCTGATCGGGTCGATTGCCGCGACGATTGCCGGCGCCATTGTCATGCTGGCAAACATGGCCCAGTGGGCGGCGATCTTCGGCGGTGCCAGAAGTGAAGACGATGAAGGGGGCGGAGTGGTAGGCATGATCCTCATGGCGATACTGGCACCCATCGCGGCCACTCTTATCCAGATGGCCATATCGAGATCGCGCGAATATATGGCCGATGAAGGCGGCGCACAGATCTCCGGCAAACCTTACGGACTCGCCGGCGCCCTGGCTAAGATATCTGGGGCCTCGCAGGCGGCACCTATGGACGCCAATCCGTCAACGGCGCATATGTTTATCGTTAATCCTCTGACCGGCAGAGCTTTCATGAACCTCTTCAGCACGCATCCTCCTACGGAGGAGAGGATTGCGAGGTTACGCACGATGAGGCCGACCCGGTAAGTTCAGAGAAGGAGGTTCTTCAGTGGACGAGGAAAAGAAGGGAAAGAGTTTTGTCGTCAAGGATAAGCGTATCTTCAGCGAGGATGCAGAGGAAAAGGCTGAGGAAACCTTAAAGGAAGAAGCCGCTCAGGAAGAAAAAACGGTGGATGACCGGGCCGGACGGGAGACCGAGGAAACAGGCTCTTCGCAGGAGGCTCATTATCCGGAGATCAACTTTGCCAATTTCGTGATATCGCTGGGAACGAGCGCGATGTATCATTTCGGGGATTATCCCGATCCGGAAAATGGAAAATCGGAGGTCAACCTGACTGCGGCCAAGCAGACAATAGACATCCTGGGAATGCTTGAAGCGAAAACAAAAGGCAATCTTGACGAAAACGAGAAAGGCCTCATCGAAGGACTTTTGTTTGAACTGCGCATGCGCTATGTAAAGGAGAAGGAGAAAGCGGGGAAATAGAGAACATCCCTGCACGACGAAGAAAAAGATCTTGTCCTGCAGTGTGAGAGCCGGGCGCGCAGATTGTGCAAAATAAACAGCAGATAATGCTGAGGGTAACTATTGTATAAATAAAATAGAGACGCTTTCTCATATATGGGGTGGCGTCTTTTTTATTTGAACCCGGATTACGCGATAAAGACGTAATACCCTTTGACCAGGATAATATATCCACTTATCCAGGCGCCTATACGTTCTATTGCGTAATCCGTGTTGAAATAAGGATTTTAGAATCGTTTAGTGTTGACACATTAATAAATTCGCCTTATATTTCCAATCAGGTTCAATAAACATAACGGCTTTGTAAAACCTGTTTTTACCGGCAAGGGATAAGGCGAAACACAGAATATTTTTCTATCGCATGACAGCATCGGCAGGTTTAATCGTGTCATGCGAGTTTATGGGGGATGTAGAAAAATACCTGATTCGCTTAAAAAGAATACTTTGCTCAAGATGTGCATGGTTAAAAAAAATTGCTGGAGATAAAGCCATTCAAGAACAAATATCGTCCCCCAAATTTCTGGAGATTTCCAATGAAGGCGTCTTTGTCAACCTGGAGCTGATTGAGGAGGCCGGTCTTTTTCTCACCTTTGTCAGTGAAATATTTGCCAAGGGCTACTATCTCCATGGTATCAATTATCAAAACTTCCATAAAATTCTCTACGACTTCGATAAGTTCAAAAGCAGGAACACCAAAGTGTTTCTGGCAGGCGTCATTGCCGCCCTGCCTCCGGAAAAGGCACCCCTTTATGTGAGATTCAAGATCAGAGAAAGTACCGCCTATTACGATTTCGGCTCCGTGACAGTTAAAGCGGCTGATGGACGGGAAATTGAGGCGCGCATCACCTTCGATGAACTGGCTGCTGCAGCCTGGAACAGCCAGATACGCTTTGGTTTGAATGAGCAAAACATACGGCAGAGGATTAATGAGAAATCTAAAGGTATGGCGGAGATTGCAAAGTCGACGCTGCCCGTAAAGGGTGAGGATGCAAGACTGGACTACCTCACGAAAATGGAGAAGGATCTGGCTCCGGTTGAAGATCCCAAGACCGGTCGCCTGGATCTGAAGCGCAACAAGTGCACCTTTCCACAGGTTCTTGACATCAGAAAAAACAAAATAATACGCAAGGTCAATGCAACAGAAGGGACGCCCGGCCATTATTTAAACGGAAAACCAATCCCCCCCAAACCCGGACACGATCTGAATCTGGACTTTTTCGTTGGAGACGGGACAGAAGTAATAACGGAAGAGGGAACGGATTATCTTGTTGCCAATCGCGTCGGTTACCTGGTTGTCAAACCCAGAAGCAATAGAATCTCTGTCACTGCGGAGGCGCAGAATCATTCCCCGATAGGCCCGGAAACCGGAAATCTGGAGATAAAGGCCGGCCAGTTCATTCAATATGGAGATATTCTAAGCGGGTATTCGGTCAGATGCAACAACATCAGCGTCGAAGATGGCAATGTGAACGGTGAAATCACAACAAAACGGGGCCGGATAGATGTTAAAAATAACGTGAACAGCGGCAGGCTGGTTGCCCAGGACGGGATCATCAGGGTCAATGGAATCGTAACAATGAACTCCTATGTAGAAAGTATCGGCGGCGATATTATCGTGGAAACGGTGGAAAATTCGACGCTGATCGGCTGTAATGTTTCCGTTAAGTCCTGTGTTAATTCGATTATTGTCGGTGAGACGATTAAAATTGAAAAGGTGCAGTCCTCAAAGATCCTGGGTATGTCGATTGTTATTGAAGACTCCGAGGAATCGACAAAAACGGGGGAAAGAACGGACATCATCATCCCTGTTCTGGAACTCACCGACAAGCGGATACGTGCGATCAGCCATGTCCTGGATGAAAAAAAGAAAACACATGCACAAAGTGAAGAAAAATTAAGGAAGATGAAGGAGAATAAGATTCTGCAGGCGTATCTGACTGCCGTGAAAGCCGACGATAAATCGGCCATAAACGCCTTGAGGTGGCATGCTACCCCCATCATGAACGAAATAAACAGGATATCGAAAGATACGGCTGCTCTTCAGGACGAATTATCAGTCATGGAGAATAATCTGTCGGGGTTGCGCAGTGAACATGAAAATAAGGTCGCAAAGATGCAGAGCATTCAGCAGTGCACCATAGAAAAGAGCCTACATGACAGTGTTATGCTGAAACTCTACGGGGGCCTCGACTGGCCGGCGGAATTCAGTCAGATAGAAGCGGATGAAGTCTCGTATAAAAACTTTATCGCTCTGGTAGAAAGTCTCACCCAGGGATTCAGCAACTATAAGAGGACCGGGTATGTTCAGGAGTTAACAAATCCCGGCACCTATCATTACAACGAATTGCTGAAGATGTACGGCAAAGCGGAAATCATAGATCCGTTTCAGAAGAAGACGGGACAGGGCATGAAGGGTGATACGGGGAAGGGTGAGTACAGGGAAAGCCGGGTCAATGTAATTTCCGAGGAGGATTTTCGCCATTTTATGAAGACACGGAAGTGGCTTCCGAGGAAACAGAGCGTAGAGGTTACGATAGACGGTATTTTCAAGGGCTATGTATTCGATTTCAATACATCCGAACTGTCGGTGCTTCTGGAGAAGGGGCAAAAATGGAGTCCGGTCTTTGACAGGGGAGAAAAAATAAAATTAACCGCCAATGTCTTCAACAACGAATATAAATACGACCTCATCATTGCCTATGTTACCGATAGGGCCGACTATGTGAAGGTCGGCGGCTACTTTATCAATATCAATAGTGAGGATGTCGACAAGATTTACAAACTGAAGAACAGGTTTGAGGTCATGCTTAAGTCATCGTCAAGCTGATTATGCAAGGAATACTGATCGCCGATTAACCCTTGTCAGTATCATCTCATAATCATATCATACCTCCTTTCTCCTGCTATTTGCTTATCGCTGAAATCCTGAATGTCGATCATCCTTTACATAAACTGACGGCTGTGTTAGAGGATGCAACTATAAAAAAGTGAAGCTGTGTAAAATGATCACCAGGCTGTCCCCCGCGAAAATCAATCTTCTACTGCATGTTTTAAGGAAAAGGCCGGACGGCTATCATGACATAGCGACACTGATGCAAAAAGTCAGCCTCTGCGACGAAATGACCTTTGCTCCCGTTGACCGCGGCATTTCTCTTCACTGCCATGACTGCACTCTTCCTGATGATCGAAACAATATTGTCTATCGCGCCGCTGAAGCCATTTTCACACATCAGGGCTATACCGGCGGTATTGACATTTCGATAAAAAAAAGAATTCCCGTGGCCGCAGGTCTCGGAGGCGGAAGTTCCAACGCCGCTACTGCCCTGCTTGTCCTCAATGAGATGATGGAATTCGGACTCAGTGCGAATGATCTGATGTCGATAGGCGTAAAACTGGGCGCTGACGTTCCTTTCTTCATTTTCGGACGCACAGCCTGGGCCTTAGGCATCGGAGAAAAGCTGCAGCAGGCGGAGGGGATGCCAGAGGCCAAATTTCTGCTGATAAATCCAGGCTTTGAGTTGTCTACGAAAACTGTTTATGAAGGGCTTAATTTAAGATTGACAAACGAAACAATCCATTATAGCATCCCGCGATTTTATAAGGTCCATGATCTGGCAGCAAGGCTTCACAACGATCTTGAAAAAGTCTCCCTGCATCTTTATCCCTTACTGAGGAATATAAAGGAGCTGCTGATCCGGAATGGCGCTCTGGGTGCTTTGATGTCGGGAAGCGGTCCGACCGTTTTTGGTTTATTTGAAGACGAATCAGCAGCCATTGACGCTGAAAAGACCCTACAGGCCGCCGGAAAATGGTCAATTTTCAGGGTTTCTGCCCTATAACCGGTCTGCCGCAGAATGAAACAGATGGGGCGTCGTCAAGCGGTAAGACACAAGAATTTGGATCTTGCATACGGAGGTTCGAATCCTCCCGCCCCAGCCAGAATAAGTGGTTGATATGTCAAGAACAGGGGATTTCAGATGCTAGAAAGAATAAGGGTTTTTACCGGCAACGCAAATCCGGAACTGGCACAGAAAATATGTAAGAATCTGGGCGTTCCCATTGGAAATGCCAATGTTACGACCTTCAGCGACGGAGAGACCCGGGTTGAAATAGACGAGAATGTGCGCGGCATGGATGTATTTATCATTCAGTCAACATGCACACCGGTCAACGTAACGCTCATGGAACTGCTCATCATGATAGACGCCATGAAAAGGGCATCTGCCGACCGGATCACAGCCGTCATTCCTTATTACGGATACGCCAGACAGGATCGGAAAGTTGCTCCGCGGGCGCCGATAACCTCCAAACTGGTTGCCGACCTCATCACGACGGCAGGAGCCAACCGTGTCCTGGCAATGGACCTCCACGCCGGACAGATTCAGGGTTTCTTCAACATACCGGTGGATAATCTCTTTGCCACACCCATTCTCCTCGACTACATCAAGAAAAAACATAAAGAAAATCTGGTCATAGTTTCCCCTGACACCGGCGGTGTGGAAAGGGCAAGGGCATTTGCAAAAAGGCTGGAGGCAAATCTGGCTATAATCGACAAGCGCCGTGAAGGCCCCAACGAAGCGCAGGTCATGAATATCATAGGTAATGTTAAAGATCTCGAGGTGATTATTCTTGACGACATGATCGATACGGCCGGAACGGTAGTGCAGGGTGCAAAGGCCCTGAAAGAAGCGGGTGCCGTTGCAATCTCGGTGTGCTGCACCCATCCTGTTTTGTCCGGGCCTGCCATTGAACGGCTGGAAAAGTCGGATATCAATGAAGTCATTGTCACAGACACGATACCCCTGCGGGAAAACGCTAAATCCTTCAAGAATATCAAAGTGCTTTCTGTGGCAAGTCTTCTGAGTGAGGCGGTGAGAAGGATTTACTATAACGATTCAGTGAGTTCATTATTTATATAGAGAGCGTTTAGGAGGATAAGATGGAAATATGCGAACTTAAGGCCGTTGTCCGTGAAGAGACCGGCAAAGGACCGGCCAGGAGATTGAGAGATAAAGGCTTTACTCCGGCGGTATTTTATGGCGCCGGTGCGGAAACTTTTGCTATGTCGGTAAATACTGCCGATCTGCGCTCCTTGATGAAGAACAAAGAGGATAATGTATTTATAAAACTCATCATCGAGGGCAAAGGGAAGAAACTGGAAAAACTCTCCATGATAAAAGAACTTCAGTCGCAGCCTGTTTCAAGGAAATTTCTGCATGCCGATTTCTATGAAGTGAGCATGGATCATGAAGTAACTATGGATGTCCCTCTACACTTCAAGGGTTCGGCTGTTGGTGTCAAAAATGGCGGTGAACTGCTTCACCAGAAGAGAGATTTGAAGGTTTCCTGCCTGCCTGCATCATTGCCGGAATTTATCGAGGTTGATGTCTCGGGCCTTGATATCGGAGATTCCATAAAGGTACACGATATCTCCGTTGCCGCGGGAATAACGCTAATCGATTCCACGGATGCAGTTGTTGTTTCCGTCGTCGCGACAAGGGCCGCTATGGCTGCAGCTACGGAAGCAGCGGTTGAAGAGGAAACGTCCAAGGCCCCTGAAGTCATGAAACAGAAAGCAGCGGAATAGACTGTTTGCTACCGCTCTTTTCAGCAGGGCTTGTTTTGAAAGGAGTTCTTTTATCATCGCTGTTTGAGGAATGTGATGAAACTGATCACCGGACTGGGAAACCCTGGGGACCGTTACAAGTTCACCAGGCATAACATGGGATTCCTGGTGGTAGATCACCTGGCCGCAAGCTGCGAAATAGATTTAGGCATGAAAAAGTTTGACGCCCGTTACGGCAGGGGCAGCATAGAATCAACACCGGTACTGCTGGCAGAGCCCCAGGCCTTTATGAACTTAAGCGGGTTTGCCATACAAAGGCTCATTGACTATTTTAAGATCGAGATAAAAGAACTGGTTGTCATTCATGACGATCTTGATCTGCCCTTTGGCACCATCAGACTGAAATACGGCGGAGGGCACGGCGGTCACAAGGGTTTGATGTCCATTATCGAGCAGACCGGTTCCCGGGACTTTACCAGGGTGCGGATGGGCATAGGCAAACCGGTTTACAAGGGGATGGTTGATGATTACGTGCTGCAGATTTTCAGTAAAGAAGAGTTTGCCGATCTGCCGGACATTGTCGAACAGGCAGCGAGTGCCATAAAGGAATTGCTGTCGTCTGGAATTCAGGCGGCTATGAATCAGTATCATGGTAAAACCATAAAAAATTTTATTGAGGAGGTTTGAATGATGTGTAGGACTAAACGTAGTTTGTTGTCTTTTCTCTTTACCGTTGTCGCTTTGACTTTGCTCATGGCGCCAATGGCGTTTGCAGGTGAGGCGGATATCAAGCTGCCGGATCTGGCCCAGGTTAGTTTCATGGGCGGAGCCTTAAGCGGCATGATGATCCTGAATCTCGGCCTCATAATCTGCGCAATCGGTATGATCTTCGGATGGATGCAGTATGTCCAGACGAAAAATCTGCCGGCCCATCAGGCCATGCTGGATGTTTCCCAGACGATCTGGGAGACCTGTAAGACCTATGTCCTCCAGCAGGGTAAATTTCTGGCGGCCCTCTGGGTTCTGATCGCGGCATGTATGGTTTACTATTTCGGCGTTCTGTCGCACACACCCGCAGGCGATGTAGTGATCATTCTTGTTTGTTCCATTCTCGGAATCCTCGGCTCTTACGGCGTTGCCTGGTTCGGCATCCGTATCAATACTGTTGCCAATTCACGTGCCGCTTTCGCATCGCTCAGCGGTGATCCTCTGAGCATTGTCAACATCTGTCTGCGTTCGGGCATGAGTGTGGGTCTGCTTCTGGTCAGCATCGAGCTCTTCTTCATGATTATCATTCTGGCCTACATTCCCAAGGAACTCTCGGGCCCCTGCTTCATCGGCTTTGCCATCGGTGAATCACTCGGCGCCAGCGCGCTTCGTATCTGCGGCGGTATCTTCACCAAGATCGCTGATATCGGTTCCGACCTTATGAAGATTATCTTCCATCTTCCGGAAGACGATCCCAAAAACCCCGGCGTCATCGCTGACTGTACGGGTGACAACGCCGGCGACAGTGTCGGCCCCACGGCGGACGGTTTTGAAACCTACGGTGTTACCGGTGTTGCTCTCATCGCCTTCCTGGCCCTGGCCCTGGCGGACAATCCTACCATGGGCGGCAAGCTGGTTGTCTGGATATTTGCCATGCGTATTCTGATGGTCATTACATCTCTGATCTCATACTTTGTCAACGATATCGTCAGCAAGTCCATGTTCGCCGGCAAGAAGGATTTCGACTTTGAACACCCCCTGACCAATCTGGTCTGGATTACCTCTATTATCTCCATCATAGTTACCTTTGTAGCCAGCTATGTTCTGCTGGCAGATCTCCCCAAAACCGGCGATACCATGGCTCTCTGGCTTGCGCTTTCCATCATCATCAGCTGCGGCACCATCGCCGGCGCCGTGATCCCCGAATTCACAAAGGTATTTACAAGCACCAACTCCCGACACTGCGATGAGTGTGTGAATGCCTCCCGCCAGGGCGGTGCTTCGCTCAACATCCTTTCCGGTCTGGTAGCCGGTAACTTCTCTGCTTTCTGGGAAGGCCTGACAATTCTGATCCTGATGTTTGTTGCCTATCTCGTCTCCCAGACGCCTTCCGTCATGGCCATCATGCCGGATGCCTTCAAGTTTGCCGCACCGGTCTTTGCCTTCGGTCTGGTCGCCTTCGGTTTCCTCGGTATGGGTCCCGTTACGATCGCGGTCGACAGCTTCGGTCCGGTTTCGGACAACGCTCAGTCCATCTATGAGCTTTCCATGATCGAATCCCGTGCTGATGCGAAGGAAGTTGTAAAGAAACACTTCGGCATCGAGCCCAATTTCGAACAGTCCAAGCACTTCCTGGAATCAGGCGATGGCGCGGGAAACACCTTCAAGGCGACCGCCAAGCCGGTTCTTATCGGTACGGCTGTTGTCGGTGCTACCACCATGGTCTTCGGCATCATCATTCTTCTGGAGAAGATGTTCGGCCAAGTCGTTGCAAAACTGAGTCTCGTTCAGCCGGAAGTTATCCTCGGTCTGCTTATGGGCGGTTGCGTGATCTACTGGTTCACGGGCGCCTCGATCCAGGCCGTCGTCACCGGTTCCTACCGGGCCGTCGTCTACATCAAGGAAAACATCAATCTGGACAAGGCTGAGGCCTCCATCGAGGACAGCAA
>CAZLFA010000040.1:0-37508 GCA_964558665.1 uncultured Syntrophaceae bacterium
GACCGATGAATACATCCTGGAAGCGGACGAGATAACGCTTAAGGCAGGCGATGCGCTTATCATCATGAACAAGGACAGCATCACCATCAAAGGAAAACTGGATTATCAAACACCGGAGGGAACGGTTATATCGCCTGAGTCCAAGAATCAGCAATACGGTGCTTCCTGGCAGGTTGTAAATCCAACCGATGGCGCACCATGTGAAGGCGTTAACGTCGTAGTGGTTGATGAGAAGACAGGAGAAATTAAGAAGGATCTTCAGGCGGGGTCTGACGGAAGGACGGAGAATCTTACTTCTGAAAAAACCCCTGAGAACTATATTGTCCTTGCGGGCAGCGGGGAATGGGGGACCTTTATTGGAACAGAAGACGAACCGGTTATGATTGATGATGATGACTGGTACGATCGTGAAGCGGAAGAGCCCGGTGAGCCCGGCGACGATGAAGATACGGAAGAAGCCGATGACGATGAAGAAACGACGGAGGAAATATAAATGGCTACAACATCTGGTGTTAGTATCTATACGGTCAGACGAGGCGACACGCTTACAAAAATTGCTAAAGCTTACAACACTACCCCGGCGGAAATTGCCAGGAGAAATCACATCTCCAATATCAACTATATCAAAGTTGGTGATCATCTCTTTGTGCAACCCGACGCTCCGAAAAAACAAATTCCGCCAAAGACGGATAATAATGAATCTTATGTCGACAATGACTGCGATCTGTATTGCAAAATTGTCGATGCCATAGAAAGACCGATTGCCAAACTGAAGGTCTGGATAAAAGCCGGCGAGGAAATATTTGAGCATCTGACGGATTCCCGCGGGCGGATTCCGCCCGTGCAAGTTAAAAAAGGCACTCAGGTTGAGGTTGATGTGAAAAAAGCGGCGGGAGGGAAAAAGACTGTTTCCAGCTTTGAAGCAAACGATAACATGGGCGCTCTCCTCAGGAGTCCCAAGATTAAGGCTGACGCCGCACAGAAAAGCAAGGGAAATCCCCCCAGGAAACCCGATAGCGGAAAAACCCCGCAAACGTTGCAGCCGGGCGATGTCATCAATAGCCATACGAATGACGGCCTGTTGCAGCAAATTGTATGCGAATGCCCGAATAAGGAAAATCTCCGCCTTGGTAAAAATTTTAAATACAGGAAATATTTACTTGATGCCCGCGACCGCACCGGGATTGACGTTTTGTCTGTTGCCTGCCTGATAGACGCTGAGGCGGGCAGGATTAGAAATAGATTTCGAAAGCCGGTGCTGGATAAGAAAGGGAATCCTGTAATAGATAAAAAAACAGGCAAGCCAAAAACATGGCTAGCCATAGACGATACTGAATGGAACCCAAAATCAAGGGCCTCTGCAAGCAGCGCTACAGGTCTCACGCAATTTACTGACGAAACATGGATAGACATGGCCTTAACAAATGGGACCTTCCTTAATAATTGGGTAAACGGAAAAGGCTGGCTCACCACGAAAACAGTAAAAAAAGGAAGAAAAGAAAGAACCGTACAGGCTTTCAAACTTTCTAATGGTACTCACGTAACCCCCAAAAAAATCAGGAAAGGATATTTAACACTTGCTAAAACACTTTCTATAAGACCCCATATAACAGGCAGAAGAATGGCAAGCGACAAAAATCTTCAGGAACTCCTTGATTTACGGTATGAACCTGAATACGCGATCCATACGGCTGTGGACTACGCCGTAGTCAACATGAAATACCTCAAAAAAATTGGCTTCACAAAAATTGACGGGCTGAACCCCGGCGAGAAGACCAAGATCTTTTATCTTGCTCACCATCTCGGTTCAGGCGATTGCCCCAATTTTATAGACAATACGATGAAAGATGACCATGCAGAATACCTTCTTGGGTTACAAGTTGGAAAAAAGAACGCGGAAAAACGAGCAAAAGAGGCGGGGGGTAATTGGGTGAAGGCCCATCGCCAATGGTTGGAAGATTACGTTGATAGAAATATCAAATTAGAAAAACATATGTGTGAAAATCGTGAAAACATTGTGGTGCGCAAACTACTTGCCATAACCGAATCAATTAAAAGGGGAAAATAAGGAGTTAATAGATGAAACAATCACAGGGAGGAATGAACATGAAACACAAAATCTGGCTTGGTTGTTTATTGTTGTTTTGCATTGTCTTGGCAATAGTGTCGTTTGTAGGACTGGCCCCCAAAATAGCACTTGTGAAAAATGCTGAGGATCTTTCCCCTATAAAGTTCTCCGTACAAGAATTTTTAGACAAAGTATACCCAAGCTACAACCACAAAAAATCATGCTGGATTACAGAAAATGCAGAAGGACTTGACGAAGGCTACACAAGAATCTTTTGCATGAAAGTAGATAGTTTTGAACAAAAAATACTAAAAGATAAAACAAATCGATTCTACTTGATTCTGACAGGTCAGGCAATTGATGATGAGGACGGAGAGTTGATTGACAGTCACGGCACCCCCGGTCTGGTTTCAGCCTTCATAATTGAACAAAAAAACGGAAAAACAAATTTAATTGCATCAGGATCAATAATGTTAGGAGCCTTTGGCGGCGCTCCCCGTGAATGGAAATTAATAAAACTAGGCCCATCGGATTACTGGGGGTGGCTAAACACGTCGGGATACTGCACTCAAGGGTACTGCATTGGTGCATATACAATATTAGCCCCATTCGGTAAACATATTCGCGATCTAACTCCAGACATCAGAGCCAGTTATAGTGATACAGGCGCAAGTGGCGATTCATCCTTAGAGTCATCGATTAAAACTGAAATTACTGAGAAAGATAAAATATATCCCCTATTAATAAAAGTTACCGGTATTGACGAAGGGGTAGAGTACACCCCAAAAACGTGGAGATTTACATTTGATAGGAAGAAATGGAGATACAAAACACCTGTAGGATATCCAATGAAAGATTTCTAAGGATTTTATGAAAACATCGTGGTGCGCAAACTGCTTGCCATAACTGACTCACTTAAATTGTCCGAAGCTCAAATAGCGGCAATGAAAGAAAAAGGAACTAAGCGAAAAAAGAAAAAAGGATTAATCGATGAAACAATCACAGGGAGGAATGAACATGAAACACAAAACCAGGTTTGGCTGTTTATTGTTGTTTGGCATTGTCCTGACAATAACGCTGTTTACCGGTCCGGCGGCGGCTGACAGCTCTGCACCAACTTCAATAAGCGGTGAAGACAGCAGCGATGACGGCTATAAAGATACGATGCCGACCCGTTTCGGTGATCTTTCAATAAATGAAGATTATGTGCTCCGCTATAAAGGAATTCCCGTTGATCCGGAAGTTAAAGGCAATCCTTTCTTGGGTTTTAAAAAAATATTTACCCTGGGTAATGCGGACGTTGTCATTGTCGGGAGTTTTGGAGCCGGCTGGTGTCCGGCAAAATTTTACTTTGTAACGGTAAAATCAGTGGGAGTTTCTGATATTACGGAAATTGGTACATGCAGCGGTTTAATAAAGTACAAAAAAACCGGTTCTTCAATAACGGTAATCATGCCCGGCTACCAATACCGTGGGTCCAAAAAACTAAAAGATGTAAAATATGTGTACAGGAATGGTGTTGTTACAGAGAATGGAAAGGTGATTGAAGATTCAGAGGATACGCCACCCCCTAAAAAAAAGCATGCAACAAAAGATGAAACATTAAAGGATTTCTCGGATGGCGATAGCGATTCTGATCGGTATTCGACTAAGCATGGCGAACTGACCTTAGTAAATGAGGAGGTAAGGCTTAACGGCAAAACCATCGTTACATCGGCAGGCAGAAAAGATGTATGGGGCCGTAAACTAACTCTGATGGTCGATGATTGTTTTTCTTCTCCTGACGTTCCGTTAGCATACCAGGAAAGCAAGGATTACAAACCGGGAAAAGGTCCTGTGAAAATCGATCGGATAATTATTCCCGAGTTCGCCGATATCAATTGCATCGCCCAGTTTATACTCTTCGATTTCACCGGGGACAAACCCTTTGTATCGGAACGCTTCGGTTACAACTACAACCTCCAATATTGCTTCTCTCTTAAGCGTATCAAGTGGGGCAAAAAGAAATCATACTTCTATCTTGATGGTCCCGAGAAATATATCTATTACACAGGCAGCCGCGTCGAACCTGTGGATTAGATACAGAAAGACATAATGAAGGAAGCGGATTGAGTTTGCTGGATAAAGTCGCAGTAAAGGCAACTGGGTGGCCGAATCGTATTTTTATGCCCAAGGACTTGGATAATTTCATCGGCATTTTGAAAGGTCAGCCCATACAGAATTTATTGTTGATAGAGTTTTTAATTTGTTTTTTGGAGGTGCATGGTATGGCGTTAATAAGATTTGTGATCAGTCTGTTCCTTCTTTTGGTCAGCATTATTCCTGGAGCTGCACAAACAAGCCTTCGTAATGAAGACTTCACCGATAAAGTAAGAAAGATGTATGAAGCCCTTAATAATGGGATCATGGAAGCAAACAACCTATATGAAGAATCTGGCAAAACTAAGCAAAACAAAGTGCTTATAGATAACCAAAAAAGTGCGATTATTAGAAGCCTTAAATATACGGATGAGCATGGTCTTAGTTTTGCTGATTATCTTGGAGGCAAATGGGAAATCCCCCCAAAAGAATTATCCTCCGGGGACAAGGAATATTAAGCCTGCTGAACCATTATTAATGAACACGCCTTATGAGGTACTTATTTCAGTATTTTCAAGATCATCAGAAGGACGTCTCTATGAAAGGAACTTTCTCTCTAAATTTTGTCTTGTCCGTGATGCAAAAGGGAACACCGTCGTTGTCGATACGGAATGGGATGATAATGCTAGAGCAACGAAATGCCTGAAACCCGGAGAGTCTCCAAAGCGCAGTTTCTGGCAGAAGCTGTTCGGCAGGTGATTTTCAATATACCAAGACAGAAGATTACAAATGATATTTGATTGGGATCGTGGTGGCTTTCCGGGCGGAAACTGTTTACGGGATGATCTTCCTGATCTCCTCGTACAATGGTTTTAGTCTGCGATACATCTGCTTGTATACGCGGCGGTAAAGGCGGTCGTAGACGTCGCGCATGCGGGGATCAGGGGTAAAAACCCTGCCGACCCTCGTCATTTCGCGAATGGCCGTATCAAAATCGGGATGCAGCTTCAGGCCCACCGCGGCATCGATTGCCGCCCCCAGCCCCGAGGCTTCATATACATGGGGACGGGCGGCGGGCAGTCCGAAAATGTCCGCCGTCAGTTGCAGTGCCGCATCGCTCTGCGAGCCGCCGCCTGCAACCCTGAGCTCCGTAATGGGTACCCCGCTGCGCTTCTCCGATCTCTCCTTGCCTTCGCGAAGCGCATAGGCCAGCCCTTCCAGAATCGCCCTGTAAAGATGTGCCCGGTTATGAACATCATTGAAGCCGATGATGGCTCCACGCGCCTCCGGTCCCGGTACTTTGATGCCGGGAGACCAGAACGGCTGCAGCATCAAACCCTCGGCACATGGAGGCGCCTGCTCAACCAGATCATCAAACAGGGTTTCCGGTTCGATGCCCCGCTCCTCGGCGAGACTCTGTTCCTGATGGGCAAACTGCTGCTTGAACCAGCTCACCATCCAGTATCCCCGGTAGATCATGATCTCCAGACTGTAGGCTCCGGACACGGCAGCCGGATAAGGGGGAATCAGCGGAATAGCCTCCACATATTTGCGATGCGTTGTATTGATTGTTGCCGTTGTTCCATAACTGAGACAGCCGATATGAGGTTCAAGACAGCCGGCTCCGATAACCTCACAGGCCTTGTCGGCAGCGGCGGCGATCAGCGGCAGCCCTTCCGGTATTCCCGTCGCTTCCGCCGCTTGTTTTGTGATGTTGCCAAGCAGACCCGCCGGTGGCACCAGCTCCGGCAGCAATGACGGACTCATCGGAATGGCCTTCCATTTCCAGTCCAATGAAGAAGCCCAGCGCAGTTCCTTGTAGTCGAAGGGAACGTAACCGACCTGACAGCTTACAGAATCGACATAACGGCCCGTCATGCGGAACGTCAGATAACCGGAGAGGAAAAGATATTTATGGGTCTTGCGCCAGATGTCCGGCTCATGAATGCGAATCCAGTTGGCCTCTGCTTCGGCCTGGAGATAAGCGACCGTGTCGGCCATACCCGACACCTTGAAAGCCAATCCCCATAAACCGGAAACCGGCTTCAACCCCTCGGTCCGCCGCTGATCCAGCCAGACGATAGCCGGGCGCAGCGCCCTGCCGTCCTTGTCGATGTTGATCATGGTCGCCCTCTGGGTGGTGAGGGCGACTCCGGCAATACTGTTGCGGCTCACACCCTCAATCTTCCACAATCCATGGCAGGCCTTGCAGAGGGCTTCCCAATAGTAGTCGGGATGCTGTTCCGCCCAGCCGGGATTTACCGAAAAGTACGGCTCGATGGGAACACGGGATTTGGCAATCAGTTCACCTTTCAGGTTGAAAAGCAGAGCTCTTACACTCTGGGTGCCGTTGTCTATGGCAAGTATATGTTCACCGTTCATGTGCCGACATCTCAACGACTTTTATTGAATAAAGATTCCTGCATTTTTAAAATCTGCACCATTATGCACAGTCTGAGGGTGATGACTCTTTATGGCTTTCCTTTTCTCTTGTCTTTTCCTTGAGCCTCATTTCACGCCTGGCCTTTGCTTCCATATTGCGTCTCTTTTCCGCATCATTCTCAAGAATCAGCGGAGGCAATACCAGAGGGCGGCCGTTACTGTCGAGGGCAACAAAAGTCAGATAAGCGGAAGCTGTGTGCTGTTTCCTGCCGGTGACAAGATTCTCAGACTCGACTCTCACTCCCACTTCCATTGATGTTTTTCCCACGAAGTTAAGGCTTGCCTTCAATGTCAGAAAATCACCGATGAAGACAGGATGATGAAAATCAAGCCTGTCGATGGAGGCAGTAACCGCATTCGATCTTGCATGCCTGACCGCAACGGCTCCGGCAGCGGTATCGATCAGTTTCATTATGACACCGCCATGGACATTGCCGGCGGGATTTGCATCAAGGGGGTTCATCTGCTGTGCCATGACAACACTGCTCTCTCTTACACATTTACCGTTCATATTTCTGCTCCTGTTTTTTTTACCGTTTTTTACCATACTAAAATGGTCCCGCATCGGCAACAGGAAAGAAAAAAAGATATTCACACTCAGAACATGTACTTGAAACCAAACTGTACGCTGCCTTCTCTGCTGTAAGGCGATATTGTCAGCACGTATTCCATCGATAAGGACAGGCTGTCGGCTTTCTGCAATGAAATTCCGGCGCGCATCTCGGCAGCATCACTATCACCGGTGACCCCTTGAATGGATGCCCCGTCTCCGAGGGATGACAGGCGCGATGTGACTTCTCCGGTCGTGTTGAAATCATGAAGCCACAGTGCCGCAATCTCGATGGAAAGATTCATGTCCGCATAGTTGAAGCCCTGTCTTAACTTCGGTCCCATATGACTTCTGAAAGCCCAGGTCCTGCGGGGATCCACGGTCAGATTGGCGGCTTCCGCTCCCTTCTCTGCAAACCCCTCCTCGATAAGATATGACGTGTAAAACCCCGCAACCGGCTCCAGGGTTGTTTTTTCTCCGACTCTCATACTGTACCCAAGATTCATCATGCCGGAAAACTGGTGGCCATTGTGATCACTCCCGGCCGTCCTGTTGATGGCTCCGAAGACGATTCTCCGGTCGCTGTGGTACTGGTTATAACTGTATGCTGACAATATATCGATACGAAAAGAATCAAGAACGGTGCCGGCAGATATTATGGAACTGAGGCTGTCAATCCGGGTTTTGCTTTTGCCGGTATCGTCACTTGTAATATTCGCCTGCGATCCGCTCAGTGAAAAACCTGCGGTGCTGCCACCCGTAAAGCGTTTTCTTATGCCAGCCAGAGTTGTCCATGCATCGAAATTATAACCGGGCACATTGTCTCTGGTATTCTGTGTTCCCCAGTACCCCGACGCCAGTACAAATCCATCCCATAATTCACTCCCTGAACGATATTTATCGGGAACTGCGTCATTCATTATCGGAGCAGATGCATAGGCAACCGGTAACGAACCCGTTGTCTTCGAGGTATCCTGATGAACGCTGTTGTACGTCAATATCTGACTGAAGCGCATCCGGTCGGTTGTGAAAGCGGCATGGGCCGTCGGCAGATACATGATCGGAGAAAGCTGGCGGACGGCATTCGTTACCGAGGCAGTATCCGTCTGGCGGTCGATCTCGGACAGCAGAGTAACCATATCTCCCGATGCGCCTGCCACTCCCCTGTCGAGAATTGCGGCGAAAGCCGTCAATTTGGGATCGGCAGCCGAGGCAATGTTTGCATAAGGAATCCTGGTGACGGCCAACGACAAGTCGGTCCCGGTCGACACAAGTGAAAAATCAAAGACGGGATAATGATCAATCACGCTGCCGAATGATCCTGTCACTGCCGTTCCCTGGGCTATGCGGTAGGTGCTTCCGGATTGCATGAGACCTGTTCCGCTCAACTCCGGTTCCAGGGCGGCACCACTCTGAATGGTCACATCAGAAGCTTTCAGCATCGATGCAGAGCCGCTAAGGCGATTGATTACCGGTCTGTATAAGGATCCGTTCTTGAAAAGAATATGATCTGTACCGGTCCCCAGATCAACGGAACCGCGAACAATGCCGCCGCTTTCCACGGTAAGGGAATCGTTTCCCGCACCTGTGTTCATGGCATACAGGCTGCCGGAAATATAACCGGCGTTTGTCACGCTGATATCTGATGCAGAGGCGGCACGGCCCCCGATTGCAACATCGTCGCCGGAGATAATTCCAGAGGAAGAGTTGATCAGTGTACCTCCGTCATAAAAATAGACACTGGTGCCGGCAGGACCATCCCCGTAATACTTAAGTGACGTCGGTCCTGAAATCAGGCCATTGTTTATGATCGTGTACCCGGAGGACGAGATGTAAATGCCTTCTCCGCCGGAAATAATACCGCCCCGGCTTATTATTATGCTGTTTCCGCCGGGCTGAAATTTAGTGCCCGCCCATATGGTGTCGCAACTGCCCGTAACATGGAAGTTGCCGATACCGTCGCCGTCCGTACCTGTACGATACAAATAAGACTGGATCGAATAGACGGCAAAGGTCTCCAGGGGACTGGTAACGCCTGCCCTGGTCCCGAGTATGACAAATTCGCTTAATCCGTCGATTGAGGCAAGGCTGCCCTGATCGCCCCCCCAGTTGTATGTATAGCCTAGCTGCGTCCAAGGGTAGCGCTTATCGGGATCAGCATTGCCGTAACTTGCGGCAATGTTGTTTGTGTACCAGGTCTTGAACTTATCAAAATCAGCGGCTGACATGTAGGCAGGCTTGGCGGAAAAATCCTGGTTCGAAAGAGCGGTCGGCTGAGCCGTTCTGTTCGGATCACGTGTCGGGCGCATAAGCTTGTCGGGATTGACCCAAAGCTCTACCACGGCGTTGTACTGGGCAAGTGAAGACGTCGGCAGGCCCAGGAGCTGAGCCGTTTTCATGGCAACATTACCGGCATTGACATTGTTGGCGGCATCCCTGTACCATGCCGGCAATTCATTGCCGGCTGATACCCACAGGGCTCCCGGATACAGATTCTGAAACTTCTTCGTTGTGAGGTTATAGTATTGCGGATCGGTGAAGGCCCTGACCAGCACCTTGGAATCGGCAAGCCTCCAGGTATTGCCGTCACCCGGCGCCGTTACGGTTTTAAGATTGGAAACTACCCACCCTGCAGGATTCGCGGCATGAGATTGTGCATTCTCATTTGCCAGAAGATACTCGGGAGGTTCGGCGGCCGGCAATCCCCCGGGAAGTGCCGTAAAAAAAATACAAACAAATAGAAGAAACCATTTTATGGGGCACTGAAGATTATGAAAGATTGTCATCACATCCTCGTAGATTCAACATGTAATATGAGTTTCCCCTCCCCTTGCCAGGCCTTTACGAGAAAAAACCTCCTGCGGCAATCGATTATAACCGAAATACGCCTGTTTTCACAATAACCCGTAAAGCAACAAAAAAAGCCCCTGCAATCAATGCCAGGGGCTTTTCCTGCTTAGCTAAAAGAATGAACTACTTCTTCAACCCGAGTATCTCCCTCGCCTCGCCGGGAGACGCCGGCTCAAAGTCGAATTCCCGCATGATCCGGACCATCTTCTCCACCAGCTCGCCATTGTTTTTGGCAAGAACTCCCTTCTTTACATAAAGGTTGTCCTCCATGCCGACGCGGACATGGCTGCCCAGGAACAGACCCTGAGTACATACGGGGAATTCGTTTCTGCCCGCGGCAATCACCGACCACTGATAGTTGCCTCTTCCGAATACCCGGTCCGCCGTCGTGTTCAGATTTACCAGGTCGTAGGGCGTTGACTGGATGCCGCCCAGGATTCCGGTCACAAACTGCAGATAGACCGGCGGCTTCAGGTATCCTGCCTGCAATAAATAACCGCAATTGTATAAATGGCCGACATCGTACACTTCCAGTTCCGGTTTGGTGCCGTTTTCCGCCATGATGGACGTCATCTTGAAAAGGTCGGTAAATGTATTCTGGAAGACATACCCCTTGGCCAGCTCCATCATCGCCCCTTCCCAGGGGTACTTGAAGTCCTTGTATTTCTCGATCATGGAGAAGACGCCCCAGTTCATGGAACCCAGGTTGCACGATGCCAGCTCCGGTTTGAACTGAGGAATGACGGATGCACGCTGCTCCACCGTCATGCCGGCGCCGCCGCCGGTCGTTATGCAGATGATGAGGTCCTTATTCTTATCTCTGATCTTGTTGATGATCTGCTCGAAGATCTTCAGGTCGGCAATGGGCATGCCGTTCTGCGGATCACGGGCATGTATATGCACAACCGCCGCTCCGGCGGCAGCCGCATCCAATGCGTTCTGGGCGATCTGATCGGGTGTGATCGGCAGATACTCGGACATCGTCGGCGTATGGATAGAGCCTGTTATGGCACAGGTAACGATTCTTTTATGGAACGGGATGCTGCTTTTTGCCGGACGAGCCTGCGGGGCCGCAGCGGAGACTTTGGGTGCATCCGCTGCCGGGGCATCAGGAAGTTCAGGCAGGACAAAAAGATCCAGATTGGACATGGACGGCTTCAGTTTTCCATCCTGGCAGGCGGTGACTATCTCCACCACCTTGTCGTTGACGGGGGTCTTAACCTTGGCCTTCTGTCCCATCTCTGCAACCTTGCCGTTTATCGTGTTTATTTCGCAGGGCAGTCCTTTCTCCAGATCCTGGAGCATGCTCGCCTTGAGGGCCCGGTGCGGACCGAAGGCCATCTGGTAGATCATGAAAGTCTTTTCCATCTGCTGTTTGTTCTGGAAGGCGAGAATCCCGACGTCCACGCCCTGGATGGGCTCAGGCTTGACACCAAGCGCTTTGACAACCTGCAGGCATTCGTTGGCTATATGGGCTACACAGGCAAGCGCCTTGGGATTATCCAGGATGTCGCCGTAAGTACACCCCAAAACTGCAGACATGCCGCTGAAGGTGGAATTGACAAGCAGTTTCGTACAGCGGATGCCCATGAGTTTATCGGTGGTGATAATGACTCCTGCCGGTTCCAGCTCATCCTTGATCTTCTGCAGACGATCCGACATCTTTCCGTCAATTTCTCCGACGTCGTAGGTCATCTTTTCTGGCGGTGAGGTTAACTGTGAGACTCCCGGAGCAATCCAGGTGGCTCCCCACCCTACGGCCCCCCCCAAGGTTCTCTTCGCTCCGACATAAGCAGCCACTGCGTCCTCGGGTATTCCGTTCTGCAGCGTCAGGACGATGCTGTCATCGTGCAGATACTTTGTGAGATGAGATAGTGCCGCTTCATTATATGTTGTTTTTACAGTGAATATTATCAGATCGTATGTGCCCTGCATCTGTTCGGGTGTAATCGCTTTTACAGGGACAGTGATCTCCATAAGACCTGTAACCTGTGCGCCTTTCTGATTCAAGGCTGCCACACTCTCCTTATTGGTATCGATCAATGTCACATCGCGGCCGGCTTTTGCCAGCAATGCCCCTATAATCGTTCCCAAAGACCCGGCTCCCACTACTGCAGTTTTCATTTTCAACCTCCTCTATGTTCAATTAATAAAGCCAAAAGGCGGCTTTGATTTCATATCCTCTGCAAACGGCCCGATTATTATCATACATTTATGACCGAAAGTCAATCATCATAGCAATAACATTTGATATTATTAACAAATCCTTGTTTTTGCATAAAAAATATGTGATTGACATCGGGGTGCAACCTTTAATAGATTATATAGCGTAAAATTCAAATAAGGAGAACAATTGAATGATAAAGACAGCCATCACAGACATGTTTGGAATCGACTACCCCATCATTTGCGGGGCAATGATGTGGCTTTGCAAACCTGAGCTTTGTGCGGCCATATCTAATGCAGGCGGCATGGGAAACCTCACGGCGGGGAATTACGAAAGTGAAGAAGCATTCCGTGATGCCATAAAAAAGACACGCCTGCTTACAAAAAAACCTTTCATGGTGAATATCACGCTCCTTCCGTCCGTACGTATTACTCCCGAGCATCACAAGATGTACATCAGGGTTTGTGCCGAGGAAAAAGTCGACGGCATAGAGTTTTCGGGGACACCGGTGGACAAGGCATCCGGCATGGAGGCCATCGACCTGCTGAAAAAAGCGGGCGTGAAACTTTTTCACAAGGTGGGGGCCGTGCGGCACGCGGTGCACGCGGAAAAGGTTGGTTATGACGGCATATACGCAGCCGGCATCGAGGAAGGCGGACACCCGCTGAACGACGACGTCACGACCATGGTATTGACTCCCCGGATAGCGGATTCAGTCAGGATTCCCGTAATCACCGTGGGAGGCGTCGGGGATGGACGTTCGCTGGCGGCTGCCCTTACGCTTGGTGCACAGGGGGTGATGATGGCCAGCCGCTTCATAGCCACGAAAGAATGTGACGTTCATGAAAACATCAAGCAGGAGCTGATAAAAAGGCAGGAGTTTGAAACCGTCATTTATGGAAAATCAATCGGCCTCCAGGGACGCGGCTTGAAAAGCAGGGTCTTGCAAGAGGTGCTCGCGATAGAGGAACGAGGCGGAGGACTGGACGAGCTCATTCCCCTGCTGTCCGGCAAAAAGGTTATGGAAGCATGGGAAAAAGGTCTGGTTGACTATGCGCCGCTGATGGTGGGCCAATCTATCGGGTTCATCAACGATGTGCCGTCATGCCGTGAACTTCTCGAACGCATGACAAAGGAGGCGGAAGACATTCTGAAAAAAACATGCGGTATGATTGATAACCGCTGATGCCGGCACATGATTTAGTTTCCGTCCGGAAACCGAAAGTTTCAGTATCCGGATGGAAACGATTTAACCCGGATTACGCAATGAAAAAGTAATACCCTTTGGCATCCTGATCAAAAAGGCTTTCCGCGGCTCAGAATATTTTTCACAAGAAAAATATTTGATTCGCCGCCTGAAAACCCCTTTGACCAGGATAATATTCACTTATCCAAGCGCCTACACGTTCTATTGCGTAATCCGGGTTTAATAAAAGATTAATTCCATAAGAGCTTTTGCCATATTTTATCAGCCGAAAAAGCATTCAGAATCATATTGCCATTTTTTCAATCATTACATATTATACGGCAAATTCACGCATAAAACTGGATAGGGCATGAGACACCTTCGCAGGTTTTCGACTATTACCGCCGTACTTTTGCTGTCCGGTATTTTACTGGCTGCGATATTTGTCGGACAATCCCGACTGTCGGCGCAGGAAAAATTCCCTGCACCACGGGGCGCAGTCAATGATTATGCCGGTGTCATTTCTCAGGAATACAGGAAAAGAATGGAAAACCTTTCGCGGGAGGTTTTGGAGAAAACCCGTACATCGATCGTCGTTGCAGTGGTACAATCAATCGGGGAAAATGATATCAACGGCTACGCCAACGATCTTTACAGGGCATGGGGCATAGGAAAAAAAGGTGAAGACAAGGGCGTACTGATTCTCCTCGCTATGAAAGAAAGGCGGATCAGGATTGAGACCGGCTACGGAGTTGAAGGAATTCTGCCCGACGGACTTACAGGAGAAATTCTCGATAAAAATATCATTCCCTTTTTTAAGAACAATGATTACGGCCGGGGACTCTTCAACGGCATGATCGCTATTTCAGCCGTGGTGGCAAAAAACGCCGGTGTCACACTGACCGGCAATCCCACCGCCGACACCCCCAGGGCAAAGAAGGCCAAAAGAACAACCAGTCCTTACATGATAGCGCTGATAGTCATTGTTGCCGTTATTCTCATGGCCACGCCTCAGGGAAGGGATATGATTCCCTGGCTTCTTTTTTTCCTGATGAGCGGGAGAGGAGGGGGAAGCGGCGGAGGCGGATTCGGCGGGTTCGGAGGTGGATTCGGCGGATTCGGAGGCGGAGACAGCGGAGGAGGCGGCGCCGGTCGCGATTTTTGACAAGCGAGGTGGGCATATGGCTAAGATACCTGACAGACCAGAAGAGATATTCGGTGAGCTTACAGACGATCTAAAAAAAGCTTTCGGCGACGATCTGATTTCTATCATCCTTTACGGCAGCGGCGCCGGACCGGATTACAAGCCCGGCAAATCGGATCTGAATTTTCTGGTAACACTCTCGGAAAGCGGCATATTCAATCTGCACAGGATATTGGACCTCCTTAAGCGATGGCGTAAACGAAATGTAGCGACCCCTCTGGTGATGACCAAAGCATTCCTGATTTCGTCACTTGACTCATATCCCATCGAATTTATAAACATGAAACGGCACTACGTGAAAGTTTACGGAGAAGACGTTCTTGAAGCGTTAACCTTCAAGCGCGAGAATATCCGGATCCAGATAGAACGTGAACTCAAGGGGAAACTGCTGCTTCTGAGGACCGGGTTTCTTGAGACGGAGGGCAAACCTCACCAGATTCGCGATTTAATCAACGTTTCCCTGACTGCCTTCCTTTCTGCATTCAGAGCGCTTCTTTATCTTAAGGGACTCGAGATACCGAACGAAAGGCGTTCTGTAATCTCCGAGGCGGCCGCGGCCTTTTCAATCGACGCATCGGTTTTCCTGAAATGCAGCGATATAAAGGATCATTCAGACAGGCTGACATCATCTGAAGTAAGACTTGTTTTTGATGATTATTTGAAAGAGGTTGACAGACTGTGCACTTATGTAGACGGTATGGATGTTTAAAATAAAAAATAAGATCAAGGGAGGTTTATATGTCAAAAGGGAAAATTGTTTTATTTGCAGTTATCGGTGTGCTTCTATTGCTTGCAATATCCCTCTATGGATTTTTCAAGGGAAATTACAACAAGTTTGTAGCCCTTGATGAAGGGGCAAAGACTGCATGGGCTCAGGTTGAAAACCAGTTACAGCGCCGCTATGACCTCATCCCAAACCTGGTGGAAACAGTTAAGGGTTACGCGAAACATGAACAGGACGTTTTCGTTCAGGTCACAAATGCCAGATCAAAGGTAGGGGGAATGGCGAATGCCAGCGAAGCCGACAAAATCAAGGCTCAGAATGAATTGAGCAGCGCCCTGAGCCGTTTGCTGGTCGTCGTGGAGAGATATCCCGACCTAAAGGCCAATCAGAATTTCCTGAAACTTCAGGATGAACTTGCCGGTACCGAAAACAGGATATCGGTGGAACGCAAGAAATATAACGAAGCTGTTCAAAGATATAATGTTGCCATCAGAAGTTTTCCGGCAAATTTACTGGCCGGCATGTTTGGATTTGAAAAGAAGCCGCTGTTTGAAGCCCCGGCAGACGCCAAGGTAGCACCGAAAGTCAAATTCGGTCAGTAAAACGGGACAAAAGAAAAAGCCACACTTTCATCATCGATAAGAGTGTGGCTTTTTCCTGTCTTGACCAGAACTTATGCCATAACATCAATCAAGCCGGCGACCTCCTGCTTTTGAGCGGAGGTCGTACCCGCTATTGCCAGGTTTGCAAGCTTAAGCTCCGCCGCCTGCTGAGCAGCCAAAACATTCAACATCGCCCGCATTTCCTTGGAAATTGCAACCGACTGGTCGATTCCTACACTGGAAACTGATCCGATCATATTATCATCCCCGCAATCGGCAACCTGGAAAGCTATCTATGGATTATCACGAATCCTACTTAGAAACGCCGTACGTCTGAGCGATTGTCTCTAAGGGGTTGTTCTTTGAAGCACCTGTACCCGCCATATTCTGCGCTTCTTCCATAGTCTTGTTGCGAGCTTCCTCCGGTTTATTTATTGCGGTATTTGACTTCTGAGCATCCAGAGCTTCCTTCGAAATCGTTACGGTGTCAGCCTGATTCTTCGCAGTTTGTGGTTCCGGTTTTTCCGCAACGTTCTGTCGGGTTGTCTGAACATCCATCATATCAACCGACTTTGTCTTGCTGAAATAATCGAATCCGTTATAATTGTTGTTAATTGGCTCAACCATGTTATCTTACCTCCTTTATCCTAACCACAATACTATACAATCTCATCCAAGTTTTGGCCTGTTATGCTAGCTCCCGTCACCCCATCCATGTCGCCTCCCATTGCTTCCATCATCTTCAAGTACATCCGGGGTGGAACCTGGGCCACAACATTTCCCTTTATATCCATGAATTTAATAACTTCCGTACTTGCCAGCTGGTCAAAACTGACAACAACCCCCTTGCTGCCCGTGGGGTTTTCGCTGTTGCCGGCCTTTAGAATATCATTTGCTGTCTGCTTTTCAAGCGCAGGGTTATTAATTTCAACAACATCGGCTACATTGCCGGCCGCATTGACTGCCGCCTGATCAGGACCGGATGGCGCAATCTCTGGTCCCGACAGCTGACTGTTGCCACCTGTTTGCTGTGGTGCCGTATATGTGAGGCTGGCAGATGCCGTCGCTATTGCATTGATTTGCATTTCCATACTTTAACCAACACCTTAAAATTACTACAGTTTTTTACAATACCCAACTGATTGTAATCCAATACTTTTCATCTTTATTATCGTCATAATAAAAAAAAACTTAAATAATATTGATTAATAATCAAAAAAATTATGTTTACTGATTATTACCGTGATTATATACATTTAAACAATAAATAGAACGGGTCCCGTGTTTTAAGTGCGATTATCTTTCCTTTTTATGATTGTTATGGAAAAATAATCAGCGATCTGCTATCAAACGACCTTCCGGAAAGGGTTTTATTCCGCATTTCCGGTTCGGAAACCAATAATCCTGCATCCGATAAATTACCGGAAACAAATTATTGAATTTCCCGCATATAGTAAAAGGGAATACAGCATCATGATGTTTCGCTTATTAGCACTTTTTTTACTGATAGTTAATATCTTTCTTAATACAACCTGGGAGGCAAACGCAGGTGATCTAAGCCACCGCTGGATCTATTTCAACGGCAATCTTTCATCTGATGCAGAGGTTCAGAAATTAATCAGCATTCTAAAAAGAGCAAAGGATGCAGGTTATAATGGCATAGTACTGGCTGACCCCAGGATGCAATCTCTCGAACGCGCCAGTGGGAAATACCTTGGCAATGTCTCCCTTATCAAACAAACAACAGAACAACTAAGCATCGACATATACCCGCTGATTGGTTCCATCGGCAATGCCGCGGCAATGCTTGTTCGTGATCCAAATCTCGCCGAGGGTCTGCCTGTAAAAAAGGCTCTTTTTATTGCAAGAAAAGGCCACGCGGAGGTCGTTCCCGACCCTCCCCTTCATATTCGTGGAGGAGATTTTGAACAGTCACAGGGGAAAAAATTCGCCGGATGGGACATGGAAGGAAAGTTTCAGCAAACTCCTTCTGCAGATCGCAGCATAAGACATACAGGTCATCAGTCGCTGCGTATAGAGCTATCAGGCAAAAACGAGCTAAAAGGCGGAAAAGCAAGAATTTACCAGATAATAGAAGTGTCTCCCTTCCGCCAGTACCATTTGTCCACATGGATAAAGACAGAAAATCTGCATTCAACTGAAAAAATTAATTATAAAATAACGAGTCTTTCCGGGCAGCCAATAAGCTTTTCAGATTGGGATGTAAGAAAGAACCAGGAGTGGACTCAGTATCATACACTCTTCAACAGCCAGAATAATACCCAGCTCCGTTTTAACATAGGCATCCTGCAGGGAAGGAGAGAGGGGAAAATATGGATAGACGATGTGGCAATGGAAGAAACCGGCATTCTCAATCCATTAAGGCGCCAGGGTTGCCCTCTGACGGTAAAAGGCGAGGATGGATCATCTTATCGCGAGGGGAGAGACTATGATCTGATACGTGTTAATAAACAAGTCCCAACCGGCAGACATGAAGCTTACCAGCAATCTCACTTCATTAAACTTCTGCCAGGTTCAAAAATAAATGAAGGGAAAAGGCTGCGCATAAGTTATCACCATGCCGTGTCCACAAACAAAGGGAAACAAACTATATGCCTGACAGAGTCCAAAGGTGATCAGCTTCTGCACCAAGACATAGAAAATATAGATAAGTTACTGAAACCAAAAGGATTATTTCTGAATTACAGCGAAATACGTGTGGCAAACTGGTGCGACACTTGTCGAAGCCGGAACATCTCACCCGGCAATCTTCTTGCGGATCACTTCAAGAGAACTAAAAAATTTATAAATACCTTAGACAGCAGGCAACGAATTTTCGTCTGGTCGGATATGTTCGACCCTTACCACAATGCTGTTGATCATTATTATCTCGTCAACGGGTCCTGGGCGGGCTCATGGAAAGGCCTGTCCCCGGAAGTCATCATAATCAACTGGAATTTTTCACAGAAAAGCCCGGACAGTTTGAAATGGTTTGCAGACCTTGGACACTCACAAATCCTGGCAGGATATTTCGACAGCAATCCCCGGATGATCCACAGATGGCTGGAAATGGGGAAGGACATACCCAATATAACAGGGGTCATGTATGTAACGCCTAATGGCCGCTACGAGGAACTTGAAAATTTCGCACACTGGGCATGGGGAAAACGCTAACCGGCCATCGATGGCAGAGTTAACAAATAGGCATCTATCCGGAAACTTCGGATACTGATAAATGGAGGATAAAGAATGACTCACCCAAACCTGGTTGAATCAATGAAAAAACCAGATTTTTACCCTGACAACCCTTCTGTCATTGAACTTATTCAGACACATATCTCCTTCATTTTTATTACCGATAATTATGTCTATAAAGTCAAGAAGGCCGTAAATTTCGGTTTTCTGGATTTTACCAGTCTGGATAAAAGGAAATTTTATTGTGCCGAGGAGCTTCGCCTCAACAGAAGGCTGGCACCTGATATATATCTGGACGTACTGGAAATCGGAGAAACAAAAGAAGGGAAACTTCTATTCGGTACGGGTCATCGTGTAATCGATTACGCTGTACGCATGAGAAAAATACCCCAGGACCGAATGTTGAAAAAAATGCTTTCAGAAGGCAAGATTCAAAGCCCGGTCTTTGATGCGATTGCGAAAAAGCTTTCAGAATTTCACAGTCTGGCAGATACAGGAGGTGAAATTGATCTAATCGGCAGTCCTGAGACAATTAAGTTCAACCATGATGAAAACTTTGCCCAAACAGAAAATTATATCGGCAGGACAATCCCGGAATACCAATATAATTTCATTCGCAAATATATTTACAACTTTATGGACAGGCATCAGGATTTGCTCAGGCAAAGAGTAAAAGATCACAGGATAAGGGATTGCCATGGAGACTTGCATCTGGAGCATATCTGTATCGTGAATGAAATCGTTATTTTTGACTGCATTGAGTTTAATGAACGCTTCCGATGCGGCGATGTAGCCGCCGAAGTAGCATTCCTGACTATGGATCTGGATTACAACGGTTATTCCTATTTCGGAGATGTCTTCGTCAACGCTTATGTGCAGTACGCAAATGATCCTCAAATCAATACACTGCTGAATTTTTATAAATGCTATTACGCATATGTAAGGGGCAAGGTGATCGGCTTTCGGATTGACGATGAAGCTATCAATAAAGAAGACAGGGAGTCGGCAAGAAAAACGGCTTTAACCTATTTCAATCTGGCATACACTTACGCCGCCAGACTGGAGAGTCCCGCTCTGATAATATCCTGCGGCCTCATGGGAACCGGGAAAAGCCAGTTGGCGAGAAATATTGCTCCCCGCATAGGCGCGGAAATCATCAGAACGGATGTCCTTCGTAAGGAAATGCTGGACATCAATCCGGCTCATCGTCATTATGAGGCATTCGGTGAAGGAATATATTCGGATGATATATCTAAGAATACCTACAGCAGGGCATTTGAAATAGCTGAAGGTGTTATTAAAAAGGGCAAATCAGCGATAATAGACGCATCATTCAAGCGGAAGCAGGATCGTTTAAAAGCTGCAGATCTTGCCGCGCGGCTTCAGGTAAATTTCTTCATTATCGAATGCTCCTGCCCTGAAGATGAAATCAAGATGCGGCTGGAGAGAAGACTTTTGAAGAAAGGGGAAGCGTCAGACGGACGCTGGGACATCTACCGGGAACAAAAAAATGATTTCGAAAAAATCTCTGAGTTTTCTGATGAGTGTTATCTTGCTGTCAATACTTCACAGTCGAAGGAAGAATCCATGAATATGGCACTTGAAGGTTTGAAGTGGAGGCTAAAATAATGATGATGCCGTCTCCTATCTGGCGGTGATTGCCTCCTTCTCTTTTTCTTTCTGCTTCTCTTTTTCTTTTTCTTCCTTTGCTTTTGCCTTGGCTTCTGCCTTTTCCCTGGCACGTCGCTCCTTTTCCTTCTGTTTTGCCTCTTCTTTCCTCTTTTTCATGTCTTCTTCTGACATAAGCCGGGCAGTTTCCACCAGATAGTAATTTACCTTATAATCAAGCCCCAGATTTGCATAATCTTTGGAAATGGTTTCAAATCTCTTAAATGCCGCCTTGTATTTCTTTCTCTTAAAGTAGAATTCCCCTACATAGAACTCATGATCGGCCAGTTTCTGCCTGCATTCCTTAAGTCTTGTTTCTGCCAGGAAGGTAAATTTGCTGCCGGGAAATCTGGCTATCAATCTCTCAAACTCCCTTTTGGCTCGCAGCGTCTCTGTCTGATCCCGATCAATGGTCTGTATCTGATTATAATGACACATGCCGATCTGATAAATAACGTAAGGCACATTTTCATTTGTCGGATGTAAATTCATGAAATCATTATACGCCAATTCCGCCTCTCCGTATTTCTTGTCACTGTAATGCGAATCTGCCACCCCCATCTCTGCAAGAAGGGCAAGCGGGCTGAGCGGATGCAGGTCCTTAAGCCTTTGGAAGGATTCAGCCGCTCTCTGGTAGCGTCCCGCCTGATAATAGTCGTATCCGGACTTGTACAATGCCTCCGGCGTGTTTTTTGCCAACCCCGGTCTTTTCCACAAATCGCTAAACCATGCACATCCGGAGAACAACACAATTGTTAATACAACGGCTAACCACCTTGATAAACTATACACTTAAACTCCTTAACTCATGCTGTTTTTCATTCTTTGATACTAAACTGCTTCGACTTATATGACACATCTTTATGTACTGTCAAACGGTTTTTATCTATCCAAATTTGCTTAATTTTGACATAATGACAATAATTTGATAGTAGATCGGCACTTCAAAAAACAGGACATACAGGCATGATAGGCGTTATTTCAGGAACAGTCTCGCTGGATACAGGCATTTTCGGGAAAAGAGAAGAGAGATTCATGGACAACGACTTCGGCCACACGGTTGTCTTTGTTCACGACAACATAGTTTATCTTCCCAGGCACGGCATAAACCCTAAAGACTACATAATGCCCCACAGAATAAATCATCAGGCCAATATGCAGGCGCTGAAAGACGCCGGCATAACGGAGGTCGTCGCCGTGAACTCCACCGGCTCACTCAAAATGAATATTAAACCAGGAACAATCATAGTCCCTGATGATTTTATAATGCTTTATGGAACACCGACGGTTTTCAGCAACAGGCCTCAGCACATAACGCCTGTCGTAAACAGCGATGTAAGGAAAGGATTGGTTGATGCCGCTCGTGCATGCACGGTCAATGTAAAAGACGGCGGCATTTACTGGCAGACTACGGGCCCCCGTTTTGAGACAAAGGCCGAAATCAATATGATGTCGTCTTTTGCCGACATTGTAGGCATGACAATGGGAAGTGAAGCCGTTATCGCCCAGGAACTGGGGCTTCCCTATGCTTCACTCTGCTCAGTTGACAATTATGCTCACGGGCTTGGCGAAAAGCCGCTGACCATGGAAGAAATATATGAACACGCCAGAATAAACGCAGAAAAGATGATAACGATTATCCATCAATATGTGTCAAGGAGGCGATAATGAAATTTTCCAAGAAAGGTGATGGCGGTGAAACAAGTCTTCTCGGGGGACAGAGAGTTCCCAAGTATGATCCCAGACCGGAAACCTACGGCGTTCTGGACGAGGCAAGCTCTGCGCTCGGCGTAGCCAGGGCATTGACAAAAAGCCAGAAGATAAAGGACATCGTTCTGTCCGTGCAGAAGGATCTCCTTATTATGGGGGCTGAGTTGTCATGCCTTCCCGAAGATATCAAAATGCTTACCAAGCGCATTGATGAGAGTGACGCAAAACGCATCGAGGATCTCATTGATGACCTGCAAAAAAGTGTGAAACTGAAAAAGGAGTTTATCTATCCAGGTGAAACTGTTGTTTCATCCCAGTTGGATGTGGCAAGAACCATTATAAGAAGAGCTGAAAGAAAAGCCGCAAAGCTCAAGCTTGACGGGCTGGTCAACAATGTCCACATGCATGAGTATCTGAACCGGCTGGCAGACATGCTTTTCACTCTGGCCAGATTCGAGGAACAGAACGGATAGAAAACCTAAAAGGCGCCAAGCTGGCAGGGTTTTATTTTTATCCGCAACGCCTCACATGCCGATGATACTTCCATTTTGGATATTTTAAATCTGTCTGCAATATCCCAGGCATGTCTGCATGGCAGGCGTCCGTCAACCAGTGACGCCTTTATATCGGCTTCAATTTGAGGTGTTACTTCTGAAGCCGGTTTTAACACCACTTTATTTTCCGGATAGCCAAAAAGTCCCAGCATGCATTTCTTGATTCTGATTTCCATGAGATCCAATCCCACTCCTATCTCACTCATGGATACCGACAGCTCTGTTGAAATACGAAATGCATCGGCGCAAGCAACCCCTCCTTCCCGCATTGATTTACTCAATTCCTGAGTAATCCTTTCGTCAATCTTTGTATTCTCCGGGTGCTTGGATTTGTAACTGCCTGCATTTTGATGCGCCATATGTGTATCCTCTTTCGTTGATATGATTAAAGAGCCGACAGAGCGCTTGAGTCAAGTGTTTTAAAACCGTTCTTCTCAATAATCGCTTCCGCCTTGCTGACCTGATCGACATCGACAACAAAAACAGCCTTCTTATGGCTCTCCAGAACAAAGCCATAGGCGTTGTTAACGTTCACTCCTTCGGCAGACAAAAGCTGCGTCAACTTATTCAGTCCGCCGGGCTGATCTTCTATCAGAACAGCCAGGACATCGCGAAGATGCACCATCATCCCCGCCTTTGTCAGTGTTTTTTTTGCCCGCTCCGGGTCATCAACAATCAGATTGATTACACCGAATGTATCCGAAGTTGATATTGTAGTTGCCCTGATGTCGATTTTATCCTGAGCCAGTATTTGTGTTACTGCAGCCAGGCGCCCCGGCTTGTTCTCCGCAAAAATGGAAAGCTGTTGTGCAATCATAATCGTCCCCTTTGTTTAGCCTCTCCCACCATTAACTGTCCCTTCTGTTGTCGATAACCCTCACCGCCTTGCCTTCACTTTTCGGCAAACTGTCAGGTTCAACCAGATCAACCTTTGGCGTGATGAGAATGTCGCTTTTCAATTCCTCTACGACTCTGCGTCTTAATTCCTCCAGCTTCTTCAAATCACCGGCAAAAAATTCTCTCTGCACTTCCGCCTTCACTATCATGTGATCGTTGAATCCTTCCCTTTCGAGAATAATGACAAAGTTTGTACCCACACCGGGAATGTCCATAAGCTTCTTCTCTATCTGGATGGGAAAGATATTAACGCCTTTGAGAATCATCATATCATCGGTTCTGCCCGTTATGCGCTCTATCCTGCGATGGGTTCTGCCGCATCTGCATTTCCCGGGGATTATTCTGGTCAGATCTTTCGTACGATAGCGCAGGATCGGCATCCCCTCTCTCATGAGAGTTGTCATGACCAGTTCGCCTTCCTCTCCATCCGGCAGAGGACGAAGGGTTACGGGATCTATAATCTCCACCAGAAAATTATCCTCCCATATATGAAGGCCATTCTGATGCGGACATTCGAAGGCAACACCCGGTCCGTTCATTTCCGACAGACCATAGGAATTATAAGCCTTGAATCCATAAAAATCCTCAATTTTTTGCCGCATCTTTTCCGAGTGCGGCTCAGCGCCGATGAAGGCGATTCGCACCTTTGTATCTTTGCGCGGATCAATATTCATCTCTTCGAAAACAGCAGAAAGATGAAGCGAGTAACTCGGTATGATATGTATCGCTGTCGTATCGAAATCGCGCATCAACTGAATCTGGCGCTTGCTGTTTCCCGCCCCGGCCGGAATGACAAGGGCGCCTATCTTTTCCGCGCCGTAATGGAATCCCAGCCCGCCGGTAAACAGACCGTAGGTCATCATGTTTTGGAATACATCGCCTTTTCTCATGCCCGTCATGTACATGGATCGGGCCAATAGGTTTGTCCAGTGTTCAACATCCTTGATGGTATGAAATATCACCGTTGCACGCCCGGTCGTCCCCGACGAAGAGTGCATGCGGACAAGCTTTTCCTTGGGTACGGCAAGAAAACCGTAAGGCCACTGATCCCGCAGGTCGTCCTTCGTTGTCAGCGGTATATTCCCCACATCTGCCAGGGTTTTGATCCGCTTTATGTCCAATACGCATTCACCGAACTTATCCCGGTAATGAGGAGAATTTTGCGCGCTTTTAAGAGTTTTTTTAAGCCTCTTCAGTTGTATTGCCTCCAGCGACTTCCTGTCGATTGTTTCTATTTCCTTTTCCCAATACATTTCATGAATCTCCGAAGTTTATGATAATGAAGAATTCCCTACATCTCTACGAAAATTTTATCAAGATAATTATCAAAATGATATTGCCCGGAAGCCGATCTTTTTCCGGCAAACCCGCATGAGATAATAAAATTCACCGACTACGAAATGCAGCATCAATGCAATTTATTAGTCTGTAGTTTATTAGTATTGACGCTTGCTGTAAGAAAGTGTAATTTACCGCAAAAAAATACGGGAGAAAACAAGTGATACCGAGATATTCGCGAGACAGAATGGTTGCAGTCTGGAGCCCTGAAAACCGCTACCGGAAATGGCTGGATATCGAAATACTGGCCTGCGAAGCCATGACAAGGTTGGGTATTATCCCCAGGTCATCTTTTAAGAACATAAAGAGGAAAGCGGGGTTCGACATTGCCAGAATTGATGAGATTGAGCTCAAGACCAAGCATGATGTCATAGCATTTCTGACTTCCGTCACGGAAAAGGTGGGTGAAGACGGCCGGTTCATCCACATGGGGCTGACCTCCTCGGACATCCTTGATACCTCTCTGGCAGTACTTTTAAAGGAGGCCGCTGAAATACTGCTTGAAGACATGGACCATTTACTGGACATTCTAAAGAAAAAGGCCTTTGAACATAAGAAGACTCTGATGATGGGGAGGTCGCACGGAATCCACGCGGAACCGATCACCTTCGGCCTTAAGATGGCTCTTTGGTATCAGGAAATGCAGAGAAACAGAGAACGCCTGCTGCGGGCCAAGGCAACTGTAAGCTTCGGTAAAATAGCCGGCGCTGTAGGAACCTTTTCCTTCATTGATCCGTTCGTCGAGGAATACGTATGCAAAAGACTAGGCCTGAAGCCGGCACCGGTTTCTTCTCAGATTGTGCAGAGGGACCGTCATGCAGAATTTTTTTCGGTTCTGGCCATCATCGCCTCCTCTATGGACAAGTTCGCCCAGGAGATCAGGCTGCTGCAGAGGACCGAGGTCAGGGAGGCCGAGGAGTATTTCTCTCCTGGACAGAAGGGTTCATCGGCGATGCCTCATAAGCGCAACCCGGTGCTGTCGGAGAATCTTTCCGGTCTCGCCAGGCTGATGCGCTCATATGCAATGGCCGCCCTGGAGAATATACCTCTCTGGCATGAGCGTGATATCAGCCATTCATCTGTAGAAAGGGTTATTGGCCCTGATGCAGCAATTCTCCTGGATTTCATGCTCGTCCGGTTCAGCGGCATGGTGGAAAAACTCGTTGTGTATCCGGAAAGAATGCTTTCGAACATCAATATGACCCATGGGGTCATCTTCTCACAGATGGTGCTGCTTAAACTCATTGAAAAAGGCATGACGCGTGAGGACGCTTATGCCGTCGTCCAAAGGTCGGCGATGAAATCATGGGAGGATGCTGTTGATTTCCGCAAACTGCTTATGAAAGACAAAAAGGTTGTGTCGCTTTTAAGCAGAGCGGACATGGATTCAGTGTTCAATATCAACAATTTTCTCGGGAAGGTTGATTTTATCTTCAAAAGGGTCTTTGGAGAATAAAGGAAAGGCTTTCATTCAATCGGAACAAGAAGAATCGATCCGGAAGTCTTTTGTTGAATCATCCCTCCGCGTCAACCAACACTGCGGAACACGAGCTGCTGATGCATGTTTCAGAGAGAGTCGCGGCAGATGACCGTGTCTTTCCGCCAGTTTGCATCGTCAGCCGCCGGATAATCGATATTGTAGTGAAGTCCCCTGCTCTCCTTTCTGCTCCTTGCACAGCGGATGATGAGTTTAGCGATCGTGGCGATGTTTCTCAGCTCCAGAAGATCTTTGGTCACAATGAATCTGCGATAGTATTCGTCAACCTCATGACTTATTAAATCGATCCTCATGTCGGCACGCTCCAGACGTCTGTCCGAGCGGACAATACCGACATAGTCCGACATGCAGCGCCTTATTTCGTCCCAGTTATGAGAGACAACGACAGACTCTTCACTCCAGGTTGCGCCTCTGGGGTCCCAGGGAGGTATTGATACAGAGATTTCCTCAACCTCAGAATAACCGGCTTTAATCTTCACGAATGCCCGATGAGTAAATACGACGGCCTCCAGAAGTGAATTGCTTGCCAGACGATTTGCACCGTGCAGACCGGTGCATGATACCTCGCCGCAGGCAAACAGCCTTTCGATGCTCGACTCTCCATGCGGATTTACGAGAACGCCGCCGCACAGATAATGGGCAGCGGGAACCACCGGTATGGGCTCTTTTGTCGCATCGATTCCGAATTCAAGACATTTCTTATAGATATTCGGGAATCGATCAATAATGAACCCTTTATCCCGATGAGTAATGTCCAGCAACACATAATCATCTCCTCTTTTTTTAAGCTCGGTATCGATGGCCTTGGCAACAACATCCCGGGGTGCAAGACTTTTCATCTCATGGTAGTTTTCCATGAATGTCTCGCCGTTTTTTAACCTTAATATACCGCCTTCTCCTCTTACCGCTTCGCTGATCAGGAATGCCTTTGCATCCGGGTGATACAGGCACGTGGGATGAAACTGCATGAATTCCATATTGGCGATCTTAGCTCCGGCTCTGTAAGCCATGGCGATTCCGTCGCCCGTGGCGATGTCCGGATTCGTCGTTACCAGATAGACCTTTCCCGCGCCGCCGGTGGCGAGTATTATATATTTAGCGCGGAATGTATACACGACATGGTTCTTGATATCCAGTACATAGGCTCCCAGGCAACGGCTTCGGCCCGAACCGCCGCCCGTCACAACAGATTCCAGGATCAAATCGATGGCAATGAAATTTTCATAGATATTGATATTAGACTGTTTGCCGGCCTGTTCATTGAGAGCCCTTTCAATTTCCCGTCCGGTAAGATCCTTGGCGTGAAGAACCCGCCTTTTGGAGTGCCCACCTTCCTTTCCAAGGTCATATACGGTGGAATATCTATCCTCCGCTTTCGTGAATTCCACCCCCCATCTTACCAGTTCGTCAATTCTTTCAGGTCCCTCCATGATGGTGAATCTCACGACATCTTCCCTGCACAAACCGGCACCGCATTTAAGAGTGTCGTTTATATGGTAATCGAAGCTGTCCACATCCGCCTGTACAGCCGCTATTCCACCCTGCGCATAGTTGGTGTTCGATTCGGACTTTTCCTTTTTTGTCACAACCGACACCGTGCCCAGGCTGGATGCCTTGATAGCCATGCTCAACCCGGCTATGCCGCTTCCCAGTATGAGAAAATCCGTTTTTATTTCCATGTATACCGATCCTCTGTAAGAGATGAGTAAAAGTTTATTTACAAGCCAACGTTATTTTTATATAGGGTTTTTATGCATTTGTAAAACATTAAAGAGGTTTTTTCTATGCTGGTATTAGGAATTGAATCATCCTGTGATGAGACTGCCGCTGCCGTCGTTCGCGACGGAAGGATATTGCTCTCCAGTGTAATAGCTTCGCAAGTTGACATTCACAGCAGATACGGGGGTGTTGTGCCGGAGATAGCATCGCGAATGCACATCGAGGCTGTAGTTCCTGTTGTCCTTCAGGCTATGGAGAAGGCCGGGGTTGGCTTTTCCGAAATCGAAGGAATCTCCGTAACAAGAGGTCCCGGACTGGTAGGTTCGCTGCTGGTTGGACTTTCTCTCGCAAAAGCCCTTGCCCACAGTATAGGGATCCCTCTTGTCGGCGTCAATCACCTCGAAGGCCATATTGCATCTGTCTATCTCACGGACAATCAGCCTGATTTCCCTTTCGTTGCGCTGGTTGTTTCCGGCGGTCACACCAACATCTATCGCGTGGGAGGTTTTAGGGATTTTCTGCTTATGGGTCAGACCAGAGACGACGCCGCCGGTGAAGCGTTTGACAAGGCAGCTAAACTCCTGGATATCGGATATCCGGGAGGCGTAGTAATCGACCGCCTGGCAAAAACCGGAAATGCAAGCCGCATGGATTTCCCCAGAGCCATGAAAGACAGTCTGGACTTCAGTTTCAGCGGTCTTAAAACTTCGCTTTTAAACGTTCTCAAAAAGAGAGGGAAGCCGTTTGAGGAAGAGGAAATACCGGATGTCGCGGCAAGTTACCAGGAAGCCATTATTGACGTGCTGGTGAACAAAACAATAAAGGCGGCTGAATTGTGCAGACTGAAGCAGATTGTCATCTGCGGAGGCGTTGCTGCAAACAGCCGGTTGCGGGGTCATTTTATCGAGGAAGCAAGGGCTAACGGACTTGAAGTATTTATTCCCCCGGTGTCTCTGTGTACAGACAATGCGGCAATGATAGCCGCCATGGGGAATCATCTTTTGGAAGCCGGGCAGAGAGGCGAACTTGATCTAAACGCAGTATCACGCTGGGAAGTGGAGCGCTTTTCAGATCATTGATGTATTTAAAGTTTTATAAAAGATTCCATGATCGTTTTATCAGTCTCCAGGGAAACCCGGAATCAATCGCTGCGGGCATGGCTATCGGTGTCTTTATCGGAATCACGCCGACGATCCCTTTTCACACGGCTCTTATCATCCTTTCCTGCCTGATCTTCAGACAGAATCTATCCGCCGCCTACATGGGGTCGTGGCTGGTATCGAATCCGGTCACAATTCCTGTTCTCTATTTTATGCAGTATAAATTGGGTTCATATATTATGGGATCGTCCGCTGAGTCATTAATGATGGCCGATTACTCACTTCAATCAATAATGAACATGGGGATTAATGTAATTCTCCCCATACTTCTGGGAGGAATCCTGACTGCCCCTGTTTTGGCAATTCCGGCCTACTTCATCACGCTTCAAATTGTATACAGAATCAGAAAAGAGACAGCCAATGAACACACCTAAGTCAATTCTCAGGGCGAAAGGGATCCGTCCACTTAAACGCCTGGGACAATCGTTTCTTCAAGACCTCAATATAATAGATAAAATTGTTGACCTTGCCGGTGTCAAGGAAACCGAGACTGTTGTAGAGATCGGTGCGGGCCTCGGCATCATGACCGGGCAGATAGCAAAAAAAGCCGGGCGTGTTCTTGCCTTGGATATAGACCCTTATATGATTGAAATACTAAAATCTTCACTGGCCGATCTAACCAATGTGATGGTAATTCACACAGACATCCTCAATTATGACTTTTCAAAAGCTGCTGTCGAATATGCAGTAAGAAAAATGAAAGTCATCGGCAATGTCCCGTATAACATATCCTCGCCGATACTCTTTCATCTTCTTAAATACAGGGAATCAATAGGATCAATAATCCTGATGTTTCAAAAGGAGGTGGCGGACCGGATTGCCGCACAGCCTGGAAGCAAGGAATACGGTATCCCTTCTGTCATAGTGTCCATGTTTGCAGAGATTGCTCATTTGGTTTCCGTCCCGGCCTATTGTTTCTATCCCAAGCCGAAGGTGTCATCCTGTGTTGTGAAAATCGAGATGCGGGACAAGCCCCTGATTGATTTATCATCAGAAGAGTTCTTTTATTCCGTGGTCAGGTCCTCTTTTGCTCAAAGGAGAAAAACAATACTGAACAATCTTAAAAGGGCTTCTCTGCCTGGAATCTCTGAAGACAGCATTATCAAAGCTCTGGCTGAATCCGAAATCGACGGCGGCAGGCGCGGCGAGACATTATCAGCGGCAGAGTTCGGCATGCTGAGCAATGCCCTTGTCGCACAAAGCGCCAAGTAAATGAATTGACAACACACATGATTGACAATATAAAGTAATGCATTGTCTTTTTTACAGATGGAGGATGCCGTGGTGTTTAATATAAATGATCTGGACTGGGAAAAGAAGGTGGTTGAACCGGACGTTGTTCTCGCCAAGATTGAGCCGGGAATGAGCATCTTTCTGGGAACAGGAGTTGCGGAACCTAGAACACTTGTAAAGCGCCTGATGTCATCAGATATGATCAACCTCCACGATCTCGAACTTGTTCAACTGGTAAGCCTGGGTGACGCCATCTCTTTCAGCAACCAATCAAACCGGCGGAAATTGAGACTTAAGACCTTTTTTTCCGGATGGGTGGCTGACGATGCAATCAGATCAGGCTCTATAGATCTCATCCCCACCCGGTTCTGCCGTATACCGAAACTCATCGAACTGGGTGTGATCAGGATCGATGTATCGTTTATTCAGATTACGCCGCCTGACAGGGCAGGCTACTCAAGCCTGGGAGTCTCAGTAGATATTGCAAAGCATGCCATGGAAAAGTCCGCCATTGTTGTCGGCGAGATCAATGACCAGGTACCGCGCACCATGGGCAACACCTTTGTTCATGTGAGTGAGTTCGATTATCTGATCAAGGCCACAGAGCCGCCGATATATTTTCCGCGCTGGCCTACGACTGACGTATTTGACCGGCTTGCGGCAAATGTTGCATCGGTTGTGGAAGACGGCAGTTGCATAGCTTTTTACTCAGGATCTCTTTTCGAATCACTGGGCAGACATTTAAGCAACAAGCGCGATCTGGGCATTCATTCTCTCTTTTTCACAGATTCACTTATGGATCTGGTGAAGTCCGGTGCTGTTACAAACAAGAAGAAGGCCAACTTCCCGGGAAAGTCGGTTATTGCTTATGCACAGGGCACTCCCGAGTTAATGAAATGGCTCCACAGAAACCCTCTTGTAGAATTTCAGGGAATTGACGTCGTCGCGGATCAGGCCAGAATCAGAATGAATGACAAAATGATTGCCATATTGCCTGCTCGCAAGGTGGATCTTACGGGAGGTGTTGCTTTAAGCGCCGGGAAAACCAATGTAACAGCTACCCCTGGACAGGCGCAGGAGATATTTGCCGGTGCACAGCAATCAAATGGAGGAAGAACCATCTTTGCTCTTTTCAGCCGCAATGCCAAGGGTGAGCCCAACATTCTGCTTTCCATAAATGACTACCCGAACCAGTTCATTAATCGAGAATCTCTCGATCTCATTATAACCGAGTACGGAATAGCGTCTATGACAGGGCGTTCCGTGAGAGAAAGGGCGCAGGCCCTGATAGATATAGCCCACCCTGATGACCGCGTCGAACTCATACGCCAGGCAAAAGAGGCGAAGATCATTTACGCCGATCAGATATATATTTCCGACTCCGGAGCCCTCTATCCGGAATTCATAACAACAACTCATTCTCTTAAGGACGGTCTGAATGTAAAATTCAGGGCCATCAAACCCTCCGACGAAGAAGAGATGCGCAGACTGTTTTACCGTTTTTCCGACACTGCCGTCTACTATCGCTACTTCAGTTCCATTAAAGCCATGCCGCATGAAAAAATGCAGGAGTACGTGAATGTAGACTACAGGAGGTTTATGTCCATTGTCGGTGTCATAGAAGAGGCGGGAGTCGAGAAAATCATTGCGGAAGGGCGTTATGTCAGGCATCAGGATCGCCCTATGTACGCCGATACGGCCTTTGTAGTCGATGATAACTATCAAGGCAAAGGGATTGCATCATTTCTTTTCAATCTTCTAGCTAAGACCGCCAGAGAGCAAGGGATACAGACATTCACCGCCGACGTACTTGCCGACAACAAGCCGATGCTCAAAGTATTCGAAAAATCCAAGCTGCCGATGAGGGCGGTGATGGAATACGGCATTTACAATCTGACCATGCCTCTGAACATAGAAGATGGAAAGACAACAGGGAACTGATAAAATGTTTTTTTTTAAAAAGTTTATCACTCCGCTTTTCTATCCCTTCTCAGTCATAATATTGCTGCTTTTAACGAGCATGGCACTGCTATGGTTCACCAGAAAGCAAAAAGCGGGAAAGATCATTATTACTTCAGCAGCATGCCTGCTTGTAATCCTGAGTTATGACTATGTTCCCGATCTGCTTCTTGCTCCTCTGGAGAATCGTTACCCCACATTTTCTACAGGCAAGACAGCAAATCCGATACCTCCGGTGAAATGGATCGTTGTACTGGGTGGGGGATATACTAATGATCCCGTTCGCCCGCCGACGGATCAGTTGTTTTCTGCATCACTGAAGAGGATTGCCGAAGGCATTCGCATCCACAACAGTATGCCGGGAAGCAGGCTTGTTCTATCCGGTGGACCTGTTTATTATTCCGAACCCGAAGCGAAGATCATGTTGAAGGTTACAAAAATTCTGGGCATCGACGAAAAAAACATTATATTGGAAACATTATCAAGAGACACAGAGGAACAGGCTTTAAATATAAAAAAGCTTGTGGGAAAAGACCGTTTTATTCTGGTAACTTCGGCATATCATATGCCCCGCTCCATCCGAACCTTCAATAGTTATGATTTGTCACCAATCGCTGCACCGATTGACAGATTGGTAAAGAAGAATGACGGCGATTTTACCCCCCATGATTTCTACCCTTCTTCCCAGGGCATAAATAAGGCATCTATCGCAATTCACGAGTATCTGGGACTGGCATGGCTCTGGCTTAAAACAAATATCATATCAACTCCATAAGAAGAGAAGATTAATTATCTTCATATTTAACTATTGGGTAAATATTTGTAAAAACCCTTGAAGTCCGGCATTTTAAATGTTAGAAATTCGCCCCACCCGGTAAAGCGTTTTGCATTACGGTCATTTGGTTATTGACACTATGAGGAGATATAATATGAAGAGATCACACATTGCGGTAGCGGTATTTATCATAATTTGCACGTTTGCAGGCATGCTGTGGGCAAAGGATACTAAAAGTGTTGCAATTTTGCCTTTCACCATCAACAGCAGCGACAATATAGACTGGGCACAACAGGCAACAGTAACGATGCTCGACTCCCGTCTTTCATCCAACAGCAAAATCGGGGTTATTGCCAGAGATAAGGTCTCTGAAGCTGTAAAAGGTAAAAAAACTTTTTCAGAAGCAGACATTTACACCTTGGGGAAAAAGTTGAACGCCGACTATGTCGTCTGGGGAAGCATATCCAAAATAGGAAACAATCTAAGCATTGACGGAAAACTCACAGACATAAAGGCCTATAAACCGGCAGTGGGTTTTTCCGCCATCAGCCATGGCTACGATGAAATGATCCCTAAAATAAATGATTTTGCTCAGAAGATAAATGACAGTATTATGGGTATATCCACGGCAGCGCCGGCTATGGTATCCGCGCCGGTCGTTTCATCAGCACCGGCATCTCCGCAGGCTTCAACAGCTTCAGCGCCGGCACGTGAATCTGAAATAATTGCAGGAATCAGAAAAAATCCCAAGGGTACATATACGGCAGCTCTCAACCCGGATTTTATAAATGCATATCAGCCGGTTGATCGCAAGGGATTTTGGATGAGCGAAAGCATTCCTACCGAGATTCGCGGCATGGATGTCGGCGATGTTAACGGAGACGGCCTGAATGAAATTGTTACCATAGACAGGAACTCCATCCGTATCTGGCAGAAGAAAGGTAAAGATTTCCGGATGCTTCAGAAAATAGCCGGCAAGTCTTATAATGACTACTATTCAGTAGACGTTGCCGATATTAAAAAAACCGGCGTCAAACAGATTTATGTCACCAATCTGGGTGCGAACAATCAGCCGCTTTCCTTTGTCATCGAATGGAAGGATGGGAAGTTTGTGGAAACATCCACCAAACTGCCATGGTTTATACGTGTTGTTAACACATCAACGGGCCAGAAATTACTTGGTCAGAGACTCGGGATAGTAAGACCATTCGACAGCCCTATTCATGAGATTGTATGGGAAGATGGTAAATTCAAGGAAGGAACCAAAATGAAAATACCTCAGGGGCTCCCTGTTTACAATTTTGCAATGGACATTCTGGATGTCGGCGGCAGTGAGAAAATCATCGCCATTAACAGCGACGACTATCTATGTTTTTATGAACCGACGGATAAACCTTTAGAAAGACTTCAGACGTTCGGAGGGCCGAGCGAACTACTATACAGAAGCGACGACATCTTTGGTGGAAACAATCTTTATGTAGAATATACGGGGCAGGAATACGACGGGGCGGCGTATGAAGAAAACAGAACTTTCATAAACATAAGAATGCTGACTCATGATTTCGGCAAAAGGGGCAAAAAAGAAATTCTTGTTGTCAGAAACGGTGCTCCCGGTGGCAGGTTGCTGAAAAAAGTGAAAGTATTCACGAGCAGCGAGATATTTGATCTTGAATGGGATGGCCTCGGTATGGTGGAGAATTGGCGCACAAAAAAGATTAACGGCGCCGTAGCAGATATCCAGTTCAAGGATGTGGACAATGACGGGGATGCCGAAATAGTTATAGCTCTCATCATGTCATCGGGAAAAATGATGGGAGAAAGGAGTGTCATTGTAGCTTATAAGATGACAGTATCCCAGCCGGCGACTCAACCGGGCAAGTAATAGATGTTGACTTTTATAAGCAAGTAATATAGCAAATACCGATTTCTCACGTGCGCGAGGCGGTGTAGCTCAGCCGGTTAGAGCATACGGCTCATATCCGTAGTGTCCGGGGTTCAAGTCCCTGCACCGCCACCATATAATCCCAAAGCCCGGCGTATTAAACTGCCGGGCTTTTTGATTTGCCTTCCAATATCATGGCTGAATATCTATCAATACTTTCTGACAAGAACGCCTTCATCAACCAAGCTATAGATAAGTTGGGGGCCTACCCTTCGGATTTTCAAGCCAAGGCAGCTTTGAATGAAGAATCTCATGCGCCTGACCAAAAATATCAGACAGCGGGAGTCATCCTTCTGCTTACCTGCAAACAGTCTGATAGTTTAAACGATAATGGCGAATTCAATTTTTCATTGATCAAGAGATCATCAAAGGTTTCCCAACCAGGTGATCTTAGCTGCCCGGGAGGAATGCTTCATCCATTGCTTGATCCTTTACTACGTCCGTTTTTTTCAGCTTCCTTCCTGCCGATTATGAGAGATAAAGCTTACTTACATGCGAAGGCAAGGGATTCAGAAACCTTTCACCTGATTACTCTTTATCTGGCCAATGCCCTTCGTGAATCCTGGGAAGAGATCAGCCTGAATCCTTTGCAAGTTACTTTTATCGGCCCTCTTCCGACACATCCGCTGATACTTTTCAGAAGAATTATTTTCCCTCTCGCCGGCATAATAAAAAGTCCGCAGAAAATCAGCACAAATGAAGAAGTGGAACGGATTGTGGAAATACCTCTGAAATCATTTTATAATGAGGCATGCTTCAGAAGATACCTCATCGAGTATAAATTAACGAACACGGGGGGCGTTAGCGAATTTCTAGAGTTCCCCTGTCTGATCCAGAAAAACGACCATGGTGATGAAGACGTACTATGGGGTGCCACTTTTAATATTATAATAAGTTTTCTGAAGATTGTGCTCGATTACCAACTCCCTAACTGGCAATCGCAGGAAATAATAAGAAGAACCCTCCCCGATAACTATATAACCGGAAACAGCAGATGAGAAACGCTGCTGCCTGCTGCGGCATTGTATTGAAGCATAAGGAATCTAAGGAGACTGTATATACTTGAAAATCGCAATATCTCCGCCAAGGGCAACCATATTTGATTTTGACGGCACTCTTGCAAAAATCAATCTTGATTTTGCCATGATGAAAAGAGAAGTGGTTTCTCTGTCATCAAAATATAATATTCAAACAAGAGATATTGAACACCTTCATATCCTGGAATTTATTGATGCCGGGCAATCTTTCCTTTCTTGCGAAGATAGGGCGAAAGCGGATCGCTTCTTTATCGATGCTCACCGACTAATTGCCTCCATTGAAATTGACGCCGCTGAAGACGGATCTCTTTTTGGCGGGACCAGGAGGCTGTTGAAATCACTCAAAAGTCGGAACATTAAAGTAGGAGTGATAACCAGAAACTGCCATGCAGCCGTAACCAGAATATTTCCTGATATTCTTGAGTACTGCGATGCTTTTATATCCAGGGAATATACCAGCCGTGTCAAACCACATCCGGAACATCTCAGAGTCATCATGGAGATGATTGCAGCAACTCCTGAAAATTCATTCATGATCGGAGACCATCCCATCGACATAAAAACAGGGAAGAACGCCGGTTTGTTCACTGTCGGGGTTCTTACCGGCAATTCCTCTGAGCGCGATCTTATTAATGCCGGGGCTGATCTGATCATTGATTCAGCAATGGCTCTGCTTACGATTATCCCCGGATGATTTGAACCCAGATTTCACAATAGAACATATAGGCACTTGGATAAGTGAAAACTATCCTGGTCAAAGGGGTTTTCAGACGGCGAATTAAATATTTTTCTTGTGAAAAATATTCTGAGCCGCGGAAAGCCTCTTTGACCAGGATGCCAAAGGGTATTACTTTTTATCGCGTAATCTGGGTTATATGCATGCCCATCCTGAGCAGCTTAGCCCATCTTCCGCAGTTGGAAAATGTGAAAGAGGTAATATCAGCTAGTTAC
>CAZLFA010000041.1:0-17884 GCA_964558665.1 uncultured Syntrophaceae bacterium
CCTTCACCGCGGGGACGTTTGCGCCGCCTCCGGGTGATTCCGGTGCACCACCTCCTCCGCCGCTGCTGCCTGGTGCACTGCCGCCGCCTCCTCCTCCGCCGCCTCCTCCTCCGCCGCCTGACACCAGCGGCCTGGTCCAGCAGCAGGCGCAGCAGCAAAGCAACGCCGATCCCGTGCAAAATCCGAGAACCAACTATTCAGGCACAGACAGCGGTTATATCGCTCTTATGCTGACGAACAAATCGGGCCTTACCCTGGAGGAAATCTTTGCCAGTTACACACGCCAAAGTGGAAGCGGCGACGTATGGGCGCTTGGGTATAAGAATACTGATGCAGATTACGTAAGGGCATGGGGGGAGGGTGGTCAGGGTGCTACTCCCTACCTCAAATGGTCTGTTTTCAACTCAGGTGCTTTGAATACAGGAGACTTGGCCAGCAGCTATCCCATTACCGATGTGGAACTGCAAAAACTTACATACTTAACCTTGAGCTATTTTACCATGCCTCTGACTTTGAGCGTGGGCGGCTCCACATACACGCAGGACAACAGGGGCTATGCCGTCTTCGGCTACAACACTCCTTCCATTGCCGGCATAACGGGAACGGGTACTTACAGCGGTAATGCCTACGGAACATACTGGACATCCACAGGCGGCATCAATATGACCGGCTCTTTCGCCGCCCAGGTTGATTTTGGGTTAAAAAGCATCACGAATTACACAATGGGAGTCTCGGGCAGTGGAAAATCAGCCGCAATTTCCAATGCTACTGCATCGATAGGTGCCGACGGTCATTTTGATCTCACTGGCGGCACCTGGGTTTTGAACAGTAATATCCTGGCTTCGACTGACTACATGACAGCCCACGGTTCCTTTTATGGACCAGCCGCCGAGTACATAGGCGGCAACTGGGCGATGCTCAACAAAGCCAACAATGACGGTGCCGTGGGTATCTACGGCGGATCGGGCTCGATACAGACAAGGCCCAGCACGCACAAGGGACTCTTTGTGGGGATGCTGACCGATACCAGCAACACTTCATATGCAGGAACATATATCAGTGATAACAGCTCATATATGGATTTTGACTCTCAGACCGCAAAAGCATTCTTCAACCCGTCGGATTATGCTCGACTCTGCACCACCACTATGTATGAACTTATAGTATCTGCCGTCTCCGTTTCATCAGGTCTGCCCAGCAGTCTGCAAAAGACTGAACTTGGTTATAACGCTTACATGGAATGGGGATATTGGACACAGCCGACAGCCATGGATAATGGAGTATCAACCTTTGCATTCAACAATAAAGGCTACTATGTATGGGGCGACAAAACAGCATCACTCCCCTCCAGTTTTACGGGAACATTTAGCGGTCCCGCCTGGGGGACCGTCTGGTCTGCCGCAGGCGGCCAGGATTTAACGGGCAGTTTCAGCATGACGGTCAACTTCGCCACGCCGACAGGAAACATCTCCAATTTCTCAGCCCTGGTCGGAACGGCGGGAACCAACCTGACGGGTATTTCCGGGGCCTCGGGTACATTCAGCACCACCGGGTTTTACACCCTTACAAACGGCACCTGGTGGGTCAATAATCAGGCCGGGACATCCGGACAGGCGAACGGGGCTTTCTACGGGCCGAATGCCAAGCTGACGGGAGGCGTATGGAAAGTCGAGAAATCAGGTACATCTTATGCCAATGGCCTTTTCATGGGCTCAAGACCATGATCCATCCCAGAATATGATTCCAAAGGGCAGGCCATCATCGGCCTGCCCTTTTCTTTTGCTGAACAGCCGTCAACCTTTCACGAATGCCCGGCAATCCGGGATTGATTTTCAAGGCATGTTCCCATGCCTCGGCCGCCTCCGGCAAACGGTTCGTCCTTTCCAGCACCAAGCCAAGATTGGCGTAATACTCCGCCTGTTCGGGCTTCAGGAGTATGGCCGTTTGAAAATGGCTGATTGCATCCTCCTGTCTCCCCAATCCGAATAAGGCCACGCCCATATTCGAATGCAGCCATGCCGCCGTCTTTTCATTCGGATTCATGGTCAATCCTTTTTGAAAGTAATACAGCGCCTCTTCTCCTTTGTTTATTTTCAGTAATGCCCCTCCCATGTTTGAATAGGCATCCGGATGTTCGGGCCGCAGCCTTATTGCCTCCAGAAAATGAACTATGGCTTCATTTGTTTTGCCGCGATTGAAATTGGCCATACCGAGATTGAGCTGCGCCTTTGCATTCATCGGACGCTTCCTGACCGTATCCTCCCAGAGGGTAATTTCACTTTGATAGACGTGATTGCGTTTACAGGTCAATGCCCCAAGCACCAGGCCGATCAATAAGAGAAACACCACGCAAAACTTCTGCAAGCGGCTTTCTTTAAAAAAAAGGGAATATCTTTTCTGAAGAACCATAATCGATCTATAAGCGCCTGTAACGGCAATAAGCGACAATGGCGCCAGAGGCAGGTACATACGATATTCAGCCGCAGGATCAGGAAGAGGTATCACTGATGTGGGAAGAAGTATGAGAAAAAAACAAAGGGCGAGAAAACCAAAGGGGCTTCTCTTGAAAAAAAGCCACACAGATATTGCCGCCGCCGGCGTAACAACCGCAAGTGACGGCAGTGCCTCACGAAACGAAGCCAAGGGCCAGCTATAATCAAAACAGAGCTTGTCAGGCCAAATGACCAACCGCAGATAATGGAGAATCACTTCCGGTTGGCTCAACCAGTAAAGCCAGGGTGTATAGAACGTGCCGCTAAAACCTGTTTTGGTAGTGCCGCCGTGGTAAACCAATAGAAACAACATAATGCTCCCAGCCAGATATCCGGAATAGAGCGGCCATGAAGAGGTCAGCACATCCTTGATAGATGGACGGATAAAATGCCATTCATAGGCAAAAACAATAACAGGAGCCATAATAATCACCTCTTTCGAGCCGACACCCAAAAGAAAGAATACTACGGATAATGTTCTCCAGAGGGTCATTGAAGGTGAATGCCAGCTTTTGATGGCACAATAAATAGTCAGCAGAAAAAACAGCGCCATAATCGATTCGCAACGCTGGATGATATAAGTCACCGCCTGGGTCTGTATGGGGTGCAATGTCCAGATCAAGGCGACGGCGAATGCCACAGGTGTCGTGATGTTCCCATAGGCTTCCTTCAGCTTCCCGTATGCAAGCGTCAGCCTGACAATACCGAACAGGGTCAGGGCTGCCATGATATGTACAAGCAGATTCAGGGCATGATAACTCCAGACTCTGTAATCGCTGACGGCATAATTCAGCGCCAGGGTAAAATTGACTACGGGACGATCACCTACACCGGAGCCTACGGGAGGGCTGAATACCTGCTTGATATTCTTCAAGCTCCTGATGGTAGGGTTATCAAGGATATTGTTCAGGTCATCAAAAACAAATGGTGCGGTAAAACTGTTGAGATATGCAAGCAGACCGGCAATGGCGATAAACAGCAATAACAGCGGAATAACGTGCACCCCAGGAGCTACATGTGTATCATTTCGTACCGGAATCTTATTCCTCTTTCTTTTCTCTTTCATTCTCCTGTTAACCTTATAGTGTCCTGATTAAATATGGATTAGCTGAACCACATATGCTATTCTGCGTAAAGATGGTTTCAACCTTGTAAAATCATTCCGACAACTCAAGAATGATTCATAATAATTCCTGAAGACAAGGTGTTTCATTGAAGATATTGATTGCATCGTCCATCTTTCCTCCCATTGCTACCGGGTCGTCATTTTACTCCAGGGATTTGGCGGAAGCATTGTTAATGGCCGGCCATGAGGTCAGTCTTGTCACTCTTAACAAAAAAGGATGTGAAGTTACTACCGAAAAATTCAATGTACATGTGCTCAACTCCATTTCTCTTAACATAAAAAAATATTTCAAGCATTTCAGAATCTGTTCTTTTTTTCCCGTAAATTATTGGAAAATATCAGAAATAATTCGTCTGGGAAAGAAGGAAATAGTACTGTTAATAAACCACTATTCAGATATTGCTTTCCCCGTCATTTACGCCGCAAAGCGCCATAAAGTGCCGCTGATGCTGTCGATCGGGACCCAGATACAATCGACAGACCCGCTGAGAAACACAGTATTGAGCTTCTTTGACAAACTGATATGCGGCCGGTTGATACTACCTAACTGTGATTGCATTATCTCCTGGGATAAAGAAATTGACCGCTATGTAAGGAACTCATATAAAAGTGAGGCTCATAAATCCATTATTGTGCCGTTCGGTGTTTCCGACGAGAAAGATTACTTTCTTAACTATCAACACCCCTACGACAGCCTGGCTCAGATCACAGGCGTGGGCGCCGTCATAGATCAGCGGAATTATATCTTCCAAATCAAAGTTTTTAAAGAACTGCTGAAAACCTTTCCTTTCATGAAAATGAAGATTATCGGTCATATATACAGAGATGATGCCATCAAAGCGGTCAAGGCTATGAATTTAGACGAGAAGGTCATATTCACCGGAGAACTGAAACACAAGGAAACAATAAATGAGATAAAGAAATCAGCTCTTCACTGGATGATGCTTTCAGGTGAATATCGTGGCCTTGGAACTTCCAATGCAGAGGCAATGCTTTTAGGTGTCCCGGTAATATCAAATATTCCGGAAGACCTGTTCGGACAATATCGCCTGGAAGATATGAAACACTTTATTTACACTGACGGCATCTCAATAAAATCGACAGCGGATAAAATTGTTAATATACTGCGAGATGAAGAATTAAGGAGACAAATCGGGACTAACGGCAAAAAATATATAAAAAGTCACTTGAACTGGCACGTCATATTAGATAAAATGATACTGTTATTTAATACTGTCATTACAAACCACCAATATAGACATTAAAAAAATAAATCGAGACGGCTTGCAGGTGTCTCATTCATTTCCAGATGAACTTTTTGTTCAACGTGATTATCAATACTAACGGACGGAGGTGAGACTTGGAATCAGCCCTTTATACCATGAATAACGAGCTGCTCAGGAAGCTCAAGGAACTCCCCGTTTTCAAGTATTTCGAGAAAAAAGACATCCTTAAAATTCTGAAGTACAGCACGGTGACGAATTACAAGGCCGGCGATGTCATCATCAACGAAGGAAGCTTCGATGACCGCGTCTATTTCCTCGTTTCCGGGAAGCTTGCCGTGGAAAAGCATAATGAGCAGATAAGCCTCATCCAGCGCATCGGCGATATCTTCGGCGAGATGTGCATCATCGACGGCACCGCCCGTTCGGCTTCGGTGCGGGCACTGGATAACTCCCTCTGCCTGGTCACCGACATTTCCTTTCTCGACAGCATGAATCCTGAGGACAAGGTCGCCTTCAGCGCCGTTTTTTACCACATTCTTGCTGAGGTGCTGGCGCAGAGGCTCAGACAGACAAGCCAGGAGATGGTTATCCTGAAGGAGGAGCTGGCCGCCCTCAAAAATAAGCAATAAGTGATGAGCAGGAGGTGGATATGAAAAGAAAGATGGGCGTCAAGAATTGTCTTTATCCGATGCCCACGGTGCTGGTCGGCGCCCTGGTAAACGGGAAACCCAACTACATCACTATCGCCCACGTCGGCATCATGGATCTGGTCTCCGTCTCTCTCGGTGTTGCCAAATTTCACTATACCAATGCCGGCATCAGGGAGAACGGCACCTTCAGTATCAATATACCCACCACGGACATGGTCAGGGTAACTGACTACTGCGGTATTGTCTCGGGTAAAAAGGTGGACAAGTCGGTCCTGTTCGAAAACTTCTACGGGGAACTGCAAACAGCACCCATGATCAAGAGCTTCCCCATAAACATGGAATGCCGGCTCATCCAGACGGTTGATTTTCCGAAGCACGACATCTTCATAGGCGAGATCGTCGAGACATATTGCGATACCGCATACCTTGACGGCGACAATGTTGATATTGCCAAACTAAGTCCCATTTTGTTCACCATGGATGACCGGGGCTACTGGTCGGTGGGAGAAAGATTTGCATCGGCATGGGAAGCAGGAAAGGAATTGAAGGCAAAATGAAACGATCCTTTTTATTTTACATATCGTCAATTATTATCTCATTTGTTCTGTTCTCATCACTATCAACAATATGCGCACAGGAAAAGTCGGACCGGTGGAGACTAACAGGATTTACAAAACACCGCGACGGCCTCTTCGTGGATATGAGCCGCGTTAATTTTACATCTCCGGACATTGCCCGCGTATGGGTAAGAATATCACCCTCGGCAAAAAGCAAATACCGGGACTCCATCAATCATTATCTGGAGATTATAAACAAGCCGGGCAGAGGATTTAAAACGATTGAAATACAGTGCGATCTGGACTGTTCTAAAGGCAGGATACGCTTCCTGAAATTTGCCTATTTCGACAAGATTGGAAACATGTTTCACGAAGCGGATCAGGACACGCCTGCATGGTTGTCTATTCCGCCCGGTAATCTGTGGGGGACCGTAACGAAAGAAGTCTGCCCGAAACGCTAACGGCTTCTAAAAAAGTCCAACTGCGTCGTTGCGACGTACCTTTTTGTACGACTCACTCCTCAGGATTCACGCGCCTTGCATTTGAAGCTTTTTAAGAAGCCGTTTTATACCTGTCAAAAAACGGTAAAAAAATAATGGCGGAGAGAGCGGGATTCGAACCCGCGGTACACCTTATGGGGCGTACATTCGCTTAGCAGGCGAACGCTTTCGGCCACTCAGCCATCTCTCCGTCGCACTCATCAGGGTACCGGGGGCGATCTCATCATCAGCAACCGCTGAAACCTGGTCCCTTATATTTCCTGGCGGAGGGAGCAGGATTCGAACCCGCGAACCTTTCGGTCAACGGTTTTCAAGACCGCCGCCATAGACCACTCGGCCATCCCTCCAGTTTTTTTTATTAACTGCTTTTCGTTATTCTCTCGAGGCCCCTCATATAAGGCCTCAGCGCCTCCGGTATCACCACGCTGCCGTCGGCCTGCTGGTAATTCTCCAGAACTGCGACCACCGTCCTGCCGACCGCCAGCCCCGACCCGTTGAGAGTGTGAAGGAATTCCACCTTGCCGCCTTCCTCGCGCCTGAACCTTATGGATGCCCGCCGCGCCTGGAAATCCTCGAAATTACTGCAGGAGGATATCTCACGGTAGGTCTCCTGCCCGGGAAGCCAGGCCTCAATATCATAAGTCTTGGCGGAAGAAAACCCGAGATCGCCCGTACACAGGCTTACGGTCCGGTAATGTATATTCAGTCTTTTAAGCACCTCTTCGGCATTGAGCGTCAATTTCTCAAGCTCGTCATACGATGTTTCCGGAGCCGAGAATTTCACCAGCTCGACCTTGTTGAACTGGTGCTGTCTGATCAGGCCCCTCGTATCCTTGCCGTATGACCCGGCCTCCGCCCTGAAGCAGGGCGTATAAGCCACGTAGTATATCGGCAGTTCCTTCTCGCTCAGGATCTCGTCGCGATGGATATTCGTTACCGGCACTTCCGCCGTGGGCACAAGGTAATAGTCCGTTTTGTCCACCTTGAAAAGGTCTTCTTCAAACTTCGGCAACTGCCCGGTTCCCGTCATGCTGGCGCTGTTCGCCATAAAGGGGGGGAGCATCTCCGTATAACCGTGGCTCCCGGTATGCAGATCGAGCATGAAGTTGATGATCGCCCTTTCCAGTGCGGCACCTGCCCCGCGATAAAGGGTAAATCTTGCGCCCGTAATCTTTGCCCCTCTGGCAAAATCCAGGATATTCAGATCCTCGCCGATCTCCCAATGCGGTTTCGGTGCAAAGCCGAGCTTCGGTTTCTCCCCCCAGTGGCGGATTACCGGATTGTCTTCAGCACTTGTTCCATAGACAACCGACTCATGGGGGAGATTGGGGATAATCATTACCATCGCCTGGAGGTCAGCGTCAATGCCCGCCAGCTTTTCGTCAAGTTCTTTTATCTTTGCCGATACATCCGACATCCTGGCAATAAGATCGGACGCATCCTGCTTGTTCTTCTTTTTTTCGCCGATCTGCTTGGACACAGTGTTTCTTTCGTTGCGAAGGCCTTCCACCTGCTGCAGGACGTCCCGCCTCTCGGCATCCAGTTTGAGGAAACGGTCAAGATCGATGTCCTGCCCCCGCTCCGCAATCTTCTTACGAACCAAATCCATGTTTTGTCTAAGAATTTTTATATCGAGCATGATTGGCCTCTCTTCTTGGTATATTACCGCGGAAGGACAACCTCCCTACCACTTTACATCATCTAAGTCAATTTTTTTGTCTGATCTTATCGTATTCATTAGGCTAACGTCCCTTGAGGCGCCTCTTCAGGGAGGCTGTCAATGAGACGATCTCCGGGCTCTTCAAAAGATACGACATCACGAAAAAAACCGCCATGCCGATTATCACACATGCACTCAGGAAAACCAGCCTGTCCCGGAAGGGGGCGGCAACATTCCACGGCATGAAATAATCTATCAGGGCTATCGCCCCCCACATCACCAGCGACGAAAAAACTATCTTTCCTAAAGAGCTGTAAAACACCGGATCGAGATAATTACCGATGCGCTTTTTGAGGATGACCGCCAGCATGATGAAATTTACAGCCGAAGCAACCGACGTAGCCAGCGCCAGACCGCCGTGCTGCAAGGGAAACATAAAGGCGACACTGACCGCCAGATTCACGATCAGTGCGACAATCGCCGCCTTCATTGGCGACCTGGCATCCTGAAGGGCGTAGAATGCCGATACAACCACCCTGATTACCGAAAATGCCCAAAGGCCGACCGCATAAAAGAATAGCGCCTGCGCTGTCAAAACGGTCGATGTTGCATTGAACTGACCCCTCTGGAACAAAACGGAGATTATCGGTTCACGCAGGGCGATAATGGCAATCATGGCCGGAACGGTGATAAACAGTATCAGACGCATGGAAAAGGAGATGGTGCGCTTCAGGTCATCATAATTCCCTTTTGCAACCTGCTCGGAAAAACTGGGCAGCGCCGCTGTGCCCACGGCAATGGCAAAAACGCCCAGGGGCAGTTCGACGATCCTGTCTGCATAATAGAGATAGGAAACGCTGCCCTTCGGCAGGAACGAGGCCAGAATCTGCGATATGAAGATGTTGATCTGATATATGGCGGCTCCGAAGACAGCAGGCCCCATTAGCGCACCGATGCGCTTCACGCCCGGGTGGCTGAAGTTGAAATTCGGCCTGAGTTTTACACCCATGCGCACCAGAAACGGCCACTGCATGGCCAGCTGCACAACACCGCCGATCATCACGCCAACAACCAGCGCCACAATAGGCTCTGCAAAAAAATCTCTCAGAAGGAGAGTCGCGACTATCATGCAGATGTTGAGAACGACAGGGGACAGCGCCGGTGCTGCAAAATGGCGCAGGGAGTTGAGTATCCCCATGCACAGAGCAACCAGACAGATGAAGAACAGGTAGGGAAACATCAGCCGGTTGAGAAAAACGGCCAGCTCGAACTGCGTCGGGTTGTTCATGTACCAGCCCGGCATCATAATTCCCACAATCAGCGGCGAGAAGATAACGCCAAGCACGGAAACGGCGGCCAGAATAACCGACAGCAGGGTGAATGCCACGTTCGCCAGTTCCAGGGCATCTTCCCGCGATCTGTTGTTCAGGTATTCCGTAAAGACGGGCACAAAGGAGACGGTAAGCGATCCTTCGCCGAGCAGGCGGCGGAGCATGTTGGGTATGCGGAAGGCTACAAAAAAGGCGTCCGTCGTCAGGCCGGCGCCAAAGAAGGCAGCCACCACCATGTCTCTCAGGAAGCCGAACACACGGCTCAGCATCGTGGCGAGTCCTACCACGCCCGCTGCTCTTGCAACTTTTGAATTCTCGGATCTTGCCGGCCGGCTGTTTTCCATGAAGGGATGAATTAATGTATTGAGACTGTGCCGCAATGGGCATTTTAAGCATTGCAACACCGTCTCATTGTAAGAAAGGGGGTTTTCATCACCCCTTATGTCTTGTTTCTCGCCAGTTCCTCTATTGTTCGGGAAACCACATCCTTAACTGCTATCGTCTTGATCCTCGATTTGTGTCCGCTTATGATCGTGACCTGATTCCTCTTTACGCCGATGATTTCACTCAGGCAGCGGATGCATTCTTCATTTGCTTTTCCTTCCACCGGCGGCGCCGTGATCTTCAATTTAAGAACACCATCCTGAACTCCGGCTATCTCGCACCGCGAAGAGCGCGGGGTTACCTTGATCTGAAAAACAACGCCGGCTTTCGTTTCCCGCACAGAAAGAGCATCCATCGGCAGCCCCGTTTTCACTGATATATGTAGGCCATTCGTATCAGCGTCTTGACCAGAAATATCTGGAGAAAATAAATGACCAGAATAACGATGATCGGAGAAAAATCTATCCCCATGCCGAAGGAGAGCCTCCTGCGAATCGGCCTCAGAACAGGCTCCGTAACCCGGTACAGAAACTGGACAATGGGATTGTACGGATCGGGATTGACCCAGGAGATGATCGCCCTCGCAATAATGATCCACATGTAAATGGTAAGAGCAGTATTTATCACCGTGGCAACGGCTTCCATCAGGTTTCCAAAGACAAACATTAAGCACTCCTTAAAAAAACTTGGTCAGGCAAGAAACGACTTTACGGCATCATTGAATCCCGCCGGATTTTCCACCATCACGAAATGTCCGGCGCCGGGTATGAGCGACAATCGCGCACCGCCGATATTTTCGGCAATGTATTTCGACAGTGACGGCGGCGTCATTTTGTCGTCATCGCCGCAGATGACAAGTGTCGGCAGTTTGATGCCGGAAATCTTGTCGGCAACGTCAAGTCTATCGCAGGCGACAAGATCGTCATGAAAGACGGCCGGATTTGCCTTGAGCATGCTCTCCCTCAATGGTCCGGAAAGGCGTTCGCGGTTTGCTTTCGCGATTGAAAACTTTACCGTCATGTCGACGACGGAAACCGGATCATTCTTCAAGCCCTCCAGAATCGCCGGGTTGACAGGCATTCTGACGCCGCCCCCCACGGGGATAATGCCGCTGATCAGATCAGGGCGGCTGATGGCAAACGAGAGCGTTATGGCCGCCCCCAGAGAGTGCCCTGCAAGATAGGGTTTGCGGATATTGAAGGCCTCCATGATCTGCCGGATCCACTCCACGTAAATCTGAACATCGCTCTCCCCTTTTCCTTCTGAACTGCCGTGACCGGGAAGCTCCACTGCCGCGATATTGAAATCGTCTTTCAGCTTCGAGTACTGATGCACCCACACGGTGTGGTCGCCGCCCGAACCGTGAATAAAGAGGATACTTTTACGCCCTTCGTCAAAAGTCCCGCTGCTCATCCAGCAGGCAATTTTGACATTCCTGATATTTTTAAAGAATATCATTGCAACCTCCCAAACCATTAATTATTTGTTAGAGTTAACACAAATCACCGACAAGCGTCAACACATCATTCTGTTTCATGGGTGCAGGGTGCTTTCATGCCTGCTTAACACACCGGATATTAAAATACCGCTTCCTGATAAAAAAAGGATCCCCGCAATCAGCACCTTGCGAAAATCATACAATGTGTTCCTTAAGCCGCCATCCCGGCAAGAGTAATTGATCAAAAAATAAATCTAATAAAAAACCAGCAGAAAGTTGCGGAGATTTTAATAGAATGAAAGCATAATTAATTAGTATATACAAGCATTTATGCAATATTTCAGTTGATTAATTCTGTGACATTTATTAGTTGAAAAACCCTTTAAAAAATAAAACGGCAGGTGGAAAATGAAAAATCGAGCGAGGGAATCTGAAGGAGCAGCAGAATTTATTGATAATCTTTGCGGTGAATACTGCGACGATGCCGTGTCTTTGTGGCATTTGCGGGGCCGTGCGGTAAAAGCGCCTCATTACGATCTGACTGATCTTCTGGCGCTGGACAATCGTCTGGAGGCGCAGATCGACGCCCTGCGGGTGGCAGGCGAAACAGGTTGGAAGTGCTGCAAGGCGGCATTGGAGATGGGTTATGCAGGGGAATGTTTCCTGGCATCTGTAACGGCGTTTGAAAGCGCAGACGAAGGCCGCATAGCGATCATCCTCGATAAGGCAGAATCCTCGCCGGAGTTGTCGGAAGGCGTCATATCCGCTTTGGGTTGGCTCTCTTATGAAAAGTCAGAACCCCACATATTAAACCTTCTGAAATCAAAATCGACAGCCCTTCAGCACATCGGTATTGCCGCCACCGCCCTTCACCGCCGCGACCCCCGAGATTTTCTGGACAATGCCATCTACTCACCCCATCCTGAGATTAAAGCCCGGGCATTGCGTGCCACGGGCGAGCTGGGCATGCGATGGGACAAGTTCCTGTGCGACCGTCTTCAAAAAAACTGGCCGGACAAAGATCCGGCAATCCGTTTTTCGGCGGCCCGGTCGTCTGCCCTGTTGGGTGATGTTAAGTCGGTCGACGTCCTGAAACCCTTTGTTGATGCTGCCTCGCCGTTCTGCGCGGAATCGCTGGCCGTCGGTATGCGGCGCATGGAGCACGGTGCCGCACTGGCCTGGCAGAAGGAACTGGCAAAAAATCCGGCTGCCATACGGCCGGCCGTGCAGGGCGCGGGCATCATCGGCGATCCGGCGCTTGTCCCGTGGCTTCTGGAACAGATGCGGATTCCGGAGACGGCCCGAGTTGCCGGAGAAGCCTTTACCATGATCACCGGCGTGGACATTGAGAGGGAAGGGATGGCAGGTCAATGGCCCGATGGCTTTTCGGCCGGGCCCAATGACGATCCTGATGATCCGAATGTCGCACCCGACCCCGATGAAAATCTTTCCTGGCCCAATGTTGAACTGATCGCTGCCTGGTGGGACAAGAACAAAGGAAAATTTCCGGTCGGTAAGCGTTTGCTGCTTGGCAGGCCCATAACAAAAGAGCACACTGCATCCGTCCTGAAAACCGGCCTTCAGCGGCAGCGTGCCGCCGCGGCGTTGGAGCTGGCTATACTGGAGCCGGGCGGGCCGCTTTTTGACGTTTGCGCCCCGGCCCGGCGTCAAATTACCGCGGAAGCGAAGACAACAGCACGGCCCGCACTTGTAAAGGTCAACTACGGCCACAGGGAACTTGCCGTCACCGCCGTCAACAGCATCACCCCGTTGGGTCTTGATGCGTGCATGACTGCGGCCTCCGTACGAGCGAGGATCACGCGGCCGGCCTTTCATGACGAGTATCGGGATGCAAGCGGCAATCCTGTGATAGCGGCAAAAATCGGAGGGATCGAGGAGCAAGTGCAGGACAATGTAGCGCGTCTTAGGAATATTGCGGGAATTTGCCTGAAAGATATGCTCGATGAATATTTTCAGGATATCCCGAAATCGAAGCGGCATTCCCGGGTGCATCTCTTTCTTGGTACGGCTTCTGCAGACCGTCCCGGCCCCGATTATGGCAAAGAATGCATAAACTCTTTGCGTATCATCATGGCAAGGTGGGTTGCCAAACCATCAATAGAACTGATTCCCCGGGGCAACTCTTCGTTTCATTATGCAATACAAGAGGCTGCCCGCCTCATTGCAAGCAATCCGGACACTCTGTGCATCATCTACGGGGCAGATTCACTGCTTGATAAATCAACCCTGGATTGGTTTGAAGGCGACAACCGCCTTAAATCGGCCGGCTATGGCCGTCATCAGGGCCTTTCTCCATCGGAGGCGGTCTGCTTTCTGATCGTGGAAGACATTGAAACGGCAAAACTGTCGAAAAGGCCGGTCCTGGCGCGGATATCTTCGCTGGGACTTGCTCAGGAACCTAATCCGCGCGCATCGGACAAATCGGGCATCTATACCGGTCTCACCGAAGCCTGCCAGGCGGCGATGGAGCCTTTAAAAGGCAGGGAACTCAAAGCCGTGTTCAGCGATCTGAACGGCGAGGAATCACGGGCAATGGAATGGACCGCAGCCGCAATGCGCAGCTTCAGGAATCCTCCGGGGCCGCCATCCGTGTGGAGACCCGCTGCACATTACGGCGACATCGGCGCGGCAAGCGGCGCGGTAATGGCGGGTATCGCCGCACAGGGATTTTCCCGCAACTGGCTGGAATCGCCGGTGATGATTTTCTGCTCGGACGATCACGGCCCCTGCGGCGCAGTGGTTTTGGAGAAAGAAGAGTAAGCGCTGTCCCCCTCTCTGAGGGGGCGCATGGGAAGTTGTCCCCCCTCTCTGAGGGGGCGTAGGGGGAGGCCGTCCCCGGAAATATAAAATGAAAGGGAGTTGAAAACATGGGATCAAACGTATACGCCAACAAACAGGGTGTATCCCACAAGGGAAGTGGAGCAGAGGCCAACAGCACGGCGCCGGACGTCTGCAAGACGCCGATGGGCCCGGCAATGGTGCCCATACCCTATTCAAACAACGCCAAATCCGCCACACTCGACAAGGGCAGCAAGACCGTGAAGATCGGCGGCAACAGTGTGGCGATAGATGGTTGTTATTACAGCACGAGCACCGGAGACCAGCCCGGCTCCGGCAAAGGGGTCATTTCCGGCACTGTCGGCGACAAGGCGGAATTCGCCAATTTTTCCTCCGACGTGATGATCGAGGGTAAGGGCGTCTGCCGGAATACGGACCTGACAACCCACAACAACAAGAACACCATCGGCAGGAATCACGACTCCAGCGCCGATCCGCCGCAAAACAAGATCCTCCCGCCTCCGAAAGACACCGTGCGCATCAAAGTCGTGGAACATCTTTCCTGGGATAACTACGACGAAAAGGCGGGGAAATTCTACTTCGGACACGAAGACAACAAACCGCTTGCGGACAGGGAATTCACGATCAGACTGCCCAAAGGCGGCGAAACAAAGGCAACTACAAATAAAGAAGGGATAATAGATCTGCCTGACCAGGACCGCCACGGGGAATTCGCATTTATCTTCGAAACCAAAGACGCAATGATCAACAGCAAGTACTGCCTTTTTGCAAAGTCTATAACCCCTTTGAAGAAGAACAAAGTTGAACAGAACGACCCCTATGGCGATGATCTGAAGCACACCAAAAGCGATATCGTCACCGGGGTGCACTATCTGGTCAGCGTCTATCAGCCGTGCATCATCGTGGATTGCCACATGCACATTGAGAGCGGCAACTGTGCACCACTGCCGTTTTTGTGGAAGCGGTTCGGGGAAACCATGAGGCTCTCGCGGGAGTCTATTGAAGGATGGGGCGGATTTGCCGGTACGGCTATTACCGGTGGCGCATTTCTCTTCAGGGTTCTGCTCCGCGACGTAGCGCCTGTCCCCGGCACGGGCGGCAAGGAAACACAGGTTCGCCGGTCCGGTCTTTCGCAGGCCATTCCTGAGTCAATAAAGACGACCCGGGAAATCGGTGACGATTTCATGAAAAAGAGATATCATGATGCCCATAATCACATGCTGACGAAAGAAAAGCTGTACGACGGCGTGTCCAGGCTGGTCTCTTTCTGCATACCCCTGACGATGGATATGGAATACGCCCATGTTGACGGCTACTTCGGCCTGAAGATCTATAATGTGATTTACAAGACCGGTGATGAGGAGAAGAAGCCGGTCCATTACTGGACGCCCCGGCATGGCCACTGGAACACGGCAAGGCGTGAGAACAAGGGGACTGACGGCAGCCATCCGCTTGCAAACATCAACATGGAGGAGCAGTCGGAGAAGGAGTATGAGAACAGCAAAGAAATAATACAAAACCTTGGAATACCGGGTATTTATTGTGACAAGAATGACGAGTATCATCGAATTGCCATTAAAGCCGAACCCCTGATCGTGCCCGATTCCGAAACAGTCAGATATGAGAACTGGAAAGACCAGATCACTTACACGGAACTGGCGATGCTGAAAAATCCCCTGCGCATGCTGCCTCTGTTTCATTACGACCCCCGGCGCTGGCAGGTGCACGGCAATCTGAAGGGCAACATGATACCGTTTGAACAGGTGGGCGGCAGCGGTCTTTATCTGGGCTTCAAGATGTACACGGCGCAGGGCTACCGGCCGTGGGACGTGCATCGGCTGCCGATCCTGAAGGAGTTTTATCGCCGCTGCTGCAGCGAACAGATCCCCATTATAAATCATTGCACGCCGGATGGCGCCAGCACTTTTGACAAGGAGGAGTATTTTGAATTCAGCCACCCCAATGATCCCGCGGTGGATGAACTGAAAGAGAAGTCCGGCGGCGATCCGTTGAAATACTTCCATGACAATTTTATTTCCCCCAAGGCGTGGGAAAGGGTGTTGGAGCAGGAAGTCGATACGCGGGAGCTGTCCGACTTGCATCTTTGCCTGGCGCACTATGGCGGCAATACGGATTTGGGCAGGGAGTGGGGCCTCCAGATTATCGAGCTGATGAAGAATTATGACAACGTCTATACGGATATTTCATCCTCCTTTGCGAGCGGGGGATTTCGGAAGTATTTCAAGGATACGCTTTGCGCAGATCCTGCTTTTAAAGATACGATCCGCCACCGCATCCTTTTCGGGACGGACTGGTACATGACCCTGCTGGAGGGGGTTGACTATCTGGAATATTGCCGGGAAGCCAAGGAGTTCCTGGACAGATTCGACACCAGCCTATGGCTGCGCTTTACGCAGGCAAACCCCTACCGGTTTTACAGGCTCAACGAGTATAAACAGGTCGGCCGTATCGCGGATAATATCATCGACAGGAGGAAGAACGACGAGGAGGTTACAGATGTGTTAGATCCGCTTGAACCGGCCGATGTCACTACAATCAAAAAAGAAGCCGCGTACATAATGCAGGCCAATATCCCTTACGTGAACCGGAAGGAGAGGCCGTGAAAGAGATGAAATTTTCAAGCATCCTGCGCAAGGGATGGCTGCCCGTAGTCTTGGCCCTTGCCATCGTCGGTATGCTGTTAACCAGTACCATATACGGAGGAGGAAAGAAAAAGATGGAACCTATCAGTGAAGCAAATGACACCGCAACGTTTAAGCCGCAGATTTACAAGGTTGATTCCCGTACAAGCCTTTCACTGTTTCCCGTGCCGCAGGACAATGCCGTGGGCACGAACGACTATGCCAACGCTATTACGGTCATCTCCTTTCCTGAAGGGAAGATCGACATGGACAACCACTTCAGGCGGGCGGTGGATAACGTCCGCGGCGGGGGCACGTATCTGCCGGTGGTTGAGCCGGACACGATCGGCTTCGGCCAGATGCGCCGTTTCCTGCTTTATAACTTCGGCGCGAAGACGCACGAGGAATACCGGATTGTCTTTTCGATTGAAGAATCGATTCAAAACATCGCCATTGCGGATGCCGGGAAGCGGCGATTCTTTTTTGAGGTAAAAGAATATAACCGTCACTCCGATGATCCCAGGGACAGCACCTATTTTCTGCAGTTGATTGATCTGGGAGAGAAGAAGATTATTCCTGTTAAAAAAATAGATAGAAACAAAGGGGCAACATGGGTTGTGGCCTATAACAGGCTGTTTTTGTGGTACTACAATAAGAAGGAGATGCAGATCTATGACTTGAATCTGAATCCGGCGCAGCATCCGCTGGGGAGTGTAATCATGAGCAACAGAAGCAAGGTTGATTTTACAAGGATGGTTCCGCACCCGACGCTGCCCTTTTCGATTCTTTTTGGAGGCCAAAGGGGCGCTTCATTCATAAGCTGGGGGGAAGGCCGGCCTAATACCCCGCAACCGCTTTTTAGCAGTGTCAGACAGTTTTCATTTTCGCCGGATGGCAAGTGGGTGACTTTCCAACAAGGTGGAGTTATGGACAATAAAAAGATTTACATCATGCCGGTCTCCGAGAAGTACCCCAACTATCTGGGCACGCCGATCCTGTTGTGGGATAATTATTTTGGCCGCAATAACTTCGCCTGGACGAAAAATCCCGTCAGCTTT